>DATFHF010000036.1:0-181830 GCA_035248685.1 Jatrophihabitans sp.
GGTGCGTCGATGTCCCGCAAACTTCTGCCCGTCCTGTCCGCCGCGGTCCTCGGTCTGGCCATGCTCGTGTTGGGCCAGCCGGTTGCCGGATTGGCTACCCCAATCGGCTCGAAATCGAACCCGGCCGCCGGATCCAGCCAGCTGTCGGTCAGCACTAGGCTGGCCGATCGCCGCGAGGTCTCCGCAGGCACCCGGGCCTACTCGATCGGCTTCGAGGACGGCCGGTTCTACGCCAACGGCTGGCACATCACCGGCGAGATGGGCGGTATCTGGACGCCGCCGCTGAAGCTGGCTGACGGTGTCTGGTTCGGCCTGGACGGCCAGTGGATCGGCCCGGCCACCAGGTTCACCAGCGGCTGGGGTTACACCAAGTACGACCTGCCGACCACCGCCGGGCTGGGCGTACAACGCACCGACTTCGTGCCGGACGGCCCGCGCGGCGTGCTGTACGGGCTGAAGATCAGCAACACCGGCGCGGCCCGGACCACCAAGCTGTCCGTGGACGCCCACTCGGAGCTGATGGGCCAGTACCCGTGGGGCTTCAGCGGGGTAACCCCGAACGCCAGCGACAACCTGCCCGACGCCGGCAGCTACGACGGGCGGGATTTGATCTTTACCGACAACGGTGCGCTGCCCGGCGCCCCGGTCCACCACTACGCCGCGCTGGTAGGCACCTCGCTCAAGCCCGACTCGGGCGCCATCGGCCATCAGTTCTGGGGCCCGCAGCCGGGGCATCGGTGCACCGGCACCGAGCCGGGCGCACCGGCCGATCCCAAGCCGTCGGCCTGTGACGACGGACCGTTCGGCAACGGCACCGGTGGCGAGCTGACCTACACCGTGAAGCTGCCGGCGCACGGCTCCCGCACCATCTGGTTGGCGGTGGCCGGCTCCGACAACGGTCTGTCCGACGCCCGTCAGCAGCTGCGCCAGACGCTGAACGAGCCGGCCGAAGCGCTGGCGAAGAAGATCGACAGCCGGCAGCGGTTGGCCAGCCAGAGCCAGCTGGCGCTGCCCGGCGACCCGACGCTGGCCGCCGCCGTGGACTGGGGCAAGCAGAACCTGGCCGACCTCACGCTGAGCGCGCGCAACCTGCAGATCCGCTGGACCAATCAGGGCAAGCAGTTCCCGCCGCCGCTCGGCACGATACCGTCGGCGACCTGGATCGGTGCCGGTTTCCCCGACTATCCCTGGATATTCGCTACCGATGCCGAGTACACCGCGTTCGCCGCGGTAGCGGTCGGGCAGTTCTCGGCGATCGAGAATCACCTTCGTGCGCTGCGTGATGTCTCCGATATCCTGAACAACCGATCCGGCGTGGTGGCGCACGAGACCGTCTCCGACGGCTCGATCTGGTTCGGTCACGATTCGCAGACCACCAATCCGGACGGGACGAAGACCAACGACTTCAACACCGACGAGACGGTGAAGTTCCCCAGCACGGTGGCGCTGATCTGGCGGTGGACCGGAGACAACAAGTTCCGCGACGAGATGTATAACTTCACCATTCGCAACCTGAAGTACGTGGTGAAGAAGCTTGACGTCGACCATGACGGCTGGCCAGAGGGCTCGGGCAATGTCGAACGCACCGGGATGGGCCCGGAGAAGGTAGACAACGCGGTGTACCTGATCCGCGGACTGTACGACCTCTCCGATATGGCAAAGTCCAAGCACGACCTCAAGACCTACGACTGGGCGGAGGATCTGGCCGACAAGTTGCTGGCCAAGTTCGACAAGACCTGGTGGTACCAGGCCGCATCCCAGTACGCCGATTCGTTGATCGATCCGGGCAATGTGCAATCGTTCCAGCAGTACTGGATCGGCCAGACGCCGATGGAGGCCGAGCTCGACATCAACGGCGTCACGGTGCCGGGTATCGCGCCGTACAGCCACGGCAACGCGGCGGTGGCCGGCCGGGAGAATGACTGCTACAGCGGCACTCCGCCGTACAACACCGGCCTGTTCCACACCGGTTGCAGCGGCCCGCCGAGCGGCCAGGGAGAGAAGGTCATCTACGGCCTGACCACCTCGATTCAGTCGGTCGGTGAAGGCAACTACGGTCGGCTCGGGGCGGATCAGCAGGGCCGGTACCTGGACGCGCTGACCCAGACCATGTTCGGCGAACCGGCCACCGGTGGCACCCCGGACGAACAGCCTGGTGCGATGCCGGAGATCTTCCCGTCGCCGGACCAGGGCGCCAACATCGACCGGTGCTGGACCTGCCGCTCGATGTTCATGCAGGCCTGGGGCAACTACGGCACCGCGTGGCCGGTGGTACACCAGTGGCTCGGCATCCAGCCGAACCTGGGCATGGCCGAGGCGCGCTTCGTTCCCCAGGTACCGCAAGGGCAAACCACTATCTCCGGCCGGAACGTCCAACTCGGCAAGGGCTCGGTGGACGTATCGGCCAACCACACCGGCGATCGGTATGTCACCACGGTGAGCACGCACGGTGCGGTCGGTGCCAAGGTCGTGACGATCGGTGCCACCCTGCCACGCGGTTCGCATCCGACCGCGGTCTGGCTGGACGGCCACCAGGTGCACAACTACCGGGCCGTGCTCACCAACCGAGGCCTTGAGGTGACGGTGGCCACCGGCGCCGGACACCACACGGTGACGGTTCAGGCCTGAGGTTACGGCGGGGCGGTCGGATAGCCGGCCGCCCCGCTCAACTGCCGACCAGTCGCTCCAGTACCGGTTCCAGTTCGCCGATATCGCCGAGCAGGATGGACGAGATGCCGAGTTCCTCGCGCAGTTGCAGGAACTTCTCCACGAGCCGGTCTACCGATCCGATGAAGATGTGCGGCGAGTCGAGCACCTCCTGCTCGCTAAGTTCAACGCCACTGCGCGACCGCAACCTGCCGATGGCCTCGCGCACCTCGCCCCGAATATTGTCGGTGACCACTACTGGCCCCGCCGGGTAGCTGTTGAGCTCCAACGCTTCGAAGCGGTCGCCGGCTGCCTCCCGCACCCAGCCAATCTTCTCCCGGGCGCCGGCCAGCGTCAGCGATGTGGCATCGACCGTGCCGTTCGTCCGGACACGAGGCGCCAACCCGACGATGTCGGCCTCTCGCCCGGCCAAGGTCAGCGTCCGCCGCCCGCCACCGCCGATGAAGAACGGCGGATGCGGCCGCTGGATCGGGACCGGTCCGGCGGTGTAGTCGGTGATCGTGTAGTGCTCACCGGCGAAGCTGAACGGCGTTCCGGTGAACAGCCCCTTCAGCACGGTGACGGATTCGGCCAGTCGCGCCTGCCGGACCGGAACCGGGTCGAAGTCGAGCCCGATCGCATCGTATTCAGGCTTGTTCCAGCCCGCGCCGATCGCGACATCCAACCGGCCGCCGGACAACACATCGATGCTGGCCAGGTCTTGGGCCAGCACGGCCGGATGGCGCAGGTCGTTGTTCAGCACGAACGCCCCCACCCGCAAGGTCGACGTTGCCGCCGCGACCGTTGCCATGGCGATTATCGGAGACAACCGCCCGAGCAGGTGATCCGAAGTCACCAGGCCGTGGTAACCCAGCTGCTCCGCCCGGCGGGCCTGGGCAGCCAACTCCGGATCGGTGATGGGCTCGGAGACTTCAGCCAGGAAATGAAAGGGACGCATGCGCGTCATTATGGCGGAGGCGTTATTCGACCAGGGCGCTCAGGATCTCGACGACCCGAGACGGCGTCAGCTGGCAGGTCGCCCGGCCGACGCTCAGCTCGCAGCGAACCACCGCTGGGTCACCGGTCGGGTTTGCCTTCGGCCAGGTCCAGATGCCGTCCTGCTCGGCCAGCCGGCGACTGTTGGCCGCGAACCGCTCGGCGGGAATCCGGAACAGCAGGTGCATCATCGGAGTCTGCGGTGGATTCGGCAGCACGCTGATCTCGGCGACATCGGCCAGCGTGGTTGCAATGGCTCGGGCGTGCGCGAACCGGTCAGGTAGCTCGGCAAGCCGTTCCGGCAGCAGGCTGAGCGCGGAGGCCGCCGCGGGCCACAGCCCGTGCAGGGTTCCGCCGAGCCGGCGGCGCCATTCCCGCACCTCGGCCACGTCCTCGGCCGGTCCGGCGACGCAGCAGCCGGGCAGCGCGCCGATGCCCTTGTAGAACGAGACGTACACGGTGTCGAACAGCCCGGCGATCTCAGCCGGCGGCCGTTGGTAGCCGGCCGCCGCCTCCCACAGCCGGGCGCCGTCCAGATGGACGGCGGCGCCCCGGTCGCGAGCCCAGGCCAGCTGCGCGGTGAGCTCGTCCCAGCCGGGTAGCTGGCCGCCGAGGTCGCGCTGCGGCAGCTCCAGCAGCAGTGCCGCTACCGGCTCGGCCACCTCCGCCAGATCGGCGAGTTCGATCAGCCGATGCCGTGCGCCGACGGGTCGGCCGAGCAGGCCGTGCAGCCGGGCGTGCGCCTGGCCTTCGTGTTGATCGAGGTGACAGTAGGAATGCCACAGCACCGTGCGGCTGGGCCGACGGTCGGCATGCACCCGCAGCGTCGCGCCCTGCGCCATGGTGCCGCTCGGCAGGAACACCGCCGCCGGCTTGCCGAGCAGATCGGCGACGTAACCCTCCAGCGCGGCGACCACCCCACCGTCGCCGTAGCTGTCCGGCAACACGTCCGGCGGTATCGAAGCCAGCTGAGCGGCCGGCGGCACCAGGCCGTCCCCGCCCAGGAAGGTGGTGGCAGCGGCTCGCCGAGCCAGCAGTTCGTCGTCCACTCGCTCGATTCTGCCGTGCGAGCTGGCTGTCGCTAGTCCCGGCTGACGACCTCGTGCAGGCACAGCACGTTGCCGGTCGGATCCTCGAACCATGCCGCCTTCTGCGAGCCCAGCACGCAGACGTGCTCTACCGTCTTCAGACCCGGCAGGTCGTAGTCGGCGAACCGGACCCCGCGCCGGCTCAGCTCCTCGACCTCCGCGACGACGTCCCCGACCTCGAAGGAGAGCTCGGTTTTGCCGGTCGGCTTTGCCTCCGCGGCAGGCATCAGCGCCAGCATCGAACCGTTACTGGCCGAGAACAGCTCCTGCCCCTCGGTGTTGGTCCCCAGATAGTGCAGGCCGAGCTGGTCGCGATAGAACTCCACCGCGGCCGGTCCGTCTCGTACCTGCAGGATCGTCGTGATTGCCGAACCGGACAACATAGCTACCCCCGATCAGCTGTGCGCTGCCAGCAGAGTGCCCCTGCTGGGTTGCCGGCACAAGGCCTACCGCCAGGTTGACAGTAGCGGAGGCTGCTGCAATACTTAAGTACATGCTTAAGTATTCAGGCGAGCTCGACCTGGTATTCCAGGCATTGGGCGACCCCACTCGGCGGGAGCTGGTCGATCGGCTGACGCACGGCCCGGCATCGGTCAGCGAACTGGCCGCTCCGCTGTCGATTTCGCTGCCTGCCGTCCATCAGCATCTGCGGGTGCTGGAGGGTTGCGGGTTGGTTCGCTCCGAGAAGGTCGGCCGGGTCCGCACCTGCCACCTGGAGCCGAAGATGCTCAATACCGCTCAGACCTGGATCCAGGCGCGCAAGGCGATGTGGGAACGCCGGCTCGACCGGTTGGACGCCTTCCTGGCCACCCTGCCGCCGGAATCACCGGCCGACCCGCCCCAGCCGACCGAACCACGAGGAGATCAGCGATGAACCGCACCGTCGTGCACGACACCTTTGTCATCGACCGCAACTACTCGGCATCGCCGGCGCGAGTGTTCGCCGCATTCGCTGACCCGGCCAAGAAAAAGCAGTGGTTCGGCGACCCGGACATCGAGCAGAATGCTCCGCATGTGATCGATTTCCGGGTCGGTGGCCGCGAGACGCTGGCCGGTGCCGCCGGGGGCGCGTCCTTCAGCTACGAAGTGCTTTACCAGGACATCGTCGAGGATTCGCGAATCGTCTACTCCTACGAGATGACCATGGACGGCCGACGCATTTCGGTGTCCGTCGCGACGCTGGAATTCCTCGCTGATGGCGACAAGACCCGGCTCATCCTGACCGAACAGGGCGCCTACCTCGATGGCCTGGACACCGCTGCCCAGCGCGAGGAAGGCACCCGCGGGCTGCTCGAAGCACTCGCCAGCTACCTGGAGAAGGAAAGCTCATGACCACCGAACGATCGCGCTGGATCGCGCTGTACGTGCTGTGCACCGGCATGCTGATGATCGTGCTGGACGTGACGGTGGTGAACGTGGCACTGCCTTACATCCAGGCCGATCTCGGCTTCTCCAATGCCGGCGTGGCCTGGGTCATCAACGCCTACCTCATCGCGTTCGGCGGCCTGTTGTTGCTCGCCGGCCGGTTCGGTGACCTGCTCGGCCGGTTACGGATCTTCCAAGCCGGGCTGGTCCTTTTCACCGTCGCCTCGGCTGCCTGCGGGCTGAGTCAGGACGGGCTCACGCTGGTGGTAGCCCGGTTCGTCCAGGGTGCCGGCGGTGCGCTGACCTCGTCGGTGATCCTCGGCATGATCGTGACCATGTTCGAACAACCCCGAGAACAGGCAAAGGCTATCGGGGTATTCGCGTTCGTGGCCTCGGCCGGCGGCGCGGTCGGACTGCTCGCCGGTGGCGTGCTGACCCAGGCCATCAACTGGCACTGGATCTTCTTTATCAACCTGCCGATCGGCATCGCCACCATGGCCGGTGCCCGGCGTTGGGTGCCGGCCGACCGGGGAACCGGCCTGCACGGTGGCGTCGACTTGGCCGGTGCGGCCTTGGTGACCACGGCGCTGATGCTGAGCGTCTACACCATCGTCAAGCCGGCCGCCGAACACGGTTGGACGTCGGGGCAAACGCTCGGCTTCGCCGCGATCAGCCTGGCATTGCTGGCCGGCTTCCTGGCACGCGAGGCCACCATCGCCAATCCCTTGGTACCGCTGGGGATCTTCCGTTCTGGTAACCTCAGCGCCGCAAACGTCATCCAAGTGCTCGGTGCCGCCGGCATGTTCGGCACGTTCTTCCTGGGTGCGCTGTACGTCCAGCGGGTTTTGCACTATGGCCCACTGCGCATCGGATTCGCTTTCTTGCCGGTATCCGTGCTGATGGGTTTGATCTCGGTGCGCTATGCCGATCGGCTGATCACCAGATTCGGTGGCCGCGCGCTGTGCATCGCCGGCCTGAGCCTGATCAGCGTCGGCCTGGCCCTGTTCGCCTTTGCACCGGTCGCCGGCGACTACTGGCTGCACCTGTTCCCGTCGCTGGTGGCGCTCGGGATCGGCGCGGGCTTGGCCTTCCCACCATTGATGGGACTTGCCATGTCCGGGGTGGCCCCACAGGACGCCGGCCTGGCCTCCGGCCTGGTGAACACCACCGGTCAGGCCGGCGGCGCGATCGGCCTGGCGGTATTCGCCACCGTGACGTCCGGACGCACCAGTCGGTTGCTGGCCGATGGCCATTCGATGCCGGCCGCGCTCGCCGGCGGCTACCACCTCGGGTTCTGGATCGCCGCGGCGCTGGTGCTTTGTGGCGCGGGTGTTGCCCTGGTTGCGCTGCGCAGTCCGGCCACGGTTCGCACTGAGGCGGCAGCGGCCGAGCCGGAAGCAGTTGCTCAAGACGGCGTATTGGCCAACGCGTCCTGCTGAGCCGGAACGACCTTGCTGAGACAGTAAGAACCCCCGAGCCGGTTCACGGTGAACCTGGTGCCGGTCGGACCAGCGCGGCGGCTCGGGGGTCTTGGATGGTTACCGGCTAGCCGGCAACCTCCTGCGGAGTCCGAGTGCTTGTCAAGTTCTGGACCACCTCCCTTCTCTTACCGCACCAACGTTACGACGCCAGGCAGGGTTGCGGCCAGCCCATTTAGCTGTCGGCGATACCCGGGTTGGTCACGCTGATTCGGCAGGTCGCCTTGCTGACTCACGGGAAACCACCAGCTCGGCCTCACAGACCGCGAGCAGGTCGTCGGATGTCTGACCATCCCGTGGCTTCGACGCGGAGGCAATATTGCACTCCACCTTATGCAGCCTCATGGCGATCCGAAGCCGGCGAGCCAGCGCATCGCCCTGCGCCGGTGGGCAATCCAGCAGCAGGATCACCAGGCCACCGTCCGGGTAACTGCCGATGGCATCGCAGCCGCCCTGCATCATGGCCACGGTGCGTGCGGTTTGCTCGTCTGCGGCGTCTAGGCGCAAAATGCTTACCGTTTCCGCCGCATCGACCACGACGTTAGCAATATGCTGCCAGGCATAGCCGTCGATCGGTCGCGCATCGACCTCGCGGCTGTGCAATTCGGCTCGAGTGAAACACCGCTGAATCCCGACAGCTACCGGTAATGACAGCCAGAGAAGGAGGGGAAAACCGGCCCGGTATATAGCGTATTCGCCGACCGCGACGCCCATGGTGACCAATTCCAGTCGGTGCGTGCTGGCATGCAGCATCGTTTTGGCTGCGCCAAACTGACCGGATACGCACATCGCAAGCGTCGTCGCGCCCGCGCCGACCGCAAACCAGGCTGCCGCCGCAGCCGACACGCCTTCCAACGGCGACGAGGAGTGCCGACAGATCCAGCTTGCTATGGTCGCCGCGAGCACCGACGCCAGCGCGCTGTAGACGTAGCGATGCAGTCGTCTGGTGCCCGGTGGATGGGACGGCCAGTCAGCGATCGCCGATATCGCGGTCACCGCGGCGGCGAGCGTCGGAGGTAGCAGGAGCGCCGCCGCGAAACACCAGGTGGCGAGGACGTCCGGCGTCATCGCCGGTGCACGCTCGAACAACAGAAGGCGTCGAGCCTTCTCCCAGCCGATGACGAACAGACAGTAGGTGACGCTCAAGGATGCCAACAGCAAGGCCAGATCGAGGTCCCCCTTGGAGACCGGTGACCAGGTGACGACCGGCGCTGCGATCGCGACCGCCTCAACCAGGGCAAGTGCTGCCAGTACTCGGTAGGGCTCGCGCCACGCAGGCCAGACCTTCACCGCTCTAATCCCCAAACCCGGATCCTCTCCGTGAAAGTCCCGATGCGGTCCAGGAACAGGAGGTGAGGTTTCCAATGCGCAACTACCAGTGGAACTGACCCAGTGATGCGTTGATGAGATACAGACAGTACATAACCAACTGCACATTGTCATCCGACGAGCTCCACTTTTCGGGGATGGTCGGCAGAGCGCATACGATGGCCCTGCCGACCACCCATATGTAACGTTCGTCCGATCTGTGGGAGGCTTCCCTTACGGCGGAAGGGATAGCGGCTTCTTACAACAACGCGGCTCAGAAGCCGGCCAACGCGCTCAGCCGGGCAGTGGCCGCCGGATCGACGGGCAGCGGTTGTCCGTCCAGGCTGCGGAGCTGTGCGATACCGCGGCCGCTGGATACCAGCCAGGCCCCGTCGGCGGATTGCAGGTCAGCGAGGGTGCCCAGGCAGTGCTCGGTGTGAAAGCCGTCGTGCTCTGCCGCTCGGAACAACGCCTGCTGAGTGATCGAGGCGAGCACGCCGGTCCCGTCCCAGCTGGTGGTGTGCAGCAACCGGCCGGTCAGCCAGACCAGGGTGGCGGTCGGCGCCTCGAGCAGGTAGCCGTCGGTGCTGGTGAACACCACGTCCTGCGCGCCCCGGCGCAGCGCCTCCCGAGTGGCGGCGACATTGACGGCGTAGGACAGGGTTTTGATGCCGCCCAGCAGCCACCGGGCATCGGCGAAGGACTGTGAGCTGTATCCACGGCACAGCGTGATCGCGTCGACGCCGTCCCGGCGCTGGCGCAGGGTTTCCGGCGACATCGAGGTGAGCGTGACCAGGCCGGTGATCGGGCCGCCCGGCCGGGATTCCCGACCTCGACTGAGCATCAGCTTCAGGATGGCCTCGCCCTGGTACCGCCAGGAGGCCAGCACCTCGTCGATCAGGTCGCACCAGGCCACCCGGTCGATCGGCGGCAGGTCCAGGCCGGCGCACGAGACGTCGAAGCGGTCCAGGTGTTCGGGCAGGTGGTCCACCCGATGAACGCCGGCCGGATCCGTGCGTACCCTGGTGGCCTCGAAGCACCCGTCGCCCCGGGTCAGGCCGAGATCGTCCGGATGCAGCGCCGGGATGCTCGGATCGATCAGTCCGGTTCCCAACAGCCCGACCGCCCGGGCCTTCGGCTCGGAGTGGGTGGTGGCCATAGGTTCGGTCTGGCCGGCGGTCGTGGACTCGGCTTCGGGCTCGGCTTTGGGCTCGGTGGGGCCTGCGTACATCACGCCCGCAGAGCCTAGTGCGGCGACCTAGGATGGTATGCGTCATGGCCCACTCCCACACCCAACCGACCGCATCGCTGGCCGAGCAATTGCGCGCCCGCGGCATGCGGATGACCCCGCAGCGCCAGCTGGTGCTGGATGCGGTCAGCCGGCTGGAGCACGCCACCCCTGATCAGGTGTCCGAAGCGGTGCCCGAGGTGGACTTGACCACGGTGTATCGAACGTTGGAAACCCTGGAGCAGATCGGCCTGCTCGCGCATACCCATCTCGGCCACGGCGCACCGTCCTACCGACTGGCCGATGACGATCACATCCATGTGATCTGCCATCACTGCAACGCGGTGGCCGATGCCCCGGCTGGCCTGGTCGACGAGCTGGCCCAGCGGCTGCGGTCCGACCGGGGCTTTCTGCTCGACCGTTCTCACCTGACGATCTTCGGCACCTGCGCCGACTGCCAGGCGGCGCCCCGCGATGGCTGATTACCGCTCGCCGCTGCTGGATTTGCCGGGCGCGGTGGCCGCTCCGGCACCGGACCAGGCGATCGCCTGGCATTACGGCGATCCGCTCGGCGAGCAGCGCCGCGGGCTGGCTACTGCCGGCCTGCTGGACCTGAGCAACCGGGACGTGCTGGTGGTGCCCGGGCCGGATCGGCTGGAATGGCTGCACGCCATCTGCTCACAGCACGTGGCCGGGCTGGCTGACGGCGAGTCCAGCCAGGCGCTGGTGCTGTCGCCGAACGGGCATGTCGAGCAGCACTGGCAGCTGACCGAACTGGACGGCCAGGTGTGGCTGGACACCGAGCCGGGCGCCGCCGAGACGGTGCTGGCCTACCTGTTGAAGATGCGGTTCCTCAAGCGGGTGGAACCGGCGATCGTCAGCGCGGAATACGGCGTTTTTGCTTTGTTGGGGCCGGCTGCCGCCTTTGTGTTGGCCGCAGCGGGCCTGCCGGTGCCGGTCGACCGGGCGCTCGGCTTGCCGGACGGTGGGTTCGTTCGCCGGGTCGATGACCGGTTCGACATTGTGTCCCGTCGGGACGGCCTGGCGGTGCTCGCCGAACAGTTGATCGCCGCCGGTGCGCAGCCGATGGGCAGTTGGGCAGCGGCCGCCATCCGGGTGGAGCGACGGCAACCTCGGCTGGGTCTGGATACCGATCACCGGACGCTCGCCCACGAGGCCGGCTGGATCGGCTCGGCGGTGCATTTGGATAAGGGTTGCTACCGGGGGCAGGAAACGGTGGCCCGGGTGCAGAACCTCGGCAAACCACCGCGACGACTGGTGTTATTGCAGCTGTCCGGCGACTCCGAACAACTGCCGGCATCGGGCAGCCCGGTCGAGCGGGACGGACGTCCGGTGGGTTTCGTCGGCACCGCCGTCCAGCACTACGAACTGGGCCCGATCGCGCTGGCCATCGTCAAACGCACCGTTTCGGTAGCCGATCCGCTGACCGTCGACGGGCACACCGCGACCCTGGATCCGGACGATGCCGAGCCCGAGCTGCCGACCGGTTTCGCCGGCCGGGTCGGTCGGGCGCAGACCAGCGCCTAAGGCGGGTCGGCGCTTCGGTGTGTTGCCGGAACCTGCGTCGATCTGTTTTGTCGGTGGCTCGCTTTATTATCGCTAGTATGCTCGATTTACTCGATGAGGTGCCCGAGCCGGACTGGCTGGAGCATCCGGTGTATGCCGAGCAGGCGGCGGCTGATCGGTTGAGTTCGCTGTTGGAACTGCCGCCGGCGGCTCGTCCGACGGCTGCGCTGGCTGGGTTGGTGCCGGAGCGGCTGTCGGCCGGTGAGCGGGTCGATCTGTTGCGGTTGTTGGCCGAGCAGCGTAACTGGTTGGCCGCGGCGCAGGCGCGGGTGCTGGCCGCGATCGAGGAGTCCGATACCAGCGAGCTGGGGTTGGCGCAGGAAGAGGTGTCGCTGGCCCTCACGGTGCCGCCGCGGAGTGCGCAGAGCATGCTCAAGACCGCGCACACCCTGGTCCGGCAGCTACCGGCCACGTTGGGTTTGCTGACCACCGGCAGGATCAGCGAGCGGCACGCCCGGGTGATCACCGAGGCCTCCTGGCAGTTACCGCTCGAGGCGGTCGCTCGGTTGGAGGCCCGGGTGACCGAGCGGGCCGGGCAGCAAACCCTCAGCCAGCTCACGCAGTCGGTGCGCCGGGCGGTCATCGCGCTGGACCCGGCCACTGCCGAAGTGCGGCACCGGCGGGCGTTGGCCGACCGGCGGGTCGGCCTGCATCCGGTGGAGGATGGCATGGTGGAGCTGCTCGGTGCGGCCGAGGGTCAGTTGATTTACACCCGGCTCACCGCCGCGGCCACCCTGCTACCCGCCGACGATGTACGCACGATGGATCAGAAACGGGCCGACCTGCTGGTCGATGCGGTGCTGTCCGGGCTACCCGAGGGTTCCCTGCCGAGGATGCAGGGCCGCCGGCCGGCGATCCAGGTCACCGTGAGCGCCGACACCCTACTGGGCCTAAACGACCAACCGGCACACCTGACCGGGTACGGGCCGATCACCGCCCAGGCTGCCCGGCGGCTGGCCGCCGATCAGTCGGGCACCTGGCGGCGGCTGCTCACCGATCCCGACACCGGCCAGCTACTCGACATCGGCGAGCGAAGCTACCGACCACCCCAGCGGCTCCGCGGCTACGTCCATGCCCGCGATGACACCTGCGCGTTTCCGACCTGCAACCAACCCGGCTACCGCTGCGAATACGACCACATCATCCCGTTCGCCGATGGCGGGAGCACTTCTCGCAGTAATGGGGCGTTGGCCTGCCGCCGACACAACAACAGCAAGAACAGGACCGGCTGGTCCTACCGGCTGAACGAGGATGATTCCGTCACCTGGACCACCACCACCAGCCACCACTACCCCGGCCGGCCACCCCAACGGTGGGACCCGTTCTGAGCCGGCGGCACGAACCGGACCGGGGCTTGGAAGTTGGCGCGCCGGGCTGCCCGGCGGAAGGTCAGCAGGGTGGCCGGTCCGGCCAGCAGTACGCAGATGAACGTGGTCACCGCCCGGCCGGTATCCCAACCCAGCGAGGTGGCCGCGTCGAAGACCAGGTAGCGATGCCATTGCTGGCTGAACGGCAGGCCGGGCAGGTAGGCGATCGAGCTGTTCGGATCGAGCGAGAACGGCCAGAACGACAGGTTGAGCAGGAAGCCGAACAGGTAGCCGGACAGCGCCCCGTACCCCGCCAGCAGCAGGACCTCGGCCCGTCCGCGCAACGGCGGTAGCACTCCCGCCAGCAGACCCACGAAGGCGCAACCGAACATCTGATACGGCAGCCAAGGCCCCACTCCGCCGGTGATCAGCGCCGATGCGAACAGCGACGTGCAGCCGAGGGTGAACCCGAAGCCGGGTCCGAACACCCGACCGGCCAACACCAGCACGAAGAACACCGTCTCGACACCGGCGGTACCGGCGCCGAGCGGGCGCAGCGCGGCAGCGACCGCCGACAGCACGCCGAGCATGGCCAGCGCCTTGGCATCAATGCCGCCACCGGCGATCTCGGCGAAAACCACCGCCAGCACCAAGATCAGCAGCACCCCGAAGATCAGCGGCGGGGCGTAGGAACTGCCGAACTTGCCCGGCGCCACCAGGAACGGCCAAAGAAACGCGATCAGTCCGATGGCCGCGGCCAGCACCAGCGCGATCCGGGCCCGCAGCAGCACCCGGACGGCAACCCGGCCGGCGGTCACGGCCGTCCCGCCAACGCCTGGGCGACCTGCCCGACCGTCAGATAGGCCAGCGGCGAAAGGATCTTGGCGGTCTGCGGCGCGAAGGCCGGTGAGGCGACGATCACCTCGGCGGTAGGCCCGTCGGCGACGATCTCACCCTCGGCCAGCACTACCACCCGGTCGGCGCACTCGGCGACGAACTCCACATCGTGGGTGGCGATCACGATGCTGTGCCGCTGCGCGGCCAACTCATGAACGATCCGGCTCAGGCCACGCTTGGCCCGGTAGTCCAGGCCGCGGGTCGGTTCGTCCAGCAGCACGATCCGGGGCGCCGCCGACAGCTGGATCGCGAGCACCAACGCCAGCTTCTGGCCCTCGGACAGGTCACGCGGATGGCTGCCATCCTCGATACCTGGCGCCAACCGATCCAGGATCCGACGGGTATCACCGGCGCTGCCCGATTGCCGATCCGACTGCGCCAGTTCGCCGGCCACTGTGTCGAGGTAGAGCAGGTCGGTGGGCGTCTGCGGAACCAGGCCGACCAGCCGTCGGGCGGCAGCCGCCGACAGCCGAGCCGGATCGTCCTCGCCGGACGAGCCAGATGAGCCAGCCACCCGGACGCTGCCCGCCTGCCGTGCTCCGGAACCCTGCAGCGCCCAGAGCAGTGAGGACTTGCCGGAGCCGTTACGTCCCATCAGCGCGGTGATCTCACCGGCCCGGAGGTCCAGGTCCAGCGCTCGCACGGCCACCACCGCGCCATGCCGAACGGTCACCCCCCGCGCGGTCAGGGCGATCGGGTTTTCCTTGACAACAGAAGGGGATTCGCCAGGCAGTGCCAGATCGAGTCGGTCCCGCAACGGACCGACCAGCCGGCGCGCATCCCGGACCGACAGCGGCAACGGTTGCCAGCCGGCCAGCCGGCCGAGTTCCACCACCGGCGGCGCGACGTCGGAGCCGGCCAGCACCTCGGCGGCCGGACCGCTGTCGACCGAACCGTCACCGGCCAGGTGCAACACCCGATCGGCGTACTGCACCACCCGTTCTAGCCGGTGCTCGGCTAGCACGACCGTGATTCCCAGGTCGTGCACCAGCCGGGTGATGGTGGCCAGCACCTCCTCGGCGGCGGTCGGATCCAGCGCTGAGGTCGGCTCGTCCAGCACCAGCACCCGGGGATGGGCGGTAAGCACTGAGCCGATCGCGACTCGCTGCTGCTGGCCGCCGGACAACTCGTGCAGCGCCCGGTGCCGCAGCTCGGCCAGTCCCAGCAGGTCAAGGGTTTCTTCAACCCGTTTGCGCATCACCGTCGGCGGCACCGCCAATTGCTCCATGCCGTAGGCCAATTCCTCCTCGACGGTGTCGGTGACGAAGCCGGCCAGCGGATCCTGTCCGACCACCCCGACCAAGTCGGCCAGCTCGCGCGGCGGGTACTCGGCGGTGTCTCGGCCGGCTACGGTGACCCGGCCGGCCAGCGTGCCGCCGGTGAAGTGCGGCACCAACCCGTTGATCGTCCCGAGCAGCGACGACTTGCCGGTGCCGGTGGCTCCCACCACCAGGCACAGCTCACCCTCGGCGATGTGCAGGTTCACCTCGCGCAGCACCGGCTCGGCAGCGTCGGAGTAGCTGAGGCTCACCCGGTCGAACCGGATCATCGGTTCACCGCCTGCGGCCGCCCCGACGCCACCGGTGGCGCGATCGGACCGGCCAGCGCGGCCAGCAGCGGCGCCAGCGCCGGCAGCACCGGCAACGGTGGCCAGCCCAGCGGACTCACCGCCGGGTTCAGTTCGGCCGGATCCAGCCGACCGGCAACCAGCACCAGGCCGGCGGCGATGATGCCGCAGCCGGCCACCAGCCACTCCGGCAACCGCCACGGATCCGGTCGGTAGCTGGTGCGGCGGGTCCGGCGGCTGCCCAGCGCCAGGCCACCGCAGCACAGCAGCGAACCACCGACCAATGCCGGGACGCCGAGGGCTCGCGGTGCGGTGGCGTCCAGCAGCCCGTACCCACCGGCGCACAAGCCGAGCAGTCCGAGCAGCAGCACGCCGCCGGTCAGCCGACGCGACGCCGGGCTGGTGCGGCCATGCCGGCCGTAGCCGCGGGAATCCATCGCTGCCGCCAACCGGATCGAGCGTTCCAGGGCGTCCTCCAGCACCGGAACGGCGATGCCGCGCAGCGCACCCAGCCCGCTGGTCCTCCCGGCCCGCAATCGCCGAGCCCGGCGCACCCGCTGGACGCTTTCCACCAGCTGCGGAGCGACGCTGATTGACACGGTGACCGCTACCCCGAGCTCGTACAGCGCGCCGGGCAGCACCCGCAGCGCGCGCTTCGGGTTGGCCAGGGTGTTCGCCGCACCGATGCAACACAGCAGGCAGGCCAGCCGCAGGCCGTCCAGGGCCGCGGCCAGGCCGGCCTCCAGCGAGACCGGGCCGCCGAACCGGACCCCGGCGTACCAGCGCGGCGCCTGCACCTGGGGCAACGTGAACAGCACATGGTCGCCGGCCGCGATGCCGCTGGTGAACACCGAGCGGAACAGCACCCGGATCAGCACCACGGTCAGCGCGAACCACAGGTAGTAGCGAAAGCCTCGAGCCCAGGGCGCGTCGGTGCGCCGTAGCGTCACCACCACACCGAGCACCGCCAGCAAGAGCAGTAACAGCAGCGGATTCGTGGTGCGGCTCGCCGCCACCGCCAACCCGCCGGCCCACAGCCACCAGGCCATCGGGTGCAGCTGCCGAGGCAGCCGGCGACCGGCCCAAGCCTGGGCCGGCGCCACTCGCGGGACGGTCAGCGTCATGGCTGGCTCAGCGTGCCTGCCGCCGACGCCGGCCGACCACCACCGCGATCGCGGCGAGCATCAGCACCAGGGCAGCCGCGACCAGGCCGGGCACCGCCGAGCCGGACGAGTGCCGGACGGCCGCCGCCGGCTCCGCGTCCACGATCGCCGGAACGGTCGAACTCGCAGTCGCGGCCGGGGTTTGGCTGCCGACTGAAGGACGAATGCCTGACCCGGACGATCCATGACCGCCATGGTTGAGGGTCGCCTCGGCGGCGGTCGAGTCAGCCGGCCCCTTCGGACCGGACGTCCCGGCCGGACCGGACGTCCCGGTGCTCGGGTGGCTGCTTATCGGAGCGGACGAACCGCCGGCTGGCGGAGCGCTGGTGTGCGGGGTGGGCGCGGAGCTTGGGCTGCCCGCCGAGCTGTTGTGTGCCCGCACCGCATCAGGTGAGAAGGTCGGGCTGCTGCCCGAGCGGCCGAACGTCCAAAGGTCGACGCTGCCGGGCTTGGGGTGGTAGTTCGCCGCGCCGTCCTCGCTGTAGGTCCAGCTGCTCTGGCCGGGGTCGGCGTGCCAGTAGGACCAGCAGGCCGAGGACGGCGGCGTGCGAAGGCAGGCGTCCTGGGCCGGGGACGGAAAGCCCGCCCCGCCCTGGTAGCCGGTAAAGCTGATCCGGCAGACGAAGCCCTGGCCGTCGGTTCGGTCACCGGTGCTGCGCCAACCACCCTGGTTGAGCAGGTCGTATCCGGTGGTCGGGGTGCTGCCGCAGGCGCGCAGCACCGGACCGCCCCAGTGTCCGAAGTCGACGGCCAGCACCACACCGGAGCTGGTGGTGCACTGGCTGATCGGCAGCGCGGTGGCCGCCGCCGGCTGGGCGCCGAACGACGCGGCGGCCAGCAAGGTTGCGCTGGCGAACAGAACAGCGGCAGCCGATCTGCGCAGTGCGGTCATCAATGTCGCCGGTGCTGCAGCCGGGTTAGCGCCAGTAGCGCGGCCCCGGCCAGCAGCAGCAGGGCGGCCAGTCCCAGCGGCCGGCCGGTGCGCGGTCCGGTAGCAGCCAGCACCGGACCGGGCAGCGATGTGCTACCGGCATCCACCCCACTGGCCGCGCTGCTGGTAGCGGTGCGCGACGGGCTGTGCGAAGGCGTCCGGGACGGCGTCTTGCTGGGAGTACTGCTGGTGGGCGGGGTCGGCGTCACCGGGACGATCTGGTCGAGCAGCGTGGCCAGGGTAGTGCCGGCCAGCGCGGGCACCGCCTGAGTGGTCGAGCGAACGTCGGAGGCCGGGCTGCTGGCCCGGATGCCGAAGCCGCCATCGGGATTCTGCAACCGCAGCAGGAAGGCCTGTGCCGCGGCGATCGCACCGGCCTGGCCGGCGGCGCCCGAGGCAAGCAGGCCTTGGGCGGCCAGCCCGGTCGAGTTGGTGTTCTCACCGGCCGCGCCGGAGTACCCGCCGTCGGCCTGCTGCGCACCGGCCAGGAAGTTGACGGCGGCCGTCACCGCCGCACCGTTGCCGGGCACCAACACCAGTGCTTGCAGCGCGTAGCTGGTGGTGTCCGGGTCGGAGCTGCACGTGTCGCCGGGGGCGAGCAAGGTCGAGGAGAATCCGCCGTTGGCGCACTGCAACTGGCCGAGCCGGGTGACCGCGGCAGCCGGCGGGGTGACCCCGGCCCGAGCCAGCGCGAGCACCGCCAGCGATTGCGAAACGGTCGAAAATGATTGATAAAAGTCGCCCGCCGCAGTGCACGAGCCGGCCTGGTCGGCGGCGGTGCAGACATGAGAGGTCAGGGTGGCCAGCAGGTCGAAGCCGCCGAAGGAGTGCGGGTCCTGCCCGCTGACCTCGGCCAGCAGGGCCAGCTTGCCCACCGCACCGCTGTACGGGCCGGGAAAGCTCGAAGTGCCGGCCGGATCGGCGTAGTCGGCAACGTGTGCCCGCAAGTAGCCGACCACCTTTGCCAGCGCGCCGTCCTGGCCGCCGGCGGCTGCCAGCGCGAACGCCAGATCGGCGGTCAGTCCGTAATCCGGGCCGAACGAGTTGACCAGATGATCACCATCGACCAGCTGCCGGGTCAGATAGCCGGCGGCGCTTGCGGTATTGCTTGTAGGTGCGGCAGCCGCGGTGAAAACACCGCTCGATGCCACCGCCAGACAGCCGATGACCACCATCGGCAATGCGACTTTGTTGAACTTCATTCGCCCGACCTCCAGATACCCGCTGGCAAGGCAGTGGGCGGAAGCAAGGCGAGATCCGGACCGGCCGGACGGCGTCCACTCCGCGCCGCAGACCTCGACGGCACTAGTGATGTCAATGCCCAGCGCAGGCGTTCCGACTTGCCCTCAATCAGATGGGCCTACGGCTGCGGGTCAGTGCCGGACTTCGACCGGCTTCCCCTGACGCTGGACAACCAAACCGCGTCATCTGACCACACCGTCGGTGATCGAGTCAACGTGAGCCGGCGCCGGCCCGGTCACAACCGACCGGGCCGGCGCCGTCAGCATGCGGGATCAGCGCTGACTCGGGTTGGACACGTCACCTCGCCAGGCGCCGTCCGCGCGGCCCTGTCCTTCGATGTAGTCCTTGAACCGCTTGAGATCGGCATCGACCTGGTGGTCGTCCATGCCGACCATCGCGCCGGCCTTCTCCACGACTCCTTCGGCCGTCCAGTCCAGTTGGACGGTGACCTTCGTCTCGGTGTCGGCCAGCCGGTGGAAGGTCACCACGCCGGCGTGGGTGGTGCCGTCGGTGCTCTTCCAGGCAACCCGCTCGTCCGGGTGCTGTTCGGTGATTTCGGTATCGAATTCCCGGGTCACCCCACCGACGGTGGTGACCCAGTGCGAATGGGTCGGGTCGGTTTGGGTGACGCTGTCCACGCCGCCCATGAAGTGCGGGAAGGTCTCGAACTGCGTCCACTGGTTGTAAGCGGTCGACAGTGGAACGGATACATCGATGGATTTGGTAACACTGGGCATATCGGTACCTCCGGTCATCAGAATTGCGGGTGACCCTGCGGTTTAGGGACGGCTCGAGCTTGGGCATGGCACCCGAGCCAAGGGCCGGTCTGCTGTCGACCGGACTGCCAGCACGGCAGCGGCTGGAACGCCGTTCACCACCCACCGTACACAGTGCCTTTCCAGAGCTGCGCGGTCATGTAAAACTCTGCGTGGGAGGTACGCCGGTCAATGAACACCGACGAGATGCTGGAACTGTCGCAAGAATTCGCGGCGATTACTGCCGAGTTGTGCGGTGATGCCCGTACCTCCGATGCTCAATCGGATGAGGTGGAAAGGTCGGCGGCGCTGCAGCGCATGGTCGAGCTCGCGGTCAAGCACATCGACGGATGCAGCTGGGCCAGCGTCACCGTCATCACCAGAGGCATTGGTCGTTCGGTGGCGGTGACCGATCCGGTGGCCCAACAGGCCGACGAATTGCAGTACGCGCTGAACGAAGGCCCATGCCTATCGGCGGCCGAGAACGATGCGAACTACTTGATGTTCGATGTCGAGACCGAGACCCGCTGGCCGCGCTACGCCGAGGCGTTGCTGGCCAAGACGCCGGTTCGCAGCGTGCTGTCCTTCCAGCTGGCGGCGCAGGAGTCGGCGGCGCTCAACCTGTTTGCCGACGCCCCGGGCGCATATGACGACGAGGCCATCCACGCCGGCGCCATCTTCGCCGCCCACGCGACGAACCTGGTGGCGCTCTACGAGGCACAGGACACCGCGGCGAACCTCGAATCGGCCCTGAACAGCAACCGTCGGATCGGTACCGCGATCGGCGTGCTGATGGCGCACCACAAGGTGACCGAGGACGTGGCGTTCGGCATGTTGCGCACGGCCAGCCAGCGCCTGCACCGCAAGCTGCGTGACATCGCGGTCGAGGTGGTGGAGACCGGCGCGCTGCCGGATTAGCCAGCCGCACCGCTCAAGGCTCGACGGGCCCGGCTGTCCTATGAAGCCGGCCACAGTGCTAGCGCTCCGCTTGCATTTGCTAGCAGGCATCGGGCACGGTGGCTAGGTGGACATCGACGGGATCAAGGAGGCAGCCGCCAAGGCGCCGGTCATCGGCAGCGGCAGCATCGGAGATTTCATCCGCGAGCAGCGCACCCAGGCGCAGGTCTCGCTGCGCCAGCTGTCCAAGCTGGCCGGGGTGTCCAACCCGTACCTGTCCCAGGTGGAGCGCGGGTTACGCAAGCCGAGTGCCGAGATCCTTCAGCAAATCGCCAAGGGCCTACGAATTTCGGCCGAGCAACTCTACCTCCGGGCCGGCATCCTCGAACATCGCTCGGACGACTCCGACCTGGTCGGCGCGATCCTGGCCGACAGCAAGCTGACCGAGCGCCAAAAGAACGTCCTGATCGAGATCTACCAATCGTTCCGCCGGGAAAACCGGTCGGCCGACACCCCAGCCGCTCCCGCGGCGGAGAAGGAGTAACAACAACCATGTCTATCGCCACCGACGTCCGTTCCTACGCCGATACCGCCCTGGCCCAGGGCAAGGCCGCGTTGAGCAACGCCGGCACCGCCGCCGTCCTGGTCAACAAGCGACTCATCACCGACGCCCCCAAGCCGGCCCTTGCCGTCCTCGGTGCGGCTGACCTGGTGGCAAGCCTGGTCACCCGTCGGGTGGAGGCGCTGCCGGCCGAGGCCGCTGACGGCGTCAGCAAGGTCCAGAACCGGGCCGGGGCCTACCTGAGCACCGCCAAGGACCTGTACAGCAAGCTCACCGTTCGGGGCGAAGCGAAGGCCGCCGAGCTGCGCAACAGCCGGCTGTTCGGCCAGCTCGGCCAGCTGGCTGACTCGGTTGAAAGCACCGTCTCGCCGGTCGTCAAGTCCGCCTTCGATACCGTGGAGTCGGTGAGCCCGGTCGAGACCAAGCCGGTCGCCAAGCCCGCCGCCGCCCGGTCGACCCGCAAGGCCGCGACGGCCAAGACCAGCACCGCCGGCACGAAGTAACCAGGCCGGACCAAGTCGCCCGCCCCGGTCTGACCGCTCGGACCGGGGCGGCGCTATTTCTTGGCTAGGCTAAAGCGATGCAGACGATCAACACGATCCAGTCCTGGCTGCTGTTCGTGCTGTTCCTTGGCGTGCTCGCCCTCCAGATCTGGGCCCTGGTCGACTGCATCACCCGCAAGGCACCGGCGTTTCCAGCGGCCGGCAAGCTGACCAAGGCCACTTGGCTGTTGTTGAACGCGCTCGCCGTCGTCCTGGTATTGCTCTGGCAGGACGTCACCAACCTGCTGTCTTTCATCAGCATCATCATCAGCTCGGTCTACCTGGCTGACGTGCGGCCGGCCGTCCGGGAAATCAGCGGCCCGTCCCGCTGGTAGCTGGTGCGGCTCAGGCGACCAGCCGCAGCGGTTCGCGCCAGTTGGCCGCCGTTCGGTGCTCCGGGTGGGCCGTCAGCCAGTCCCGAGCCATCACGGTCAGCTCGTGGTCTCGTCCCTGAAGCATCATCAGGATCATCTCGGCGTCACCGCGTAGCGACCACAGCGGGTGTCCGAAGCTGGCCGGGTTGTTGCCCTCGATCAGCCAGTGGCTGGGCCAGGCGAAGCCGTAGCCGAGGACCGGCAGCGCCGGCAGCAGCCGTCGCCGGCCGGTCAGCAGCCCGGCAAGGGTGATCAGCAGGCCGGTCATGGTGCCGACGAAGTGCAGCCGTCGGGTCAACCGCTTGGAATGCATGGCGACGTAGTAGGGGAAGAACTCCCGGTAGCTGACGAACATGTTCGCAGTCTTCTCCATCCGACGCGCCATCCGCTACCGAGGGCTCACCAGATGGTGGCCAGCGCGATCAGCGGGAGCAGGCCCTGGCTGGCGGCGGCTCGAGCCATCCGGCGGTCGGTGCCGAGCAGCACCAGGGCAGCCGCCAGCATGCAGCCGCAGCCGAAACCGATCAGCGCCCGTCCCTGCTGCGGTTTGCCGAGCATCCACACCAGCACCCCGGTGAGCGTGCCGATGGCCAGGAACAGGTTGTAAAAACCCTGGTTCAACGCCCACGGCGCTACGACGCCGGCGTCCCGATCGTCGGCGACCAGGAACCGCCGGTAGATCCGAGGCCGGCTGAAGGCAACCGCCTCGAGGTAGAAGATTGCGATGTGTAACAACCCGGCCATGGCGGCCGCGATCTGGCAGACAACGCCCATGTCGGCTGATGATGCCAGTCGCGGCCGCCGTAGCCGGTCAGGTGCGGCCGGTATCGGCCCCCGGCGGGCCCGTCTCGGTGAGCCGCTGGCAACTCATGCACAGCGCGGCCATCGGGACGATTTCGAGCCGGGCCAGGGTGATGTCACCGCCGCAACCCTGGCAGATTCCGTATTCGTCGAGTGCCATCCGACCGAGGGCAGCATCGACCTCGGCCAACGCGCGGCGAGCCGCCGTTCGCAGTGCGGCCAAGACCTCGTTGCGTGACGGGTCGGTCAGGTGGGCCGCGTTACTGGCGGCGTCCAGCTCCCGAAGTTGCTCCATCCGGAACTGGCGCTGTTCGTTCAAAGCATTGCGAAAGTACTCCAAGCCGCTCTCGCCGGCCGGCCGAGCGGCATCGCCCGGGGCCGGGATAAAACGTGTCGTCATGGTTCTCCTGACAGCGTCCGGTGCGTGCGCTGGTACAACGAGCACGCTTGGTCATCGGTCACCTGTCAGCGGGCGGACCTCGGCTGCGTAGTACCGGCACCGGCCGGCCGGCCGGCGGACGCAACCGTTGACGGGAGCGGACCAGCGCGGTCATCGCGGCGGCCAGCAGCACCAGCGACGCCAGGATGGCGTCGTCCACCGCGGCGGCTTGGTGACCCTTGAGGCCGGTAACCGAGACGCTGCCGGCTTGGATGGCCAGCCGGTGCAGCTGGCTGACCCCGGCATGCTGATGCGGCGAGTCGGCAGCCGTTGCCGACGGCAGGATGAGCAGGCTGGCCAGCAGGACGAGCACGCTCGCGGTGATAGCGGCCAGTCGACGCCGCCGGACGGTCATCGACTGCCGCCCGGTCGGAATCCGCTGCGCGGGCTGCACATCTATTCCGACGATCCGGGGCGGCTGGCGGTTCCGCCGTCGCGATTCCGTGCTCATCCGGCGGTCGCCGAACTCACCCGACCCGAGCGCAGGTCGACCGTGATGCGTCGCGACCGCAGGTCAGCGGTCAGCACGGTGTCGTCGGAGTCGACGATCCGCAATTCGATGCCGAGATGCTCGGCGACCTTGGCCGCTTCGGCCCGGGTCAGGCCGAGGAAGTCCGGCTCCAATGCCCTGGTGCGAGCGAGCGCTACTTCAAACGGAACCTGGTCGCTGCCCTCCGGTTGGCCGGCCATCGCCGGATCTCATCACTTCGGCAGGGGTTAGTCGAGCGACCTGGACGCTTCGTCGGGGGTGCCCGGACCGATCGGCCCGGGCACCCCCGACGTCATGCGGTATCTCTAGTACTACTCACGCAGGTAGGTGATGGAGAAGCTGCCGCCGCTCACCGCGGAGGTGTGGTCCTCGTAACCGCCGCTGTTGCTGGCGTCCATCAGGGTTGGGTTCCAGCTACCGAGGCTGGTGCCGTTGATAGTCGAGTTGCTGAAGCTGACAGTGCCGAACTTCGGGTAGGCGGCGGTCGGCGACTCGATGATCACCTCGGCGCTGCCGTTGCGGTCGTTGGCGGTCTGCACGGTTGTCTTCGTCCAGCCCCGGCTGCTGTTGTTCAGAGTCAGGGTGTAGGTGCTGCCGCTGCGGCTTACCGTGGCGTTGATCTTGTCACCGGCGCCCACCGGGTAGCTGCTGAGGCTGTAGTAGACCGGTGCCTTCGGGTACATCTCGTACCAGGCCTGATAGACCGGGTGGCCGGACGAGCAGTCGGTGGCGACACCGGTCTGCTCGACGGTGTTGGTGCCGTAGCCGTCGATGCCGACCCAGGGCGCCATCAGGTCGTTGGTGCTGTTGCAGGTCACCGACGGTTCGGTCCAGGTGGACTTGACCGAGGTGAAGCCGCTGCCGGTCTTAGCCGCACCGGACCAGTTGTAGCCGTTGATGTTGTAGCCGTTGCGCGCCGCGGCGGGGTTGGCCTTGGCGATCGAGCCGATGTGCTGGCCACCGAACTTGACGGTTGAATGAATGCCGCTGGCGATGGACACCGGGTGGTTGGCTGCGGCTGAGGGGCTGACCGCAGGCAGCAGGGCGAGCGTGGCGCAGGCGAACGAGGCGCCCAGCGCGGGGATGAGCCCACGCTTGATGGTGCGGGTAGCGATCACGGCAGGTCTCCTCAGTGAGATCGGATCGGATACCGAACCATAAATCCGTGCAGGGCAACCCACAAGAGGCATTTAGTTAACTCATACCTAAACCGGACGAGATGCGATTCAGGTCCAAAGCTGATCCGCAGGAGTCACCAATGGGGTACGGCCGAGGGAGCGCTACAGCGAATAGGCGACGCCTACTTCTTCCGCGACAGCGGCTAGCCGACGATCAGCCGTCCACAGCCGGTCGCCACTCGCCAGGGTCGATGCCAGTAGCTGGGCATCGATGTAGCCGACGCCTCGGCCGTGCAGTTGGTGGATCTCGATCATCAAGCGAGTTTCCGCCGGGTCTGCCTCTCTTATCGCAGGCAGTGCTAGCAGGTCCGCGATGCTCTGCCGCCGTTTGGCCAGACTGCCCAGCATGAGTTCGCCGACCACGGCGGAATGCATGCAGACGGAGCGACTGTCGATCAAGGTGTTTAGGCGAGCGTCGGCGCGATGCAGATGGTTGATCCAGATCGAGCTGTCGACCAAGATCATGCCGGCCGACGCCGCGGCGTAGCCTCAGCCTCAGGCATGCTGCCACCGAGCGCGATCAGCCGGCGTGCGGCGTCCGCGCGGATAATTTCCCGTAGTCCAGCGTTGACGACCGTGCTGACCTCTGTTATGCCGAGGATCGCGCGAGCTTTGGCAAGCAACTCTTCATCAATCGTCACCGTAGTGCGCTTTGCCATAGCGCTATTCTAGCATCGGATCAAACATCTTTCGATGCTACATTTGGTGCTACAGGAATGCCTGCACCGTATCGATGGTGTCCGCCTCTTCGGGCCGTTTGTCGTCCCGATAACGCACGACTCGGGCGAAGCGCAGCGCCACGCCGCCCGGGTAGCGGGTGGACCGCTGGACGCCGTCGAACGCGATCTCGACCACCTGCTCGGGTCGCAGCCGGACCACCCAACCGTCGGTCGGGCCGTCGGCCAGCGCGAGGAAGCGTTCGGTCTGCCAGCGCAGCATCTCGTCGGTCATCCCCTTGAAGGTCTTGCCGAGCATGACGTACTCACCGGGCACCGCGGACCTGGCGCCGAGGTGGATGTTCGACAGCCAGCCGACCCGCCGACCGGAGCCCCATTCCACGGCGAGCACCACCAAATCCAACGTGTGTACCGGCTTGATCTTCAGCCAGCCCGCACCGCGCCGGCCGGCCTGATACGGCGCGTCCAGTGACTTCGCGAGCACGCCCTCATGACCGTGGTTGAGCGCATCGGCCAGGAAACCGGCTGCCGCAGCGGGATCATCGGTCACCAGCCGGGGTGTGCTGCGCACCGGACCGTCCGGTGGAATGGCCTGCTCCAGCACCTCTCGGCGTCGCTCGGCCGGCTCGTCCAGCAGGTCCACGCCGGCCAGGTGTAGCAGGTCGAATACGAAGATGGTGAGGGCCGATCCGGAACTGCCGTGGCTGCCCGCCCTGGCCGCGGTGTCCTGGAAGGCATGCGGCCGGTTGTCGTCGCGTAGCACGATCAGCTCGGCGTCGATGACCAGTTGACCGGCCGGCAGTGCCAGCACGTTCGCCACCACCTCGGGCACCCGGGCGGTGATGTCGTCCAGGCTGCGGGTGAAGACCTGCACCGAGTCACCGTCCCGGTGAATCTGCACCCGGATGCCGTCCAGCTTCCATTCGAAGGCGGCCCGGCCGAGGATGGCCAGCGCCTCATCCACCCCGGCGGCGGTCTGCGCCAGCATCGGGCCGATTGGCCGGCCGAGGTTCAGCGTGTAGCCGGCCAGCGCCCCGACCCCGTCGTGCAGCGCATCGGCCGCGACCAGCGGCAGATCGCCGCTGAGCATCGCCGCTCGCCGGACGGTGGCCGCTTCGATGCCGGCCGCCCGGGCGATCGCGTCGGCCATCAGCCCGGCCAGCGCACCCTGCCGGAGCTCGCCGGTGATTACCCCGCGCAAGAATGCCTGTTCCGTACCGGTGGCATTGCCGAGCAGGCTGTCCAGCAGCGCTCGTCGGGCGCCCTGCGATCCAGGCCCGGACTTGCTACCGATGTCGGTCAGGATGGCCTCGACCTCGCCCACGGTCAGGCTCGGCTCGGCCGCCGGCGGTGGCAGCTCGCGCAGGCTGGCCCAGCCGACGCCGATCTGGCGCTGGGTGAGCTCGCCGGACAGCCAGCTCACCACGATCACCGTCTCGGCCCTGGATTCGGTGGCCGCCAGCAGCCGGGCGAGCCGGTCGATCTTGGCGCTCCGGGCCGCGGTGGCAGCCAGCTCCCGAGAGGTTGTCGCGACGTCGGTCAGCAGCATGGCCACAGCCTGACAGCCGGCCCCGACACCTACCGTGCCGCGCCCGGCTTAGGCGGAGGACTCAGGCGAAGACGTTGGCTCCGGTCGGTTGTACCCGGCCGCCGTCGACCCGACCGTCCGCGCTGTGGTCACGGTTCCGGCCGGCCGCCTTGGCGGCATACAACGCCTGGTCGGCGACCAATAGCACGTCCGGGGCCGAGTCGTCCGGTCCGAACCGGGCGATGCCGGAGGAGAACGTCACCCCGGGTTGCAGGATTGCCCAGCAGTGCCGCAGCCGGGCCAGCGTGGCGGCCGCCTGCTGGATGCCGGTTGCCGGCAGCAGCAGCGCGAACTCCTCGCCGCCATAGCGGGCCGCGAAGTCTTGCTCGCGCAGGCAGGAGTGCAGCACCATGCCGAACTCGACCAGTACCCGGTCGCCGGCCGCGTGGCCCTGGGTGTCGTTCAATCGCTTGAAGTGGTCGATATCGCAGATCACCACGGTGTCACCGGCATGAATGTCGGCAAGTCGCAGATCCAGCCCCCGTCGGTTGGCAAGGTTGGTCAGCGGGTCGACGTGGGCCAATCGCCGCAGCTCCTTGGTCAATTGCCGCTGCCGTTGCACCAATGAGGCCAGCAACTCCGCGAGCAACACCCAGATCGAAACGGCGATGAGCAGTCGGGCCAGCAGTGGCTCGGTCAAGCCGCCCCAGGCGATGACGAACGTGCTGGCGGCGATCGGCGCCAGGCACAGGCTGGTGCCGGACGGCTGGGTCAGCCCGATATAGGCGAACCACAGAAAGTAGAGGCTGCTGTAGTAAGCGCCGATGCCGTGCGTACCGTGCGCCAGCACGATGAGGGCGGCCCAACCGATGAGCGGGAACAGCAGCGTGCACCGCTGCGGTAGTCGCGACCAGGGCACCAGCAGGTACACCAGGCTGAGCACCAGGGTGCCGACTGCGGTATAGCCGGCCGGTGAACGCCAATCCGACCGATCCAGCAAGGGCAACGTCAGCGTCACGACCAGACCGGAGGCAGCCGAGATCCACCGGCCGCCGGACACCGGATCCCATGCTTGACCGAACCGGGTGACCTGCGCGCGTACCAGGTCGGCGACGCGGGGGCGGTGGTCACCGACTCGGCGGGCAGGATGCTGGCCCGTCACTGTCACACTCATGAGGGATTCATCGGCTGCCGCACCAACGCCCTAAGCGAATCGAACCGACAAAATATCCCAGGCCCGCACAGCCCCGCCCATCGGTGCGAAGGCATACCTAGTACTCAGGAGGCCGCGATGACCGAGCCCCGACAGTGGTTCGCGCTGCTGCACACGGCCGGTCCGGCCGTCGAGGCCGGACAGCGGGTGTTCGAACACCCCGGCATCGGCGAGCACATTGCGTTCCTGCGCCAGCTGGCCGCCGATGGCGTGCTGGTCGCGGCCGGTCCGCTTACCGATGCCGATGGGGACGGGCTGACGGTGATCGAAGCCGAGTCGCTGGAGCACGCCCGCCGGCTGGCTGAACAGCAGGATGCCAGCGTGCGTGCCGGGGTGCTGGCGGTAACCGTCCGGCCCTGGCAGGTACGGATGGCCCCGATCCTCGATCGCTGAGCCACGGCCTGTGACCAAGCCGCAATCGTGAAGATGCACAAACTGGTCGAACCGCGCGAGGCTCGGAAACATCAGCTGAGCATCGGTGGGCCGGCTTCGCTCAGCCTGGTCGTCGAGGCGAAAGGCAGCAATGACACGCACCGCGAGTCCGTCCTCCTTTGCGCCCGAGCGGCTGAGCTCCGGCGCAGCAGGTTCGGTGCTCCTGGTGGACTTTCAGCCGTATTCATCGGGTAAACGGCTCGGTGACTTCGTGGCCGCCGACGCCACGAACGTGTCCGTACAGCAGATCGAACCCGCCCGCGACCTGTCCGGCCGGACCGACTACCTCAGCCTGGACGAGATCGCCGCCCACTACGCCGACGCCTACCGCGAGTGTGCTGACCCGGACGACACGATGGTGGTCGGCTACTGCAGTGCTGCCGTGCTGGCCGTCCGGATCGCCGCACTGCTGACCAATAGCCGGCGGGTTCGGGTCGCGCTCTTGCGTCCCACCTGGCCGGACACCGCAATGATCAGCGAAATACTGGGCGACGTCCGGGCCGAGATCGGTGCCGCCGGCGAACCGCCACCCGAGCTGGTCGCAGCCCCGCAAGCCGTCCTGCACGGCATCTCGGACACCCTGCACCGAGATCTGCGAGCGCTGGCGTCCCTGCACGGGCTCGACCCGACCAGCCGGCCGTTACTGGAACTACTCGAGCGCTACCAGGGCTGGTTCGGTTACCTGCTCGCCGCTCGGGAGGCGGTCGATGGGCTGACCGGGCGGGCAAGTCAGCCACCGGCCGAGGTGTTGGTGCTGGCCGAATCCGCCGAGCAGGCAGCGGTTCCCGGCCTGGCAGCCGGTAGCTATCACCGCCGGCTGGTGCAGTTGCCCGACGGTGCCGCCGACCTGGTCACCGGTGAACTGGCTCGACTGCTGCTGGCCGAACTCGGCTGAGCTTGCCCGACTACCGCTCGTCCGTCCCCTCGATCAGCAGGAAGGAAACTCCCGCGTGGATATCGCCGTGATCGACAGCATCGCCGATGTGGCCGCGGCCGATTTCGACCGGCTGGACTCCGCTGCCGGCGCGGTCGGCAGCTACCAGCGCATCCTGCAGCGTGAGTCGGACGGACGGTGGCAGGCGCGTTACCTGCGTTGCCTGGACGGGAACCGGCTGGCGGCGCTGATCCCGCTCTACACCGCGCAGGGCACTAGCTGGCCGGATCCGATGTACGACCCGGCCGGCTGGTCGCTGCCGGCCGCCCAGCACGACGGCGTTGATGCCGGCAGCTGTCTGCTGGTCGGCAGCAACGCCGACCTGCTGACCGGCCTGCCGGTGGCAACTGATCTGCGGCAACCCAAGGCACTGCGAGCACTGCTTGTCGCGATCGCTCGGCTGGCTGCCGACGAAGGCCGCGGGCTGGCCTTCCCGTTCTTCTACTCCGACGCCCGGCAGGCGGTGGACCGGGCAACCGCCGGCACCGTCGGCTGGGCCCCGCTGGGACGGGAGGGCCGACTGGAGGGCGTGCACGATCCGGGCTGGGAGGCCAGCAGATCACGGCCGGTGCGCTACAACCTGCGGCACGACCGCAAGCTCATCGAGGCCGCCGGCATCCAGAGCTCGATCAAGACCTGGTCGGAGGTGAAGGTTCCGGCCAGCGAGCTGATCGCCGAACACAACGTGCGGATGGGTATCTTCGACCATCCGGAGTTCGTCAAGCTTCGCGGGCAGCGGTGGGACAACTGCCCCGGTGTGGAATTCCTGGTATTCGCAGGTGAATCCGCGAACGTCAGCGGCTATGTCACTGGCTGGGTCTGGCAAGACGAGCTGGCGGTGTACGAGATCGGGCTGTGCGGGGAGGACAGTCCGGAGCGGCTTGCCTGCTACCTGGAACTGGTCTTTCACCGGCCGCTAGAGCTGGCCCGGCAGCGTGGGCTGCGGCTGCTCCGGCTGGGACCGACCGCAGAACGGATCAAGGCCGGTCGTGGTGCCGCCTTCCATGAGCTGTACGGGGGTGTGCTGGATGTCGTCGCTACCAAGCATCTCGCCGAAGGCTAGCCACAGTCCGACCCGGCTGACCGTCCTGATCGGCCATGAGAGTTCGGTATCGCCGGCGGATCTGGCGCTGTCCAGCGACGGCCTGGCCGAGATCAACTTCCTGGCCGACAGCCGGCGGACCGAGGAGTCGCTGCTGTGGCAGATCGCGCGCAGCGTCGGGCCGACCGAGTTGGTGGATTTCTCCGACTACCAGGCTTGCCTGAATGCGGTCCGCCGATTCGGCGCCACCGCCGTCACCACCTTCATGGACCGGCACTGCCTGCTGGCCACCCAGCTCAACCGAGCACTGGGCACCGATGCCGGGAACGATGTGCCCTGGGGTCGCAAGGATCTGCACCGCCGGATCCTGCGCGCGGCCGGGCTGTCCCGGATCGACTCGATGGTTCCGGATCGGCCCGAAGAGCTCCGGTCGTTTGCCGAGTCGGCAGGCTTTCCCTTCATCGTCAAGCCGGTCGACGGCTTCGCCAGCAAGAACACCTGGCTGCTGGAGAACCAAGCCGACCTGGATCGGTTGCTCGGAGCGGACGGCCGGGCGCCGGCCCAGGACCTCACCGGGATGTTCGCCGAGGAATTCATCCGCAGCTGCGGCCCGATCGCGCCGGGCATGTCGGACTACGTCTCGGTCGAGATGTTCCGGCCCGGCAGCGTGGCCGGCCCGATGAGCGGCACCGCGTTCATCACCCATCGCACACCGCAAGACTGGCCATGCCGGGAGACCGGGCCGGTCCTGCCGTCCCCGCTGCCCGCCGAACGGCAGCGAGAACTGATCCAGTACACCGAGCAGGTACTGGACGCGCTGTCGGCCTATCGCGGCATGTACCACGTCGAGGTCAAGCCGTCGCCGACCGGTCCGGAGATCATCGAGGTGAACGGCCGGATCGGCGGCTACATCGCCAAAGCAGTGCGCTACGGCACCGGCCAGGACCTGGCCCGGCTGGCGCTGGCCAGCGCGCTGGGCCGGCCGAGCGACGTCGAGCTGGACTGGTATCGCTGTGTGCAGGCACTGCTGTATCAGCCGCCGCCGGCCGCTCGCCGAGTGGTGCGCTCACCGTCTCGGCGCGAACTGACCAAGCTGCCGGGCGTGATCGCAATCGAAACCATCTCGCCGGTGGGCACCGAGGTGCACTGGCGCAACGGCACGTTGGGCCTGGTGGCCACGGTCTGGCTGGCCGCCGACGATCACGACCAGCTACACGAACGGGTTGTTCGGATCAGCGAATTCCTGTTCGAGGGGTTCGACTACGTCGACTCCGACGGCCGCCCGGTGCACGACCGGAGCTGGCTGGACAAGCTCACCGAGGACGACCGCGCACGTCCCGAACCGATGACGAGGTGACTGGATGACCCCGACAGAGTTGCAGCAACTGTTCGAAGAGCTGCTCGAAGTCGACGACGTGAGGTTGGATGACAACTTCTTCGACCTCGGTGGCAGCTCAGTGCTGGCACTGCGGCTGCTACTGGAGATCGACAAGCGCTGGGGGATAACGCTCTCGTTGATCGATGTGCTGCACAACCCGACCGCCGAAAGCCTGGCGCGCTGCCTCGCCGAGGCGCAGCCGTCGGACAGCGTGGCCTGACCGAGCGCCGGGGAGGCACGCCGATGGATACCGTGTGGGAACTCGTACAGGCCCAGGCGTGCCGGACACCGGCCGCGGTGGCGATCCGCGGCAGCTCGGATCTCAGTTACGCCGGCCTGATCGAGCAGGCCGATGCACTGGCCGGTGAGATCGCCGAGCGGACGCCGTCCGGTCGGGTGGTTGCGATGGAGCTGGCGCAGCCCAGCCAGGCTGCGGCGGTGATCCTGGCTGCTGCCAGCCACCGCTGCCCGGTGCTGCCGATGAACGCAGACAGCCCGGCGATGCACCGCGAGTTCGTGCTCGCCGACGCCCGGCCGGCGTTGCTGGTTCGCGGCCTGGCGGACGGCAGCTACCAGATCGACAGCCTGGACGCCGACGCCGGCGGACGGGCCCGACCGGCCGGCGCCGACGGCATCCTCGATCTGTCCGGTGCCGCGTACGTCATCTACACCTCCGGTTCCACCGGCCGTCCCAAGGGCGTCATCATCGGCCACCCGGCGTTGCTGGACCGGCTGGCTGCCTTCACCGAGCTGCCCGGCTTCGGCCCGGACGACGCGATCATGTCGATGACCGCGCCGTCCTTCGACATCTCGATGGCCGAACTGCTGGTGCCGCTGACGGTCGGCGGCTGCTTGATCGCCGCGCCGGCCGGCACCGGCGCCGACCCGGCCATCTTCGCCGCCGCGGTCACCGAGTTCCGTCCCACCGTGATCCAGGCGACGCCCAGCTTCTGGCGGTTGGCGCTGGCCTGGGGCTGGCCGGGTTCGCCGGACGTGCGGGTGTGGTGCGGTGGCGAGGCGCTGACCGCCAGCCTGGCCGAGCAGTTGGTGCCCCGCTGCGCCGAGCTGTGGAACATGTACGGCCCGACCGAGGCAACCATCTGGGTGTCCACCTGCCTGGTACGCGCCGGTGCGCCGATCGAACTGGGCCGGCCACTGCCACGGGCCCGGATGTGCCTGGCCGGTGAGGACGGCCAGCCGATCACCGAGCCGATGCGTCCCGGCGAGATCCTGCTGTACGGGACGGGCCTAGCCGAGGGGTACCTGAACCGGCCGGAGCTGACCGCCGACCGGTTCCTGAGCTGTGCCACCCCGGACGGACCGCAGCGCTGTTACCGCACCGGCGACCTGGCTCAGTATCGGCCGGACGGGACGCTGCATTTCCTCGGTCGGGCGGACGGTCAGATCAAGCTGCGCGGGCACCGGATCGAGCTGAGCGAGATCGAGGCGGTGGCCGAGGAACAGCCCGGCGTTCTGGAGGCGGCAGCCATCCTGCGGGACGTGGAGGACGCCGAGCGGGCCCATATCGCGCTGTTCGTGGTGACCGACGGCACGCTGACCGTCCGGCAGATCAGGTCGTGGTTGGCCCAGCGGCTGCCGCAGTACATGCGGCCGGCCCGGGTGCTGGTCGAACGCTCGCTGCCGCGCAACACCTCCGGCAAGCTCGACCGGGTCAGCCTGGCACGCTGACTCAGCTGGTCGCCAGTTCGCTGGGCTCCGATTCCGGCTGGGGCGCCACCGGCGGGTCGTCCGGCTCCAGCACCCGGGGCACGAACGCGACCAGTGCGGCGGCGGTCGCCACCAGGCCACCGTAGATCAGGGTCGCCCGCGGTCCGATCCAGTGCGAGCCCACCCCGCCGAGGAAGAAGCCGACCGGTCCCATCGCCACCGACAGCAACAGGTCCAGCGACATCACCCGGCCGAGCAGTTCGGGCGGCACCCGCTCCTGCAACACGGTGAACCACAGGATGTTGCCGTAGGTCACCCCGGCCCACATGGTTGCCGAGAAGACGATGGCCAGCCACAGCATCGGCGACGCACCGAGCAGGCACACCGATACCGAGCCGCAGGCCATCGCGACCCACATCCCGGCAAGGATCCGGGCCGGGGGCTTCTTGCGCTTGACGTACAGCGAGGCCACCGCGCCACCGACGCCGCTGGCCGCATACACCAGGCCCAATCCCATCGAGTCGGCCTTGAACACGTCCTTGACCAGCAGCGGCAACACCACGAACAACGGCAGGTAGGCGGCCAGGTTGCCGGCGCCCATCGCGAGCATGTTCCACCACAGCCAACGTCGGGACCGGCTGTAGCGCACGCCGACCAGCACCTCGTTGAAGACGGTGGAGTTCTCCTCAACCGGTGCCAGCGGCGGCAGGTTGCGTAACAGAGCCAGGCAGCCGGCACTGATCAGGTAACTCACGCCGTCCACGCCGAAGGCCCAGCCGGTGCCGGCCAGCGCCACCAGGATGCCGCCGCAGAGCGGGCCGATCAGGAATTGGCCGAGCGACTGGCTGAGCAGCATCAGCGAGTTGGCCGGGGCCAGCAGCGAGGCCGGCACCAGCTCCGGGACGATGGCGCCGGCAGCCGGCAGGTAGACCGCGGTCGCCACCCCGGACACCAGCGCCAGCAGCAGCAGATGCCACAGCCGTACCTGCCCGGAGGCGATCAGCAGCGTGACGGCCAGCACCACGGTGCCGTTGGCCACGTCGGAGACCAGCATGATCTTGCGGCGGGACATTCGGTCCACCAGCGCGCCGCCGATGAGCAGGAACAGCACGGTCGGGATCTGGTCGACGGCCAGCACCAATGCCAGGTCGAACGGGTTGCCGGTAAGCCGGAGGACCTCCAGCGGGAGAGCAACTCGAAAGATGCCGTTACCCGCGACGGAGGCGGACTGTCCCGTCCAGAACCAGGCGAAGTTTGGGTGTCGGAATGCGCTCGTCGACTCGCGCGTCAATTTTCGACCGCCTCACTCTCACGAAATATTCGACTAGCCCGATCCCCGTTTCCGACCCGCCCTCCTGGCCGAGCCGGCCGACTGACAATGTAGCGAAGCTGTGCATAGCTCACCATCGGTAGCATCCGAGCAGACCGTGGTGCATCGCTCGTGGCCGACCCGACCGGCGGCGGACCGGTAGGGGTATGTCGTCCGGCCAGACAACCGCCGTCCTGCCTGGCTTAGTGCTGTTCTGCCCGGGCAGATATGGCTGTTCCGGTGGCGGCCGGAACGCCGATAGGCGGCCGCAGTTCGCGGCATCGGGCGACGGCAATGTGGAAGATGCGACCGCTGATCGGCCGGGCGAATTATGAATTCGCCGGTAGAAACGTGGTGGTTTGCCGCGGTCGGTTCACTGTCAGCTGTGATCATGCGATTGAGGTAACCAGCGTATGGGCGAACGCGGATATTACGTGCTGGACGCACAGCTTAAAGCGGTGCGTGCGGGCGTGCCCGGCGAGCTCTACCTGGCAGAACAGCTGCTGATCGGCGAATTCGTCGACAATCTTCAGATCGCCGCCGAGCGCTTTGTGGCCGATCCGTTCGCTGGTCCCAGCCGGCGGATGTATCGCACCGGCGAGCTGGTCAGCCAAGGCCCGGACGGCGAGCTGCGAACCCTACCGCCGGCCGAGGACCGCGATCCTCGGCTGGCCCAGATCGAGTTCGCGCTGTCCGGTTACCCCGGAGTCCGGCACGCCGGCGTGGTGCTGCGCGAGGATGCCGACGGCGCGGCGGTTGCCGCCTACCTAGTGGTGGACCCGGGCCGGGTCGACCCGCGCAGTGTCGACCCGGACGGTGTCCGCCGGCACGCCGCCAGGTTGCTGGCCGGCCCGCTGGTGCCGGCCGCGCTCGCGGTGGTGAGCGAGCTGCCGATCGCCGAGGGGACCGCTTCCGACCAGACCTGGACGGCGGCCGCGCCGCACCCGGCGGCCAGCGCGGACCGGCTCAGGAGCATCCGTGCGCTGTTCGCCGAGGTGCTGGGCGTGTCGGAGTTCGGCGACGAGGACAGCTTCCTGGTGCTCGGTGGCCAGTCGGTGACCGCGATGTTGCTGGTCAGCAAGCTGAACGGCGTGTTCGGTACCGAGCTGAACATCGGTGACCTGTTCGAGACGCCCACCGTGGCCGACCTGGACCGCAAAATCGCGCTGGCGCTCGGCGCCGACACCAACCCGTTCGACTCCCGGGGCGAGTCCTGCGCCGTGCTGCTCGATGAACAGGGCCGGTGTTCGCTGTGGCCGGCGAGTCTGCCGGAACCGGCCGGGTGGACTCGGAGCTACGGCCCGCGATCTCGGGCCGACTGCCTGGACTTCGTCACCAAGCAGGCCGCCGAGCAGCAGGCCGAGCCGGCTCGCACCAGCCACGGCCGGCAGCTACCGCCTGGGGCGTTTCCGCTGTCGTTCAACCAAGAATTCTTCTGTGACCTCGGCGTCGAGGTGGGTGACGCCGGCTCGTTCGGCGAGCGGCACACCCTGGTCGGCGGTTGGCGGCTGACCGGGGCGGTCGACGACGCTGCGCTCCAGCTCGCGTTGAACGACGTCGCCGAGCGACACGAGATCCTGCGTACCACCATCCAGCACGAGCAGGAGCCTCGGTATCAGGTGGTGCACCCGCCGAGCCCGGCCTGGCTGGACATCCGTCGGCTGGCGCCGTCGGCGATCCTGAGCCGTGACTTCCAGTGTGAGCAGTTGCTGACCGAGATCGAGGCGTTGGCCTTCGACGTCAACGACCTGCCGCTGGTGCGTGCGGTGCTCGGCCGGTTCGATGACCAGGACTCGGTGTTGGTGATCTCGTTGCACCACATCGCGGTCGACGCCTGGTCGCTGCAGGTGGTCGCCCGCGACCTGGCGATCTGCTACGCCCGCCGGCGTGGTTTCGATGTACCGCTGCCGGAATTGCGCCAGTACCGCGAGTTCTGCGTGGAGCAGCGCCGAGCCGCCGAGTCGCCCAGCGTCCAGCCGGCTCGGGACTACTGGCGCAAGGCGTTGGACGGCGCGCGGGTGTTCGAGCTGCCGACCCAGCCGCCGACCGAGGTGCCACCGGACGCCAGCAACTACGCCATGCAGAGCTTCGTCATCTCCGGCGAGCTGTCCCGCGCGATCGTCAGTTACGCACAGCAGACCGCCACCTCGCCGTACATGGTGATGCTGTCGGCGTTTTACCTGCTGGCGCAGGAGATCACCGGTAGCTCGGACCTGGTGGTGCCGACGCTGACTACCGGCCGGCACAACGTCAAGTTCCACAACACGGTCGGCCCGTTCCTGAACTTCCTGCCGATCCGCACCGACATCACCGGTTGCCGGACCTTCGCCGAGGTGGTGGCCCGGACCAGGACCAACTGCGTGCAGGCCTACTCGAACGAGATCCCGTTCGAGTGCATCGAACCCGAGGCGCCCCTGCTGTTCGAAGGGACCGGTCTTACCGGTGGCACCCAGATGTCCTTCGAGATGCTCCAAGCACCGGCCGGCGCAACCGACGAGGTGATCGGCGACCTCCGGTATGTCGAGGTGCACCGCAGGTTGTTGTTCGAGGGCGACTGTCCTGACCTGCCGGCCGGCATGCTGTGGGCGCTGGCGGTGGTTTCGTCCGACGAGATCATCGGCACGATCCAGTTCAAGCGCAGCGAATTCTCCGGCCATGCGGTTGCCGACCTGGTCTCGGCCTACAGCCGGGTGCTGCGCCAGTCGGTCGCCGCGCCGGATGAACCGTTGGCCAACCTTATCCGCGAACCACTCACATTGGAGTTGGACAGATGACGATTGCGCAGCCCCGACCGCAGACAGAGCAGCGGGCCGCCGAGCTCGAAGAACTGGACCGACGGGTGGTGCTGCATCCGCACCAGACCGGTGCTCGGGACGAGCGAGTCATCATGGTCCGGGGTTCCGGTTGCACGGTGTGGGACGCCAGCGGCAACGAGTTGCTGGACGCGATGGGCGGCAGCAACTGGATCGCCCAGGTCGGTCACGGCCGTCCGGAGCTGGCCCAAGCCGCCGCCGACCAGCTCTCCGAGCTGGAATACTTCACCGGCTTCGACATCTTCTCCAACGAGCGGGCGATCCGGCTTGCGCAGCGGTTGGTGGGCCTGTCACCGGCCGGCCTGGACCGGGTGTTCTTCACCAGCGGTGGCTCGGAGAGCATCGAGACCGCGATGAAGCTGGCCCGGCTCTATCACTTCCATCGCGGCCAGCCGCAACGAACCTGGTTCATTGCCAGGCATTTCGGCTACCACGGCACCACCTACGGCAGCGGCACCCTGACCGGATTCACCAACATGCACGAGGGAATCGGCCTGCTGCTGCCGCACGTGGAGAAGGTCTCGCAGCCGAACCCCTACCGCTCGGTGGACATGTTCGGCGAGGGCGACCCGACCGATCACCTGATCGCGGAACTGTCCGACACCATCGAACGAATCGGGGCCAACAACATCGCGGCCATGGTCGGTGAGCCGGTGATGGGTGGCGCCGGTGTGCTGGTGCCACCGGCCGACTACTGGCCGCGGGTGCGGGAACTGCTATCCCGACACGGCATCCTGCTGATCGGCGACGAGGTGGTGACCGCCTTCGGCCGTACCGGTTCCTGGTTCGACTCGGCGGCTCGGGGCATGGCGGCCGACATCGTGGTGACCGCCAAGGGCCTGACCAGCGGTTACGCGCCACTGGGTGCGGTGCTGCTCGGCAACGAGATCGCCGAGACGGTCGCCGGTCCGAAGACCATCTTCGGACACGGGCACACCTATGCCGGCCACCCGATGTGCTGCGCGGTGGCGTTGGCGAACCTGGATGTGATGGAGGCAGATGACCTGTTGGCCAAGTCCCGTGCCATCGGCGACTGGTTCGACGAGGATCTGGCTTCCCTGCGCGAACTGCCCCGGGTCGGCGAGGTCCGGATTGCCGGAGCCACCGTCGGCATCGAGGTGGTCGTCGATCGGTCCACCCGCGAGCCGTTGATGGCCGGTGCGGTGTCGACCGAGATGCGGAAGAACCACAAGATCATCGTCCGGGAGTACGGCAACAACGTGGTGCTGGCACCGCCGCTGGTGATGACCCGGCAGGAGGTGTCGCGGGTCGCCGACTCGCTGCACGACGTGATCTCCCGGTTGACCGTGGACGGTCAGCTGCACTGAATAGCCCGGATCCATAAGCCTCTTCTGTCATGCGACGACTGGATGCCGGCCGCTCCGATGGGCGACCGGTCAGGCAGTTCCACCTGCACACGCCACAGGCGCGGCTGGACGAGTTGCGGGCTCGGCTCGCGGCCGGCCGCTCGGACCAGCCGGCGCCGACCGGCGAGCTTGCCGAGCTGGCTGACTACTGGCGGGCCGGTTTCGACTGGCGAGCGTTCGAGGCCAGGATCAACCGGTTCGGCCAGTTCAGCACCGAGATCGGCGGGACGGACATCCACCTGCTGCACGTCCGGTCGCCCGAGCCGGATGCCCGGCCGTTGCTGCTGATGCAGGATTGGCCTGATTCCTTCGTGGCATTGCTCGACGTGCTGGGACCGCTCAGCGATCCACGATCGTTCGGAGCCGACCCGTCGGTGGCCTTTCACCTGATCGTCCCGTCCCTGCCCGGCTGCGGGTTCTCCGGTCCGGTGCCGGCTGACGGCTGGTCGGCGTCCTGGCTGGAGCTGGCGGACCGGTTGGGCTATCGCCGGCCGGCCGGCCTTTTGCTGACCGGGCCGCCGGAGCCACCGGTGCGGCTCGGCGACGGGCCGCTGGACCACCTGGCCTGGCTGGTCGGCTCGGCGGCCGTCGATGAGCCGTCACCGGATCGGGACCTGCTGTTGGCCTGCGCCACGGTCAGCTGGCTATCCGGTTCGGCCGATCAGCCCGGTGCCCCGGATCGGACCGCGCTGCTGACCGGCGAGTGGACCGAGCACGACCACGGTGGTCGGTTCGCCGCGCTGCGGGATCCGGAACTGTTCATCACCGAAGTCCGGCAACTCTTCACCGGCCAGCACGTCCGCGCCGGCCGGCGAGGGTCTGCCGCGGCAGCGGTGGCGTAGTCGGAGGAATGGATAGCAATGGCGGCGTACCTTGACCGGCTCGGGCAGAGCTCGTCCGGCCCGGACCGAACCGAATTCGACTACATCGTCGTCGGTGCCGGGTCAGCCGGTTGCGTGCTTGCCGGGCGGTTGAGCGCGGACCCGGACGTGACGGTCTGCCTGGTCGAAGCCGGTCCGACCGACGCCAGCGAGATCTTCCAGGTCCCGGCACTGGGCGGCCAACTCATCCGCAGCCGCTACGACTGGGATTACGACACGCACGGCGAGCCGAACTGCAACGGTCGCCGGATGTTCCTGCCCCGCGGCCGGGTGCTGGGCGGCACCAGTTCGCTGAACGGCATGGTGCACATCCGGGGCAACCGGCAGGACTTCGACGACTGGAACCAGCCCGGCTGGAGCTACGCCGACCTGCTGCCGTACTTCAAGCGTTCAGAGGACAACGAGCGGGGCGGGGCGGACTACCGCGGTGTCGGTGGCCCGCTGACGGTGTCGGACAACCGGTGCCGCAACCCGATGTCCACCGCGTTCATCGAGGCGGCGATCGAAGCCGGTTACCCAGCCAATGACGACTTCAACGGCGCGCAGCAGGACGGCTTCGGCTACTACCAGGTGACTCAACGCAACGGTCGCCGGTGTAGCACCTCGCTGGCCTACCTGTACCCGGCGCTGGACCGGCCGAACCTGACCATCCAGACCTTTGCGCAGGTGGAGCGGATCCTGGTGCAGGACGAGCGGGCCACCGGGATCAGCTGCCGCCGGCTGGACGAGGTCTTCGAACTGCACGCCCAGCGCGAGGTGATCCTGTCCGCCGGTGCCTACAACTCGCCGCAACTGCTCATGCTGTCCGGCATCGGACCGGCGGATCGGTTGCGGGCAATGGGCATTCCGGTGGTCTTGGATCAACCGGCAGTCGGGCAGAACCTCCAGGACCATCCCACCTGCTACCTGGTCTTCAGCCACTCACAACCGGTGAGCCTGCTCGCCACCGGCCAACCGGAGCACTGGCGGCAGTTCGAGGAGGAGGGTCGCGGCCCGCTGACCAGCAACATCCCGGAGGCCGGCGGCTTCGTGCGGACCAGGGACGGTCTGAGCGCCCCGGACGTGCAGTTCCATGTGCTGCCGGTGATGGCGATGGAGAACGGCCTGGGCATGCCGCCGGATCATGGCATCTCGCTGGGCCCGTGCGTGCTGGCCCCGCGCAGCCGCGGTGAGGTGGAGTTGGCGTCGAGCGATCCGACCGCGAAACCACGCATCCGGCATAACTACTTCCGGGAGCAGGTCGACCTGGACACCATGGTGGCCGGGCTGCGGATCGCGTTGGACATCAGCCGGCAGCCGGCACTGAAGCCGTACACCGAGCGGCCCTATAGCTACCCGGCCTCGGAATCCGACGCCGACCTGCGTGCCATGATCCGGGCGTTCACCCAGTCCATCTACCACCCGGTCGGCACCTGCGCCATCGGGTCGGTGGTCGACCCACAGCTGCGGCTGCTGGGCCTATCCGGCCTGCGGGTGGTCGACGCGTCGGTAATGCCGAACGTCCCACGCGGCAATACCAATGCACCGACCATCGCGGTGGCCGAACGGGCGGCCGACCTGATCAGCCGCTGTTGAGTACCGTCTGGGTGTCGATCTTCAGCACACCGTGGTCATCCACCAGCGTGAACCTGGTCAGCTCGTGTGCGATTCGGCCGTCCTTGAAGGTGTAGTTGATGGTGGCCTGCGCAGTGCTGGGTGCGCTGCCGGTGGCATCGCTAGCGCTTACCTGGCTGATCGTGGCCCAATAGCTCTCATAAGCCTGCTTGTTGAGCGAATGCTCGCGGCGGAACCGTGAGGTGAGCAGCGTCCAGCCCCGGTCGGTGTCGTCCGGCAGCAGCGCGTAGTAGTCGGTGATCGCCTGGGCCAGCTGAGCGGCGGTAGGCGTGCCGTTGCCCGGGCCGCTCGCCGCGGAGCTGTTCGGCGGGCCGTTGGATGTGGACGAAGCCGTTGTGTGGGCGGCCGAACTGGTGGATGCCGCGCTGCTCGATACCGGCCGGCTGGTAGTTCGGTGGGCCGAGCTGTTGGTAGGGCCGGCCGGCAAAGAGTTTTTCGAGGTGGCTGTGCCGTTGCCGCCGTGGTGATTTAGCAACACGACGGCGAGCGCCAGCGCGCCGATCGCCAGCAGAGCGGTGAGCGCGGCGATCAGCACCCCTCGCGGTCGGCCGTCGGTTGGCGGTGGCTCGGCCGGCCTGGTCACCGTGCGGGCCACCGGGGTCATCGGATCCATCGCAGCATCGGCCAGCACGGCGGTCGACCCCACATCGACGGGCTGTTGCAACGGCGGGATCGGACTGCGCACCGCTCCGGCGGCAGCGGTTGCGGCGGCGGCAATGTCGTCCTGCATGGCCCGCAATGTGCGAGCGATCTCGAGCATCGCCGGTCGAGCCGCCGGTTCAGCGGCCAGCATCCTGGTCAACAGCGGGGTCAGTGGGCCGCTGCGGGTCGGTGGATTCGGTCGGCCGGAAGCCACCTTGTGCAGCGTCGCCATCGGATTTTCACCGGAGCCGAAGGGTGGGTTGCCCTCGGTGGCCGCATACAGGGTGGCGCCGAGGGAGTACACGTCGGACGCGTAACCGGAGTCGGTGCCGCGGGCCACTTCGGGCGCCAGGTAAGCGGGTGTGCCGGTCACCATGCCGGTCGAGGTCAACGACGCGTCGCCGAGGGCATGCGAGATGCCGAAGTCGGTGAGCTTCGCAGTGCCGTCCTCGGTGATCAGCACATTGCCGGGTTTGACGTCTCGGTGGGTAATGCCGGCTTGGTGCGCGGCGGCTAACGCCGAGGCCAGCTGCGCGCCGATTCTGACCACCTCGGCCGGCGCCAACCGGCCGGACCGCTCCAGGATCGCTTGCAGGCTGCGCGACGGCAGGTACTGCATGATCAGGCACGGTTGCCCGTCCTGCTCGATGACGTCGTAGAGCGGCACGGCGTTCGGGTGGTGCAGCCGTGCGGTCAATCGGGCCTCACGCAGTGCCCGCTTGCTGACCAGCTCAGCCTCGCCGGCGCTGAGGCCGGGCTGCGGGTGCAGCATCTTCATCGCAACCGAACGGTCCAGGCGCTCGTCTTGGGCCAGCCAGACCGTTCCCATCCCGCCGGCGGCCAGCCGCCGCAGCAACCGGTACCGCCCGGCGATGAGCGTTTCAGGCGCTGTCACCGCCAGACTCCTGTCGGGTAGACCTGTACGCGCGACGTTTGCACTCCGGCTGATCCTACCCATCCGGACATCCGGACATCCGGCTCAGTCGATACGCGGGCTCCGCCGTTCGATCAACACCACGTCGCGCCAGCTGCCGTGCTGCTTGCCCAGCCGCTCCCGACGGCCGACGGTGCGGAAGCCGGCGGCGGTGTGCAGCGCCGCGCTGGCCTGGTTCTCGGGAAATATGCCGGATTGGATGGTCCAAATCCCGGCCGCCTCGGTGGAGCTGATCAGGGCGGCCAGCAACGCCCGTCCGATGCCGCGGCCGCGCGCGTCCGGGTGCACGTACACCGAGTGCTCCACCACGCCGGCATAGACGCATCGCTCGGACACCGGGGCCGCCGACACCCAGCCGAGGACGGCTCCGGCGTCGTCCACCGCCACATAGCTGTGTTCGGCCAAGTGGCCGGCGCGGAAATCAGCCCAGCCGGGCGCAGTGGTTTCGAAGGTGGCGTCGTTTTCGTCCATACCGGCCTGGTAGATCGCCAACACCGGCTCCGCATGCTCCGCGGTCATCGGGACGATCGCAATCGATGGCTGGTTCACCGGGCACCGATCAGTGCGCCCAGTTGGGCCAGCGCGTCCGTCCGGGCTCGGTAGTACACCCAGACACCGCGCTTCTGCCGCTCCAGCAGGCCGGTGTCATGCAGCACCTTCAGGTGATGGCTGATGGTGGGTTGGGACAGCTCGAAGGCGTCTGCCAAATCGCACACGCAGGCCTCGCCATCCTTGTGGGAGGCGACCAGCGACATCAGCCTTAGCCGCACCGGATCGGCGAGCGCCTTGAGCAGCGGCGCGATCTGCTCGGCTTGCTCGACCGACAGCGGCTGCTGGGTCAGCGGGGTACAGCAGGCCACGGCTTCGGTCCGGGTCAGCAACAAGGACTTCGACATTCATCAATATTGACAGCCGTCAATGTCTGGAGCAAGCTAGCAGGCAGACATAGATGGCCGTCGATGGAAGGGTGGGTACGATGACGAGCACCGAACAGGACGCGACCAGGGAGCTGGTGCGCGCCCGCTACGCCCAAGCCGCTACCGAGGGCTGCTGCTCGGCGGCCTCCTGCGCACCGGAGTCCGTCCAGGTCGACGAGACCTTCGGCGCCGGGCTCTACTCGATCGATGAACAAGCCGAGCTGCCGGCGGAGGCGCTGGCGGCAAGTCTCGGCTGTGGCAACCCGCTAGCGGTCGCCGAGTTGCGTGCGGGCGAAACCGTGCTCGACCTCGGTTCGGGTGGTGGCATCGATGTGCTGCTGTCCGCCCGCCGGGTCGGGCCGACCGGATTCGCCTACGGCGTGGACATGACCGACGAGATGCTCGAACTTGCGCGCGCCAACGCCGCCAAGGCGAACGCCACCAATGTTGAGTTCGTGAAGGGCACCATCGAGAACGTCCCGCTGCCCGATCAGGCCGTGGACGTGATCATCTCCAACTGCGTGATCAACCTGTCGGTGGACAAACCGGCGGTGCTCGCCGAGATGTTCCGGCTGCTCCGGCCCGGCGGGCGGATCGGGATCAGCGACGTGGTGGCCGAAGACCGTCTCACCGCAGCCCAGCGGGCCGAGCGCGGCAGCTATGTCGGCTGCATTGCCGGTGCCCTGTCCCGCAGCGAATACCTCGAAGGTCTGGCAGCGGCCGGGTTTGTCGGCGCCGAGGTGACTTTCACTCACCAGGCCGCCGATGGCATGCACGCCGCCATCGTCCGTGCGACCAAGCCCGTCACCGCGGCGGCACCTGCGGTATCAGGCTGCTGCACCAGCGTGGAACACGCGACCTGCTGCGAGCCCGCCGCTAAGGACGAATGCTGCGGGCCGGCCAGCTCGGCCGCCGACGCTCAACCACCGGCGTCCTGCGGCTGCCGGTGAACGCAGCCCTGGCCCGGCGGGCCGGAGCCGAAGCGGTCGGCACTGCATTCCTGGTCGCCGCCGTTATCGGCTCCGGCATTGCCGCCCAACAGCTGTCCCCGCACGACATTGGATTGCAGTTGCTGGAGAACAGCCTGATCACCGGCGCGGCGCTGACCGCGCTCATCCTTGCCCTGCAGCCCGTCTCGGCCGCGTTCAACCCCGCCGTCACGCTGGTCGAAACCGCGCTCGGCGGCCTACGTCCGCGCGAGGCCGCGGCGCTCATCGGGGCGCAAATCGTGGGCGGTGTCCTCGGTGCCGTCGTGGCGAACCTGATGTTCGACCTCGACGCGGTCAGCATCGCCAGCCACCATCGCGACGGCAGCGGCCGCTGGCTCGGCGAGGTCATCGCCACCCTCGGGCTGCTCCTGGTTATCTTCGGCGCCGCCCGTACCGGCCGCGGTGACCGGGTTGCGTACGCCGTCGGCGGCTACATCATCGCGGCCTACTGGTTCACCAGCTCGACCAGCTTCGCCAACCCGGCCGTCACCATCGCCCGGATGTTCAGCGACACCTTCGCCGGCATCGCGCCGGCTTCGGTTGCCATGTTCATCGCGATGCAACTGCTCGGCACCGCAGTGGGCTACCTGCTCATTCGCGCTCTGTTTCCGACCCCGGCCGCTGTTCCGATCCCCGCCGCCGAGACCACGGCGAGAGAGGCTGTTAGGTGAGCCAGCAGCCGACCGTCCTGTTCGTCTGCGTCCACAACGCTGGCCGTTCTCAAATGGCGGCCGGCTGGCTAAGCCGCTTCGCCGGCAACAGAATCGACGTTCGTTCTGCCGGCTCCGAACCCGCTGACCGGATCAATCCGGTCGCCGTTCGGGTTATGCGCGAGGTCGGCATCGACATCACCAGCGAACAACCCAAGATCCTCACGGCAGGTGCCGTCGAACAGGCCGACGTCGTCATCACCATGGGCTGTGGCGACAGCTGCCCGATTTACCCTGGCAAACGCTACGAGGACTGGAACCTGACCGATCCTGCCGGGCAGCCCATTGACGTGGTGCGCCGAGTCCGCGACGAGATACGCGGCCGGGTCCAACACCTGGTCAACGAGCTACTTTCTGATCAACCAGTGCGATAACCGCCAGAAAATAATGGGGGTCTGGCGCCACGGGGGATGAGCGCCAGACCGGACCTCAGTATGGACTCACCGAGCGCCGGAGCCGCCAGGCGCGCCGAAGCTGCTGGGGAAGTCCGGGTCGGCCACTCGGCATAATAGGGAAATGCTCAGCGATGCGGACAAGGCGCTGCTGGACTTGGAAGCCCAGCGGTTCCGGCAGTCGGGGCACAAGGTCGCGGCGATCGTCAAGCAGCTCGGCCTGACCGAGGTTCGTTACTACCAGCGGCTCAACCAGTTGATAGACGACCCGGCCGCCCTTGCCTACTCGCCGGTGGTGGTGAACCGGGTCCGCCGGCTGCGGGACAAGCGGGCCCGCGCAGAGCGCGACTGAACCCTGTGCTACCGGCAGCCGGGGCGAGTATCGTCTGCTGCTCATGACGCCGCCTTCGCAGGTGCCGCCTGCTCAGCTGCCGCGCGAACACGTGCCGGACGATCAGGTGCCGCGGGATCGGGTGTTGCCGGCTACTCGGCTGCTGGCCGGGTTCATCACGCCGTTCCTGGTGCTGGCATTCTTCGTGCTCTTCCCCTGGCCCACCGACACCAAGCGCTTGTTCGCCTGGCACATCACCCCGACGATGTCCCCGATGGTCCTCGGCTCGGTGTACCTCGGCGGCGCATACTTCTTCGTCCGGGTGATTCGGGCGCCGCGCTGGCACCTGGTTGCCGGCGGGTTCCTACCGGTCGCGACATTCGCCACCCTGATGGGCATTACCACCATCCTGCACTGGGATCGGTTCATCCATACCAACGTTGCCTTCTGGCTATGGGTGGGTCTGTACTTCACCACTCCGGTGCTGGTACTCGCGGTCTTTCTTGTCAATCACCGGGAGTACCGGCCCGCCGTCGGCGGTGAACTGCTGCTCAGCCGGACCGCCGCCGGCGCGATCGTGCTGGCCGCGACCCTGTCGACGATCATGAGCGTGCTGCTGTATCTGTTCCCGCACCGGATGATCAATATCTGGCCGTGGCACCTGACCCCGTTGACCGCCCGGATGCTCGGAGCGATCTTCGCGCTGGGGATCGCCGGTTTCGGCGCCCGCCGTGAGCGGCGATGGAGTGCGGCCAGGATCCTGCTGCAAGTGGCCGGTGTGATGTTGGTGCTGATCCTGCTCGCCGGAATCCGGGCGCATCGTCAGTTCGACTCGGGCCGGCCACTGACCTGGGTTTTCACCGTCGGCTTCACCGCAACCGCGATTGCGATGGGCCTGCTCTATGTGCGAATGCAGTCGCGTTACCGGGCACTCAGCCAGCGGTGAGTGAAGGTTCGCTCCGGACCACTCGACTGCTGCTTCGCCGCCCGCAGGCCGACGACTTGGACGAAATCGCTGCGCTGCATGGCCATCCGGACGTCATGCGGTTTATCGACAATGGCCGACCGGTTCCACGCGAGGTCGTCCGCACCCGCGACCTGGCCTGGTTGACCGCCGACTACGGCCCTGGTCGCGGTTACTGGATTGCGCTCGAGCGCGACACCGGCCTGTTCGTAGGGTGGTTCGGCCTGCGCCCGCTGCCCGACCGACCCGAGGTGCTGGAGCTCGGCTATCGGTTGCGACCGGAGATGTGGGGACGGGGCTTAGCCACCGAAGGCGCCCGACTGCTCGTACGGCACGCCTTGCAGACCGTGGGTGCGAGCGAAGTGTTCGCCACCACCATGACCGTGAATCACGGGTCCCGGCGAGTGCTGGCCAAGGCCGGATTGAGCTTGCAGCGCACGGTTTATCTGGAGTGGCCGGAACCGATCCCCGGCTCGGAGTATGGCGACGTCGAGTACGCCGCGACGCCCGAAGGCGGCGGTCACCCGGCCGGGTGACCGCCGCCATCGTTCGATATTGCTAGCTACTACTACGGGGTGAACTCGCTGATCCGCGTCGACCAGTTGGCCAGCGCGCTACGGGTACCCGGACCGTGGCTGGCGCCGGCGCAGGTGCCGAGCAGGTTGTCACCACTACCACCGGTGAAGAACGGCCCACCCCAGGTGGTGTAGTCGCAGGAGTGCGCGATGTACTCGCTGGCGATCCAGACGTGGTTGCCGTCGACGGCGGCCGCACCGTAGTCACCCCAGCGGGTGCGCGGCGGGTTGCCGACCTGGGACTTGTAGCTGCCGAACCCATCGGTATCGGCCTGTCCGGCCCCACCGGGCACGACCGCCCATGCGCCCGTACCGACCAATGCGTCGATCGGGGCGTAGGCAGCGCTCGGGTAGGCGGTGTCACCGGTGTAGGTGAAGGCCATTACGCCACGCCCGCTGGGCGTGACCCCGATCGCCGGGTAGGTGAAGTCGGCACCGGCCGCCCCGAGGTAACCCTGCAGAGCGATCTTCGCCGCCAGCGAACCGGTTGAGGTGTCCGGCTTAACGATGAACCAGGCGATGCCGGCTCGCTGTCCGCTGTTGTCGGGATTCAGGGCGGTGTCCAGCGCGCCCCAGATCTTGCCGTTGGCGTACATCACCTGCTGCATGCGGGTGTCGTTCGAGTCCGGCGTGGAGATGACCTCGTTGTGCGCCGGCTCGCTACCGAAGAGCAGCCGCCAGCAACCGACGCCGGCGATGGTCGAGGTGGTCGTGTCGTTGATGCAGTGACCCTGCGGCACGTCGGTGCCCGGAGGCGTGCCGTGGCCCGGCTGCTTCTGCTTCGGCGGGATCGCGTAGGTGTTCGACGCGAGCACGCGGTTGGTCAGGCTCAGCGCAGGCGTCGCCGAGTTGAGCGACGAGGTGTTCGTCAGGGCCCACGTGATGAGCTGGCTGGAGACGTGGGCGCCGCCGGTGCCGGACACCGGGTTGGTCGCCTCGTCAGCGGCGTTCGAGCTGAGCAGGTACTCGGTGCCACCCGCGTTGCTGTCGTAGGAGGTCGTCCCCGGCGAGTGGGCCGGCCAGACGGTGAAGCCCGGCTGGGTCGGTCCGGCGTCGCTCGGCTGGTTCACCATGCCGAAGGTGTCGATGTGCACGACGTTGACGCTCGCCGCACCCGCAGCCAGCTGCGCCTTGGACAGCGCGTAGATCTGTGCTCCGTCGAAGCCGTTACCGTTCCACGGGTAGGAGTTGGTGGTCAGGTAGACGCCGTTCGCGTCGGCCCCGATGTGCGGGTAGTCGCCGAGGCACGGGCAGGCATTGGCCGGGCTCGGGTTCGACCCGTCATTGGTGACGTAGATCTTGTAGATGTTCCAGGTGCCGTTCGGGTTCGACGTCTGGCTTACCGCGAGATCCAGGTGGTTCACCAGGTTCAGCGAGTTGTTCGGGTTCCGGTCCAACGTCAGCACCACCAGGAAGAAGCGCTGGGTGGCGGCATCGTAGATGCAAGTCGGGTCGGTAATCTCCGGTCCCTCCACGCCGGTGGACCGGTTGATGGACGGCGGGTAGCCGTAGAAGGAGTTCAGGTCGACGGCGTGGTTCACGTCGCGCGGGAATCCGCCGACGACGTTGGTCGCCGTGTTGTTCGGCAGCGTCGAGTGGCCGGACTGGTCGAAGATGTTGAGGACACCGTTGGTGGCCTCGAGCTCATATCCGCTGCCGACGCACAGTGCCTGGTCGGGTGGTTCGAGGCTGAACTGGTTGCCACCGCGGGCGTAGCGCTGCTGGTAGTGGTTCAGGCCCTCCCAGCCGATGTTGAAGGTCGGACTCGACTTGGCCTTGGCGCTGCTGCTCACGTTGACGCCGTGGCCGCTACCGGAGGAAAGGCCGCGATCAGTGATCACGCCCGGGTAGGCATCCGGGGACTCATCGCTGTCGGTGCCGGTCGGAAACTCGTTCTGACTTGCGATACCACTACTGCTGTCCGGGGCATCGCCGGTAACCGGCGCCGCCGTGCCTGACAACGAAACCTGCGAGGCCGCGAAGGCGCTGGGGATCCCTACCAGGACCATCGCCGCACCGACCACCCCCACCAGCGGCAGAGAGATCAGTCTCTTCCGCCTGCGTCGAACTGCCATGGACTCTCCTTTTCCTGGGCGAAACGGCACGCCGAGGAAAGGACTGCCCGGCGCCTGCTCGCCATTACGGCACGAACTGTGCAGACGCACTCTCGTACACAGGTCGGCCCATTGTCTAGATCAGTTCCTATAAAATTCACAGCGCACTCCGCAGCTTGCCTTATTCGAGTTCGCAGCAGCACGTCGCGCTGACCTGCGACAAGTCATTCCGACCGGGTAAGCGGATCGGGGTCGTCCAGTCGTTCAGTAGGTAGGAGTCCTACCTAAGCGGGTGGCTATGACGTTCGAGCAGTACGCCATGCAGCGGCTACCAGTGCTGCTCGGGACGGCGCGCGCAATCTGCGCGGACGATGCGCTTGCCGAAGATCTGGTGCAGGACGTGCTGATTAAGTTGCATGCCCGCTGGTCGCTGATCAGCTCGATGGACGCACCGGATGCCTATGTCCGCCGGATGCTGGTCAACGAGTACCTCAGCTGGCGGCGGAAGTGGCTGCGGACCGACCGAGCGCTGGTGGCTCGGCAGCTTCCTGAATCCATAGCTACCGGGGCAGACTTCGCATCCCGACAGGCAGAGCGCGCAGACCTGCTGGCGGAGGTCCGTCGACTGCCGGCTCGGCAACGAGCGGTGATCGGCCTGCGCTACTTCGCGGATCTGACTGACGCGGAGATCGCCGACCTGCTCGGCTGCCGGCAGAGCACCGTGCGGGTCCATGCCGCCCGGGCGCTCAAGGCACTGCGGATCGGCCATATCGATCAAGAACTTGCGACAACGGACGGAGCGGCGTCGTGACACCCACCGAAGATGACCTCAGAGCGGCCTACCGCACCCCGCCGGACGATGCGGCCCTGAACCGGCTCCGCGCCTCGATCAGTGAACTCGACAGGCTCGAGTCCGCGGTCCAAGGCCGGCCCAGGCAGTTGCGGCGGTGGCTCGCACCTGCGATAGCCGCGGCCGCGGTGGTTACGGCGTTCGTCGGTATCGCCGTCGTCAAGGTGGGTCACCACCCACCGGTTGGCAACCCGGGGCCTGCCGCCATCTCGACCGCCCAGCCGGACCCTTCGGCCGCCCTTCAGTTGTGGGCCGGGTTCCCGGTCACCGCCTCTCCGCGCCCGCTGGTGCTGACCGGCCCCGCAGTCATCGATCCGAGGAGCGGTTTTGGCGGTGGCGATGACAAGCAGGCGTACCTCTCCGGCAGCTTCGACCTGCGGACGGAGTTGCCGGCGGGGCCGGCTGCCGTTGATGGCCAGCCGATCATGTCGGCCGCCCAGGCATTTGCCGCTCTGCGCGGCACGGGCAGCGGCGGTCAGCACGGTTCCCCCACGCTGGTCATCACCGGAGTAACGCTCGGTACCGGCACGTTCTCCACCGACCGTGGAGTGCGTAGCCTGCCGGCCTGGATGTTCCGATTCGCAGCGGTAGCGGACCCGGCGGCCGTGCTGGCCATCCCGGCCGCCGACCGATGGCCGCGACCCGGCATGCCGACCAGCAATGGCAATCTGACCGGGGTGACCATTTCCGACGACGGCAGCCAGGTCAGCCTGACGTTCGTGGGTGCGGCAGCCGGCTCGGGACCATGCGATGCGGAATACACCGCCGACGTCAGCCAAAGCGCAACCGCACTGGCAATTTCCGTACGGCAACAGCCCAAGCCCAGCCTGCCCAGCGCCACTGACGGACCAGCCATGGGCTGCGCCTCGATCGGATACCAGCGCACGCTCACCGTGACCCTGCAACCGCCGCTCGGAAACCGAGTACTCGTCGATTCCCAGGGCGCACCTATACCGGTAAAGTAGCGTGCCCGCTGGCGCTCCAGCTGCCGATGGTGCACCGTTTGGTAGAAGTGAATGAGACCCTGGATATTGCCCCATGCGACATTCACACTGGACACGCTGCAACATTTTGGCCGACGCGCCGTGGATCCAGACGACGAGCTAGCCAGCCTCGCGGCGTCCTCCGGTGCCAGCTTTCTCAGGCTGGCTTACCAACTCTGCCACGATGCTTCCACCGCGCAGGACATCGTCCAAGAAGCGTTCCTGCGGGTAATGGCGAAGGCGCGGAAGTCCGCATTCTAGCCATCTTCGCTAGAGGCCTACGTCCGCAAGGTGATAGTCAACGAGTTTCTTCGTCGCAAACGGCTCTTCTCTGCGCGCGAGGTCATTACCTTCGCATTCCCAGAAGCCGGTCTCAGCGGGCGGTTCGATCAACAAATCGCAGCGAACCGTGCTGGTTTTGCGGTACTACCTGTCGCTTACCGATCATGAGATCAGTGAGCACATCGGTTGTCGGCCGGCCACCGTGCGCAGCTTAGCGGCGCGCGCGGTGAAGAGCTTGCGCCGGCTGGCCACCTCAGCTGCGCACGATAGGGGAGCCTTCGATGGACGAGTTCGAGCATTCGATTAGGCAAACCATGCTGAGCCACGACCGTGATATCTCGGGCCCGGTGTCGTTACCGCAGCCGCCTACTACCCGGTCAACCGGTTGGCTGGTACCAGCCATCGCAGCAGTTACCGTGGCGTTGTTGATCGGCGTCACCGTCATTGCGCTGCACAAGCAAAACTCTCGACAACAGGCCACCGGAGCCCTTGCTGCGACGGCGTCGAATTCGGTCGTCCCACCGTTGCAATCCTGCCCGGCCAGCATTCCCAATCCGTTCTTCGACAAGCACCCCAACGTCCCGGCGGCCGCCACTGTTCCGGACGGCGGCCAGCGGCTGATTCCAGCCCAGGTGCCCGCGGCTTCGCTGCTCTGCGGGTATCCGACTCCGGTAGGAACCACACCCGACCGGATCGGGCTTGCAGCGAGCAACCGGTTGACGGCGGGTCTGGAAACACTTGCCGACCAGCTCGGCTGGCTTCCGCCCGCCAACCCGGCCGCAGCGATCGCCTGTGGTGACGTGCCGACGCTCGATCCGCCAGGCAGCTACCTCCTCGAGCTGGCCTACCCCGGCGGTACGAGCTGGGTCTCACTGCCCGCCAGCCGGTGCGGCACGAGCATCGGCAACGGAGATTTCGATGCGGTCGCGAGCTCGGATGTTTTGACTGCGGCGGCCGAGGCATATCGGTCCGGTATTTGGCCGGCGAGTGCGGCCCAGCCAGAAGTATGTTCCGGAAGCGAAAGTGCCGGCCGCCTAGGCCAGCAGTCCGCTATGGCTCCGTCCGGCCTGGCGAGCATCTCGATTTGCCATGCGAACCAGTCCTACCTGCTGAACGCGGCTGGGTCGTACACCCCCATTGTTCAGGAGCTCGATTCTCTCCGGTCCACTCCGTCCACCGGCTCCTGTGTCGGTACCGGTAACGGCAGCTACGTCATACGACTCGACTATCCGACCGGGCCGTCCGTCGAAATTCGCGTCACGCCAGGCTGCCAACCGTCGGTCGACAACGGATCGCTTCAGGCCACCGCGTCGGCCACCTGCTCTCGCTGCTCGCTGCCGCGACCTCCAGCAAGTGAGCTCTCGGGGGGCCTAGTTGTTCACATTGAGGCTCCACAACTGGGCGATCGTCGAGATATCCGCATAATATCCGCTCGGCCCGCATTGGCGGCCCGGTTGTTGAGCATGCCAGTTCGTGCAGGCGACCGTACCGTTCGAGGCGCTAAAAATGCCGACGATGTAGTCATGCGAGTCGACGTCTTTGATATAGACCGGCCGCCTCGGATATCGAGGTGACCCCGAATGTGCAGAGCGCGATGGTGGCCAGCAGGGCCACATTGCCTAACCAGGTATGAGTCATGGCGGGCATACGTCCAGGACGTGCTTGCCAAGTTGCTAGCAAATAGGCAATCCTCGCAATGTCGCGAGCTGCGTGTTCCGATCTGCCGATCGTTCGGAGAACAGAAGGGCCGCTGATGCAGAAACTCTCACTGGAAGCGATCGCTCGCGACCAACTCGCCGCGGCGGCCCGAAGCACTGCCGGCGGGCCTCCAGCACGGTCTTCGGCGGCCACGAGCACGCCCTGCGTCAGACGGTGCTCGCGTTGCGGGCCGGTGCCGTGCTCGGCGAGCATGAGAACCCTGGCGAGGCGACGCTGTACGTGCTGTCCGGTCGAGTTGAGCTAATCATCGGCACGGACAAGTGGCAGGGCCGGCAGGGGGATCTGCTCATCGTTCCGGATGCCACCCACGGCCTGCGCGCGCTCGAGGACTCGGCTGTTCTGTTCACCGCCGTCCCCCGCGGGCACGTCCACTAGCGGCCTCAGCCCCGCGTCAGCCGACGCGGGCCCGGTCGCCGTGGCAGACTGCCGCTGTGCTGCCACCGAGCATCGCCACTACCGACTATCACACCGGCGGGGAGCCATTCCGGATCGTGCCGGTCCCGCCGGTGGCCATCCCCGGCAGCACGGTCGCCGAGCGCCGAGCGCGGGCTATCGAGGATTCTGATGTGCAGGCATTGCGGGCCGTGCTCTGCTCGGAGCCGCGTGGACATGCCGATATGTACGGCGGCCTGATCACGCCGCCGGACGACTCCGGAGCCCAGCTCGGCGTGCTGTTCTGGCACAAGGACGGCTTCTCGACCGCCTGCGGACACGGCACGATCGCGTTGGGCGTATGGGCTGTCGACACCGGCCGGGTCGCGGCGCCGGAGAACGGCAGCGTGGACGTCGTCATCGACGTGCCGTCCGGTCGAGTAACCGCTCGGGTACACCGGCGGGACGGCCGAACCGTGGCCGTCGACTTCGTCAATGTGCCCAGTTGGGTGGTGGCCCGCGACGTGCCGGTGCAGACGTCGCGCGGCGAGGTTTCGGTGACGGTGGCATACGGCGGAGCGATCTACGCGACGCTGCCGGCAGCGCAGGTCGGCTTGTCGGTCGTGCCGGAGCGGCTCGGTGAACTGATCGGTCTCGGCCGTGAGATCAAGTGGGCGCTCAACGACACCGAGCATGCCGCCCACCCGGGTGATTCCAGATTGACCGGTATCTACGGCACAATCTGGTTCGACGAGCTCGGCGACACCGAGGGTGAGGTGCACCAGCGCAACGTGACCATCTTCGCCGACGGCGAGGTCGATCGCTCGCCCTGCGGCTCAGGCACCTGCGCCCGGCTCGCGGTGCTCGCCGACGAAGGCCGAATCGGGGTAGATCCCGCCACCCAGCTGCGGCACGACTCGATCGTGGGTAGCACGTTCATCGGGCGAGTGCTGAACACGGTCGAGGTCGACGGACGCCGCGCGGTCATCCCGCAGGTCACTGGGATGGCCTACCGTACCGGCGAGCACGTGTTCGCCATCGATCCGCACGACCCGCTGGTTCCAGGCTTCGTGTTGCGGTGAGGTTTCTCGACGCGGATGCCGTCACCGCGCTCGGACCAGCTGCGGCGGTCCGAGCGATCCGCGCCGCGTTGCACGACGGGCTCGATCCTGCTGCCGACCCACCGCGGGCCGGCGTCGAGCTGTCAGCCGGCCAGGTTCTGTTCATGCCGTCGGAGATCCCGGCGGCGGCCGGGGTGAAGGTCGTGACGGTCGCGCCGGGCAACCCCGCTCGAGGGCTACCGCGGGTCCAGGCCGGCTATCTGCTTTTCGACCGCGAGACGCTGGCACTGCGCGCGGTACTCGACGGGACGGCACTCACCACCGTGCGCACGCCCGCGGTGTCGGTCGCCGCGGTGCTCGATCTATTGCCGGACCGGCCGGTACGAATCGCGGTCATCGGTGCCGGGCCGCAGGCAAGGTCGCATGTCGCGACCCTGGCCGCCGTCCGCCCACTCGACCGGGTCAGTTACCTGGTTCGGACGCCGGCCGGAACGCCGCTGAGCGCCGTCCTGCTCGGCTCGGCGGAGGCCGAGGAAGCGCTGGCGACAGCAGACGTCGTGGTATGTGCGACCTCTGCCCGATCGCCGGTGTTCGACTCGGCGGTGCTGGGCAACGCTGCCATCGTCATTGCCGTCGGCTCGCACGAGCCTGACGCCCGCGAACTGGATACCCCGCTGCTGGGTCGGGCCACCGTAGTCGTCGAGGACATCGCCACCGCACTACGCGAGGCGGGCGACGTCGTGCTGGCCATTGCCGACGGTGCCTTGCTCGCCACCGACCTGGTGCCCATGCGCGATGCCGTGATCAAGCCGCACGCGCTACCGCTAGACCGGCCGCTGGTCTTCAAGAGCGTCGGAATGGCCTGGCAGGACCTGGTTATCGCCGAAGCCGTGCTAGCTCAGGTTGCCGGGACGTCCGGGTAGCCGGTCGCAACGCGGCAATCCCAGAGCGCGGAGCACCCAACCCGAGCTGGTAGTCCCGGCCTTCCCAGCCGGCCGGGTAGCGCCGGGTGAACTGTAAGCTGGTGTGCCCGGCGAGCCGGCCGGCGGACAGCGTGACGCCATACAGGTCGAACGGCAGCGACTCGGCTGGCAGGTCGGCGATCGAGTCCTGTTGCCAGCCGTCGAAGCCGCAATGCAGCGTGAATTGCTGGGTATCCACGATCACCAGAGTACACTCGCTCGGTAGCGCGGAGAACGGGGCCGAGCCGCTCCAATACCAGGTGCCGGATTCCGGAACCTGGCCGCTGTACCGCTGATCCACCGCGGCCAGCCGTTCCACCGGGCGGCCGTCGCCGGCACTGAGCATGATCGCGAGCTTGACGAACTCGCTGTGTGCCCACGCCAGCGGCATGGCGCTCGCGGTTGGGTGGCCATTCGTGAGATCGCGCCAGGGCAGGTCACCGGCATCCCAAACCTGCTCGGGCAGCAGGCCGCCGCGGCCGCGCATCGCCAGCATCGCCGCCAACCGGGCGGCAGCGTCCCCGCCGGCAAGCGCGTCGTAGTGGCCACGTTCACCAACCAGAAGCGGCCATGGACGTCCGATGCCGAACCCGCGTACCGGCCAGCCGCTGCCGTCGAGCCACTCGCCGTAGCCGTCCACGTCATAGCGGTTGTACGCGTCGCCCGAAGCGGTGCGGCGCAGCAGCATGCGATCGACGATGGTCACCGTGTCGGTGATCCGCCGGTCGTGCGAGTCGCGCAGGCCCAGCCGCGGCAGGTACAGGAACTCCATTCCGACCATCTGCTCAGCCTTGAGGGTGGTGCCGGCTTCGATCTGGTTCCCTAGCTTGATGGTGTCGGCAGTCGGCCCGATCCGCACGTAGTGCCCTGCGGTCGCGAACGCGCGGTCCACCTCCGTGTCGGCGACATAGCAGAACTCCTCGATCCGCTCGTTCCAATTGTCAGCCAGGGCAAGGACGTACTCCCGCTCAGCGTCACTCAGCGATGGAGCCGCGGCTACCAATGCCACCACGATTAGGGCGAGCGTGTAGGGACTGCCACCGGCGGTCTCCTCCCACCTGTCGACAGCTTCCGGCGGGTGCACCGGCCCGTTGCGGACCAGGTAGCGCACGGCCTGCCGGATCATGGTGCGGATGCCGTCCGGCAGGGTCAGCCCGAGCTCTTCGAGCTTGGCGGCGAGCAGTACCGGAAACGCGGTCTCGTCCAGTTGCAGTCCGGGTAGCGAGCTACCGTCCAGGAAGTAGCACCGCCCCCAAGAGCCGACCTCGGCCTGGGTGTCGTCCAGTCGTTGCTGAGCGGCCAGAAAGTCGAGCAGCGCACTGGCTGTTTGTAGATCACCGAGTGCGGCGAGCGCCAGCGCGGTCTCCGAACCGTCGCGGCACCAGACCATGTGGTATCCGCCGGGATCGTTGGTGTCATTTCCCCATGGGGTGGACAGTCCTGCCACGATCCCACCGGATGACCGGTCGGCGCAGCAGCGCAGCAGTGTCGCCGATTGCTTGACGGCCGCGGCAACCGGCGCCGTGATGACCTGTCCGGGGTGGGGCAGTGCCAGCGTCTGAGCGTACTGCTGCCACTGCCGCACCAGGGTGGCCCGCGCGTTCTCCGGGCCGGCAAGCAGCGAGGCTCGCGCACTGGACTCGGCGTCCGCCGGGTTGGTGCCGAAGCCGAGCGCCAGCGTTCCGGCAAGCTCCCCGGTCGGATCGGACAGCTCACCCATCATCGCCACCACGCCGGGGCCGGCCGAGGTGTACTCCCATTGCATCGCGGCATGCTCGTACAGGTCGCTCCAGCCGTCGCTGATTCCGACATAGCCCACACTGGCCCGGTGGAAGCCTGGATCGGCGATCAGGCACAGGACGTGCCCGTTGTTATCGCGAGCGAACAGCGCACCGTCCTGCAGCCAGGCGATGTTGTCCGTTCCGGTATTCGGGCCGGAGCTCGCGGTGTAGCTGCCCAGGTGCGGTGCCAGCAGTGGGTACAGCGCGATCGGCTCAGGCGCGGCACCCTTCGGCCGGTCGAGCCGATAGTCCAGCAGTAGCGCGTCGTGGGCAGGATCAGCGATCACCTGGAAGCTGAGCCGATAGTGCGTGCCGGTGTGGGTCACTGTCGCCAGTGGAACCGCCGGGTCAGCATGCGGCTCGACGGTATAGGCTCCGTCAGCCTTGGCCTCCCACCACTGGGCGTCCGCACCGCTGCCAGCCCGCACTAGGAAGCCGAAGTCCTTAACCTGCGGCTGGTCTACCGCCGGCCAGAACACCTCGGTGACGATTCCTTTGCCTACCGTCGCCCAGACCCGTGCGGTCAGCGACGTGGTAACGATGTCCTTCGCTCCGGAGGTCCAGGTCTGGCGCTGGCGATACCCGTCGGGCGGTGCCGGAGCCGGGTTATCGGCCATGACCATCCTCCCTAGCTGCGGGGTCAGGTCCCGCTCGGCGACGGGCTGATCGACGGCGCCACCGATCCGCTGTCGGTCGGCGTCACCGGCGCGGTGGAGATCGTCCCACTCGGCGGAACCGTGCTCGCCGGGACGGTCCCGGTCGGCTGGTCCGACCCGCTCGGTGTCACCCCGAGGGTCGGGCTTGTTTCGGTCGGTATGCCGGCCGACTGGCTCGGCACGGCGCTACCGGTCGGTAAGCCGGAATCCTGTTGGACGATCTGCAGGATCTGCTGCTCGTAGCCGGTCAGCCGGCTGCGGATGTCGCTGAAGGACAGCCCCTGCAAGTGCCTGCTGAAGTCCTGGATCTGCTGCCAGAGCGCAGTCAACTGCTGCATCTCAGCCGGAGAGGGATTGTTCGGCAGCGTCACCACCAACTGCTCGGCCAGCGCCTGCGCCAGGCACGACACGCAGTCGTAGTTGACCGCGGCCGAGATGTTCTGGGGCACCACCACATTCGCCTGACCGACGATCAGCACCACCTGGAAGCTGATCGCGGTCGCTTGGCAGTCTTGGCAGTGGGCGAACGCGTAGGCCTCGTTCTTGTTCAGCACGGTGCTGCCATCGGCCCACACCATCGCGAACGCCACGTCGTAGACCACGGTGCCGTTGCTGGTGTTCACCGCCAGCGTCTGGTTGTCGCCGAGGCCCGGCGGGGCAGGCCGGTTGAACGGGAATACCCAGGTAGGGGCGGTGGATCCGTCCGGCGCCTTGCTTCGGGGCACCAGAACCAGTGAGAGCGCCGGATGGTCGGCGGTCGGCACCGGTCCGGCGTCGGACGGCCAGACCGTTACCGCCGAGCTTCGCCGACCCTCGGCCAGCCCGGCCGGGTCGACGCGCTGGAACGAGGCCGGCAGCAGATCAGACAGCGTGCCGCGGTCGGTGGCCTGGATCGGGCGATAATTGCCCCGGGGCCACCAGGCGAAAACCAGCCCGATGATCACCAGGGCGGCAATCATCGCGGCTGCCGTCCGCCGAACCGGCTTTCCGTTGGTTGCGCGCAGCACCGACCGGACGAGCTGTCGCACCGATCGGCTGAGCAGGTAGCCGATCCCGAACACCGGCAGTGCCACCGCGATCACTGCGAGCAGCTTGGCCAGACCACCCACCGGGTCGCCGGCGCCGAACCGGTCGAGCATCTGCGACCACTGGTGGCTGAGGCTGGCCGCCGACGACGCCACGATCCGGGGCAGGCTGACCACCATGGCGAGCACGGTGATCGCCATCAGGGGCACCACCACCAGCACCCACAGCGTCACCACCAGCCGGGCCCATGGCTTGAGCACGTGCGTTCGCGAATCCCGCCAGCGGGTCGGCAATAGGCCGGCCAGCGTCGGCTTGATCTGATGGAACAGGTCCGGCACGCCGGTCAGGTCCGCGAGCACGTGGTAGCCGTCGAACCGGATCAGCGGCGGCAACTGACGCACCATTTGGATCAGCTGGGCGCCGATGATCAACAGCAGCACATCCCAGCCGGTCAGCCACCACACCCCGTACACGGCGACCGCGATCAGGGCGTTGAAGTACAAGCCACCCAGGTCGGTGCGCAACCTGCCGGCGCGCCCGAGTCGATAGCTGTCGGTTACATCGGTGTAGAAGGCGGGCCAGATCAGGTACAGGCCGGCACCCATCGCGCCCGGCGTGGCACCGCCGTAGCGGGCCGCCGCAGCGTGCCCGAACTCATGGAATCCCGCTGAAATAAGGGTAATCGCGAACACCGTGAGCAGCAGTCCGGGTGCCGCGAAAGCCTGGTGCGCGGCGAAACCGAGGCCCTGATCGAACAGCACCCACTTGACCACCAGGACGAAGGCCACCAGCACCGCGAGAACTAGTAGCGGGTTGAACAGCCGGGCGAACGGAGCGGTGAACCGCCGGGTGCGTTCCGGGTCGGAAACCACCCAGCGGAACCGCAATGCCAGCAACGGATTGGCCTTGCGCACCGCCGGCTCGGAACCGTCCGGTCCGCAGACCAGCCCGAGCGGGCGCAGTTTCTGCTCCACCAGGGTGTGGACGTCGGCACCGCTGATCGAACGCCCGAACGCGGCACCGGCCCGTACCGCAATCTCGTCGTAGTCGCGGGTGCCATCTATTGCCGCCAGCACCAGATACAGCAGCGGCGTCAACTGCACCGTCTGGCCGTCTCCGCGGCGGACCAATGCGGGTGGCCGGCGGTAGCCGGATCCGGCCATCTCGCCGATCAACTCCAGGCCGGATGCTCGCATCGGCACCTGATCGACGACACCCGGATCGGCCGGGCCGCCGGCTGGCGGTCCGCTGAGCACGCTCATACCGTGCTCGAATTACTGCTGGATGGAGGAGGTCTGGTCGCCGGTGGCGGTCGCGTCGCCTTGGATACTCTGGTCGATCACCGCCTGTTGATCGGACACCGCGACCGCGTTGGAGTCGATCGAGCCGACATTGGCCGAGACCGCCGCGTCGATCGGCGCCGCCGCGTTGGCGTTGGCAGCCACCGCGCCGTCGATCGGCGCCGCCAGGTTCAGGTCCCCGTTGAGGTTGACATCGACATTGAGCAGGTTGCCGCTGAGGGCATCGCCTGGTGTAGCCACCGAGCTGCCGGCCACGGTGCCGTCGGTAGCCGGTTGACCGTCCACCGGTGTGGTACCGGCACCTTGCGCGATGCCGCTGTCCTGGTTGGCGGTCGCGGTGGCATCGCCGACGATCCCCTGATGGATGGCGGCACCTTGCACGGTTTCGGCCCCGGCGGTGGAGCCGGCCGACAGCACATTGGCACCCACCGAGGCTTCGATCGGGGCCGCGATATTGGCGTTCGCGCCGACCGCCAGATCGATCGGGGCGGCGGCATCCAGCGCCAGATCGAGGTTTGCGTTCAGGTCGAGCAGGGACATGACTTCTTTGTCGGGGAGGGCGGTACCGCCCTCAGCAGCCAGTTCCTCAGCCGACATGGGCTTGCTGTCGTCAGTCACAATCATCGCCTCCTTGCGCGGCAACATCGCCGCCGAAACTTCGATCGACATAGGTAGGTACGCGGTCCCAGTGGTGGAAAGACCATGAGGCGCATACAGATGTGCTCGGTTAGCTGCTGTTAGCTACTCGGCTGCCCGGATCGACTACCTCGTTACCGGTCTGGCTGCTCAGCACCGTCGAGGAGCAAACCTTCAAGACACCGCCCCGCCGCATCACGCGGCCCTTACTTCTTGCGAGCTTAGCTTAGAGCTCAGCGGGACGCATCCGCGCGCCGTGGGGTGCTACGGGTGGACGATCCGGTCGCCCGGGTAGATGGTGTCGAAGTTGCCCGGCGGGTGACCGGCACTCGGGTTTGCCGCTTCCACTGCTTGCAGCGACACGCCCCAGCTCTCAGCGATGTCGAAGAGGGTGTCGCCGGGTACCACGATGTGCACCGGTTTGGCTGGGCTGGGCGGTCGCACAGGCGGGGCGGGCGGCGAAGGCGGCGAGGGTTCACCCCACAATGCCTTGCGGATCTCGATCGCGGCCGCGTCGTGCGCGCGGTAGTTCGACCCGTCGGCGAAGGCCGAGTGCTGCACTGCCTGCGCTGCCGCCCAGTTGGTCATTCCAATCCAGTCCAACCGGAGCAGGGCGTCGAGGAACTTGTCCGTGCTGATCTGCGGATCCATCAACTGGGGGGTGGTGCCCCAATCCGCGGTGGAGTTCACGGCGCCGCCGACCTGCTGCTGGAAGAGGCCGACCGAGCCATGGTCGCTGCCGACGGCGTCATGGGGCAATCGGAGCGATTCGGGATTGTTCAGGTTGGCGTACATCCGCAGCCCTGACTCGGCGAGCACGGTTTCCAGTGCGATATCGGCGACCCGCTCGCCCTGATCGCCCGGCAGCCCGCGAGCCTTACAGACCGCGATGATGTCCTTTGCGTACTGGAGCTGGTTGGCGTCGAGGCCGAGGGCGGCAGTCATCCGAAGACTCCGATCTAGCGGTGCAATGCCTGGGCGCTGGGTAGCTCGGATCCACGCAGTGTCTGCCGGAGCTGATCGTCAAGCTCGAGGTCGAAGGTCACTGCGTCGAGTGCTTGCCGGATTACGGCCAGCATCGATAGATGATCCGCAGCCGCCCCCCGGAGCAGGTCGAGCTCGTCGGTGCCGACCCCGCCGGCCAGCCGATCTCCCGGCCGGTAGAAGGCGCGGTAGGAGTGCACGCCCGGCAGTCGGCTTACCTCCGCGCCGCCGGATCGGGCCAGCAACCGGGTGGCGTTCGGCGGCGGCAAATTGCTGAACTGGTAGCTGACCTGCTCCACCTGGCTCATCGGCACCGGCAGCCGCTGCCGGCCGAGCGCGATATCGGCAGCTACCCGGAGCAGGTTGATCCCGCCCGCCCGCAACACCAGTTCTTGGACGAATCCACCGAGCCGGCCGTTCACCTCGATGATCCGCGGCCCGGTCGGAGTCAGCTTGAGCTCGGTGTGGCAGATGCCGTCACGCACGCCCAGCGCTTGCAGGGCCCGCGAAGTGAGCTCGCGGATCGCCGCCTCCTCCTCGACGGGCAGCGTGGACGGCCAGAACGCGCCGGTCTCCCGAAACGGCGCCACCAGCGGCAGCTTTCCGGTGACGCCGAGATGCTGGCTGGCACCGTCCACCACCAAGGTTTCCACCGAGACGTAATCACCGAACGGCTCGTTATCCCGTCCGATCAGCAGCTCCTCGGCGACCAGCGGCACCGAGGTCGAGTCGGCGAACAACTCGGCGACGATGCCGGCACCCTGCTGCATCGTCTCGACCCGGTGGGTGTTCCGGCTGCCCTCGCCACGTACCGGCTTCAGGACGCAGGGCAGCCCGACCTGCGCGGCAGCCGCTGGCCAATCCTCTTCAACGGCAACCAGACAGCTTCGGGTCGAGTCCAGTCCCGCGGCGCGCAGCCGGGCACGCTGCACCGACTTGTTGGTCAGCGCTTCGGCGGTGCTCGGAGCGTGGAATCGCAAGTGAAGCTGATGGGCGATCTGCGCGGTTACCGCCAGCATGCTCTCGCTGTAGGTCAGCACCCCGGCCGGGTTATGCCGGCGAAGGCGCGCTATTAGGTCTGGCAGCGGCTCGGCATCGAGGAAGTAGCAGCTGGCCTGCTCGAGGAAGAAGCTGGCCAGCGGGTCGGGTCCGCTCCGCAGCAACACCACCAGGTCGGCCAGGTCGGCCAGTTCGCGCATGATCTCCACCGGGCCGGCTGCGCCACGGTCGTAGGTCAGCAGCACCGTCGGCCGGTCGTCAACCATCTGCGCTCTCGGCGGCCAGGTGCTGGCTCAGCACGTCCGCGCCGCCCGGTTCCGGTCGGCGCCGGCGCACCACGTTGTGGATGTGGTTGGCCTGGTGGGTCGCGTTCTCATGCTCGATGACGTATCGGTTGCCGGTCAGCCGGTAGTAGTGCGGCTCGCTGCGGTGCAGGCCACCCTCCCAGCAGAACTTCAGGGCGTCGTCGGCGAGGTCGGCCCGTAATGGATCGGCGAGTGCGTCGACCAACCGTCCGGCGTAGAGGTCGAGCAGGGTGTCGAGGTGTTGCCGGCCTGGCGGCTCGAACTCGGCAACCGGGATGCCGGTGCGCAGCGACCGGAGCTCGTGCGCCCGCAACGGACCGCGATTGCCGGTGTAGATATCCGGCGGCGCGTCCGGTGTGGTCAATACCCGGCCGCGCTGAGCCGGCTCCAGCGATCCGATCAGTTCCCGGGCAAGTTGCTCCTCGCGGGCCAGCGGCTCGGCGACCACCCGACCGCCCTGGCTGATCAGCGCGGGATGGCAGCCGAGGAACAGCGGATCGACGGTCAGCTCGACGCCGTCGATATTGGCCTGCACGCACACGTGATGGCCTTCCAGCCGCCAGCTGACGATCTCGTCCTGATCCGGATTCCCGAAGAGCAGAAACCAAAAGTCTGTCGAGTGCCGGCCGCGGCAGTAGCCCTCGCGCCGGTTCAGCACGTCTTCCATGGCCATGATCATCGCGATCTGGGCATGGCAGGCTTCGCTGAGGATGAGGCCGAGCAACTCGTGCACCAGCAGCCGCTGCGCCTTGGTCATCTGCCCCAGCAGCAGGCCAGGTCGGGGATGGGGGAGGTAGGTCCAGCGGTTTAGGCTTTCGCTGGTTAGGGAATGGTGCAAATCGCGGCGTTGCTCGGCATCGCAGCTCAACAGCAGCCGGTTGGCTGTGCCCCGCATGCTGGAGGTGATCGGGTGGGCAGCCATCAGCCGAACTCGCCGTCGACGCTGGAGATGACCGGTGGTTGGTGGTACGAGCCGATGTTCCCGATCGCCGACCGTCGGCCGGAATTGCTGCTGCCGCCGGGTCGGCTATGGGCCGGTTGGCCGGCGCCGGCCGGCCAGCAGGGCTGGCGGTGGCAGTTGCGATCCGACGACCTCCCGCTGGACGGGATCGGGTTGACCGTCCGTGGCCCCGCCGCGAGCGAGCCGTACCTGATCGGCATCTGCATGAAGTTCGGCCAGTTCCTGGCCGACCTCCGGCAGAGCCGCGGGCTCATTCCCGGACGCGCCGACCTGTGGACGGCACGTCCGGAACCGGCGGACGGGCAGCTGGCATTGCCACACCTGACCACCGTGATCGAGCCGTCCGGCCTGACCGTCGACCAGGTCATTTGGGAGGAGCTTTCCATTGCCCGGTATCGGCAATGGCTCGGCGAAGGGTTCAGCACCGATCTCGGTTGGGTACAGCAGAACCTGGCCGGCATCCTCTGGCTACGCGCGCTGGCTCGCACCGGCCAACTCGACGGGTCCGCAGACGCCGAGCAACTGCGGCAGCTCATCGGCGATCGCTTCCTGTCGGTACGAGCGGTCTGCCACAACATCGAACTCATCCAGCGGATGCTGGCGCGCTAGACAATCCGGCCTCGCAGAGTTGATCGAGGGCGGCCCGGAAGCTCTGCCACAGCTCGTCCACCGTGCCGGCCGGCAGTAGGTCGCTGCGATGCTCCCACGCGACGGCTACCTGGTCGCTACGTTCCAGCCAGAAGGTGGCCAGGGTGGCGTCCCGGCTGCCGGTCTGGACCGCGATCGGTTCGGTGAACCGGGCTCCTTCCCACCGGAGAGACGGCCGAGCCTGCATACCCCAGGGCTGGAAGTTGAAGCTTGCGAACGGCGTCTGGGTGAACCGGCCGTAGTCGGCGGGATTGAGCCGATACAGCAGGTAAGCCCATGGGATGTCACTGTGGTCCAGCGCCAGCCAGAGCCGCTGCTGCCAGCGACTGAGGTAGTCCGCCGGGTCGGCCGCGGCACCCCTGGTATCTGCCGGCACCAGCAGCTTGCTGGCGTACCAGCCGGCAGCGGATCGGTCGATCGGCTTCAGCCGGTTGGCCACCGCCAACGTGCTGCCGACCGCGGTGCGATGGGTCAGTTCACCCAATGCGACGTGTAGCGCGGCCAGCAGCAGGTTCGGTCCGGACATCCCCCGGCCGCGTGCCGCGTCCAGCACCCGTTGCCAGGTCGGGCCGTCAACCGTGTAGTGCATTTCGGCCTTGCGCAGCCTGGTATGAAGTTCGACCGCCGACGCTGCCGAATCGACCGACGCCAGATGCAGCGCCGGGATGGCGCCACCGGCTTCGATGAGCGTCGCCCCGTAGTCCTCGACGCGACGCTGGGTCTCCGGCGTCTCCAGGTGCGCGTTTTGAGCGGCCACGTAGTCGACGAAGCGGCTCTCGGAGGCGATCTCTTGCGCCGAATAGGCCCGCACCAGGTCGTCCCATAACTGACTCAGCGTCCAGCCATCAGACACCAGGTGCTCGACCGCCAGGCCGACCAGCGTCTGGTCTTGCTCCGATACCACCACCAGCCTGGCAATCGGGCCGGCCGCATAGTCGAACGGCAGCACCAGGGCGCTGGTGAACCGGTCGGCGTCGGTGGTATCGAGTTCCGCCGCGGCCGGCGAGTCCGGTGCCGGCACTGACCACGCGCCGGCCTGAAGATCGAAGCGAGCCCGCAGTACCGGGCGGGCCGTCAGCAGACGCTGCCAGGCCAGCCGTAATCGATCGAGGTCGAGCGCAGCCCCCACCCGTTCGGCCCGGACGGTGTAGTGCGCATTAGCTATCCCGGCTTCTTGCTCAAGGTTGATCTGACCCATCCGATGCAACTGGTTCCAGGACGGCTGCCGCCACTGCTCAGACATCGCCTGCCTTCCACGGGATGTTCACACACGGTACTACGGCACTTATCATCCGATCTATGCCTAATGAGCCGGGAGCCGGGACGCCCAGTCGAAGCGAGTATGCCGACACGGCAAGTTGGATCGCTGCCCTCTGGTCAACGCTGCTCGAACGGCCGGTGGGCGTCGAGGAGAATTTTTTCGACCTCGGCGGTGATTCGCTGTTGGCATTGGAAGCCGCCGCCCAGCTACAAGAGGATGGTTACCCCGACATTCCGATTTCGGCGGTACTGCGCTGGCCGACCGCGGCCGAATTCGCGGCGAACCTGCGCTGAACTCACTTGACACCAACGGGCCCGCGTTTAGAGTTATGGGACGCAAAAACTACTGAACACAACTAAAAGTCACGAACCCGCATCATTTCAGAAGCGCGGAGGGGGCCGTCGTGCACCATCCGGTAATACCGATGTCCTCCTACTGTGACCTGGCGCTGTCTCATCAGGTCAAGTTCCGAGGAAGCTTCGCCGACGCCCAACAGGCCTACGAACGAGTCCTGCTTCGCTGTGCGAACGGCGACTGGACCGTCGACCGGTCCGACGTTCAATCCGATCTGGGGCTGTTCGCCGGCTGGGCCGAGTTGATCAATTCGGACGGCCTGTGCGCTGTTGTCAGCGTCAGCCCGGCGGCCAACTTCCATTACTCGGATATGCCGGAATACGTGCTGGGAGCCAGCGTTCGACCCGGCAGCGTCATCAACTCCACCGCCTTGTGCCGGTCGCTGTATTCGCTGATGGATCAGACGCCGCTGACCAACTATGAATTGTCCGAGCTACGCAGGCAGTTTCCGCTGACCCAGCAATATGCCCGGTCGGCCGGCCCGGACGCACTGCGTGGTCGAGCGGTTTTGCTCGCCATTCACCACATGAACGACTTCGTCGCGATGATGGACGCCCTGGTCGCGATGGGTGTCGATCCGCAACACGTGACTATCTTGGACAAGGGATATCCGTACACCCAGCGGCATCGGGTGGACGGTTGGTTGCGTGAGGTGCTGGGGTTGTCGGTATACACCTACCCACACCGCTCCGAGGCGGTACTGCATCACATAAAGATGGCCGACAGCCTTGGGATGAAGAGCATCATCATGGACGACGGCGGCCACCTCCTGCCGATTGTGTTGCGCGAATATCCCGATCATGCCGAACATTTCCTCGGCGTCGTCGAGCAGACCGTGTCGGGCATTTGGAAGCTCGAGGGACTCGAACTGCCGGTGCCGGTTTTCAGCGTTGCCGAAAGCCAGCTCAAGGCAGCGGTGGAGTCATACGGCGTGGCCACCGCGGGTGTTGCCAGCGCGTTGAGCTTGCTGCCGCACGAGAAGATCGAAGGCCAGGCAGCCCTGGTCGTCGGTTACGGCCGGATCGGGCGGCAGGTCGCCAACGTGCTGCGCAGCCGCAAGATGCGGGTCGCGGTGTATGACCGCGAGATCGTCCAGCTGGTCACCGCGCACGAGGAAGGCTTCGTCACCAGCCGCTCGCTGCATGATCTCATCCGGACGCATCAGCCGTTGCTGGTGATGGGAACTGCCGGCCGCAACAGCATCAACGCCTCGCACCTGCCCAGCTTCACCAAGAGCGCCTACCTGGCCAGCATCACCTCGCGCACCTATGAGTACAACCAGGAGGAGCTGGCGGGCGGCGCCAAGGCGGTGATCGACCATGGCCGGCTGGGACATTCCTACTTGCTGGACGGCGATGTAGAGCTTTGCTTACTCGGCCACGGCATGCCGTTGAACTTCTACCACGCCGAAAGCCTGCCGAATCGATACATCGACCTGATCGTGGCTTCGTTGCTGCTCGGCGCGGTGACGCTGGCGGGTCCCGGTCGCGGGGGTTTCGAACCCGGACACAATGTGGAGCGCACCAACCACATCCTCAACCACTCGCCGGCGTTGGACACCTATTACGACTGGTATGGCGAGCGCACCGCGCGTAGGGAGCTGCTCTCGCCGCGAGTCGGGTCGGAGAGCCGGCGCTACGTCATGCCGCCGTGGACGTTCGAGACGCATACGACGGCCGATGGGGCAGCTTAGGGCGCCGGCACCGCTCGAAGTCATCGTGCTTCGGCATGGCAGGACCGCCGCCAACGGCGCCGGGGTCATCCCCGGTCAGCTTGACGTGGCGCTGGATCCGGTCGGCTGTGCCGAAGCGCAGCGGTCGGCGCGCGAACTCCTCAAGCTGGGAATCGGGTCGATCCTGACCAGCGATCTGGCTCGCGCCCAGGACACCGCGGCGGCACTCGGCGCGGCGACTGGCCTGCCCTGGACCTCGGACCGTAGGTTGCGGGAGACGTATGTCGGTAACTGGCAAGGCCTAACCCGAGAGCAAGCCCAGGCGGCTTTTCCGGAGGAGTTCCGGGCTTGGTGGGCCGGACACGATGTGGCGCGGGGCGGCGGTGAGACCGAACAGGAAGTCGGCCGGCGAGCGGCAGCGGCCGTTCACGAGTGCCTGGTCGGTGCCAGACTTCCGGTCGTGGTGGTGACGCATGCCGGCGCGGCCCGGGCGCTGATCGGCACCCTGCTGGGCCTGCCGGTCGAGCACTGGCGCCGGTTGTCGCCGCTGGCCAACGGAGGCTGGAGCCGGCTCGGTCGAGACCACTTGGGATGGCAGCTGCTCGTGCACAACGAGACCGCCGTCCACGACACGCCCGTGCCGCAATGACGACGGCCGCCGTTCGTCGATTGGTGCTGGCCGGCTCCGGATTGTTCTCGATCGGGCATGGGATGTACCTGACGGTGTCGGTCGTCTACTTCCTGACCGTGGTGCACATCGCACCGGGCCAGGTCGGCACGGCGCTGTCGGCCGCCGGCGTGCTTGCCATGATCGCGGTGCTGCCGGCCGGCTATCTGGCCGATTCCTACAGCACAAAGCTGATTTCGATGGGTGTCAGCACGGCGCTCGCGCTGGCCTTGGTCGCCGTCGAGCAGGCTCGCGGCTATCCCAGCCTGCTGGTCGCCGTCTGCCTGCTCGGCCTGCTGGACAAGGGGAATTCGGTCGTCCGGCAAACGATGATCTCGCACCTGGTGCCGCAGCAGGAACGGGTGCAGCTCCAGGCGTGGATGCGTACCGCGTTCAACGTCGGCTTCTCGGCCGGCGCCGCGATCGCCTCCCCGGTGCTGGCAATGAACTCGGCTACCGGCTACCGGATGCTGCTGCTCGCCGCGGCCGGTTGTTACGCGGGCACGGCGATCACGACCGGGCTGCTGCCCAATCCGCCGAGAACCCGACGGGAAGGGCTGCTGCGCGCGTTCGTGGCCCTCGGCGACCGCAAGTTCGTCGCGGTAGCGCTCATCAACGGAGTGCTCGGGATCCACGTCACGCTGTTGGACGTCGCCTTGCCGCTGTGGTTGATCGAGCGCACCGACGCGCCACGTACCCTGCTCGGACCGCTGATGGTGTTGAACACGGTGCTGACGGTGGCGTTGCAGGTGCGATTGAGTCGCAGCAGTAACACGGTGTCCGGCGCGTGCTCGGCGCTGACCCGTTCGAGCGGATTCTGCCTGCTTTCTTGCGCGCTGTTCGCGCTGTCGGCGCATACCCGCGGCGCCTGGACGTACGCGATGTTGATCGGCGCGATCGTAATGCTCAGCATCTTCGAGATCATCCAGTCGGCAGCCGCCTGGGGATTGAGCTTCGCGTTGTCTCCGTTGGCTTCTCGCGGCCGGTACCTGGCGGTATTCGCCTACGGCGCATCGATCCAATCGGCGATCGGCCCAGCCATGGTCACCGCCGCCATCCTCCGGATGGGCTGGACCGGCTGGGCCGCGATCGCGGGGGTGGTAGTGCTGGCGGTGACCGCCATGTGGGCGCTCGCGCCGTTCTTGAGCCAATCCGAAGAAACCTCAGCGAGCGTGCCGGCATGACCGAGGATCTGGGCAGTGCCTTCGTCCGCGTGGCCGACCAGCATGCCGATCGTTGCGCATTGCGCAGCTCCGAAGGCAGCCTGAGCTACCGGCAGTTGCTCGAAGCGGCGCAGGCGGTTAGCGCCGAGTTACTCAGCGATGCCCCGACGACGCCGGTCGCCATCAACGTCGGCCGGAACCAGGCGAGCGTAGTCGCGATTCTGGCAACCCTGCTGAGCGGCCGGGCCTACGTCCCGATCGATGCCGGCTACCCAGCGGCCCGGCGGCGCTTTATCGAGCAGGACTGCGGGGCGGCGCTGCGGCTGGATGCCACCGGCGAGCGCATCACCGCAGACGAGCTGGCTGGTGATCCGTCGGTCAGCCAGGTCTTCGACGGCTGCGCCTATCTGCTCTACACCTCCGGCTCGACCGGCCAGCCGAAGGGTTGCCTGGTGACCCACCGCAATGTGCTGAGCCTCTTCGAGGCGACCGCGGCGCACTTTTGCCCGTCGGAAACCGATATCTGCTCGGTGGCGCACTCACTGGCCTTCGACTTCAGCGTTTGGGAGCTGTGGAGTGCCTGGCTGGCCGGCGGTACCGCGTGGCTGGCCTCGCGAGAGGTCGTCGCCGACCCTTCGGCGTTCGCGGCCGGGCTCATTGAGCAGGGGGTGACCAGGCTCAGCGCGACACCGTCGCTGTTCAGCTACCTGGTCGCCGAACTCGGCCGATCCGGTTTGCCGCCGCTTCGGTCGGTGGTGTTGGGCGGTGAAGCGGTCCGGTTGGCCGATGTCGCCACCTTCAAGGCGCTGGCCGGCGCTGACCGGGTGCAGGTCAACAACATGTACGGGATCACCGAGACAACCGTGCACGTCAGCTGCCGCGAGTTGGACGGGACGGAGCAGCCAGCACGTGCCGGCGCCACCCCGATCGGCCGGGAGCTGGCCAGCCTCCGGCTGTCACTGCGCGATCGGGACGGGTCGCCGGTGCAATCCGGTCAGGACGGCGAGATCTGGGTCGCGGGTTCGGGGGTGTGTGCCGGCTACCTCAACCGGCCGGAGCTGACCCGCGAGCGGTTCGTGCTGCGGGACGGCCAGCGCTGGTACCGCAGCGGCGACCGGGCATTCTTCGACGGCAGCGAATACCACTACCTCGGCCGGCTTGACCGGCAGGTTCAGCTGCGCGGTTATCGGATCGAACTCGGTGAGGTCGAGGCCGCACTGGAGTCGCTGCCGTCCGTCGTCCAGGCGGTGTGCTGCGTGGAACAGCGCAGCCGGGCCCGCTTGCCGGCGCTCGTCGGTTACGTGCAACTCGACCCGGCTGCCGGCCCGATCGACGCGGCGGAACTGACCGATCAGGTACGGCAAGTGCTGCCGCCGCAGGCGGTGCCGACCGTCCGGCTGGTGGACAGCTTTGCCATGACCAGCAACGGAAAAATCGACCTGGAAGCGCTCCGGGAGATGAGCCGGACGACCGGTTAGCCGATCTCTACCGGACGGGCCTCGCCGCACACCCAGTCCCTACCGTCCCGCCGAATCTGACACTGCCAGCCCAGCGCTCGCAATCGGCGCTGAAGCCGGTCCGGGTCGACGAAGTTCTTGATGATTCGGAACCTCCGGCCATCGCGAAGTTGCCGTTCGACGACCTCGTCCCGGCCGGCGAGGTAGGCCTCCTTACCGCGTTCATCGACGTGTTCGTCAATGAACAGCACCCGCCCACCGTCGGCCACCAGCGGCCGCAGCACAGCCCAGAACCGTCCGAACCGGCTCGTCGGCACGTGGGACAGCAGCGCCGAGAAGAAGATCACGTCGAAGCTGGCCGCCGTCGTCCAGGTGAAGATGTCGGCCACCTCGAACCTGACGTTCGGCGAGGGCACCCGCCGGCGAGCGATCTGCACCATCTCGGGCGCGGCGTCGATCGCCGTTACGGTATCTGCTTGCCTGGCAAGTGCTTCGGTCCACAGGCCGGTGCCGCAGGCGATTTCCAACACCGAGCCGGTCGGCTGTAGCTGGCCGGTTATTCGCCTGATGCGCTCCCTGGCCGCCGCAATGTCGCCATAGGCGGTCAGGTCGTATTCGCCTGCACGCTGGCGGTAATAGTCGATCTGATCAGCCAGCACGTCGTCGGTCACGAGTGTGGTTCCGGCACGGCTTCGACTCGCGCCGGTTGAAGTTGCGGTAGCAGGGCGGCGGCCACCGCGATGGCGATGACGGCCGGCTCCTTGCCGGTGATGCCGGGCAGCCCGATCGGGCAGTCGATCCGGTCGAGCGCCTCCGGCCGATGCCCGGCGGCGGTCAACCTGGCGCGAAACATCGCCCACTTGGCGGTCGAGCCGATCAGCCCGATGCTGCCCACAGCCGGCAGCCGCAATGCCATATCGCACAAGGCGAAATCCTCGGCGTGGTCATGCGTCATGATCAGCACGTGGGCGCCGGCCGGCAACCGCTCCAGCACCTGCTCGCCCAGCACCGCATGATGCACGCCGAGCTCGGCTACTCCGTCGATCACCTCGGCCAGCCGTACCCGATCCAGCTGCTCGGCCCGCGAGTCGATCAGCTGGAGCCGGAGCTCCAGCCGGGCCAGGATGCGGGCCAGCTCCAAGCCGACGTGTCCGACGCCGAAGATGGCGACCGTCGGCCAGACCGGCAGCGGCTCGAGCAGCAATCGAACGATGCCGCCGCAGCATTGCCGACCGTGCGCGTTCCGGGATCGTGCGGTCAGCTTGGTTTCCAACATCTCCGATCCGGCCGCGCCCTCTGCGATCATCGTTCGGGCGCGACGAATCGCCGACTGCTCGAGGTTGCCGCCGCCGACGCTGCCCCAGGCGCGCTCGGTGCTGACCACCATTTTGGTGCCGGGATCGCGTGGCGCATGCCCGCGCACCTCGAGCACGGTGACCAGGACGCCCGGCAGTCCGTCCCGCCGAAGGTGCTGCGCCGCGGTCAGCCAGTCCATCTCATACGCCCGTGTACGCCCGGGGCTGGGCACTTTCGACCTGGGCCGGCACTTGCGCCGCCTTCGCGGCCCGCACCGCCCAGTACACCGCCTCGGGCGTGGACGGGCAGCCGAGTTCCACCGGCCAGCCGGCCGGTCCGAACGCCGCCACCGCGGCGCGCAATGCCTCCCGGACGCTGAAGGCCAGCATCAGCGGCGGTTCGCCGACCGCTTTCGAGCCGTACACCACGCCGGATTCGGCGGCTCGCTCGAACATGTGGACATTGAACTCCGCCGGCAGCTCGGAAAAGCTCGGGATCTTGTAGGTGCTCGCCGCCTGGGTGCTCAGCCGGCCTCGATGCGGTCCGTCGCCGGTGTCCCAGCGCAGATCCTCCAGGGTCAGCCAACCGACGCCCTGCACGAAGCCGCCCTCGATCTGGCCCAGGTCGATCAACGGCGACAGGCTGTCGCCGACGTCGTGCACGATGTCGGTACGCACCAGCCGGTAACCGCCGGTGAACCCGTCCACCTCGACCTCGGATACCGCGGCCCCGTACGCGAAGTACTTGAACGGTTCGCCTTGCATTTGCTCGGCATTCCAGTGCAGGCCGGGTGTGCGGTAGAAGCCGGCCGCCCAGAGCTGCACTCGCTGGTAGTAGGCGTCGTGCACCAGATCGGCAAACGCGAGCCGACGGTCGGCGAAGCCGATGCCGGTGACCACGCCGTCTGCGAACCGGACGTCATCCGGGTCGATGCCGAGCTTGGCCGCGGCCACCACCGCCAGCCGGTTGCGGATCTGCTCGCAGGCGTCCTTGATCGCGCCGCCGTTCAGGTCCGCACCGGAACTTGCCGCCGTTGCCGAGGTATTGGGCACCTTGTCGGTACGGGTCGGGGCCAGCCGCACCGAGCGCAGCGGCACGCCGAGCGCGGTCGCCGCGACCTGGATCATCTTGGTGTGCAGGCCCTGGCCCATTTCGGTGCCGCCGTGGTTGATCAGCACCGAGCCGTCCTGATAGACGTGCACCAGTGCGCCGGCCTGGTTGAACGCGGTGAAGTTGAACGAAATGCCGAACTTGACCGGCGTGATCGCCAGCGCGCGCTTGCTGTTCGGATGCGCGCTGTTGTAGGCGGCGATGGCGGCCTTGCGGCCCGGCAGGTCTGATCGCTCGACCAGGCTCGTCCAAATCGCCTCCAGCCGCTCGGCATGCCGAACCGGCTGCCCGTACGGGGTGGTCTGGCCGGGGGAGTAGAAGTTCCGCCGCCGCAATGCCTCCGGTTCGATTCCTAGGATCGGCGCGCAGCGGCCGAGGATGTCCTCGATCACGGCCATTCCCTGCGGACCTCCGAAGCCCCGGAACGCGGTCTGCGAGGTCTTGTTGGTCTTGGCGATCCGGCCGTGCACCTCGATGTTCGGGATCCAGTAGGCGTTGTCGACATGGCACAGCGCGCGGGCCAGCACCGGCTCGGACAGGTCCAGGCTCCAGCCGCCGTCGCTGGTCAGCGTGGTGCGCAGTGCGCAAATCCGATGGTCGGCGTCGAAGCCCACTTCCCAGCTGGCATGGAACGGATGCCGTTTGCCGGTCATGGTGAAGTCCTGGGTGCGGTTCAACCGCAGCCGCACCGGACGACCGGTGATCACAGCGCCGAGCGCTGCCACCGCGGCCAACCCGTGCGGCTGGAACTCCTTGCCACCGAACCCGCCGCCCATCCGCAGGCACTGCACGGTGACCCGATTGCGCGGTATACCGAGCACCTGGGCGGCGATGGCCTGGGTCTCGGACGGATGCTGGGTGCTGGACTGGATGAACAGCTGCCCGCTCTCATCGACCATCGCCAGCGCACATTGGGTTTCCAGATAGAAGTGCTCCTGCGCACCGCATTCGAATTCACCGCTAAATCGGTGCGCCGCGTTCGCCAGCCCGGCCGTGGGATCGCCGCGGCGGACCGTGCGCGGGGTGCCCTGGAAGCTGTCGTTCGCGATTGCCTCGGCGATGGTCAGCAGTGACGGCAACGGCTGGTAGTCGACCTCGACTGCGGCCGCGCCGCACCGGGCCGCGTCCCGGGTCTCACCGAGCACCCAGCACACTGCCTGCCCGTAGAACATCACCTCGGTCGGGAACAGCGGCTCGTCCTGCTTCTCACCGCCGTCGTTGACACCGGGCACGTCCGCCGCGGTCAGCACCCGGACCACGCCCGGCACCCGGTAGGCGGGTTCGGTGCGCAGGTCAAGCACCAGCGCGTGCGCATGCGGCGCCTGCACCGGCCAGGCATGCAGTACGGCAGGCGTCCGGGCGAGCAGGTCGTCGGTGTAGAGCGCCTGGCCGGTCACGTGCAACGCCGCACTCTCGTGCGGAATCTCCATCCCCACAACGGGATTGTTGGGTCGGTCGGCCAGCGGCCCGAGTGCGTTGCTCATGCTGGCACCCCCGGGTGCTCGGCGTGGAACTTCACCAGCGACTCGCGCAGCATGGCGATGCGGTAGTCGGCGCTGGCCCGGTGATCGGACATCGGGGTGCCTTCCCGCGCCAGGATCTCGGCGGCATCCTGGACGATCGGCAACGTCCACGGCTGGCCGGTCAGCGCCGCCTCGGTGTCCAACGCCCGCAATGGGGTGGCGGCCACCCCACCGAGCCCGATCCGGATTTCGGCAACCGTGCGGAGCTGCGGATCCAGCCGCAGGGCGTAGCCGATCGCCACGCCGGAAATGTCGTCGAACCTGCGCTTGGCGATCTTGTGGAACGCGCTGATCGGTGCGACCGGCGTCGGGATGCGGACCGCCTTGATCAACTCGTCCGGCCGCTTGACGCTCTGCCGATAGCCGGTGAAGTAGTCCGCCAGGTCGACGGTGCGTTCGCCGTCCCGCGAGGCGAGCACCAGGGATGCTGCCAGCGCGAGCAGCGCCGGCGCGGCGTCCCCGATCGGCGAAGCCGTGCCGAGATTGCCGCCGAGCGTCGCGCCGTTGCGGATCAGCCGGGAACCGAACTGCGGCAGCAACTCAGCCAGCACTGGGATCTCACCGGCCAACTGGTGCTCGATCTCGGAGAGTGTGAGCGCCGCACCGATGGAGATCCAGCCGTCCGTGACGGACAATTCCCGCAGCTCCGGGAGCCGGTCGATGCCGATGCTGAGCGCCGCTCGGGCATGCCGAAGGTTGAGCTCGACGCCCCAATCGGTGGAACCTGCCACCAGTAGTGCGGTCGGGTGCTCGGCCAGCAGCTCCAGCGCCTCGGCCAGGTCGGCCGGCCGGAGGTAGCTGCTGTCGTCACCGCTGATCCGGACGGCCGGGCTGGCCGGGGCCGGCTGACCCAGCCGCAGCCACAGCGGATCGTCCTGATCCGGCCGGCCGAGTGCGTACGCCGCGTCCCGGATCGGTCGGTAACCGGTGCAGCGGCACAGGTTGCCGCTCAGCGCGTGCAGATCGAAACCGTTCGGGCCGTGCTCGGCCGAGAGCTGCCGGTGGCCGTTGGCAACGCTGGCCGGGGTGCGATCGGCTCGGTAGTACTCGGCGGCCATCGAGCAGATGAAGCCGGGCGTGCAATAGCCGCACTGCGAGCCACCTCGGTCGGCCATCTCCCGCTGCACCGGATGCAGCTGATCCGGCGTGCCGAGGCCCTCGGCGGTGATCAGCTCCTGCCCGGCCAGGCCGGCCGCCGGCAGCAAGCAGGCATTGACCGCCGTCCATTGAGTTGCGGTGTCACCGTGCGGCCGGGCCACCAGGACGGCGCACGCCCCGCACTCACCCTCGGCGCAGCCCTCCTTGCAACCGGTCAGGCCGGCCGACCGCAGCCATTCGAGCAGCGTGACGTGACCACCGACGTCGCCGAGGTCGCGGCGCTGCCCGTTGACGACCAGCCGAGCTTCCAACCGGACTCTCCCTTGCCCCGCCCGGCTCCGGGCGTCGATAAGGCTTCGTTCCAGGGTAATAGGGCCGGGCCAGATCCAGGGCTTGAGAAGAAATACTGCTGGCGTGCCAGAATTCGGCTCAGCCGTGCCGGTGGCGGCTGGCCGGATCAGGCGCGGACGAGAGGACGACGACAGTGACCGATCCCGCGCTCGTGTCGGCCTCCTCGGCGCCAGCACGGGCCGAGGAGATCCTGACTCCGGCCGCGCTCGCGTTTGTCGCCGATCTTCAGCGCCGGTTCGGTGCCCGCCGCAACGAGCTGCTCGAACGCCGACGGCATCGCTACGCCGAGACCGTCCGGACCGGCCGGCTGGATTTTCTGGCCGACACCGCCGAGATCCGGGCGGGCAAGTGGGCAGTCGCGCCGGCACCGCCCGACCTGATCGACCGGCGGGTGGAGATCACCGGGCCTACCGAACGCAAGATGGCGATCAACGCCCTCAACTCCGGCGCCCGGGTCTGGCTGGCCGACCTCGAGGACGCCAACACCCCGCACTGGACCAACGTGCTGGAAGGCCAGCTGGTGCTGCGCGATGTGGTACGTCGTGAGCTGGCATTCACCTCGCCGGAGGGCAAGCGGTATGAGTTGCGCACCGATGCGCCACTCGCCACGATCGTGGTCCGCCCGCGCGGCTGGCACCTCGACGAGCGGCACCTGCGGGTCGATGGCGGCCCGGCGGTGGGTGCGCTGGTCGACTTCGGGCTGCACTTCTTCCACAACGCCTGGCAGTTGATCGAACGCGGCAGCGGCCCGTACTTCTACCTGCCCAAGCTGGAGAGCCACCTGGAGGCCCGGCTATGGGACGAGGTGTTCAGCTATGCCGAGACGGCGCTCGGCATCGCACCCGGAACGGTGCGGGCCACCGTCTTGATCGAGACCATCCCGGCGGCCTTCGAGATGGAGGAGATCCTCTACGAGCTGCGCGAGCATGCCTCCGGCCTGAACGCCGGTCGCTGGGACTACCTGTTCAGCGTGATCAAGAACTTCCGTGAGCACGGCACCCGGTTCGTGCTGCCGGACCGCAATCAGGTCAGCATGACCGCGCCGTTCATGCGCGCCTACACCGAGCTGCTGGTGACCACCTGCCACTCGCGGGGCGCGTACGCGATCGGCGGGATGGCCGCCTTCATCCCGAGCCGGCGGGATGCCGCGGTGAACGAGACCGCGCTGGCCAAGGTCCGCCAGGACAAGGAGCGCGAAGCCACCGACGGCTTCGACGGCTCATGGGTAGCGCACCCGGATCTGGTGCCGGTTTGTGCGCAGGTGTTCGACCGGGTGCTCGGCGACCGGCCGAACCAGCTCGACCGGCGTCGGGAACGAGCGGTAGTGACCGGCGATCAGCTGCTAGACATCGCGGCCACGCCGGGCAGCATTACCGAGGACGGCCTGCGCAACGATATCGCGGTGGCACTGCGTTATCTCGGTGCGTGGCTGGGCGGCAGCGGCGCGGTGGCCATCTTCAACCTGATGGAGGACGCGGCTACCGCCGAGATCGCCCGGTCCCAGGTGTGGCAGTGGATCCGCAACGCAGTGGCGCTGGACGGCGGCAGGCGCATCGACCGGGAGCTGGTGCGTCGCATCGCTGCCGAGGAGTTGGCGAAGGTGCAGGCCGAACTCGGCGATCCGGCCGGCCACTACGCGCAGGCCCGGGAGCTGTTCGAAGAACTGGCCTTGGCTGAAGGGTTCGAGGACTTCCTTACCGTCGCGGCTTATCAGGTGCTGGACTGATGGCCCTCGACCGCAGCGCGTACGCCCGGCTCGACCAGGCGTTGGCCGAGGTGGACGCGCAGCTGGCGCGCGACTATCCCGGCGAGTCCGGTAGCCGGCAGCCGGTGCACACCGTGTACGTGCCCGCCGATCGGTTCGCCGCCGACCTGCCGCGAGATTGGTCGGCCTACGCGCTGGCCGCGCTGGATGAGCACCTGCCGGACCCGGCCGCACTGGCCGGGGTGCTCGGCGTGACCGAGCCGGTGGCCGCCGAGGTGTTGCCCCGGCTGTGGGTCAAGCTGGCGGCCGAGCCGATCGAGGATCTTCGGATCGACTTCGAGGACGGTTACGGCGCCCGCCCGGACGCCGAGGAGGACGCGGCTGCGGAGCAGGCCGGCCGGCAGCTGGCCGCGCTGGGGCTGCCGTTCAGCGGCGTGCGCTGCAAGAGCCTGGAGCCGACCACCCGACACCGCGGCGTCCGCACCCTCGACCTGTTCCTGGCCGCGCTGCTCGCCGACCGGCCGACCGACCCGCGGTTGCCGCCTGGTTTCGCGATAACGCTGCCCAAGGTCACCCATGCCCGGCAGGTCGCCGCGTTCGCCGAGCTGTGCTCCGAACTGGAACGGGTGCACGACCTGACCGGCGGCGAGCTGCGGTTCGAGCTGCAGATCGAAACGCCACAGGCGATCCTGGCCGCGGACGGTACCGCTGCGGTGGCCGGTCTGCTGCGGGCCGGCGCCGGCCGGGTCATCGGCCTGCACTACGGCACCTACGACTACAGCGCCGCGTGCGGGGTGGCCGCGCCGTACCAGAGCCTGGCGCACCCGGTGGCCGATCATGCCAAGGCGGTCATGCAGGTGGCCGCGGCCGGCACCGGCGTCCGGCTGTCCGACGGCTCGACCAATGTGCTGCCGGTCGGCCCGCCGGAGGCGGTGCTGGCCGCCTGGCAACTGCACGCCGGGCTGGTCCGACGCTCGCTTGAGCGTGGCTTTTACCAGGGCTGGGATCTGCACCCGGGCCAGCTGGTCACCCGGTACGGCGCAACCTACGGCTTCTACCGCGAAGGCATGCCGGCCGCCTGCGATCGGCTGCGTGCTTACCTGGCCAGCGTGGCCGGTGGCGTGCTGGACGAGCCGGCCACCGCCCAGGCGATGGCCTCATTGCTGGTGCGCGGGCTGCACTGCGGCGCTCTGGACGCCGACGAGGTGTCCGAGGCAGCCGGGGTGCCGGTGGCGGTGCTCGAGGAACTGTTCCGTCGCCGGGTCGGCTGATTCTCAGATGGCCTTCGATCTGGTGGTGCGGGCCGGCCGGGCAGTCATCGCCGGCGGCGAGGCCGGCTGTGCACTCGGGATACGGGGCGGCCGGATCGCCGCCATCGCCGAGTTCGATGCCCCGCTCAACGCGATGGCCGAGGTCCGGCTGGCCGACGACGAGGTGCTGCTACCCGGGCTGGTCGACACGCACGTGCACGTGAACGAGCCGGGCCGGACGTCCTGGGAGGGCTTCGCGACCGCGACGGCGGCCGCCGCGGCCGGCGGGGTGACCACGATCGTGGACATGCCGCTCAACAGCATCCCGCCCACCTGCGACGTGTCGGCGCTAGAAGCCAAGCGAGCACGAGCGGCAACCCGATGCGCGGTGGACGTCGGCTTCTGGGGTGGCGCGATCCCCGGCAACCTTGCCGAGCTGAAGCCGCTGCACGAGGCGGGCGTGGTCGGTTTCAAATGCTTCCTGCTGCCCAGCGGCGTCGAGGAATTCCCGCCGCTGGACCAGGATGGCCTGCTCGCCGCGATGCGCGAGATCGCCTCGTTCGACGGCCTGCTCGTCGCGCACGCCGAGGACGGCGACGCGATTCGCGAAGCACCGGCCGACCGGGCGTACCGCAGCTTCCTGGCGTCCCGGCCGGATGAGGCGGAGGGACGCGCGATCGGCATGCTGCTCGACGCGGCCCGTCGCACCGGCTGCCGCACCCACGTGGTGCACCTGTCCAGCGCGGCGACGTTGCCCATGCTGGCCGAGGCCCGTGCCGAGGGGCTACCGGTCACCGTGGAGACCTGCCCGCACTACCTGACCTTCGCGGCCGAGGAGATTCCGGACGGCGCCACCGAGTTCAAGTGCTGCCCGCCGATCCGCGACCGGGCCAACCGCGAACTGCTCTGGCAGGGATTACGGGAGGGCCTGATCGACTGCGTGGTCTCCGACCATTCGCCGTGCCTGCCCGAGCTCAAACGCATCGAGGCCGGCGACTTCGGTGCGGCCTGGGGTGGCATCGCGTCGCTCCAGCTCGGCCTGCCGGCGGTATGGACGCAAGCCCGCGACCGGGACGTGCCGCTCGCCGAACTGGCCGGCTGGCTCGCCGAGCGGCCGGCAGCGCTGGCCGGCCTATCCGGCAAGGGAAAACTGGCGGTCGGCGCGGACGCCGACCTGTGCGTGTTCGCGCCGGACGAATGGTTCGTCGTCGAACCGGCCAAACTCAAGCAGCGGCATCCGATGACGCCTTACGCTGGCCGGCGGCTGTCCGGAGTGGTGCGACGAACGTGGCTGCGCGGGCGGCAGATCACCGGCCGGCCGGCGGGCCGGTTGTTGAACCGAGGAGGGCTATGACGCAGGCGTCCCAATCGGATCCGGCCTTCCTGCCGGATCTCGCCGCCCGGGCGCTGGGCGGCTCGGTGATTGCAGCTACCGACGAGTTGTTCGCCGGCCGGGAGAACCTGATCAAGGCCGAGCCGCCGGTCTTTCAACCGCACACGTTCGGTCCGAAGGGCCAGCTCATGGACGGCTGGGAAACCCGCCGCCGGCGCACGCCCGGTGTCGACCACGCGATCATCCGGCTCGGCTGCCCAGGCGTGGTTCGCCGGATCGTCATCGATACCGCGCACTTCACCGGCAACTACCCACCGGCCGCGTCGGTGGAGGCGTGCGGCGCCGACGGCTATCCCTCGCCGGACGAGCTGGCCGACGCGAACTGGATCCCACTGGTACCCCGCAGCGCACTCGCCGGCGACAGCGTGCGCGAGTTCACCGTCACCGACGAGCACCGGTACAGCCACGTCCGACTCTCCATCTATCCGGACGGTGGCGTGGCCCGGTTGCGGGTGTTCGGCGAGGTGGTCGTCGATCCGTGGTTGCTACCGCCGGTCTTCGACCTGGCCGCGCTGGAGCACGGCGGCCGGGTGCTGGATTGCAGCAACAGCTTTTACTCCTCGCCGAACAACCTGATCTCACCCGGTCTGGCCCGGGTGATGGGCGACGGCTGGGAGACCGCTCGTCGCCGAGACGACGGCAACGACTGGGTCGGCCTGCGGCTGGCCTGCACCGGCCGGCCGGTGCTGGCCGAGATCGACACGACGCACTTCGTCGGCAACGCACCCGGCTGGGCCAGCCTGACCGGCGACGACGGCGTTACGTTGATGCCCAAAACCCGGCTGCAACCGGATACCCGTCACCGCTTCGTGCTGGCGCCGGCCGAAGTGTCACAAGTGCGACTGGACGTCTTCCCGGACGGTGGGGTCGGCCGGCTGCGGCTGTTCGGCGCGCCCACCGAGGCCGGTCGAGCGGATCTGCTGTTGCGGTTCGCCAATGCGCTGCCGGACGGGCAGCTGGCCGGCTTGCTCGGCGGGTCGGTGGCGGGATCCCGGCCGTACCCGGAGATCGGCGCGCTGCCCGAGACCCTGCTGCGCGCGCTCACATGACGTTGCTCGGGGAGGAGACGGCCTTGGCCAGCCAGGATCGGATGCTTGATCGCCTGAACAGCGCACCGGACGACCAGGCGTTGCGTGCGGATCTTTCGGCCTGCTGCGCCGCCGGATCCTGGGTCGCCGCGGTGCTCGCCGGCCGACCTTATGCCGATTTCGACGGTCTGTTCGCCGCCTCCGACACTGCAATTGCCGGGCTGACCGAGGCGGGGCTGGCCGAAGCGCTGGCCGCCCATCCGCGGATCGGTGAACGAACCGGCAGCGCTTGGTCCCGGCAGGAACAGTCCGGGGTGGCTACCGCGAGCGCCGGCCTGCACGCCGAGCTGGCCGCCGCGAACGCGGCCTACGAGCAACGGTTCGGCCAGGTCTACCTGGTGTGCGCAACCGGCAAATCGGCCGAGGAGCTGCTCGCAATCTGCCGGTCCCGGCTCGGCAACGATCCGGCCACCGAGCGCGCGGTGGTGCTGGCGGAGCTGGCCAAGATCAGCCGACTCCGACTCGAGAAACTGCTTAATCGTGAAGGTGGCAGGTGAGCAGATGAGCCTGTCCACCCATGTGTTGAACTCGGCGACCGGACGGCCGGCGGTGGGTGTGCCGGTGCGGTTGGAGTCCTGGACCGAAGACGGCTGGACGCAGGCGGTGCAGCGGATCACCGACGCCGACGGCCGGATCGGTGATCTCGGCAGTCCAGCTGCCGGTCGGCACCGGATTACCTTCGATACCGGCGAGTACTTCGCCGGTGCCGCCTTCTACCCCGAGGTCAGCGTGGTCTTTCAGGTCACCGATCCGGATCAGCACTATCACGTCCCGCTGCTGATCAGTCCGTTCGCGTATACGACCTATCGCGGGAGCTAGCGCAATGGCCATCGTTTTCGGCGAGAACCAGTACGGCAAGGCTGAGGTGCGCCTGGTCCGGGTGACCCGGGACGGTGACCGGCACCAGCTCAAGGATCTCAACGTTTCCACCGCACTGCGCGGTGACTTCGCCGCCGCGCACCTGGCCGGCGATAACGCTCATGTGATTCCCACCGATACCCAGAAGAACACCGTCTTCGCCTTCGCCGAGCAGCACGGCGTCGGCGAGATCGAAGACTTCGGGCTGCGGCTCGGCCGGCACTTCGTCGATTCATTCGACTGGGTGACCGGCGCCAAGGTGAGCATCGAGGAGTACCGCTGGGACCGAATCAGGGTGGACGGAGCTGAGCACGGCCATGCGTTCAACCGAGCCGGCGGCGGCACCCGCACCGCCGTGATCACCGTTCACGGCGACAACGCCTGGGTAATCTCCGGGCTCACCGACCTGGTCGTACTCAAGTCCACCGGCTCGGAGTTCACCGGTTTCCCGCGCGATGAGTACACCACGCTTCCGGAGGACCGCGACCGGATCTTGGCGACCGCGGTCACCGCCCGCTGGCGACATGCCGACAGCACAGGGGATTGGGCCACCAGCTACGCCGAGGTGCGACGGATCCTGCTGGAATCCTTCGCAACCAAACACAGCCTGGCGTTGCAGCAAACGCTGTACTACATGGCCGAGCAGGTGCTCGTTAGCCGCCCGGAGATAGTCGAGGTCCGCATGTCGATGCCGAACAAGCACCATTTCCTGGTCGACCTGTCGCCATTCGGGCTGACCAACGATCACGCGGTCTACCACGCCGCCGATCGGCCGTACGGCCTGATCGAGGGAACCGTGCTGCGCGATGACGCACCCGATGCCGGCTCGGCCTGGCAGTCCGTACCGGGGTTCTGCTGATGGCCAGCCTGATCGTCGAGGGCTGTGCGCTGGCCACCGTCGATCCGTCCGGTACCGAATATGCTGACGGACACGTGGTAATCACCGACGGACGGATCGCTGCGGCCGGTGCCGGCCCGGCGCCTGAGCTGGACGGCGCCCACCGAATCGACGGAGCCGGCTGCCTGCTGACTCCGGGGTTGGTGAACACCCATCATCACCTTTGCCAGTCGATCACCCGGGGTTTCGCCCAGGACGGCACGCTGTTCCAGTGGCTGACCACGCTGTACCCGATCTGGGCCGGCCTCGATGCCGAGCTGGAGTACCAGGCAGCCAGCGCCGGGCTGGCCAACCTGGCACTGTCCGGATGCAGCACGGCGTTCGACCACAACTACCTGTTCCCCCGCAACGGCGGGGACATTCTCGCCGCTGAGATCGAGGCAGCCGGCCGGATCGGGCTGCGTTTCCACGCCGCGCGCGGGTCGATGGACCTGGGCCAGTCGGCCGGTGGGCTGCCGCCGGACTCGGTGGTCGAGGATCCGGACGCGATCCTCGCCGCCTGCGAAGCGGCGGTGGCCCGCCATCATGACCGCAGTCCGGACGCCATGGTGCGGATCGTGCTGGCACCATGCACGCCGTTTACCAATACCGGCCGGCTCATGCGGGATTCGGCCGAGCTTGGCCGCCGGCTCGGCGTGCGGCTGCACACCCATCTGGCCGAGACGCTGGACGAGGAGGAGTTCTGCCAAGCCAGCTATGGCGCCCGGCCGGTCGACTACGCAGAGTCGCTCGGCTGGCTGGGCGACGATGTCTGGCTGGCGCACTGCGTGCACCTGTCCGCCGGCGACATCGCAAAGCTCGCCGGTACCGGCACCGGTGCCGCGCACTGTCCCAGCTCCAACGGCCGGCTCGGTTCGGGCATCGCCCCGGTGCCGGAGCTGCTGGCGACCGGTGTGCCGGTCGGGCTCGGCGTGGACGGGGTGGCCTCCAATGAGCATCCCGGGTTGGCCGCGGAACTGCGGCAAGCCGTGCTGGCCGCCCGCTATCGGCTCGGCCCGCAGGCGCTGACCGCCCGCCAGGCGCTGATGATGGGGACCATCGGCGGTGCGCGCTGCCTGGGCCGGCAGGACGACCTCGGCTCGATCGAGGTCGGCAAGCTTGCCGACCTGGCGCTGTGGCGGTTGGACGGGCTCGGTCACGCAGACATCGCCGACCCGGTGTTCGCGCTGGTGTTCGGGCCGCCGGCTCCGCTGGAATTGCTGCTGGTCGGCGGCGAGGTGATCGTCGAGCGCGGCGAACTGCGCACCGCCGACGCCGGATCGATCGCGGCAGCGGCTCGGGCGGCGGCCCAGGAGCTGGTCCGGCGCGCCAGCGCCTGAACGTACCGCGCGATGCGGGCGAATCGCCTTGGCCTAAAGCACATTGCTGAGTTTTCATAGTTCGGTGCCCCTTGCTGTGAGGTAGCGGCACTGCCAGGATGGCCCGATAGCCGGACGCGGTCTGGCGCCCGGCACGAGCCGGTCGGGGGTGTTCTGCGAAATGGGCACAAAGATCAGCAACCTTGAACGGGACGGGGTAAGCCGCTCGTTTGCCGCGCATGGTCACGCCGTCGTCGGAAGTGCGGGTGGGCTGTCGCTCATGCGGGGAGTGTTCGAACCGGGCTGGCGCTGGTCGACCGACATCGCCCCGATCGCCGGCACCGACAGCTGCCAGACCCGGCACCTCGGCTATGTCGAATCCGGCCAGCTGCAGGTCAGGCTGGACGACGGCACCGAGTTGACGGTCGGCGCGGGTGATCTGGTCGACCTACCCGCTGGCCACGATGCCTGGGTGCTCGGCGACGAACCCTGCGTGATCATCGACTATTCCCCGGAGCTGACCCGCTATGCCACCGCCGCCCCACCTGAGGTAGCGGCGCCGGACGACAAGTACATGACTCTGGTACGGCGTGGCTACCAGGCGTTCAACAGCGGCGACTTCGACACGTTACGGACCATCCTGTCCCACGACGCGGTGCAACACGTGCCCGGTAACAGTCAGGTCGCCGGCGCACACAAGGGGATCGACGCGATCTTCGGCTACTACGGCAAGCTGGCTGAACTCACCGAGGGGCATTTCAGCGCCGACCTCATCGAAGTTTTCGGTGACGGTCAGGGACACGTGACGGCGCTGCACCAGGTCACCGCCACCCGCAATGGGGTGACCCGGGTCAGCAGAGGCACGATCACCTTTACCTTCCTGGGCGATCGGGCAATGGAACTGGTCGAGATGCACGCGGACCTACCCGGCGACGACGCGTTTTTGGCTTAGCTCCGGTTCGGCGGCCGGCGTCATCGGTACCGGGAGCATCCGCATCTTGGGACCGTACCGGTACATCCACCGGGGCCTGTCCGGCGGTGAGCGTTGCCAGGGCGAGCAGCAGGGCGATTCGAGCGGGAGTCGCCCACTGCGCGGCGGCCAGCTGGTTCTGCGCAAGGACGGTGAGCAATAGCCCGCGGCCCAGGATCGCGATGTCTGACGTGGTGGCCGGGATCAGGGACGGCGAGACCGCGCTACGCTGGCTCCGGCCGTCCGTCCGGAAGTGGTCCTGATGGACCTTCAGCTACCGGGCATTTCCGGAGTCGAGACCGCGGCGAGCCTGTCCAGCAGGATCCGAGCCGGCGGGTCCTGATGTTCTCGGCCAGTGGCGAGGACGCCTCGGTGATCGCCGCGGTCAAGGTAGGCGCATTGGGCTACCTGGTGAAGTCGGCAACCCGGAACGAACTGCTGCGCGCGGTCGCCCGGACCGAGGCAGGCGACGCTACTTTCTCACCGGGTCTGGCCGCGCTGGTTCTGAACGAATACCGAAAGCTGTCCGACGACCAGACGCCAGGAAATCCGGTTCTTACCGCTCGGGAAACGGAAATCCTTCGGCTGGTCACGACCGGACGTACCGCGCGCGATATCGCCGAGCAGCTCACCGTCTCACCCCGCACCGTGCAGAACCATATTCAGAACACCCTGCGCAAGCTTCAGCTGCACAACCGGGTCGAGCTCACCCGGTGGGCGATCGACCAGGGCATCACCGACTCATGACGTCAGCGCAGGCGGCAGCGTCGTGTACCGATGGGTCGTACGGGTGGCTGCTAGGCGTGCTGAGCGGCGTGATCCTCTTCGGAGGTTGGCTCGCGCTCTGGGCCGTGATCCGCCAGTACTCGCCGATATTCGGGCCGCGCCGCCGGATCGGCCAATGGCTGCAAGGCATTTCGGCGCTCAGCTACATCGGAGCGGCGGTCGCCTGGCTGAACCTGCACACCGACAGTTGTGGGCGAGCGGTGGGCCGCGCCGGCACCGTCGCCGCGTGGCTGTTCCTGGTCACCGTGGTGTTGTTCATGCTCGGCGCGGTGCTGGCCGTCGGTGGCGAGCAGGCCAGCGAGTGGGCGGCCATTGCGGCGGTGGCGGTCGCCGACTTGGGTTTGGTCCCGGTTTACCTCGGTCCGCACCAGGCTCACCGAGCAGCCATCCTGGTAGTGCTGCTCGTGCACGGTTGCTGTACCGCGGTGGCCGCCTGGTGGGCACGCCGAGTCAGGTCCGGCACTGCTCAGGCCCGAAGCAAGGCCGCCGAACCCGGCCGGGTGCTGGCTGGCGGCTGGCTGGCCTTCCTGCTGCTGGTCATCGCCACCACCGGCGAGCCGATCAGCACCGTGCTGCCGGATTCCGCATTCGTCAGCTTGTTCGTGGTTACCGCGATCAGCACCGTCATCGGCACCGGTTACACCAAATACGTCGAGGCCAAGGAAACCATCACCACTCCACCGCAACCGGACGCCCTGGACGCGCTGGCCGCACGCCTCCGCCGGTCAGCGGCCGGACTACGGGACTGGCACGACGCCTATCGTGAATGGTTCTGAAGCGTGATCGGACAACGCTGTGCGTTCGAGGCCTCACAGCGACTTGAGGTGTCCGTCGCCTTCCGATCGTGGGTGGGGACGTGTTAGGGTCCTGCCCGATATAAACCGCTTTACGGTTAGGCAGTTCAGCGCTTGGCATGGCCTGGGTCAGTCAAGGGGTTGGGGGGACATGACCAGGGCCGATGCCGCAGCGGCGACGCTGCAGGTCACCTGGCTTGACTCGCTCACCCAGATCGATGCCGCCCAGTGGGATGCGACTGCCGCGTCCGTCGGCTTTTACTCTTCACATTTATGGCTATTGGGCTACGAGCCGGATCCCCACTCGCAAGCACGCTATCTGACGGTTACTGATGGTGGTGGCGAACTCCTCGCGGCCATCCCGACGTACGCAGCCACCCAGGAATCGAACCGCCGCTACCGCCTGGACGGCCTCGACCTCAAACCGATATCACCGACGCCCCCGCAGCTGTTCGGCTCACGGCGGGGCTACCAGGCCGGCGTTCTCCTGTCATCGCCGCTGACCGACGAAGCCCGCGCGGAAACCCTGGCCCTGATGCGTGCCGCGCTCGCCGAGGAAGCGGGCAGCGTTACCCCGGTCTGGTTCTACGTCCCCGAGCGGCTGACCGAGGACGTGCTTGCCTGCTGCATTGCGCCGCGGAAGATCAAGATCGATGTGGAAGCCACCATCGAGGTGCCGCCCGGTGGATTCGAGGAATACGCAGCGCGGCTGACAACGCACCGGCGGGGTCATATCCGAGCCGAGCGGCGGCGGTTCCTGCGGGCTGGTTATGACGTGGCGATCGAGCCGCTGGCAGCGATTGCCGACGACGCCGCACCGCTGCTCGCGCAACTGGAATGGAAGTACGGCGGTAGCAACCCGCTTGAGCACTACCTGCATTACGTGCACCGGCTGGCCTCGGCCAGCGACCCGGGGATCACCCTAACCTGCCGCCGCCGGGGCAGGCTGGTCGGGTTCTGTCACTGCTACCTCTTCAGCGGCACCACCTGGTTGCGGATCGGCGGCTTCGACTATTCACAACTGGAGAATGCCTACGAGTACTTCAACCTTGCCTTCTTCGAGCTGATCGAGCTCAGCGCTCAACACGGCTGCACCCGGTTGCACCTGGGCATGGGATCGCTGGAAGCCAAGGTCAACCACGGCGCGGCAACTGAGGATCTGTGGCTGGTGGAATTCGACCGGAGACGGAGCCTTCTCGATGCGTGAGCGCAGCGCGATCTACCTGCTGGTGCCCATCCTCGTCTCCAAGCTCGGTAATCAGTTCCTGATCTTGGCAATCCCGCTGGCGCTGTATGACCTGACTCGATCCTCCACGGACGCGGTGATCTCCTTCGCGGTGGCGACGCTGCCGTGGTTGGCGTCGGCATTCATCGGCGCGGTGATCGACCGGTTCGACCGCAGGCAGGTCTTTATCGCCAGTGAATGCCTACAGGCCGTCGCGGTGACCACGCTGGCGCTAACCATCTCCACCGCGTCACTGCCGCTGACCTACCTGCTGTTTCTGATCACCAGTACCGGCGCGGTTACCTCCAGCATCGTGGTCAACTTCCTGCTGTTGCCCGCGCTGGCACCGACCGGGCGACTGGCCCGGTTGAACGGGCTGTTCACCGCAGCCAGTCAGCTGGTGGCGCTGCTCGGCTTGCCACTGGGCGGCCTCGTCTACGGCACGCTGGGTGCCCGTCCGGTGCTATTGATCGATGCCGCGTCGTTCACGCTCACCATCGGTGCCGGCCTGCTGTTGCCACGAGTCCCGCACAGTCTCGGTGGCAGCAAGTGGCCGGCGATCAACCAGGGGTGGCGCTACCTGCTCGGGCAGCGCGAGCTGCTGCGGGTAGCGCTCGTCCTCGGCCTGTGCAACCTGGGTGCCGGCAGCTTGGCGGTGGTAATCCTGCAATTGGCCCGTGGCTCCTGGCACTGGAACAGCACGGCGGCTAGCGCGGCCATGGCGGTCGGAGCTGCCGGCGCCGCGATCGGGGCCTTCGTCGGTTCTCGTCGGCGCGGCGACGGCGACGCGGCCTCGCACCGGCGCATCGCTGCCGGTTTGGTGCTGCTCGCCGCCGGAGCGGCCCTGATGGTCGTCCTGACCTTCAGTCCGCTGCTGCTGGCCGGTTATTTGCTGCTTTCGGTGGGAGAAGGGCTCGTCACCGTGGAGTCGGTGTTGATGCGGCAGCTGCTCATCCCCAAGGAGCTGGCCGGCCGGGTCAACACCGCGATTCGGTTGATCATCCTCGGTGCGGTGCCACTGTCCGGCGTGCTTCAAGCGTCACTGCTGGGACTGGGCCAGCGGGTGCCGTTCGTCGCCTGCCTGTTGCTGGGTAGCACGGCCGTGATCGCCTGGGTAGTCCGGTCGGCACCGAAGCCAGCGCCAGTCCCGTCGGCGGCGTTGGTAGTGCCGGTAGACCGGAGCTAGCCGCGCCGGACAGCCACACCCGATCAAGACAGTTAGCGGAAAGAGAGGAGAACGTCGGACGTGTTCGTCGCACTGGAAGGCATCGACGGCTCGGGCAAGACCAGCACCGCTGACAACGTCGCCCGAATTCTCGCGGCCGCCGATCTTCCGGTCTTACGTGTGAACAAGAAGGCGCCTTCGTTCACCGATCCGCTGGTCGAGCAGCACATGATCGGGCTGCGCCGGTTGCTCTGGCCCGCCGACCACGGCTCGACCGAGGATCCGTTCCGCCGGATAGGGGAACTGCACTGGATCTATTTGATGGCTGCCTGGTTCTACACCGTGCAGGCACGCGTGATCGAACCCGCTATCGCCGACGGGCAATTCGTCATCGTCGACAGCTGGATCTACAAGTTCCTGGCCCGGGTCCGTACCCACCGTGAGGTGCCCTGGCAGCACGCCCAGGGGGTGTTCGACCATATTCGGCACCCGGATCTGGTCGTATTGCTCGACGTGGCGCCCGAGACGGCGCTGCTGCGCAAGGCCGGCGCATACACCCCCGGGGAGGCCGGCAACAGCGCAGTCGCACCGGCCGGGCATCAGGCATTCCTCGATCACCAGCAGGCCTTGCTCGCGACGCTGTACGAATTCGCCGATGTGCACGGCTGGATCCGGGTAGACACCAACAGCAGTGATCTCGACACCGCGAGCAGCCAGGTCGCTCGGGTGGTACTCGGTGCGATGCAACCGGGACTCACTTCGTCCGGATCGGCCGGCGCATGAACTCAGCCCCGGTCATGGTCGACAGCCCGTCCTGGAGCTACCGCGACGGACTGCATGCCGAACGTATTTTTGCGCACGGCACAAACAGGTGTGTGATCCGTGCCGCCTACGACCACGAGGTCGGCTACTGGCGGCTGCAACCCGGGCTCGCCGCTAGCGCCGAGGCCCAGCTGGCCAGCTTCGCCATCGCCGAACTCGGCGAGGACACCCCGCGGACTATCCGACAGAATCTGGCCCGGCTAGACGGCCTGAACCGGCTCGGGGCCGGTTGCTACTGGGAGGCGCTCGGCACCGCGGTCATCCGTCAGGTCATCCGGGCCGGCCAGGCCCGCCGGGTCTGGCAGCGGCTCGCTGCCGCACTCGCTCCACCCGGCGGTGCCGCCGGCGGATTTCCCACCGTGGAGCGGTTCCTGGCCGCCGGTGACGCCGAGCTGGCCGATGCCGGGCTCGGGTTCAAGGCCCGCACCCTGCGTACGGTCGCCGAGGCCTGCCTGGCCGAGCCACGGTACTGGGACCGACTCGACCCGGTCCAGTTGCACGATGCCTGGCTGGCGCTGCCCGGGATCGGGCCGTGGAGCGCCGGCGCGGCGATTGCCGACCTGCGCCACGCCTGGCAGCTCTATCCGCACGACGACCTCGCGGTACGAACCTGGGCCGCACGTGCCTTTCCGGAACTGGCCATTCCTGCCGACGCGCGCTCGTTCCTACGATGCTGGACCAACTGGGGTGGCGAGGCGATCGGCACGCTCACCCTGCTCACCCTCGGCTGGAGTGCCACATGTCCGCAATGAACCACGATCAGCGGCAGCTCATTGCCGGTGCCGATTTCTCCCGCCAGCTGGACGTCGTCTTCGTCAACGCCCCACTGCGCGACTACGCGATCCGGCCCAGGGTCAACGACTTCACCTTGCCCGCGCTCGGCATGGCCTATATCGCCACCTACGCCGCGCATCAGGGTTTCAACGTCGGGGTCCTGGATGCCGAAGCACACGGGCTCACCACCGATGAAGTGCAAGCCATTCTCACCAGCGTTGCGCCGCGCTGGGTCGGATTCAACCTGCTGGCACCGACCTATAACCTCAGCGCCACCATCGCCGCCGGCCTGCCCGCCAGCATCCGGATCATGGCCGGCGGCCATCAGGCCAAGGCCCTCCCGACGGAAATCCTCGCCGACCCCAGGTTCGTCAACCTCGACGCGCTCATCCTCGGCGAGGCCGAACTCCGGGTGGCCACCCTGCTCGGCGACACCGCGACCCGAGCCCAACTGCCGCAGGTGATGTGGCGGGACAAGAGCCTCGGCACCATCAACACCGGCCATGGCGATCGGAGCCTGCTTGCTCCAGCCATAGACGACCTGCCCGTCCTGGATCGGCGTTATCTGGCTGACGATCCGTACTGCGACAAGCTCGGCCGGATCGAGGCCAATATGGTCGGTTCGCGCGGCTGCCCGTACAACTGCTCCTTCTGCGGTGCGGCGGTCAGCGCCAATCCGGATGTCAGCATCCGCACCCGCAAGCCGCTCGGGCTGCTCGAGGAGATGGACCTGTTGCACGACCGGTACGGCGTCACGGCATTCCGGTACGTCGACGACCTGTTCCTCGGTTACGAGCGGTTCATCAACGCCTGCATGCAGGCCTTCACCGAGCACCGGGTAGGGGACCGGTACGCCTGGGACGCCACCGGTCGCATCAACATCCTGTACCGGGCCCCGGATAGTCTGCTGGATACGCTCAAGGCCAACGGCTGCCGGGAGATCGCCCTCGGGGTCGAATCAGGTTCGGCTCGGCTACTGGACTACATGGGCAAGCGCATCGCCCCGGAGATGACCCGCCAGGTCGTCCGGCGGCTCACCGAGCGGGGAATCAACGTCAAGGGCTACTTCATCCTTGGCTTTCCTACCGAAACTCCCGACGAGCTGCACGCCACCGTCCGGCATGTCCACGACCTGTGGGAGGTGTCTGACTCGAACCCCGGCCGGTTTCGGGCCAGCGTTTTCGAGTTCCGTCCCTACCCCGGCACGCCCGAATGGAACCGGCTGCTAGCCACCGGTCACTACCAGGCAGAACAGCTGCTACGTTACGACGACATCGATCTCACCGACGAAGGCCTGGACGAGGCTATGCGCGGCCGCGACGAATTCAACTTTTCGGTCAACATTCAATTCGGCGAAGCTGACCTGCGGCTAGTCCGCAGCCAGCTCGTCGCCCTATCCCGTGAGCAGCACGAGCGCAGCGCCGCCTATGCCTAAGACCACAGCAGAGCCGGTCGGAACCTCGGCGCGTCCCACTGTGCTGCTGATCAGCCGCCACAAGGCGACCGCGTTATCAGCAGCTGGACGCTCCTTGCTGCCGCACGCCGAGGCCGACATCCACCTCATCACCCATCCCTACGGCGGCACGGACGGACTCGATCCAGCCGACTTCATCGGCTTCGACGTGTGCGATTTCATGCCCGGTGACGAGGTCGAGGCGCTCTGCCGTCGACGGCTGGAGGAGGGCCGGTTCAGTCATGTGGTGGTCATCCACGAGAAGATGCTGATGTTCGCTGCTCAGCTCCGGCACGACTTCGACCTGCCCGGCATGGACCTTGCCACTACTGCGCTGTTCCGGGACAAGATCCTCATGAAACAACGCATCGCGACGCACGGTACCGCCGAACTGCCCCGTTTTCATCCGCTCGATCGGATCGACGATCTCGCTGCTATCGATTGGTCGACCGGACCGAAGGTCATCAAGCACCGCCGCGGCCTCGGCGCCAGCGAGGTTCACATCGTCGACAACCTCGCCGAGGCCACCGATCTGGTGCACGGCCTGCGGTTCGCACCCGGTGACTACGAGGTCGAGGACTACATCGACGGGCCGGTTTATCACTGCGACTCCATAGTCCTCAACGGGAAGGTGGTCTTCAGCGCCGCCTCCGAATACATCTCAACCCCTGCCGCTTACCGCAGCAGTGGCCTGCTCGGTTCCGTCACCGTCACGGATCCGGAGATCAACACAGCGCTGGCAGACCTCAACGAACGCGTCCTGGCAGCGCTTGGCATCGGTAACGGGGTCACCCATCTGGAGGCCATCCAGCGCAGCGACGGGACGATGGTGTTCTGCGAAGTAGCCGGCCGGCCCGGTGGAGCAGCGGTTGATCGCGCTCTGGAAGCCCTGTACGGGATCAACATCACCGAAATCGCCTATCGCATCCAATGCGGCCTGCCGGTCACCCTGCCCGACCCCATCCCGAACCCCGGTGATCGCGCGGCAGGCTGGGTCGTCTTCTACCCGTCCAACCGCCAGATACCGCCACTCGATCGCCGCACCCAGGCCAGGCTGGGTATCACCGAGACCTTCGGCCGGCACTCGGCTGAGGATCGCCAACCCAGGCATTGCACCGATTACGCCTGCATGTACGTGCTCACCGCAGCTAGCCGCAGCCGGCTGCTGCAGTCCGTTGCCGAACTCGCCGGCCGCCATCTGGTCGGTTAACCACATACCGCAAAGGCCAATTCGCATGATGAACACCGTCGCAAGCGCACGCGCCGTCTCCTCCGAGTGGCTGGTACTCGGTGATCCTGCCTACCAATACCCGCTCGCCGCTGCCGGAACGCTGCCGGCCGTCGTGACACCGCTGCCGGCCTCCACCAGGCAACCCGATGCGCGGTACGCGTCGGTCTACCTCCGCGGCGCCGAGGCAACCACCAGTTGCGCCGTGATCGTCCGGAGCCCGCGGGAAGCCAGTCATGAACAGTTCGATCAGCTGGTGCCGGCCTGGGACAGCAGCTACTTCCGGACCCCCCTCATCGACGCCCTCACCAACCGCGCTGACGATGCGGTAATGGCGCTGCGAACCTCCGGTCCACTCGCGGTGATGCGGCTGTCCGAACAAGCTGGCCAGGTACACGCGGAGGTACTCGCCTGTGCGCGGGTTCGAGCCGTTGGCGTGCTCTTCGTCCGAGCCGCCGAATTCACCGCGTCGGCCGAGGATTCGATGGCCTCGCTGGTCTGCCGCGTTCTCGATCGCTGCGCTGACCTCAACGACCGCATCGCCGGCGAATGGATGGCGTACACCGTCCACGAACCCGGCACCGAGATCGAGGTCAAGTTCAACCTCGCCGGTCGCCGCACCCCCTGGGAGTTGGCCCTCCATTTCGCACACCTCACCGCCATCGGAGCGCTTACCGACTTCATCCCGGACGTAGGCAACGAGCTCCAGCGCTGGCATTTTCTTCAGCACACCTTCGAGATGACGGCGCCATCGGAAAGCCGCGGCTATCTGGCATTCATGCCCGATCCCAACGGTAACCAGTTGATCAAGCGCAAGACCTTCGGCGAGGACGCCCTGCGCAGGCACGAAGATTTCCGAAATCACATACCGATACCGGAGCCGCTCGTCGATTTCGTCGCTGCCGAGTATCCGGATCTCAGCACCCGGCAGCTGAGCAGCTTCTACCGCACCCGATTCGACGTCAACCTCGAATCCACCCGGACCGGCGACTGCTTCGGGATTGAGATCGACGAAGTCGTACTACATGAAAATGGTGCGGTCCTTCGGCAAGCTGAGATCGAATTCCACCGCGCCCGGGTCCACCTCGGCATCACGCCGGCCACCGTGGAGCCCGAGCTTGCCCGGCTAGCCGAGATGGTCAGGCGTGAATTAGCAGCATTGGACGAGGAAACCGAACAGTCCTACTACTCGAAACTCACCTTCCTCCGCGAGCAACACGAGGCGTCTGCCGTACGCCTGCGCTAGCCTGAAAGCGGTGGAGGGCCGCGCAGAATTGATCGACAGGATCGTCCGGCTCGATGCCGAGCCGGACGGTTCCCCCTACCCGGCGCGCTATCCAGATATCGCGCAGCTCATCTCGGTCATGCAGCACGTCACCAGTACCGGAGCGACGCCGTCGCTGAGCGAAATGGCTATCCTCGACCCCGCTGAGGCGGACGCGATCGCAGGCCGATCCGAACTGCTGACTCGGCTGGCCGCCGAGGTGCCGGACCTGGTTCATGGCCCGCTGCGGCTCGATTCCCAATATTGGACGGCAACCGGCAAGCCGGCTCATGTGAAAGCCGATGGTCCCGTCCTCGAGAAGGTTCGATTCACCGGCTTCGCCTCGGTGGAACCACCGAGCAGCAAGCCGTTCGGGGTGGGCCTGTTCACCTCGACGGCGCCGCCCGGGGCGCCATCGCCTTGGCGAACCTATCTCGATCTCAACCGCGGATCCACGCTCCACCCGCTGCCGTGGCACACCTGGCATGTCGTACCGGTAGCGGATGCCGTGATCTATGAGGTCACCACCGCCGCCGACTGGGCAGACTTCGTTTCCAGCGACCCGATCAGTAGAAACTCGATGCTTTACCCCAACTGGGCAGGCTCGGCGCAGCGCTATGATGCTGTCCACATGACGCTGCGTGCGGTGGTAGCAACCCAGGGACTCTATTTCGCCAGCCCAGCGGGAATCGTTGCGCCGCCCTACTGGGACGTCGAGTCGACGTTGTGGCTGCGATGGAGTTTCGCCTCGACCGAACTGATCGAGGTATTGCCTGCCTGAGACCGGGTGGGACGGGGCTGGGTGTGGCAGCCTGAACGCATGATGCACCGGTCCATCGCGGCGACGCTCGGCAGCGCGGTGGCGGTCCTGTTGGTCGCGGCCGGTTGCACCCGCGCTAGCCACCCGGCACCGGTTCGCCGACAACAACCACCCCAGCCGGCGTCGAGCTCGATAACCGGATCGAGCAGCGCGGTTTCACCGCCGGTGACCGCATCGACGCAGCCGCCAGGGCCGCGTACCGTCACCGTGCTCGGGTCCGGCGACGTGCTGATCCATCCGCCGCTCTGGCAGCAGGCCGCGGCCGATGCACGCGCGGAGGGCCATTTCGGCTATGACTTCAGTGCGATCTATCACTCGATCGCCGCGGACGTCCGCACCGCCGATGTGGCGACCTGCGAACTGGAAACCCCGCTGGCACCGCCAGGAGGTCCGTTCAGCGGCTGGCCGGACTTCAACGCGCCGCCGCAGGTGCTGACCGCACTCAAGGCCGTCGGCTACACCAGTTGCACCACCGCGTCCAACCACACGCTCGATCAGGGTTATGCCGGCGTGGCAAGGACATTGGCTGAGCTAGACGCCGCCGGGCTACGGCATACCGGCAGCGCTCGTTCGGCGGCCGAGGCAGCTAAACCGCTGATCGAAACCACCTCGACCGGGGTCAAGGTGGCTCAACTTGCTTACGCCTTCGGCTTCAACGGCATCGCGCTGCCTGCCGACCAGCCGTGGTTGGCGAACCTGACCTCGGTGCCGAACATCCTGGCGGCGGCGCACCGGGCCCGCTTAGCCGGCGCGGACATCGTCGTGCTCAGCATGCACTGGGGTACCGAATACCAGCACCAGCCGACCGATGAGCAGCGAAGCCAGGCCCGAGCGCTGCTCGCCTCGCCGGATATCGATGTGATCCTGGGCGACCACGTACACGTCGTGCAGCCGTTCGAGGAGTTCAACGGAAAATGGGTTGCCTATGGCATGGGCAACCAGATCTCCAGGCACGCCAACCCGATCGACGACAGCCGGGAAGGCGTCATGCCACGCTTCACCTTCACCGAGCTCGGCCCGCACCGGTGGCGGGTAACCCGGGTGGAGGCGATTCCCACCTGGATGCAGCTCACGCCGCATCTGCGGCTGATCGACCTCCCTCGGGCGCTGGCTGATCCGGGGACCACGCCGGGTGAGCGGGTGACGTATGTGAAGGCTCGCGACCACATCGCGGCTTACCTGAACATGCTCGGAGCGAGCGCCCACGGTCTGGTGATCGAGTAGCGGTCACTTGATGTATGCGCCCGGTGCCCGGTCCGGCACAGAAATTCGGTCGATGGTCACTATTTCGATCTTGCTGGAATCCGGGCCGACCAGGAAGCAGGTGTAACCACCGGTCTGGGTTGCCGCGATCCAGCACCACGCCGCCTGGTCCGTGCTCGAGGCGCCGGGAAACGCATTCGGAGCCGGGTAATACGTCGGAGGACCGTACCGGGTCGCGCGAGCCTGCCCGACCGTCGTCGCTATTTCGGTCAGAACCGCGTCACCCAATGCCGAACGGCACAAACTATTAGCTGCGCCGGCCACCGGTCGAGACGCCGAACGCGAATGATGATGTTTCACCAGCAGTATCGGCATCAGCGCGAGTAGCAGCACCGCGAGGCCGATGCTGACCGGGGCTAGCCATCTGCGGGACGACTCGGCCGGCTGGGCCGTCACAACTGCCTGCCTATGAGACAGCTCATGCGCCATCCATCGATGCCCGGCCGTGAATTTAGGGCGGCCGTAAGACCCTGCACGGGCGGAGGTGTGGCGCCGCTGCCGTACGACGTGTCGCCGATTACTCGCTCGATACAACGCGAGGATAGTAAGTGTTGCACTGATGCCAACCTTGTTGCAGTAAGCGTCGGCCGTACCGCTTCATATCTGGGACTCCTGGCCTGCTCCCGACTGCCTATACGCCCGCCTAGCGTACCGACTGCCATGTCGACCCCCTAATCCAGCAGCCCTAACAGGCATTAAACATGCCGCTCCTGCATTCGCCGCACCGACGAAGTTTCCTGATCGCTACCTCAATGCAAGAAGCGGTGAATTTCAGCATGCGCGCTTTCGGTGATCAGACCGGTGGAAAGCCAGTCGAGGCACTCCCAGGTACCACCCCGCGCCCGATGTGCGGCGTCGTCAACGTGTGGAGTGGGTACGGTTCGACGGTTACACATGGACGTTAAAAACCGCTGCCTGCCCGCTGCTCGCGTCACGCCATTTAACCTGGCAAGGTCGTCCCAAGGAACCGTGTCGTATTTCGCGAGATGCATTAGGGCGGCTTGGGGATTGAGGACTCGCAATTCTGTTCGCTCAAGCAGGCGAGTGAGTCGCAGAGTAAGATGAACTGACTCGAAGTCATTCATGCATTGCCATCGTGCGGGTGGAAGCCAGACATGACCATCATGTAGGTGATGCAATCCGTCGAGTGGATCTAGCACCTCGGAGGTTCGGAGGTTGATTCCTATTGCGTTTACAGAAGCATCGAAGTATCTTAATACTTCACACGCGTGATTGAATCGCCGGTAAAAGAACTGTGGCTCAATAACGTCTACATGATCTCTAGATCCGATGTAGTAACGCCAATTTAGGTGTCGGTTTCTTTTGGCAACGCCAAACTTTGCCAGCACCTGGTGCGTACGCTCGTCATTATTACAAATAAGGAGATCAAGATCTTGAGGAACCAGCCCGCGAATGACATCCCGGACGGCGCCTCCTACGAGGTAAGCATCGCTGGCACACCGCAGCTCTGCAAGCAACGACTGCATGCCCTTTTGAGCGAAGGCAGTCGTAACGACTGCCTCTGGGTCGAACCGCAGTCGCGGCACGGTCGATGGAAGACTCATGCTGCGACCCTAAGCCGGGCTTGCCAAGGTTCTGAGCCTCGCACTCAATCTGCGCCACCGATCTTGCTCATCTACTGACTTCGACAGTGCCCATAGCTGTTCAACCAGGATTCCCACATCGTTGGACCAGCCGTACGGCACCTTGATTAGCTGCGCGGATCGCTCTACTTCGCGCGTCCATTTGGGGTCACTCACTATTATTCTGGCATCCTGTGCCAAGCGATTAAAAGCCTCTGAGCGGTCGGATGCGTCAGGCAGGCGGCTAGCAATCGAGAGGTAAGACCGTAATGCCCCGTAACGAACCCAGCGGGCTCTGTCTTCCTTGAATGCATGCAAGCAGGACTCAATCGACGCCCAATCAGAGGCCCCACTAAGCGCATGAATATAGCGCCAGCGTATTGAATCATCCGCACTTTTAAGAGCTAGATCACGTACGACTTCCCATTGACCGGAAGCCATGCCTTTGACCGCCAAAATATTGGCCGCCATCCACCCAAGTAGGCTGTCACTGCTACCAACGGCGAGAACATCTTTGTCCTGGATAGGCTCCATTATGAGATGTACCAAGGAGTCTAACCAGGAGGACCACCATGTCGACTCAAAGCTTAGGCCCCGCGCGATCGCGGCAATTTCGGATAAGTCAGATGCCAATAACAACTGACTCGACAGGGTACCTCCATGCATTTGGAGCGCATCTTCAACTTGAACCACCGTGCTTGAGATAGGGCCGAAGCGGCGGATGGCCAAAGTGAGGAGTAAGGCCGAGCGTAGGGCCGGGCTCACTCGATTGTCACCGGACAGATCCTCGATCAACAAGTAAGATGCCGCATAGAAGTTCCAAGCATCTACTTCGCGCACGAGCGTATCTACTTTGTCGTCGTCGACCTGGGCAAGTAGCAGGCCGAGGGCGTCGAAAGTAGATCCGTGCAAAGTTAGTGTCTCGAACGCGTGTCTCGACCACACGTCTGCCAAGCCTCTGATCGCACGCGCAGCGCACAAGCCATGGAGCAGGATATGGAAGAATTCGATCGAGTCCTGGTCTGGCGACCTCAAGAGAGGGCGCTCCGAGTGTAATGCCCTATTGATAAGCTCACTGCCCAGGCGCATTCTCAGCCAGTTCGAATCAATTACTGATGAGGGCCGATATCGCCACCATTCGTAAGCCGCTTCAGAAAGCTCATCGACGGCCTCTGAATCCGAGCCCAATGCAAGAGAAATATAATGCTCAAGAACTGCAAGTTGGCTATTCCCGCGAACGCCTTCCGCGGCTAATCCTAAATAAAGTGGCAAGCGAGCCCAAGGGCGACGTGACACGAAGTCCGAATCTTTGATAATGGAATCGACTTCATCTTGCATGACAGTGGAGAGACTAATAAGTGCCCACCTGTTTAGGTTAATGCTCCGCCGCCTCGGCCGATCGGACACGAGGACTGCGCATCCTGACTCCGCCTGAGTTAGCTGCTCGATTCCTTCAAGCAGGTGTTGGGCGTCGCTGGCGGCAACTTCGTCGAGACCGTCCACGATGAGGAGTAGGGCGCGGGGGTCGTCGATGAACTCTTGGCGTAGCGAGATTTCTGCCACGTCAGCATCGAATTTTGTCTCTGCGGACCGCGTCAAGTCCGGCGCACGTAGCTGACGCGTACGGCGAGTCTGTGATTCGCTCTGCTGGGCGATACGTTGTAGGAAGGTCGATTTTCCAGCGCCCGCTTTAGCTTGCAGAAGGACGCGACCACGCTGGAAGGTCAAGTCGAGAAGGTCGTCGTGCGAGATCATCTTTCCGGGTGCATCTTGTAGCAGTGAACTAAAACCTTCATGCAGGACGGCCGTGTATTTGAACTGCCGCCTCTCGCCAGACTCGCTCATACTAGAGATCCTCTCAAGAGCGTGCGACAGTTACTCATCACGCTGTCCATGCTGGTGCGCCCGGGTCCTCAGGCTCGGGTGGCCTGGGCTCGGCAAGTATTCGCTCGACGCAGCGAACAGCAACTCTCGCCGCCGCGGCGGCCGCGTAGTCACGCCATTGCTTCCGCTCAATATCGTTTTCTGCGTTAAGAGCAGACGCGGCTTCGGTGGTTGCGGCAGTCCGGTCGCTAATACCACGCAAGCCGAGCCATATAGGCCCGTAGTGCACGCCATGCCGTGCCGAGTGCATTGCCCGTGCTATGCCCGCGGACTCCATATCTACGGCAAGTGCATGATCGTATTGGCCGAAGAGCGCTCGCTGCTCATCCACTCCTACGTCGCCTGCTAGAAACTCGACGGAGACAATCTCACCAAAGTGGAGCTCTGGAATTCCCCGATCGTCGCCGGGCCGTGCAACAGGTAGTCGATCGAACCACTCTGTGCGTGCAATAGGCCGGACGTGACGCCTGATAACCTCAGCAGCCGGATGTTCCATAGGAAAGTACCTGAGCAGCCGGCGCCCGTTTACCCGTTTCGTGTACGCCCCGTAATGGACGTACTCGACGCAGACGACGTCTCCTGCCTGCGGTCCGACCAAGCCATCGCTGTCTAGGCGCGCAATACCTCCCGCGATGCCTACAAGGAATACCACTTCCGGTTTCCAATCCTCGATCAGATACCGGACTGTCTCACCGTACGGCATATTCGACCTGTCAGAGGACTGGGCAACCAGCAACGGGTAAACGCTGTTCTGCGCTGGACCCTTGGCCCAGCAACCCGAGCCTCGAACTTCATGATCCGTGCCGAACTCGGCAAGTACGGCGGTCATCTCTTCTTCCACCACCGTAACCACAACCGCACGGGAGTGACCCATCCTGCCCATGAGCACAGGTGCGCCTCCGTCCTGCCATGTCGCTTAGAACGATACAGAATCTCGGCAGTGCTCCAGGTCTCGCAGCTCGCCCACTATCGGATCGGAAGGCTGATCAGGTCTAGGGCAGGAACGCTGAATCGTGCCCGAGCCGTATAACCGACGGCTGCTTAACCAGTTCGGTTGCGGCGCGGTTAGCCTCTTGCGGGTGATGCCTGATCGATGGCCCACGGGGTGGGTCATCGACCCGGCAGCTCGCGCGCGTCCGCCGGCAGCTCGATCCGCACCCGGCCGGTGTCGGTAGCCCGATATCGGATCGATGGGTACGGCGGTCGGTGGCCGGGCAGCATCGCATTGTGATGATTCGGAAGCTGGTGCACGAGTACGGGACCGACCGCATGCGCTGAATTCTCGGCCCGGTTCCTCAGCCCAGTTCGGCCCGAATTGCGACGCCGGCCTGCCGGGTGCTGAGTGAACCGCCGAGGTCTGTCGAACCGACCGCGGGCCACGCACCGGTTGACCGCATCGGTCAGGGGTGGTCGGGAATCCCCCAGATAGCTGTTGACGTCAGTGTCCATGGCCAACTCGTGTTCGGTGCCGGCGCGCAGCGTGCCGTCGAGCCCGCCGTAGAGACCTTCCTGTTCTCCCGGACGACCACGCAATCGATCCGGCGCGCGGTGTCGCGCAGCGGATTGACCCGATCTCGGCCAGCCGGGCCGGGCGCAGGTTGACGTAGAGTCCGAGCTCGTTGCGCAGCCGCAGCAGCACCGAGCGGGCATAACCAGCCGATCGGACCCGGGGATCCCCAACCGTGCCGAACAGCACCGAGTCGCTGGCTCGGATCCGTTCGAACTGATCCTCGGATATGGCCACCCCGGTCGCCAGGAACGTGCCGGCGTCGATGTCGTCGAAGACGGCGAACTCCAGCTCCATCCCGGTTCCTTCAAGCACCGACAGTCCTGGTCAATGACCTCCGAACCCACCCCGTCGCCGGGTATCACGCCGATCGAAGCAACCATCGCCCCCACCCGCTGATTGCCCGCTGGAGCCGGCCGCTGACCGCGCCGCAGGCTGGCAGGTGACCCGATGGCTGGGGCCTCTTACCGGCTGATCACGGCGGCCCGCTGCAGTGTGCTAACGATGTCGTCCAGCCCCTGCAGCAATATCTGCCGGGGCTTGGCCTCGACCGGAAGCTGAAGTGCAGTCACCCGCAGCGACCGTGCAATCGCGCAGGTCGGCGATCACCTTGGTGGCTGGCTGATCGGCCAGCAAGGCACGCAGCCGGTCGATCTCGGCCCTGGGCAATGGAACTGCCAGCCGATGCTGACCGGCACGAGCCATCGGCTGCGGTTCGCATGGTCGTCCATCTATCGCTCCCTCGCGCTCTTAGCCTGCCTAGGTGTGAGTGCATTCGGTGAGCGCTGCGCCGAGGATATCCAGACCGGTGTCAAGTTCGGGCTCGCTCACCGTGAGCGGTGGCGCGATGCGGAACACGCCTCCCATGCCGGGCAACTGCACGATGTTTAGGTGCAGTCCACGCTCGAGGCAGGCCCTGGTGACGGCCTGACCGAGTTGGTCGGCCGGGTGCTTGCTCGCCCGATCGGTGACGAGTTCGATGCCCTGCAGCAGGCCACGTCCGCGGACGTCGCCGATGACCTCGTGACGGTTCTGCAGCTCAAGCAGCCGCTCTCGCAGTTGGGTGCCGAGCCGGGCCGCACGAGCGACCAGGTTCTCGCCGGCAATGACCCGCAGCACCGTCGTGCCGATCACCGCGGCCAGCGGGTCGGACACGTGGGTGGTGAAGAAGAGGAAACCACGCTCGTGGCAGCGTTGCTCGATCTCCTCGGTGGTGACCACAGCCGCGACCGGGAGCCCGGCACCGAGCGTCTTGGACAGCGTGACAATGTCCGGAACGATGCCGTCACGCTCGAACGCGTACATGGTTCCGGTACGGCCCAGGCCGGTCTGCGCTTCGTCCACGATCAGCAGCATGCCGCGCTCAGCGCACATGTCCTTGAGCGCGCTGAGGTATCCGATCGGTGGCTCGATGATCCCGCCGGAGGAGAGGATCGGCTCGATCAGGCATGCGGCCAGGCTGCCCGCCGACTGGCGATCGATTGCGGCGAACCCGTAGTCCAATTCGGCACCCCAGTCGTAACTGCCGTCGGCATGCCGGAAGGGTGACCGGTAAGCATTCGGGGTGGGCAGCGTCAGATTTCCGGGGATCGGTGGCCCGTATCCACGGCGGCCGGCGCTGTAAGTTGCCGATGCAGCGCCGTAGGTCATGCCGTGCCAGGAAGCGTCAAATGACACGATCTCGTACCTGCCGGTGTAGAGCTTGGCCAGCTTGAGCGCAGCTTCGTTCGACTCCGCGCCGGTGGTTAGCAGCAAGACCTTCCGCAGTGAGTCGGGCAGTGTCGCAGACAGCGCGGTGGCCAGCTCGACCACCGGCCGGCTCAGCATCCCGCTGAACAGGTGGTCCAGCGAAGCGACTGCACCGTTGACCGCCGCGACGATCTGTGGGTGGCTGTGCCCCAGCACTGCGCTCATCTGTCCGGACGTGAAGTCCAAGATAGCAGCGCCGTCCTCGTCATAGACGTAGCTGCCCGCCGCCCGCGCGATGATGCGAGGAGTAAACGTGGCGCCGTAGCGAATAAGGTGACGCTCCGCCTGCGACCAGAACAACTCATCCACTGTTGATCTACCGTGGCGGTGCCGGTTCGGTAACGGCGTCGCCTTGCCCGGCCGTCGGCGGGCACGGAACGGCGACGCGCCGCACGATGTCGCGGGCTGCCCGGGCACCGGATTGCAGAGCACCCTCCATGTAGCCGAAGAATCCCGATGAGGTTTGCTCGCCGGCGAAGTAGAGGCACTGTTCGTGCGGTTGGAGCTGGGCCGGGCACACCGTTGTTACCTGCCCGACCGCCGGCGCGGAGTAACCGGTTTCGATGTACCGAGTGTGCGGCCAGTCGAGGAACCGCTGCTTGGGAGCCGGGTCAGGCGGCCCCGGATCGCCGTGGGGGAAGATCCGCTGCACCTTTTCCGGGTAGGAGGCCGCTGGTTGGACGAACTGCCCGCCGGCGAAGACGGACAGTCCAACCGGTGGGGATTGTTCGGTCGCGGGCGGGGTGTCGGGTGGTTGACCGTCGGTCGTTTCCCAGAGCGAGCCCAGCTCATCCCAGCGCGCGGCCGGCTTGTCCTCAAACGGCGGCTGATCGGGTTCCAGCCAGAACCGGCTGGGGTAGCGGGTGAGGAATTTGACGGCAGCACCCTGATGCAGTGACCGGCTCGCCGGGTTGAACGCGGGTACGAAGGTGATCTCATGCCAAGCGGAGGGTGGCGCGGTCAGCACGACGTAGTCGAAACGTTCCGGCTGCGAGCTGACTGCCTGCTCTCCCCCCGGGCTGCGTTGGGTGGTAACCATCGCAGAGCCTGACTGGATCTGGATCTGGGTCACCACGGTGGCTGTCTGCACCCGAACGCCCAGTTCTCCGGCGAGGTTGGTGCCGAGCTCGTCGTTGCCTGCTCGACAGCGGTGGGTCTCGGTGGAGCGCCAGTACCCGAGCATTCCGGGCTTGTCACTGCCCATCCGTGCCGCACTGATCGAGCTGAGCAGCCCCAGGAAGCTCTGCCGCTCAGTAGTGACACAGTTGTCATTGCCGAGGGTGAACCGCAGCCATGTGACGGCGGCCGGGGTGGCGACGCCCTTCAACTCAGGCAAGTCCATCGCCGACTCGACCGAGTGGGCGTCCCATTCCCGCGCGCGGTGATGAGTCCACGGATCGATCTCGCTGACGCCATGAGCCATGGTTCCCAGGGCATGCTGCAGCGCGGCCGCCTCGGACTCCATGTCATCCTGCTCGTCCGGGGTCAGATCAGAGCCGGCGAGCCGGAGGCGGGCATGCGGATATTCGGTGATCGGAGTCAGCGGCAGCTCGAAGTGCCTGGACAGCAGCATCCACAGCGGATGGTTCTCACCGATCAGTTCGGCGCCGAACTCGGCGTGGTTGGGGTAGAGGAACTTTCGATCGGTGTGCACCCGCCCGTTGACCAGGTCGCGGGCCTCGTAGACGGTGACGTCCACACCGCACCGCAGCAGATACCAGCCGGCCATCAATCCCGCGAAGCCGCCGCCGACGACCGCAACCTTGACGCCCTGACTAGGCAGGCAGAGGATGCCCCGCTGATCGGTGAACCAGTCCGGGGTCAGGCCTCGGTCGCGCGCTTCCTGCTGCTTGTGCAATGAACGCTCGCGCCGCTGCGCTTCGGTCAGGTAGTCATCTTCGCCGGCGATGCGACCGGACAGCGCCATCCTGAGCGCCGGGCTCAGCCGGCCGACGGCAGCCGGCCGCCGGGTCGGGATCCCGAACAAGGTGGTCCTAGGCTCCGTCATGCCGCGATACAACACCCGACACTGCCGTTCGGCAACCGTTAGCTGTCGACTTTCAGAACGCTAGGAGCTGTGGGTGACTTTGGAGAGTTCCGACTCGAACCCATCGAGCACCAGCAAGATCGCCCTTGCGTCATCGCGTTCGGCCAGCAAGGTTCGGACTTGGCGAATCATCGCCACCGAGTCCCCGATCATGCTGCGATGCTGGGTAGCCAGGTTGCAGATCTGATCACTGAAGATATCTACCGGGCTTCGGCACAGGCGGGACGGTCCGTGGCAGATCAGCACTTCTACGTCGCGAAGATCGCCGTTTCGGCGGGCATCGACAGCCAGGCCAAGCGCGGTTAGCACAGCGACCAGCCTCGGCACCTGGCGTGGATGGTTGCTGCGTTCCCAGCGGCGCCATTCCCATTCCCAGGCGTGTCCTGCCAGCGGACATGGTGTGATGGCGGCGGCCTGACGGACGGATAGCTTGAGGCATTCCCGCGCCGGGCGGAGCAATCCGGATGGAACCTCGATCAGCCGCCTCGACTCACTCTCGTCGGGGAGCATCCATATGATCACGGGATAGCCGACCCGTTCAGCGCTGTTGAATCACGGGTCAGCAGAGACTCTCGGTTGGCATCGACGGTGACCAGCCGGCCACGTTCGTCGACCAACTTCCACTCGTCCTGGAATTCCTGGTTGTTGCCGGGAGCCTTGCCGGGCAGGAACACCCGCCGGGGCCCACCGTGCGGATTGCTGGTGTTCGGACCGTTGTACCGCTCGTCCAGCGGATCGGAGGCGAGTTGGTACCGGGTGTCTGAGCTGAGCCGGCAGTGGCCTTGGGGGGACCGGTTTTCCAGACTGGCATGCACCATGTCCGGGCCGAACAGCAACACATCGCCGGCTCGGAAGTCGGTGCTGAGCCAGCGGCCGCCGAGTTGGCGGCGCAGTTCGACCGGATCGGTGCTTAGCCAGCCCAGCTTGTCCCGGTCGGCGTCCCGGATTCCGTAACTTTGCCGTAGCTGTTCGTTCAAATGGCTGTACTCCAACAGCATGATCGGACCATCGGACAACGGCACATCGCCGAGCGGAATCCAGGCCGACCAGACGTTGCGGGTGCCGCGAGTGATGTACGGTCCGTCGCAGTGGATACCGGTCGACTCGCCCAGTCGCATGAACCGCGGCCAGCGGAAGTCGAAGGAGCAAGCCGGACCACCGAGGAAGGCGCTGAAGAAGTCGAGCAATCGTGGTGACAGCACCACATTGGTGTAGGCGACGCCACGGCGCAGGCTTTCGGTAAAGGCGATCGCGTTCACCGACCGGATATAGCTCTCGTCGGACAACACCCCGTCCATCAAAGGATGCTGGATCGAGTCGATCTCGCCGACGATGGCGAACTTGAACAGGATTTCCTCGCGCGCGGCCAGCACTGTTTCCCGGCTGAGGAACCCACGCAGCAGCAGGTAGCCCTCCTGCATCATCTGCTCTCGTACTCGGTCGATGTCACCGAGCAAGCCACTGGAGTCGACGAGTCCGCCGAACTCCGCGACGCCGGTCTCCAGCATCTTGCCGTTGGAGGTCAATGGTCCAGACATCAGTCATCCTTTCCGGCGTCCTAGAGGGTGGCGAGCTGCGGCAATACTTCGGCCGCGATGTCGTGCAGGACTCGCTCATCCCCGGCGTAAATACCGCTCTGCCGAGGCCAGTGGATTACCAAGTGGGTCATGCCGACACCCGCGTAGTCCTCGGCGATTCGCATACATTCCTTGGTCGAAGCGAGCGGATCGCCGGCCATCGGCGTCACAATCATGATGCGATCCATTGCCTCGACATCCCGGCCAAGTCGCTCACCGGCCTGGCGCAGCTGACGCAACTGCTTGGTGACGGCGGCAAGGCATTCCTCAGCGGTATACCCGCCCATCCAATTGGCCGGACCGGCAGTGATCCAGGCATCACCGAGGCGTACGGCGAGTTCGGCGCCGGACCGGCCGGAGGCAGCTACCGCCAACGGCAGCCGCGGCTGCTGCACGCTGCCCGGCAACATCCGTGCCTCGGAAGCAGCGTAGTAGCAGCCTTGCCAGGTCAGCGTGGGATTGTCCAGCAACGCGCTGGTCAACTCAACGAATTCGTGGAACCGTGCGCTCCGCTCGGTGACCGACAGCTGCTGCCCACCGAGCACTTCGGCATCGCCGGCGCTGGGCGCCCCAGAGCCCACCCCGAGCGTGAACCGGCCGGCCGAAATGTCGTCCAGCGCGATCGCTTCCTTGGCCGTCATGACCGGATGCCGGAAGTTCGGTGAGGCCACCATCAACCCGATCCGGATCCGTTCGGTCACCGCGGCCGCCGCCGACAGCACCGGGATGGCCGCGAACCACGCACTGTCGCGAAGTCCGCGCCACCAGATGTGGTCATAAGTCCAGGCGGAGTCGAAGCCGAGCTCGTCGGCCAACCGCCAACGACGAACGTTCTCTGCCCAGGAAGTGTCTGGCAGGATTAGGACGCCGAGGCGCATTCTTCCTCCAGTACAGCGTGCGGGGCCCACCATGGACCCGGACCGGTCTCCGATGACATCGGATCAGCGGGGTCATTGCCCCGTACTGTGATGCCCATTCGCTGTCCAAGCTGGGCAATCACCCGGCGTAGCTGGGTATCCAGCCCCACTCGGTCGGTGCCCCAGCCGAAGGCGTAGCCGGCCCGGCCGGCCTCGCTCAACGGCATCCTTGCCCGCTGCCCGGGCAGCACCTGCTGCCGAACCACCTTGACGTCTGGGAAATCAGCGAGGATGTCCGCGGGCGGCACAAAACGGGTGACCTCACCTTCGCCAACCAGATAGCGGCCCTGCGCGTACGGTGCCTCCGGTTGCTGGGCGCGTACCGGATCCGGCTCACCGAGCGCCGTCAGCGCCTGTGCGGCATAGAGATCCACGCCCGAGACCTTGACGGTGAGCTCCGGCACCAGTGCGCCACCGGGCCGCAGCCCGACCTCGACCGTGGTCCATTCGGTGCCGTTGATCTTGAACTCGGCGTGCACGATGCCGTCCGCTACGCCCAGCGCCGAGACCAGCTGACCGACCAGCGGGGTGGCCAGTTCGACGTCCGGATTGACCGTCGCGTAGCTGGACGAGGTGCACAGGAAGCCGATGCCGCGCATGTGTTCGCAGTCCACCGAGGAAACGAAGCTCACGTTGCCGCCGGTCACCACGGCGTCGACGCACACCTCACGACCGACCATGAATTCCTCGATGATGCCGGTGCGGGACGCTGACAGCGAGCGCACCACCGGCCAGTGCCGCACCGCCTCCTGCTCGTCCTCCACCCGCAATGCCCCGGCGCCGGCCGCTGAATCGACTGGCTTGAGCACCGCCGGCGTCCAGCCTTCGGCATAGAACTCAGCCAGATCCGCGCGGCTGCGGACCTGCCGCCACCTCGGAACCCGCAGTCCGGCGGCCTGGCACAGTTGGCGTTGGCGGGCCTTGGACCGGGCCGCCTCGCCTGCCTCGGTGCCGATTCCCGGCAGTCCGAGTTCATCGGCCAACACCGCTGCCACCCGTTGGGAGCCGTCTGCAAGCGTGGTGATGCCGTCGCAGCCGCGAGCCAGCTGCCGTAGCTCGTCCAGGTTCGCCGTCTCGTCGCGAGCGTCCAAGGCATAGAACTCGTGGGCGAGCTCGTCGTAGCGGTCCGCGGTATGCCCATCGACCAAGACGATCCGCACGCCGAGTTCCCGCCACACGGCAAAGGCGGCGGCCCGGATCGGACCGGCGCCGAACACCAGGAGGCGTGGTGCACCGCTCATCCGCTGCCGGATCATTCGGCCACCTCCGATTTGTTGGTCATCGGGTCATCGCACGGTGAGCGAATGCGCTCTGATCCAGTCGGCCTGGCACACCACATCCGGATCGCCACTTTGTTCGGCGATTGCCCGCAGCCAACCGAACACGTCCAGCACGCTCAGTTCGGCAAGGAAGTAGCGCCGGATGAGCATCGCCAGTACATCCATGAGGTTCGTGCCGTCGACCAGCCGAGCGAGCTCGATGAAGGCCTCCGGTTCGCCCGACCGAAGTGGTCGACGTGGCACCAGGGAATCCGCCGGGATGCCCACGGTGGCCGGCCGGTTGCCGTGGTAGATAGCCCAGGGGTCTGACGCGGCGAAGTCGAGCAGCAGGTGCACTCGGCTGATGTCGGAGAAATTGGCGATGCTGTGCACCTGGGTCGCGTCGAGGAACCAGACCTCGCCGACCCGCATCCGGTAGATGGTGTCGATCTCGCTGACATAGGCACGGTCCGTGGTCACCAGCGGAAGGTGGATGCGAACCAGATTTGATTCCAACTCCAGGTAATCCCGGTGCGGCACCACCACGCTGCCGGGACCTAGCCGGGTCAGCCGAGCAAATCGCAGCGCAGTCATGTCAAACAGGCTTCGTATCACCGTGGCGAAATAGCCGGTGCGACGTCCGTATTCGGTGGGTTGCGCGGGGCCGGCATAATCACACAGCTGGACGTCTGCGCTGTCCCCGCTGGCATTCCAGAGCATGCAGGTGCGCCATGAACCACGGACGAATTCGTCATAGGCATCGAGGTAACCGAAGGGTTCGACCTGTTCCAGGTCCACGGCCGTGGAAGCCGGGTTGATCGACTCGGTACCGAGCAGGTAGGACGACATCTTTCCTCCACACTGGCTCTCGGTCATCCACGTTCGGTGAGCCGGATACACCCGCAATACGCGCGAGATACCTGCCCGGACAGTGTCCGGGCGCGGCCGGTGTACTGCCGATATATGCAGCGCCCGCAAGGTTGAACGCCTCATCGAACTGCTTAGCCGCGCGAAGCAGCGCGGTGCCGGAAAGGAGGCGCCGTGAGCGTGGATGCCGATTTCGTTGCTCTGCTACGTCCGTATCTCAAGCACGCACGCGATGTTGAGATCGACGGCTCAGCCAGGCTGCGCGACCTGGGCTTGGATTCCATGCGGTCGATCGAGTTGTTGTTTGCGGTAGAGGACACCTACGGCATCGAGATACCCGACGAGCGGCTCACCGATTCTAGCTTCGAGACCGCGGGATCGCTGTGGGCCGTGGTTAAGGAGCTGAACATGGCCAACGACGGTCATTGCCCGGCATGACCGCGATATCCCCACGGCCGCATGCCGATCAGCTAGAGCCCGCCGCCGACCAGCAGTCAGCCAAGTCGCTCTTCGAACTGGTTGCCGGGGCAGTGGCGCCGGACGACCATGCCCGGACGGTGTGGCAGACCCTCGGCCGAGTCGGTGCGATCAGCGCCGTGCTCAGCGAGCCCGGACGACCGCCACAGCTGAACCGCCGGGTGCTTGCCGAGCTGCTCGACGTGCTGGATTCCCAGCTGCCACCGGGCCCGGTGCTCTCGATATGCGTACAGTTGGCCACCGTCCTGCCGTTGTTGCGGAACTGCGCGGCGGTCAGCCCGCTCGCTGACCGGGTGCTGGCCGGAATGTTGCGTGGCGAGGTAGTGGTCGCGCTGGCCGCCACCGACGGCGGGCGATCCGGCTCGGACCTGATCGAGCTGCGCACCTGTGTTCAGCGCACCGAGCACGGCATTACAGTTGAAGGCAACAAGGAGTGGATCACCAACGCTGGGCATTGCGATTACTTGCTGGTGCTGGCCCGCAACCGTCCCGAGCGACATTTCACCAGTCAATGCTGGGTGTTGATCCCGGCTGCTCAAGACGGGGTGTCGGCGGAGCCTGCGGGCAACGGCTTGCTACCAGGCTCCGGACTCGGTCATCTGAGCCTGCGCAATGTGCAGCTGGAAAGTGGCCACATCGTCGGCCGCCGAGGTTACGCCCTTGCCGAGCTGGCGATCCAGCTGGGTACCGAACGGCTCGCCGGAGCATTCTGGGCGCACGCGGTGTGCCGGCGGGTGCTCATCGACACCCACCGGTATCTGCAGTCGCGCCCAGCCGGCGACGGCACGCTGTGGGACAACGCTGCCGTCCGGGAACGATTCGCCTGCGCCCTGGTCGCCTACCGTGAGCTCGACGCGATGTGCCGGTTCGGCATGGCGGCTCCGCTGACGCCGGCCTTCGGCATGGCGTTGAAGGCGTCCTTCGCCGGCGTCACCGATCGGGTGCTCAGCGAATGCATCGCTCTGCACGGTGCCGATTCGCTTCGCCCGGACGGCCTGACCCGGCTGCGCGAACAGTTTGCGATGTTCGGCATCGCCGGCGGCGCCACCGGCACCATGCTGGCGGGCGTCGCCGAACACGCCGAAGAGCTGCTCCAGCCAATGCTATGAAGGTATCCAGTGCCCGGGGGTTGAGCTGCTACACCGCGGCGTTGCACGGATACTTGGCTGCCGAATGGGATGCATCCGCGCTGCTGGCTCGGTCGGTAAGGCTGGCCGTCCGCCGCACCGCGGAGGCAGAACTGGCCTTCTCCCATCACGAACCTTCGCTGCACCAACTGCCGGATGGCTCGTCGCTGCGATACGCGGCCGCCGGCACCGAGCGGGCGGCACTCGCCGGAGTGGCGGCCGAGCTTGCCGGTCACGGCCGGGCGATCGTGGTGGTCGATAACTCGCGGCTAGCCTGGTCAGCATCCCGGAACGGGGCGTCGACACCGCACTGGTTGCTGATTATTGGCGTCGGGCCAGCCGGTTGGGAGGTGACCGACGACTTCACCGCACTGCTGCCCACTGGTGAGCAACTGCCTTATCACGGCCGGCTGTCCGATGCGGAGTTGATCGACGCGATGCGGCTGCCGGACCTACCGCCGGTGCACCGGCAGCGGCTCGCATTGGCATTCGGCGCACTAGTGGACGTGCCGGCCGGGCGGTTCCGTTGGCTGCGGCGGGTGCCCGACGCCGGGTCGGCTCGACCCGTGCTGCCGGAGGACGGTTGGCGGATCCAGGATGCTGAGGCAATTGGCTTGCTCCTGAACGTTGCGGCCGAAGATGGCGCCGGCATCATGCCGTACCTTGACGATCTCTGGGCAGCCGCCGGCCACCGCTGCTTTGCCTGCCGGTGGTGGCTGACGCAGCCGGTCGAAGAGGTTGCCGACCGGCCGATGTTGGAGGCCATGCTGGCACGCTGGGAGCGGCTGCCCCGGCTGCTGCGGATCGCGTTGGAATCGGTCATGCATGGGCGGCCGCGAACGACGCTGGTGCGAACTGCGCTGGCCGAGTTGGCTAGCCAACCCGGGCTCGCTGGCCGGGTTTGCCCAGCGTAGCCAAGCAAAAACAGTGTCGACCGATCAGGACACCAGCGCCTTATCCTGCAAACCCTCAGCCTGCAACCGTTCGCGGGCGTACAGGTGTAGCAACGACGGCATCCGAAAAGTGGGCGTTCCATCGAACCGTACGCCGGTGGCCAATAAGCCTTCGCATACCAGATTCTCCAGCTGTCGGTCCGCGGTGCTCAGCGGCAGCCGAGCCACTGCGGCCACCAGCGCCGCGGTGATGGCGTCGGCGGGGCAGCTCGCCAGGGCCTGGAAGCAGCGCTGGGCTTGCGGATCCAGCGCGTGATAACTGCGATCGAACTCCTCCCGCATCGAGGCGCCATCGACGGTGAACTCGTCGAGGGTGCCGGTTCCCCTGTTCAACCGGTCGGCCAGCATCGCGATCGGATGCGAGGGCCGCGCCAACAGGCGAGCGGCCGCGATCCGGATTGCGCCGGGTAACCGGCCGCACGCCTGCACGATCCGTTCGGCCGCGGCCGGCTCCGTGGCCACCCGATCATGTCCTATCGCATCGGCCAGCATCTGGATCGCGTGCTCGGCAGTGAGTTGATCGAGGGTGAGCTGTAACGGGGCCCGAACGCTGGTCAGTCGGCGCCGGCTAGCCACGATCAGCACACTGCGACCTGGGCCGGGCAGTAACGGCAGTACCTGCCGGCTCTCGGCCGCATCGTCCAGCAGGATCAACATCCGCCGTTCGGCGAGCAGTGACCGGTACAGCAGCCGGCGTCCTTCCATCCCATGCGGAATCGCGTTCGGTAGCACGCCCATCGCGGTCAGCATGCTGGCCAGGGCATCATCGGGATCGACTGGGTCTGCGGTGAAACCACGGAGGTCGACATAGATCTCGCCGTCCGGCAGCTCGGATCGCAACTGTCCGGCGGCGGTCACCGCCAGCGCGGTCTTGCCTGCGCCGGGCGGCCCGCTCACCAGCACGGTGGTTGCCACCTTCGCCATTCCGGTCAAGGTCGATCGCTGGACGAGCCGCTGGATCTGTTCCAGCATCTCGGCACGTCCTGCCAGATCGACCGAGCTGGTGGGTAGCTGATGCGGGACGGGGGCGGTTCTGGCCTGGGGTCGGGGACCGGCAGCTGCCTTACCGTCACCGCGTAACAGGCTCGCGTGGATGGCTCGCAACTCCGAGCCCGGCTCGATGCCCAACTCCTGTACCAGGGTTTGCCGAGCCTCGTAGAAAGTGGTCACCGCTTCGCCGGTTCGGCCGGTTAGCGTCAGTGCCCGCAACAGCAGGCACCATAAGCGCTCGTCCAGCGGTCGTTCACCGACCAGCGCGCGCAGCGGTGCGACCAGTTCGCCGGCCTCACCGAGCGTCAGCCGGGCCTGCATCCAATCCGCCTCCACCTGCCAGCGCTGCTCTTCCAACGCGACGGCCTTGGCATGCATCACCGGGCTCAGCTCAAGACCGGCCAGCGGCGCGCCGCGCCAGAGCGCCAGCGCTTCGCCGAGCAAGGCCGCCGCCGCGGCGAGCTGGTCGCTCCGCCGTGCCTTGCGAGCCTCGTCTACCAGTCGCAGAAAACGCGTCGCATCAAGGTCGTCCGGATCTACGTTGAGCCGATAACCGCCCGGCTGGCTTTCCAGCACATTGCGATCAGCGCTGTGGTCCAGCAGGACCCGCAACTGATAAACGTAGGTCCGGATGTTCTCTACGGCGGAGCGCGGCGGGTCGTCCAGCCAGATGTCGTCGATCATGCGGTCGATCGAGACCACTTGACCCGGCGACATCAGCAAGATGCCGAGCATGGCCCGAACTCGCTTGCCACGGATGTTGATCGGACCGGCAGTACCGACCAGTTCCAGCGGCCCCAGTACGGCGTATTTCATAGCGCCCCTCGGGTAAAAGTGGGCGCTGCGGCTTGGAGCGGCGAAGCAGAGGAGACCGACCGCGCGGGCCGCAGACTCGCGGACGTATTGAAGCGTTGTGCCATTAGGCTAGCAGTACAAATCTGACTCATCATAACGATCGCTCATTTAATAGGCGAAGCGCCTAGATAATATTTTCCTGGCGCTGGCCAGCCCCGCTCTGGCTACTGGTTGATCAACGATGCATGGGCATCACCAGCTGCTTAGCACGGCCGGCTGGGATTCCTCAACGACCCTGCGCAGTGCGCTCCGATCGAGTTTCCCATTGGAATTAACCGGTAATGCCGCAACGTGCCGCAACCGGGCCGGAACCATGTAGATCGGCAGCAGCTGCTGTGCATGGCGAATCAAGTCCGGCTCCGGAACCTCGATGCCGGTGAAGAAAGCATGCAGCGCCGGGGCCGACGCCGGCCCGGCACCGACCGCCAGCACGATCACTTCGTCCACCGCCGGATGCTGGCGCAGGGCATGTTCTACTTCGGCGATTTCGATCCGATGACCGCTGATCTTGACCTGATCATCGATACGTCCTAGGTGAACCAACTCACCGTCCTGCCAGTTGACCAGATCCCCGGTTCGATACCAGTCCTGGTCGGTGGGCGCCGCGCTCTGGGCACCAGCGGCTCCAGCTTGCCGAACGAACCGATCGCGGTTGTCCTGGGGATCAAGGTAACCCTCGAAACGCTGCGAGCCACGCACGCACAATTCCGCCGTCCCGGCTTCGTTCAGGCCGGGAACCGGGGTGAACAGTACTTCAAGGTGTGGGTATGGCCGGCCGATCGGCACCGTGCCGTTCGAGGTGCTCGGCCACTGCGCGAGATCCTCCGGTAGGTCGTAGGCCACACAGGTGATCGTCAGTTCGGTCGGACCGTACGCATTGCTGATCCGGCTACCCGGCGCAGCTCTCGCCCAGGCGCGCGCTTGGTCCAGGCGGAGCTGCTCACCGGCGAAGATGCTCCAGCGCAGCCCCGGCATGCTGCCCGGAATCAGGCCGCGCAGCCGCTGCGCCAACGAGATCACCGAGGGCACCGAGAACCAGTGAGTGATCCGGTGCTCGATGACGAACCTGGCCGGCGTCAGGATCTCGGTAACGGTCGGCACCACCAGCGTGGCGCCCGCATACCAGGCGATCGCCATGTCGAATACCGATGGGTCGAAGGTCAGATCGAACGTCTGAGACAGCCGGTCCCCCGGCTCGACGCCGTAGCGGTGGGCGTTGTAAGGCACGTAATCGGCGAGCTGCCGATGCCTGATCGGTACGCCCTTGGGCCGGCCGGTCGTGCCAGAGGTGAACAGCACGTAGGCTATGTCGCTCGGCATCGCCTGGTGTGCCGGAGCGGTCGGGCAAACCGGCTCCGGCCGGTCGCACAGCCCGGTCAGATCCAGCACGGCTGCCGTAGTCCGCTCTAGTAACTCGCCGGCCTCGGCGGCGCCATCGGTAATCAGTAGATCGACCCCGGCGGCGGTATACACGGTTTCGTTGCGCAACACCGGTGCCGCCGGCTGCAGCGGTACCACCGGAATCCCGGACCGCAACGCGGCCAGATAACCGGCGTACGCGGCGACGGTGCGGCTGGCGCACAATCCGATCGCCCGTGGCCGGCTCGGGCGGTTCAGGATGCGGGTGGCCACCGTGCTGACCAGTCCGTCCAGCTCCCGGTAGCTGAGCCGGGCGCCGGCCACCTCAAGTGCCGGCAGGTCGGGGTAGCGCTGGCCGCTGCGCCGAAACCAGCCGTCGATGCCGACCGGATGCCCGTCCATCAGGGCGCCTGCCCGCCGAACAGCCGGCACAACCCCGCTACGTCGAGGAGGTCGCCGGCGCTAGCGGTTGCTGGAAACGGCACGCCGAGTCCGGTCTCGATGCGGTCGATGATTTCCACCAGTCGGAAAGAGTCGAACCCCGTCAAAGCCCGTAGCTCACCGGTCAGCTCGACCTCTGCGGGCTGGAGCCGGAGCACGTCGGCCACCGCGGCGAGCACCGCCGTCCGAACCCGCTCCGGCTCCGCCGATGCCGTGACCGGCTCGGCGAATTCGGACAGCAGTGCGAGGTCGGCATAGAGCCGCTCAGCCATGTCATCAAGCAGGGCTGGGTTCGGCGGTGCACCGCGCTGCGCCCGTCGGCTGGCCAGGTAACTCTGTCCGGCAAGCTGCTGCCAGCCCCGGGTTGCCGCTTCTACCGCGGCGGCCGCGGGATGGTCGCCGAGCCAGCGGCTGGTCAGCAGCCGTTCTCGGCACACGTGCCAGATGTCAAGCACCAAGCGTTCGACCCGTTCGACCCCGGATAGCGTCGACTTCAACTGCGCCAGGTAGCCGTCGATGGCCCGGCCGGCCTCGGCCGCGGATGCCGCGGTGGCTGCCAGCACGCTGGTTCGGTCGAGCGCAATAGCGGATTCGGCCGGCACCATTCGGAGCCCGATACCGGTACCGCCGATCGCAGTGTCGATCCCGGCCGCCGACATCCGGTAGGTAGTGGGCCGGGCCCGTCCCCATTGGGTGTCGGCATAGTAGGCGTCCACGATGAGGTAACCGTCGTCTGCCCGCTCGAGCAGGAAACTGTGCGGCATCTGCCGGTACCGCACCGTGGCTTTTGCGTACGGCAGCCAGCTCAGGTCGTAGGCCTCGGCAACCACGTACACCGGAGCCTGGTCGGCCAGTTCTCGCAGCGATCGCGCAGTCAGCGGCGCGGACGGCTCGCCGACTTGGAAGCCCAGAATCTGGTGTGCCTGCTCGATCCGCTCGGCCACCGTCGGCTGGATGGCATAGCTGCCGTCTGCGCCGAGCACCGGGAATCCCCACCGACTGCCCAACGCCAAGTGCGCCCCCGAGCCGTACGCCGCATCGGCTATCACCGCGACCGTGCTCTGAAGGCAGTCCAGCGCCTCGGCGTGGATTCCGGCCAGCACGGTAGCCCAGCTGTCCCGCGGCTCGGACAACGCGATCGGTGCCTGAACTTCAGTGTCGAAGGTAGAAGCCATCTGCCGTCCTCCTCGCTGTCGACCGCGGTTGCGGAACTGGTGAATGTTCGGTTGCCGTCGATGGCTCAGGTTTGCGATCAGGCATACAAAGCGTCTACAAAGCGCCGCTACCGGGCTCTCCGGCCGACCCTGCCGATCAGTAGTCACCGTGTATCGGGTCCGTATGACTCGGGCCAATCCTGGCCAGACAGCGGTCAGCTAGCGGATAGATGGGACGACTGGATGACGAACGCCAGCAGTGCGGACGCCGACACCAGGGACGCCGAGAGCGTCCGGGGACTGATCCTCGACCTGCTCGTAGCCGAGGGCCACACCGGCGTGACCATGCAAACGGCGCTAACCGACGGTGGCCTGAATCTGTCGTCGCTGGAATTGGTTCGGTTGCTGGTCGGGCTGGAGGAGCGGCTGGGCATCGAACTCGACGACGCCACCATCATGAACGCCCGGTTCGACACCGTCGATGACCTGATCGCGCTGGTCATCCAGTCGACATGACCGGTTCGGTGGAGCTGAGAGCCGGCCCTGCCACCAGCGGGAGCGCCGTCCCGAACGCCTGGTACAACGCGCTGCCGGATCTGGCGATCGACCTGCCGCCGGACGTCCCAGCACCGAGCGGTGGCTCGGGTGAGCTGCGGCTCCAGGTGCCGGCTAGCCTGATCCGGCAGGAGCTGGGCAGCCGGCGCTGGATTCCGATCCCGCCGGAGGTGCTCGACCGCTACCGGCAATGGCGACCGACGCCGCTGCGCCGCGCCGCCGCTTTCGAGCGGGCGTTGGGCACCCGCTGCCGGCTGTACTACAAGTACGAGGGCGCGAACCTCAGCGGCAGCCACAAGCTCAACACCGCGATCGCGCAAGCCTTTTACTATCGGCGCGCCGGAGCGACCTGCCTGACGGTAGGGACCGGCGCGGGCCAGTGGGGGACCGCGGTAGCCGCCGCATGTTCCATGTTTGGCATGCGGTGCCGGGTCTACATGGTGCGCAGCAGCTTCGAGGCCAAGCCCTATCGCCGCACCTTGATGCAGGCGCTGGGCGCGAGCGTCATTCCCAGCCCCAGCAGGCACACCGAGTGCGGACGGCAGGCCCTGCGGTCGGGTTCCGGCGCCGCTGGCAGCCTGTCGATCGCACTCGCGGAAGCCTTGGAAGACGCCATCGAGCTGGGCAACAACTTCTGCACCGGCAGCGGCGAAAGCTACTCGCTGCTCCACCAGACCGTGATCGGCCTGGAAGCCGAGCAGCAGCTGCTCGAGCTGGCAGAGCGGCCAGACATCGTGGTCGGTTCGCTCGGTGGCGGCAGCAACTTCGGCGGCATCGCACTTCCGTTCCTCGGCACCGCCGCGCGGACCGGCACGCCGGTCCGGTGCCTGTCGGTCGAACCGTCGGCCTGCCCGAAGCTCACCCGCGGCCGGTACGCCTACGACTTCACCGATGCCTCTGGCCGTACTCCATTGCAGAAGATGTATACGCTGGGCCACACCTTCGCCCCGCCGGCCATCCATGCCGGCGGCCTGCGTTACCACGGCACCGCCAAGCTGATCAGCGCGCTCTACCGGAATCGGCAGATCGAGGCGGTCGCGTTCGACCAACTGCCGGTGTTCGCCAGCGCGGTGGAGTTCATGCGAACGGAGGGCATCCTGCCAGCACCGGAGAGCGCGCATGCGGTGCATGGAGCGGCGATGCAGGCACTGGCCGCGGATCGCCGTGGCGACAGCCTCTGCATCCTGATGCATATCAGCGGGCATGGGATGTTCGACATGGCGGCGTACCAGTCCTATCTGGCCGGGACGATGGTGGACGTGGCCATCTCCGAGGAAGAACTGGCTCGGTCGCTGGCCATGCTTCCCGCACAGCCGCAGCCGGTTCAGTCCCCGCCGGGCAGCTGAGTCAGCTACGACTGCTGAACAATGGCCGGCGTATCACTGCCGCCGCAGCCCCGTGTGAGGTCGGCCTGCTGGACTGGCTCCACATCGAGGGCCGGCTGCTCGCGCACCTGCCGAACGGGTGAGAACGCGGTGATCAGCGGGGCTAGCACGCCGCCGGCCACGCAGAAGAACAGCGCGGGCCGCAGGCCGATCAGACTCCCGAGCGCACCGCCGGTCAGCGCCCCGAGCGAGCCGCCACCATAGACGATGAACCGTTGGCCTGCGGTGACCCGGCCGGCCAGTTCGTCCGGCGTCACCGCCTGCCGCAGGCTCCACTGGTGGATGTTGGCCACGGTGAAGGTGAGCCCGCCCAATGCCTTGGCAACAGCCAGCATCAGCACCGTGACAGCGACCGGCCCGCTCGCCAGCGGTATCAGCAGGCCACTCAGTGCGGTAAGCAGCAATCCGAGCACGATGGCGGGGCCGACCCCGTACCGATTGCCGGCCCACCGAGCCAGCATTGCACCGGGGATGCCGCCGATGCCGCCGGCGACGAAGATCAACCCGATCGTGGCCGCGTTCAGGCCGAGTTCGCGAGTCGCATAGAGCACGAACAGTGCGACGATGCCCTGGTCGAAGAACGCCACGAACAGCCCCGTCAGCATGATCGGCCGCAGCAATCGATGGCCGAGCAGCATCCGCAGTCCGTCGGTCAGCGATCGACGCAACGAGACCACCGGCTCGCCGGCGGGCACCTCGACCCGGCGCTCCTGGTGGTCGATCGAACGCAGCAGTGTCGCCGAGACAACGAAGGACGCAGCATCCACCAGCACGGCAAGCGGTGCCGTGATGAGCTGGACCAGCACACCGGCCAAGCCGGGCCCGCCGGACTCGGCAACCGAGTAACTGACCTGCAATCGGCTGTTGAAATCGGTGAGCCTGTCCCGCGCCACCAAGGTCGGCACGTAGGCATAGTGCGCTACCTCCGACAGCACGGTGAGCACCCCGACCCCGAAGGCGACCACGCAGAGCTGGATGAAGTAGGGCCCACCCACCGGAACCGCCAGCGGCACGGTCAGCAGCAACACCGCCGAGCCGAGATCGGTGACGATCAGGATCGGGCGGCGGCGTACCCGGTCGGCCAGGATACCGGCAGGCAGGCTGCACAGCAGGAACGGCAATTGGCCCGCGCTCGCGAGCACCCCCATTTGCAGGGCCGGCTCATGCAGCCGGGTGGCAGCGAAGAGCGGCAACGCTAGCGCGGTGATCTGGGAACCGAGCAGGGAGACGCTGAGTGCGGTCCACAGCTTGCCGAAGTTACTGGTCCGCGCCATCTTCACCATCCGCGCTCGTTCAGTGGCCTTCTAGTCTGCCAAGACCGGAATACCGTCGGCGAACAACCAGTCGGACTCGGTCAAGGCGTGCGAGTAACAGCGGTACGGCTCAACCCAACGCCTTATGGTGTCAGGTTCAGCAATGCTAATCCCTACCGGGCGATTGCGCGCCTCGCACGGCAACGCTGCCGCCCAGACCGGGCGGAGCACCGCGCCGCGTTCCACCTTCGCCGGGGTGGCCAGCCCGAGTGCCAAGCGGTTGAAGCCGTGTTCGGCGGCGTACTCGATGGCGTGGTAGATGAGCAGCTTGAAGTACGCGAACGAGCCTGGGATGCGCAGGTAGTCCAGCCCGACAGCGCGGCTGTACAGGGTGTCGCGCCAGGCGTAGTTGATCGCGCAGGCGACCAGTTGGTCCTGCTGGTCATGGCAACCGAACGCCACGACCCGCTCGCCCAGAAAGCTGAGCTCGCGCCGGAACAATCGGCGAAGCAGCAGGTCCGGCGTGGCATGGCCATGCCGCTGCTCGACCGCGCTCACCAGTCGCGCCACGTCCGAGAGTTGCTCGGCGAGCGGAATCGTCTCGATCCGCCAGCCGGTGGCCGCATACCGGCGCAGCTCTCGCCGGATCTTGGCGCGCAACTTCGCCGAGCAACCAGCCAGATAGGAAGCCAAGCCGCCAACCACGCCTTCGATCGTCGTGTTACCCGAATCCAGGCTGGCGACCACCGGCGCTATTCGGGCCAGCCGCCGTAGGGTTTCGGTCGGCAGGTAGCGGAAGGCGATGCCGGATCGGCCGTCCGCCGCGGCCAGCTTGAGCGCGTGCTCGACCAGAGCCGCCGCCACCTGATCCCCCGCCGGCGTGGGCAAACCTGCCTCGATCAGCAGCTCACTGTGGTAGCCCCGCCTGGCGCCGGCCAGCAGGTGGTCGCCACCGCACTGCCGTAGCGCGGCTGATCGCAGCGGCAGATACGCCGGATTCACCTCGTGATCCACCCGGTACACCGGAAGGGCGCCGATCAACCGATCAGCCGATCGGGCAAGCAAGTAGCGAGCCGTCGCGGTGGTGTCACGTTCGATCGCGCCGAGCCACCCGGATGACTGGTAGAGGTCAGCGGACCCCGCCAGCGCATCCCAGGCCGCGGCCGGCACCTCATCGATCGCGGATACCACGTCGATGTCGAGCAGTTCCGCGCTGACGGTCATCCGGAGTGGCTGGCCGCGTTCGATGCCTGAGCCAGGATGCCCGGCAGTGCGGTGATGAACTCGGTTGCCTCGGCCGCGGTGAGGATCAACGGCGGAGCCAGCCGGACCGCCTGGAGCCGAACCGCGCTGACCAGGAAGCCGGCCTGCACCGCCGCCGCACCGAACTCGATGCCGATCGGCTCGGTCAACACCAGGCCACGCCACAGGCCGCTGCCGCGAAGGCCGCCGAGGAGAGGATGAGCCAGCCCCTCGATGCCCTCGGCAAGCACGTTCCCGACCGCAACCGCGTTGCTCATCAGGTTGTCGCGCTCGATCACCTCGAGCACCGTTAGCGCCGCAGCACAGGAAACCGGGTTGCCGCCGAAGGTGCTGCCGTGATGGCCGAGACCCAATCCTTGGGCGTAGTCGCCGAGTCCGATGCAGGCACCGATCGGCAGGCCGCCAGCCAGCCCCTTGGACAGCGTCATGACATCGGGCAGCACTCCTTCGGCCTGATGGGCGAACCACTGTCCGGTACGGCCGATGCCGCTCTGCACCTCATCGAGCACGAACAGCGCACCGGCCGCGTCACAGGCACGCCGTGCGGCTCGCAGATAACCGGCCGGCGGCGGGATCACTCCAGCCTCGCCTAGCACCGGCTCCAGGAACACCGCCGCGGTGTCGGCACGTACGGCCGCCGCGAGCGCACCGGCGTCGCCGTATGGAACGAACCGCACGTCGAACACGTACGGCGCGTAGGCTTCGCGCACCGATGGAACGCCGGCCAGCGCCAGCGATCCCATGGTGCGACCGTGGAAACCGTCGTGTGCGGCCACGATCACCGGCCGGTCCGGGCGCTGCCGGCGAATCAGCTTCAGCGCTGCCTCATTCGCCTCGGTGCCGGAGTTGCAGAAGAAGGCCCGGCACTCGACGGTGCCGGATGGATCGATCAGTGACCTCAGCCGCTCGGCCAACAGGACAGCGTTTTCGTGCAGGTACTGGTTGGAGGTGTGGATCAGCTCGGCGGCTTGCCGGGCGATCGCGCCGACCAAGTCGGGATGACCGTGGCCGAGCACACTGGCCGCCAGACCGCCGGCGAGATCGAGGTACTCCCGACCGTCCACATCGACCACGCGGCAGCCCTTGCCCCGAGCCAGCGCGACTTCGGGAGCGTAATCGTTGTAAGTCAGCATCAGGGCGTTGTGATACCGCTGCTGTAGTTGTTGGGTGAGGGTCATCGGTGTGCTGCTCCTGTAACGGTTGAGGTGCACGTCAAATCAAGCCGGCGCTTTCCGGCAGCCCGAGCATCAGGTTTGCGCTCTGGATGGCTTGGCCGGCCGCTCCCTTGCCGAGGTTGTCCAACGCCGCCATCACCACGGCGCGGCCGGAATGCGAGTCGGCTGTCGCCTGAAGCAGGCTCAGGTTGGATCCGACCACCGCGCCGGTGGCTGGCCAGCGACCGCCGGAGGACAGCCGGACGAACGGTTCGTCGCGATATGCCTGCGCGAGGATCTCGCGCAACTCGACCATCGTGGCCGGCCTGGTCAACCGGACGCTGCAAATTGCCAGGATGCCGCGTGGCACCGGCGCGAGTACCGGCATCACCGAGATCGAGGCGGGTCGACCGCTAACCGCGGACAGTTCCTGTTCGATCTCCGGCACCGAACCGTGTTCGCCGCCGACCTGGTAGCCGCGCAGTGCACCCGCCACCGCGCTGGCTAGGTGTTCGGTCGGGGCCGCCCGGCCCGCGCTGGAGGTGCCGGCCAGCACGGTGGCCACGATGTCCGCCGGATCGGCCAATCCGGCTGCCAGCAGTGGAGCGAGCGCGAGGATCGCGGCGGTGGCGTAGCACCCAGGGTTGGCTACCCGGTACGCGGCGGCGATCCGGTCCCGGGTGCCGGGCAGTTCCGGGAGTCCGTACAGCCAGTGGCCGGCATGCTCGCTTTCGTAATACCGTCGCCATACGTCGGCATCAGCCAGCCGATGGTCAGGTCCGAGATCGACGATCCGCACCGACTCGGGCAGCTGCTTGGCGATCGGACCGGCCTTGTCCCGCGGCAGCGCCAGAAAGGCCACGTCGCATTCGGTCAGCCGAGCCGGGTCGATCGGTTCGAAGGTGCGGTCGGCGAGAACGGTCAGGTTAGGGTGCACTTCCGGCACGCTGCGGCCGGCGTGGGTCTCGGCAGTGAGCGCACCCAACTCAAACTTCGGATGCCGTTCGAGCAGCCGCAGTAGCTCGCCGCCCACAGCACCACTTGCACCGGCCACCGCCGCCATCAGGCTCATCTCGTCGCTCCGTTCTGCCGTCCCCGCTCGGTCATCGCGCCGCCGCATACGCCTGCCGGCCGCGCGGTCCGGCTGCTGCCCGGACGAAACCGGACCTGCGGTCGACGCCGACCATGCAGACCTTGCCGAGCGATCCGGCCGGCGTCAGGGCCACCTGGTGACCCCGCGTCCGCAGCTCGGTGATCGTCGCCTGGTCGGCATCGGCCTCTATGGTCAGCACTCCGGGTCGGCACGAGTGCGGTGCGAATGATGAGGGGAAGTGCTCGGTGTGGAACATGGTCACCTCGGTGGCCAGCTGCAAGTCCAGCCCGAACTCGGTGACGGCGAGCATGCTCTCCAACGTCCACTGGTCCTGCCGGTCACCGCCGGGGGTGCCGAAGGCGAACTGCGGCGCGCCGTCCCGGAGCACGACGGTCGGGCTGAGCGTGGTGCGCGGCCGCTTGCCGGGAGCCAGCGCATTGGGATGGCCGGCGGCGCGCAGCCACATCGTCTGGCCGCGGGTGCCGAGCGAGATGCCTAGGCCGGGAATCAGCGGCGAGCTCTTCAGCCAGCCCCCGCTCGGCACCGCGGCGACCAGGTTCCCCCAGCGATCGGCGGCCACCACGGTGCAGGTATCGCCGGACTTCGCGGTAGCGGCCAGCACTAGATTGGGCACTCCTTCATGGATCTGGTGCAGCCAATCCGGACCGGTCGGTGGCGGTAGTTGGGGTACCTGCATGCTGCGCGGCTGGCTGCCGTCGAGCGTGCCGGCTACCGGGCAGCCGATCGCCAGCGGCCCGATCAGCGCCCGCCGCTGCGCGAGGTAGTTCGGCTCGAGCAGTTGCGGCAACCGGTCCACGCCGAAGGCGGGATCGCCGTACCAGGCTTCTCGATCGGCCAAGGCCAGCTTGGCCGCTTCGTTGACCAGATGGACGTATTCCCCGCTGCCGAGTCCGGCGGCGACGAGGTCGAATCCTGCAAGCACTCCCAGTTGCTGGAGGAAGACTGGTCCCTGTGTCCACAGGCCGGGCTTGTGCACCGAGTAGTCGCGGTATCGCACGCTAGCCGGTGATTCCGTCGACGGCTGCCAAGCTGCCAGGTCCTCGGCCGCCAGCAGGCCGCGATGACGGCGGCCGGTAGCGTCGAGCACCTCCGTGCTCCGGACGAAGGCGTCGATGGCATCAGCGACGAACCCCGAGTAGAACGCCGACCGCGCAGCCTCGATCTGGGCAAGCCGATCGGACGAGGCTTGTTCTGCGGTTTGCAAAAGCCGGATGAGGGTGTTGGCCAGTTCCTGATTGCGCATCCGGTGACCGGCCGGCGGTATCCCATCCCGTAGGTAGACCGCGGCCGAGCCGGGCCAATGCGTGCTGAACAACGGCGCCAGCGTCGCGATCGCCTTGGCCGCCTCCGGCAGCAACGGGTAGCCGTGCTCGGCATACCCGATGGCAGCGGCGAACACGTCAGCCAACCGCTTGGTACCGAATTCGGCCAGCAGCCGAAGCCAGCCCCCGAAGGCGCCCGGCACGCAAGCCGGCAGCAGGCCGGACCCGGGAATGTGCTCAAGCCCGAGTTCGGCGAACGCCTGCTCGGTCGCCGCCGCGGGCATCGGACCTTGCCCGCACACAACCGCGGTGGCGGCGGTGCGGGCGTCGTACAGCACGACCGAGAGATCACCGCCAAGGCCGTTGGATTGCGGCTCTACCACTTGGAGTACGAAACCCGCCGCCACCGCGGCGTCGAACGCGTTGCCACCCTCGGTCAGCATCGCCATTCCGGCCGCCGAGGCAAGCCAATGCGTCGAGGCGACCGCGCCCAGCGTGCCTACCAACTCGGGCTTGCTGACCGTCATGCCGACCCCTTGTTCCGCAACCCGGCTCAGTAATGCCGACCGATGGAGACCGTGAAGGCGTAGGCCGGCCGGTCCAGGGCCTGCGAACCGGCAATCGCCCGACGCCCGAACTCGGCCACGATGCTGGCGATCTGCTGCTCGCAGTGGATCACGCCGGCCGTGTGCAGCGGCGCGATGTCCTCGTCGGATTCGCAGATCATGCCGTTGGCGCTGAGGTCGCGTAGCACCGCGACCACCCGGCGCAGCAACTGCGCGATCACATCGGACCGTCGAACCGGCGCCCGGTTGGTCAGGAAGTAGTTGTCGTAGATCAGCTGGAGCAGCCGTCCGTCCAGCCGGTGGTTGTCAGGTACCCAGCTCCGCAGCAGCGAAACGCCGTCCGGCACCAGCCGGGACGCAACGTACTCGTGCACCAACTGGCACCGCAGGACCGCCTGCCGCAGGTCGGCCAGCCGTGGGCATTCCTCGAACATGGTGAGCCGGCCACGCAGCAGATGCCGTACCGGTCCGAAGTCCGGTGCCCAGCTGCCGCTGAAGGCCGGGTGGTGCAGTTGCATGCTAGGCCGGATCAGCCGGTGGTAAAGCTCCCGCGGGCAGGAAGCGGTGTAGAGAAGCATCGCGCTGTAGGCGTCGATATGGTTGCTCAATTCGGGTATCGCGTCGTTCGCCGACCAATGGAGGAGCGCCACCTCCGACAGCCTGATAGCGGCCAGCCGCCAGGCGATGAAACTGAGCTGATGGCCGGTGATCCAGCGGAACCAGTACAGGGTGTCCGGTTGCTCGCATGGTTTGACCGCTCCGGTGATCGTCCCGTCCTCGTCGATCCACTCCATGGCCTGAGCGAATGCCGGCGGCGGTTCAGCCAGCTCGGCCGGACCGAACGTGCCTGGCGCGGGCAGGATCATCGGTTCCAGTCCGTACGGGCCGGCACCGAAGTCCCAAGTCCCTGCATCCGGCAGCCGATTCAGCGTCGGCAGGTCCGATACGCCATTGCGCATCTCAACTTTCCCCTGGCACGTAGGTAAATTCGAATTCCAGGCCGTTGACGTCGTAGGTGTAGAAGCTGTGCACGCCGTTGGCATCCACCACGATCTCGGTGGGTTGTTCGGAGAGCGCGAAGGAATACCGTCCCGATCTGTACAACTCGATCCAGCGCTCTCGCAGCTCCACGAGCTCCGCCGGATCCCGCGCCGCCAGACAGACGTGTTGGAACTGGGTCGCGCTCGCGCCGGGACCGGCAGCTGGTGCTCCGTCCCGTTGGAAGAGGTGGAACCGGACGTCACCGTGTATCAGCTCATACAGCTTGGTTATGCCCGGTAACCGGGATCGGGTCAGTTCGGAGAACGTGGTGAGCGACCAGGATTGCCGGCAGCCCAGAAAGGCGTCGTACCAGGCAACAGCATTCTCCACGTCATTGGTTTGGATCCCGATGTGGTGGAACGTCTGCGGCGGCGCTGTTCGCTGGTCCGACATGGCACATCCTTCGTGACGTAGTGCTCGGCTATTTCGGCTGAGCGCCGGGCAATAGCCTGCGAAGCTGCCCTATGCGCCGAGTACAGGCCTGATACAGCAGCGGGTCAGCCGTCAGCTCGCGGACCGCCGTTTCGCGTAGCTGCGATGTATGGCGGCTGAGCATGCTGGCCCGGTGACCGCACCGAACGCGATGACTGCCGGTCAGTCCGCCGGGGCGGTGCTGCTGCATCAACTCATTGATGTGACGGCCAGTTGCCATCCCGAGCGGCCCGGCCTGCGCTGCGGCACCGAACTCCGAAGTTGGCGGCAGCTGCGCGATGACAGTGTAGGACTGGCTGCCCAACTGGCCGGGTTCGGCGTTCGGCGTGGCATGCGAGTGCTGATCGTGCTGGAGCCGGCCGTCGTGATTCCCGGCTTGTTGTTCGGTTGCTCGCGCATCGGCGCGGTATTCGTGCCGCTGAGTCCGAACATCGCCGAACCGGTGCTGCACCACGTGCTCACCGATTGCGAACCGACTCTGGTGATCACCGCCGAGCCGCGGGTGCGGGCGGTGGCCGAGGCGCACGGCGTACCCGCGCTGAGCCCGGCCGAATTGGCCGCCGGGCAGCCCGGCCCGGCAGCTACGGCGGGCCCGATTCCAGTCGATCCGGCCTGCTTCCTGTACACCTCGGGTAGCACCGCGATGCCCAAAGCGGTCGTCTGTACCCATCAGCAGATGACGTTCGTGGCGTCCGCGATCCAGTCCCGTTTGGGCTACCAGCGAGACGACGTCGTGTTCTGCGCGCTACCCCTGTCGTTCGACTACGGCTTGTACCAACTCTTCCTCTGCACCCTTTCCGGCGCGCAGCTGTATCTGGCCGATCAGCGCGCCGCCGGGCACCGGCTGGTCACCGACCTTCAGGACAGTCGGGCGACCGTGTTGCCGGCAGTGCCGTCGCTGGCGATGAACCTCAACCGGCTGCTCGAGCGGCGTCCCACCGCGTTGCGGCTGCGGCTGTTGACCAACACCGGTGCGGTGCTGCCGCCCGAGGTGCTGGCCGGGCTGCGCGCTCGGTTGCCTGAGCTTCGGGTGCAGCTGATGTACGGACTTACCGAGTGCAAGCGAGCGACGATCATGGCGCCGGATGAGGATCTACACCACCCGGGTGCCTGCGGCCGGGCGCTGCCGGGCACCGAGGTGTTCACCGTGGATGCCGCTGGTCATCGGCTGCCGGCCGGTGAGCGAGGCGAGTTGGTGATCCGGGGACCTCATGTGATGGCCGGTTACTGGCGGCAGCCAGAACTGAGCTCGGAGCGGTTTCGGCTGGCCGACGGCCTGTTCCCGCAACTGCACTCCGGTGACTACGGCTGGCTGGACGAGCAGGGCTACCTGTTTTTCGACGGTCGCCGCGACGATGTCTACAAGCAGGGTGGTTTCCGGGTGAGCACCGTGGAAGTCGAAGCAGCGGCTCACCGGATCGCCGGAGTACAGGCGGCAATCGTGGTGCCGCCGACCGGTTCGGCCGATGGCGCAGTCCTGCTGGTGCAAGCGGAACTGACCGCAGACCAGGTGATGCGCGAGCTTCGCCGGCAGATCGACGAGGTGAAGCTGCCGAGCCGGATCCTGAGCCTGACCGATTTCCCGTTGAACTCCAACGGCAAAGTCGAGCGCCGTTATCTCGGCGAACTGGTCAGGACTGGTCAACTTGACTGACCTCACGCCGACCGGCCTGGCAGCCGTGTTGGCCCACGTCGAACCACCGGCCTATGTCTACGACCTGGAGCAGGTACGCCGTGCGTACCGGCAGCTCCGGCAGGCGCTGCCCGAGCCCAGCCGGATCCTCTATTCGGTCAAGGCGAATCCACATCCGCGGCTGATCCGGACGCTCACCGAGATCGGCGCCGGTGCCGAGGTGTCTTCCGTCGGTGAACTGGCGAATGCGCGGGCAGCCGGCGTGCCGGCCGGTGACCTGCTTTACACCGGGCCCGGTAAGCAGGACGTCGAGATTGCTGAGGCGCTGCGTTCGGGAGTGCGCTGGTTCTCCGCCGACTCGCCGGCCGCGCTGGGCCAGATAGATCGGCTCAGCCGACGCGCCGAAGCGATCACGCACTGCCTCCTGCGGCTCAATCCAGACAGCGCCATGGCCGGTAAAGGGCTGGCGATGACCGGCCAGGCGTCCCAGTTCGGGGCCGATGTTGCCTGGATACAGGCCGATCCGGCCGCCTTCCGGCTACCGCCGGCTGCCGGAGCCGGTGCCACGCTGGCCGGGTTTCATGTGTACCAGGGCAGCAATCTGGACAGCGAAGATGCGCTCATCGGCCAGTTCGACGCCGCGATCGCCGGCTGCCGACAGTCCACCGAAGCGCTCGGCATCGAACCCCGACGGATCAGCCTCGGCGGCGGTTTCGGGGCCCCATTCGCGCGGGCCGGTGAGCTGCCCCGGTTCCCGCGGTTGGCCGACCGGCTGGCTGGGCTGCTCGATCAACAGTTTCCCGGGTGGCGACAAGGCCGGCCGGCGGTGTTGTTCGAGTCCGGCCGCTACCTCGCCAGTCGCAGTGGTCAACTGATCACCCGAGTCGCCGACGTGAAGCGGTCCTACGACACGCCGGTGGTAGTGCTGGAATCAGGGATCAACCACCTCGGCGGGATGTCCGGCCTGCGTCGCTTGCCACCGCTGACTCCGCAGCTGGCCAGGCTGCCTTCGGACCATCGGCCGCCACTCGAGGCCGTGCTCGTCACCGGCCCGCTCTGTACACCGCTGGACACCTGGGCTCGCGGTGTCGACCTACCCACACTGCTGCCGGGCGATCTGGTACTCGTACCGAACGTCGGCGCGTATGGCTTGACCGCCAGCTTGGTCGCCTTCTTGAGCCATCCGATCCCCGCCGAGGTGGTCCTCGATCGAGACGAGGTCATCGACGTCTCGCGACTGGAACTGGTGCGGTGCGCGGTGGGTCGCGAATCGATAGCGGCACCAGCCGATACTCGATTGGAGGCTTCGGTATGACGGTCGACATCCGGGAGCTGACCAGGCAGGCCGCCGAGGCCGCGGCCGAGCATGCGGCCGAGACCGATGCGGCCGCCACCTTCCCGGTGGATGCGCTGAACGAGCTGCGCCGCGGCGGCCTGCTGGGCCTGCTCGTTCCGGCCGAGCTGGGCGGCCTCGGTGGCGGCCTCGACGACCTGGTGACAACCACGATGGAACTCGGCCGGGCTGACCTTTCGGTGGCATTGATCTTCGCCATGCACTGCCAGCAGGTCGCAACCGTCGAACGCTATGCCTGTCCTCAGCTGCGAGAGGCGGTGCTGCCGGCGATCGCCGCCGGCAAGGTTTACCTGGGCTCGGTCACTACCGCACCGGGTACCGGTGGGCATCTGCTGAGCTCGGATTCGGCGGCCGAACAGGCCGAGGACGGCCTGCTTCTCGATCGGCAGGCACCCATCGTCACCGGCGGATGCCACGCTGATGCCTTTCTGGTGACGATGGGCACGCCCGGGGCAACCTCGCCGGCTCAGGTCGATCTGGTCTATGCGACCCGTGACCAGCTGAGCATCGAGGTGCTCGGTGGCTGGAGCCCGTTGGGCATGCGAGCGACCGAGAGCGTACCGATGCGACTGCGCGGTACCGTGCCGGCGGAGCAGGTGATTGGAACCGCGGGCGGTTTCCGGAATATCGCAGCCGCCTGGTTCGCGCCGCTGGCGCACATCGGTTGGTCGGCTGCCTGGCTCGGTACCGCCGTTGGTGCCTACAGCCGGTTGCTGGCGCACGTGCGCGCGCCTGCCCAGCGCAGCCAGTTCGATCCCGGCTCGGAGCTGTTACTGTGCCGGCTAGCCGAGATCCGGACCGAGCTGGAAACCGTGCATGCGCTGCTTCGCCACACGGTTGCGACGCTCCGCACGACGTCCGACCCGACCGCCCCCCCGATGCAGCTGCTGATCAACGCGTTGAAGATGACCGCGTCCCAGGCCTGCTACCGAGCGGTCGATCAGATGGTGGAGTTGGCCGGGCTCCGGCACGGATACCTGACCTGTTCACCGCTGCGGCTGGAGCGAGCGTTGCGGGATCTTCGCTCAGCCTCGCTGAACTACGCCAACGACCGGCTGATGCTCTCCAATGGTGCGCTGACCCTACTGGACGTCGGGGTGCACCTGGCCTAGCACCGCAGTTCACAACTCTGTCCCACGCCGGACGAGGCGGCGTTACCGACACCGCCCACGAACACCGAACCGGTCGGCTACAACCGATACGCCTACGCCAACAACGACCCCATCGGCTCGAGCGATCCATCAGGTGACAGCGTTGGAGCTCAGTACATCGTGCTTGCATGCGCGCTCGGAATAGACCTTCGGCCTCTGAAAAGCAATATCTACATCCTAAAATCGATAGCCGACTGCGTCGACACCGCCACGGATGCCACCGATGCGGGGGACAACATAGGGGAGCTTATAAAGCTGTTAGTTGCAGGCGATTTACAAGGCGCACAAAGGCAAATATTGATCTACATATTCTGGTGGAGCTTGGGAGCGGCCATCAAATACGGCCTCCAAAGCGCCGCTGAGGATTTCCTACTTTAGACGAAACCATGGAAGCGCAGCCGGGCGGCTGTGCCGTCGATGGGGTAGCAGTGGAGAACGCCACCAGCCAGCCGCCGGGGCCTGCTGTCAGCGAGGATCAGCCGTCCAGGGCGGTCCGGGCTTCGGCGATGTGGCGGTCGAAGTCGTAGCGAGCGGTGGCCAGCTCCGTGGTGAGCTGGTCATCGTTCGGCCGGGTAGTCCGTCGATCACTGGAGTCTGCTCCAGCAGCTCCAGATGTGCCGGGTTCTCCCGGACGCTGGGCATGGTCGCGGCGTGCCTCCGAGCAGACGGGCGGCGAAGCTCGACGTGCTCCGCGCCGTCGAGTCTGACTAGGGCGCAACGGCAGAAGCGCAGGCAGTAGTACTCGGTAACACCAGTGCCGGCCTGCTGATCGATTCCCCTTAGCTCATCTGGAGGATCAGGCGGGGCTGCCCATCACGCGCAGGGTCTTGATGAGATCGCCCTCGAATTCGAAGTGATTCGTATTGAAGGGCATGACCACGCGGGTGCCGTCGGGCCTGACGATGGTCATCCGCTGCTCGGTGACCGCGCGGTTGTCCTCGATCACGACCGCGAGGATCTCGGGCTCGATGTGCGGGAAGTCCTGGAAGAGCTGGGCGTAGAAGCCGCGGATGGCCTCCTTGCCGTAGAAGGGCTCCGGCGCGACCACGAAGGTGGCGAAGGCGTCGTCGGTGAACATCGCGACGACCTCCTCCAGCCGGTTGCTGTGCGCATACTCGAAGTACTTGTCGACGAGCGCGGCGTAATGCGCCCGGCTGTGCTTGCCGTGCGCCCCTGCTTCATGGATGTCTTGAACGGTGCGAACGTTGTCCTGGGACATGATTCCTCCTCTACTGCGGACGAATGGGGATCATAGCGAGCCCCGAGCGGGACAGTTGCCTTTGCCGATCCGCTTGCAGGCCCGTGTCGCCTTGCTGCCAGCCAAGCGAGACAGCGGGCGTGTCAGGAATCAGACAGTCCCGAGGCAGCGCCCATTGAGGGCAGTTCACCAGTTGCTGACGAGACTGGTCTGGAGCAGCAGCCCGAGCGCAATCTGGGCGGTGAGCCAGCCGCGATGGGTTTTGCGGAGGTGTAGTGCTGGGGTGGTGAGCAGCAGCCAGGTGGTGAACGGTAGCCAGATGCGTTCCACCTCGCCTTTAGACAGTCCGGACAGGTCTGCTGCGGCGATCGCGAGCAGCGTTGCGCCGACGGGCCACCACAGCCGTGATCCGCGGGGCAGCCTGGCCAGGCCGGCGAGCGCGGCTGGGCCGACAGCGAGCGCGAACGCGGCGAGGTCGGCGAGCAGGAAGTAGCCGTACGGTCGGGACGAGGCGATGCCTTCGGCGTAGCGGATCCGGGTCGCGGTGAGCCCGCTCCACCACCAGAAGCCGAGCGCTGCGAAACCGGCGGCGACGGCCGCGACTCCCGTAGCGCCGAGCAGCAGCGGCCGGACCCGGCGGCGGCTGAGCACCACGGCGACCGCGACAAGGCCGAGCGGGGCGATGCCGTAGGAGCAGTAGAGGGCGGCGCCGAGCAGCAGTCCGCCGAGCAGCGCGAGCAGATCGGCGCGAGTGGCTGCAGAGCGACGATCGGCGGCGACGGCCAGCAGGGCGATGCCCCAGGCGGAGAAGCCGAGAAACAGCGCGTCGGCGCTGGTGGCGACCCAGACAGCGCTGGGCGCGAAGGCGAGGAACGGCGCCGCGCGCCGCGCGGTCTCCTCACCGGCGAGCTGCCGGGCGGTGAGTAGCCCCGCCGGGACGGCGGCGGCGCCGACCGCGATCACGAGCAGCGATGCCCAGACCGGGCCCGCGACGTCGGCGCGGGCGAGCAGCGCGAAGAGGAGCAGGGTGCCCGGCGGTCCGCCGGCGACGTGCACGGACCAGAGGAACTGCCCGGCGGACGGGTCGTGGACATGCGCGGTGAAGCCGGAGATGTAGGCGGTGAGGCCATGGACATGTGCGAGGTCGGGCAGGTACTCGTCCGGGGTGCGCAGCGGCCCGACGATCCCGGCTGAACCGTCCGCCCCGGCTAGCGCGAGGGCCCACCCGAACGCCATCAGCCAGGTCGCGGGCATCAACTGCCGCCAAGCCAGCCGACACGCCAACGCGGGCGCCGTGCACACTGCCATGGCAGCGACGGCGAGCGCCGGCAGCGTGAGTGGCGAGAAGCGCGGTCGCAGGCTGCCGAGTAGCGGCGCGGCCTCGCCGAGGTGGACGTTGACATGTCGCGCCCACAGCGCCGAGGCGGCCACCAGTCCCGCTGCGATCACCACGGCCCCCGCTTGGCGCGCGCGGGCGTGGGCGCCGCCCGCGTCGGTAGCGAGGCGCGGCACCGGCTCTGCCCGCTCCGCGGGCGAAACCTGGCTGGGCCGAGCGGTCATCGCGTGTGGACGCGGCGTGCCCGCCGGCCGGCTGCGCAGCCGATCGCGTAGGCCAGTGCGCTCGCGGCGAACAGGACGGCGGTGAGCAGCAGCCAGCGGACCAGGAACGGCTGCTGACTCTGGCCGGTGGCAGCGTGGTAAGCGTGCCCGCCTTGGCGGATGATGCCGGGCAGGTAGACGACCAGCAGCAGTGCGCTGCCCGCCGCAGGCACACGCAAGTAGTTGACGTAGTGCGGGCACCTGCTGCCGCGCCGTCGGGGCGTCCGGGCTGCAGCGCGGTCGGCGAGAGCGTAGATCGGGAAGGCGATCAGGTCATGGGCGACGATCGCCCCGCCGAACCAGGCCAGGACGCGGGGAAGCGATGGGTTGCCGGCCAACTGTTCGACGACGTAGCCGGTCAGGGCGAAGCAGGCCAGCAGGCTGATCAGGTGCAGGGGCTGGGCGCCGTAGCAGCGCCGCGCCGCGGCCAGCAGATCACGCATGGCCGGTGCTGCGGAACTCGATCGAGGTGACCCACTTCGTGTTATGGACCCCAGGTAGCGCCGGCACGATGACCCGCGCCGGATAGCCGTGATCAAGTGACAGCTCGGCGCCGTTGACCCGCGTCGCGAGCAGCGCGTCCGGATCGAGGACCTGATTGCCCTGCAGGGCCGCGGCGCCGAACGACCCGCCTTGTTGCGCCGATCCGACGTAGGCCGATTGGGGGCGAGGCACGCCGGCCAGTCGGGCCAGATCCCGCAGCCGGACACCGGTCCAGGTCTGGGTGGTGGCCCAGCCTTCGACGCAGGCGATCGGCAAGTTGGCGCTGTGCTGGGGCAGCTCGGACAAGCCCGCGCGGTCGAGAACCACCGGTCCGGGCCCGCCGGACAGCGTGAGCCGCCATGCCGGGCCGACGTCGGCGGCCCGGATTCCCGCGGCATGGGCGGTCTTGTTGACCTGAAATGCGTTCGGCCCGGTCCCATCCGAACGGCCGCGGGGCAGCAGCAGTGCCAGCCGGCGGGCGGGACCGCCGGAGCTCTGGCCGACGGAGAGCACGGCGAGCAGCGCCGCACCACCCCCGACCAGGCCGAGCGCGCCGCGCCGGCTGATCGTGGCCAGCGCGGGGTGCGCGGCGACCAGGCCGTCCTGGTCGGGTGGCTCGGCGATGGTGTCGGCGCGGGAGGTCTGCAGCACACTGCGTAGTGATCGCGAACGCAACGCGCTCAGCATCCGGGGCAGCTTCAGCGCGACGTGCACAGCCAGCGCGCCGGTGAAGACCCACGCGCCGTAGTAGTGGGCGGTGTAGAAGCTGAATCCGAACACGTAGTCGTACTGGATGTTGAGTACCCCGGTGGCGAACTCGAACAGGACGCCGCCGACAAGCAGCAGCAGCGAGAGCCGCTCGAATACCTGCGCGAGCGAGCGGGCCGGCGGCCAGACGAATAGTTTCGGCAGCACCGACCATAGCTTGGCCAGTACGACCGGGATCAGCACCAGCCCGAGGTCCACGTGCACGCCCTGGTTGAGCTGGTATAGCCATACCGGACGGGTGGGCCAGTCGAAGTAGGGCAGGTGCAGCCAGCCGGGGTCGGCGGGGATGGCCTGTCCCAGCCGGGGCCCGTAGGCGAGGTAGGACAGCAGCCCGGTGATGATCACTAGGGGCAGCCCGGCGAGCAGGACTGCACCGAGGATCGCAGTCAGCCACGGCCCGCGCAGCGGGCTGCGCCAGCGGTTGATCCGTTGCCAGCCCGGCGGGCGGTGCTGTTCCAGCGACCGCCAGAACCGTGCGGGCCAGCCGTAGACCGGTTCCGTGGGCCGGGTCGGATCGGTCATCGCGGCTGCAGCTGCGCGAACACTCGCCCACCCGCCTGCCAGCTGTCGGCCACGCGCAGTCCGAGCGCCGTGGACCGGGCGCGTAGCGCCGGCAGACCCACGCGGGCCCACCGGAAGCTTCCGCCGACGGGGGTGCCGCGATGGTGAAAGCGCACTGTCAGGCTCTCGTCGCGATCCTGCGGCTCGACCTCGACGAGCAGCTGGCCACCGGGGGCGAGCAGACGGGTGACCCTGGTCAGCAGCCGGCCCAGGTCCCCGCCGATGCCGACGTTGCCGTCTATCAGCAGCACCGTCGGCCAGCGTCCTTCGCCTGGCAGCGGGGCGAACATGTCGCGCTGTAGGGCGGCCCCGCCGCGGCGCGCGGTGAGCCCGACCGCGGTGTGCGCCAGGTCGATGCCCAGCACCGCGACTCCTCGGCCGGCCAGTGCACGCACGAACCGACCGGGTCCGCAACCCAGGTCGAGCACCGGCCCGTGGCAACGATCGAGCACGCTGTGATCGGCCGCGTCAAGGGGGCCGAGCCATCGGGGTACATCCAAGGACTGCACCCGCCCACGCATGTCGATCAGGCCGAGCGGGCGGGCCGCGCGCAGGGCGCGCTCGTAGGGTTCGAGCAGCCCGGCCTTCACGAGACGGCCTGCGGCACGGTCTCGACTGCTAGCGCCCGGACGGCGCGGCCAAACGCACTGTCCGGCGCTTCGGCGGCGACCCGCGCCGCGGCGTCGGCGGTGTCGACATCCTCGAGGGTGTCGAGCAATTGCACGCGCAGCCCGAGAGCGCACATCCGCTGCAACTGCATGGCACCGGTGCAGGCGGTGGACATCGGGACACCGGGGATGGCCTCTGCCGCGTGCCGTGGATCGCCGAATCCGATCGCCCAGTAGCCACCGTCCGCGGCCGGGCCGAGGCAGGCGTCGTAGCGCCGCGGGTCGAACGCCGTCAGCTGGGAGGCGCGCAGTTGCGGCGTGTCCATTCCGATCAGCAGGGTCGGGCCGTGGCTCGTGTGGCTGAACGCGGCGGCCAGCCGAGCATCCAGACCGCCGCCGCGCTGCGCGGCGCACCGCCAGCCCGCTGGCAGCCACGCCCCAGCGGCACCGTCGAGCACCAGCACCCGTCGCCGGGCCGGAACCATGGAGGCGACCCGCAGCGTGTCGGCGAGGGCCGCCAGCGCGAGGTCAGCGGCCTGCTCGAAGCGCAGCGGCGGGACCAGCCGGGTCTTGACCCGGCCGGGGATCGGCTCCTTCGCGAGAAGGAGCAGTGTGTCGATCACTGCGCGAGCACCGCCCGCATGTCGCGTACCGCGGTGAGCGTGCCGCGGACCGTCCCGGTGACCTTGGACCGACCGGTCCGCGGCAGATAGGGCACGTCGTGCTGCGCGACCCGCCAGCCGGCCTCGGCCGCGCGGAGCACCGTCTCGACGGGGTAGCCGCTGCGCCGGTCGCGGATCGGCAACTGCAGCAGCGCGGCGCGGCGGGCGACCCGCACCGGACCGACATCTTCCAGCGCGAAGCCGGTGCGGCGGCGGACCCGCCGGGCCAGCTCGCGGTTGGCCAGTCGGGCATGCAGGGGCCATCCGGGCCGGCCGGCCGGGATCCGGCGGGCCACTACGAGATCCACGGTGCCCGCGCGCACGGGTTTGGCCAGGCGGGCGATCTGCCTCGGGTCGATGGTGGCATCGCAGTCGCAGAACGCGACCAGCTCGGCCTCGGCGGCCAGCAGCCCGGCGTGGCAGGCGGCGCCATAGCCGCGGCGATCGCAGGACACGACCGTCGCGCCGAGCGCCGCCGCGAGAGCGGCCGAGCCGTCACGAGAGCCGTTGTCGACGACCAGCGCCCGCGCTTCGGACGGGATCCGCGCCAGCACCCAGGGCAGCGCGGCCGCCTCGTCCAGGCACGGCAGCACGATGTCGATCACGCCTGCCGACGCTAGAGCCGGATTGGCCGCTACGACCCTTACGAACCGGTGAACTATGCTGCCGCCGGAACCGCCGACCCCGGCGGCTACCTACACTCGGGCTCACCATGACACACGTGCTGGTCGTCGATGACGACCCGACGCTCGCCGAAGTGATCCTCGGCTACCTTGAGCGCGCCGGACACAGCGGCAAGCACGTCGTCGACGGGCCGGCGGCCCTGGCGGCGGTCCAGGCCGATGTGCCAGCGCTGATCGTGCTCGACCTGATGCTGCCCGGCATCGACGGGCTGGAAGTGTGCCGGCGAGTGCGCGCGTCTCACCCCGAGATGCCGGTACTGATGCTGACCGCGCTGGACGAGGCCGAAGACCGCATCGCAGGGCTCGAAGTCGGCGCCGATGACTACCTGGCCAAACCGTTCTCACCGCGCGAGCTGGTGCTGCGCGTCGATGCCGTGCTGCGGCGCACCCGCCCCGAGCTCGCAGCCCGCCCCGTCCTAGTCGCCGGGCCGGTCAGGGTCGATCCTGCGGCCCGGCGCGCAACCCGCGACGGTCACGAACTCGCGCTGACCGTGCGCGAGCTTGACCTGCTCGCCTTTCTGATGGCCAACCCGGGCCGGGCGTTTCGCCGCGAGGAGCTGATGCGCGAGGTCTGGGGCTGGACGTTCGGCGATCAGTCCACCGTCACGGTGCACGTGCGAAGACTGCGCGAGAAGGTCGAGGACGACCCGACCCGGCCGACGCTGATCCAGACCGTGTGGGGCATCGGATACCGTCTCGAGGCCCCCTCGCATACCGCGCGAGCCGTTGCGGCGGCCAGGTGAACGTTTCCTCGATCGTGCTCACCGCGCTGGGCTGGGCGGCCGCCGGTGCCGTGCTCGCCTGGCTAATGACGCTGCCGCTGCACCGCCGGTCGCTGATCGGGCTGCTGGCCTCGGTCGTGCTCACCGGCACCCTCGCCTCGGTCGCCGCCGTTGTCGGCAACGTGCGCGCCATGTTCATCTCGACCAACCAGCTCGCGGCCGTGGTCAGCGTGTCGGTTGTGGCCGGTCTGGCCGCCGCGGTCAGCGCCGTCGTCGCCGCCCGCCGGCTTACCCGCGACAACCGCGCCTTGGGCGAGGCGATCACCGCCATCGGTCAGGGACGACTGCCCGACACCGACCACCCGCGACTGACGGGGCAGGTCGACCATTTGCACGCCGAACTCGCCAGCACCGCACAGCGGCTCGCCGAATCGCGCGAACGCGAACGCGCGCTGGAACGCTCGCGCCGAGAACTGATCGCCTGGGTCAGCCACGACCTGCGCACCCCACTGGCCGGGCTGCGCGCCATGTCCGAGGCACTCGAGGACGGCGTCGTCGAACAACCCGAGCTGTACTACAAACAAATCCACGCCCAAGTGGATCGGCTGACCGGCATGGTCGAGGACCTGTTCGACCTGTCCCGCATCCAGGCACGTGGTTTCGCCATCGAAACCGAACGAATATCGCTGGACGACCTGGTCTCCGACTGCCTGGCCGCCCTCGAACCGCTGGCCCGCGCGGCGGAGGTCGAGCTACGCGGCCACAGCGACGGGCAGGCCACCGTCACCGGAAACGCCGCCGAACTCAACCGCGCGCTCACCAACCTGGTCGCCAACGCCATCCAACACACCTCCCGCCGAGGAGGAGTCGACGTCCATCTGCGCATCGAGGACGGGCACGCCGTCGTTCTCGTGCGCGACCAGTGCGGCGGCATCCCCCAGGCGGCGATGCCGCGTGTGTTCGACGTCGGCTACCGGCTCGAATCGGCACGCACACCCAATCCCGGTCAACCCGGCGGCGCCGGGCTCGGGCTCGCCATCACCCGCGGCATCATCAGCGCCCACGCGGGCACCGTGGACGTCCGCAACGTGCCCGGCGGCTGCGAGTTTCACCTTCAACTGCCCGCCTGAACGCACCTCAGTCCCGCACCAGTTCGGCGATCCCGGCCTCGAAATCGACCGCCGGCAGCCATCCCAGCTCGGCCCGTGCCCGCGCGGAGTCCGCGGTGACATGCCGAACGTCCCCCAGCCGGAACTGCCCCGTCACCACCGGAGGCGGACCCCCGAGCGCGGCGCTCAACGCACTAGCCAACTCACCCACCGTGCGCGGTGTCCCCGAACCGATGTTGTAAGCCCGCGCCGTGCCCTGCATTGACGCGCCGCTGCGCTCAACCGCCGCCGACGTCGCGGCCGCCACGTCCCGCACATGCACGAAGTCCCGACGCTGCCTACCATCCTCGAACACCCGCGGCGCACGCCCGGCCCGCAACACCGAACCGAAGATCGCCGCCACCCCCGCATACGGCGTGTCCCGCGGCATCCCCGGCCCGTACACGTTGTGATACCGCAGCGTCAGGGCAGCACCGCCGGTCGCGCGTGCCCACGACCCCGCCAGGTGCTCTTGCGCGAGTTTGCTCGCCGCGTACCCGTTCCGAGGGTCCACTGGCGCGTCCTCCGCTACCAGCGTCGGCTCCAGGGGTCGACCGCAACGCGGGCACGGGGGCTCGAAACGGCCCGCCTTGAGATCCTCCGCCCGCCGCGGTCCCGGCCGCACCGGGCCGTGAATGCGACACTGGCCCAACCCCTCGCCGTAGACCACCATCGAACTGGCCAACACCAAGCGCTGCACCCCGGCCCGCGCCATCTCAGCCAGCAGCACCGCCGTGCCGTAGTCGTTCGAGGACGCGTAATCCGGCAAGTCCTGCACGCTCACACCCAGCCCGACCTTGGCCGCCAGATGACACACCACATCCACACCGTCCAGCGCCGCCGCCACGACCGAAGCCTCCCGCACGTCGCCGCGAATCAGCTCACTGGACACCGCCGCGTGCTTGCCATGCACATCCGCTCGCAGCGAGTCCAGCACTCGCACCTCACGCCCAGCGCTCCGCAACACGGCCAGCACATGCCGGCCGATGAACCCCGCCCCACCTGTCAGCAGAACCAGCACGCCACTCAGCCTTCCCGACCGTCGTGAGATTTGCATCCAGGCGCTGCTCAAGTTTGAAGCGTGGTGGCCGGCTCCGAACATCCGAGCGCCATGACGAACCCCGGCCGCTAGCGTTGCGACCAACCGATCCAGACCAAGCCCGGTCAGATCATGTCGAGTAGCGCTGCACAACCTCCAGGTTCCGCGCCCTGGTGCTGCCGACCGTGAGCTGCTCAATCTGGATGGGGTCTCGGTTGGCTCGGATGGGTATGGGCGCTCGCTCTACGCCGGGCGATCACCCGATCGAGGGGAGCAGCCCGTACAGCGCCGAGATGATCAGGACCAGGTCAGACGGGGTGAGTGCCGCGGCTGCACGCCAGCATGCAGCGTGGTATCCACCGACATACAGCTGACCAGCCGGCGCCGGCAGCTTACGACCCCCGCAAGGGGAGTACGCGGGCGACCTGGAATGAATGCCGAGCGCTGGTGTTAACAGGTGGTCCCGCAGCGTCCGCTGGAGCGGTTCCGGACCCCAGCCGGCAACTTTATGATCTGCTGGATCCCGACGGGTTGCATGAGATCGTCAGTAGTTGACGTGAATGTTCCAGCCTACGGTCTCGGCGTCGGTTCGCTCGACATACATCGGGGTGCCGGTGATCACGTTGCTGCACAGCACCTGGAGGTAGGTCTGGCCGCCCAGGTGGTAGACCGTGGTACCGCAGGCCTGCCATCCGTGGCTGGAGGTCCATAGATGACCCCGGTAATGGCCGGTCCACTTCGTCCAGGTGAGGTTGAAGTCGTAGCATCCGGGCGGCTGCTTGATGAATTCGGTCGTGTTGGTGTAGCCATTGCCGTAGGTGCCGCAATACGCGCCCGCTGACGCGTTCGCGGCAGGTGCCGCTATGACTGTGGTTGCGAGAGCGCAGCCCAGTGCGGCGACTGCGTACCCGGCTCTTCGTGCCTTGCCTATGCCTCTCATGCCGACATCACCTACCGTCGTTATACAGCCTAAGGACCCCTAGGCCAGGTTCGATCACTATGAGCCGGATTCGGGGCGATGGCAACAGCTGTGAGCAAAAGGATATTAAACGGGCATTAAGGTCTTGCGGTCGAGCATGGGCCAGATCGATCGCGACCTTGGGCCTCGTCGACCTGCCGTGAACTGGCACGAGGAGACAGTCTCCGGCAGCTACCGCGGATGGGCCGCCACTGGGCCCGGCGCGAGGGTGGGGATCTGGCCCGCTGCTCAGCGTGCCGAAGAGGTCCTGCAGCGGGATCCTGCCGTCAAGGCCGGGGAACTTGTGAGACCGGTCATCGGGTGCTTGCGCCTTTATTGGTCCGTGGAGGGTTGGGTTCCGGTCGTACCTACTGGACGGGCATGACCGAAATCGTCGCCGATGGCGCCAAGACCGTCGATGCCACCTGCCGCCCGGCTGGTGAACACCTGCGTGTATTAGGTGCCTTGCACCGTCGATAGGCTGCCTGCATACGAGCGCGAGGAGCCATGGAACGCCAATACCCACCCTTCGGCCAGATTCCGGGGCCGATAGCTGCCGCTCCGTATCTGGTGCGGCAGACGCCGCAGGCAGCGCTCTCCCTCACTGCCTTTCAGGTGCTCCCGTCCGGCGTGCTGGTGCTCTTGAGGACCTCGACACGCGAGCCCGCACTCGTCGATGCCAGATACTCCTTCGAGGCAATGTCAGCGGACGAGCCCACTCAGCTCCAGGTCTGGGTCGAATCAGCTCCGGGGGAGGAGTCACGTCGGGTTGCCGCCAACCTCGTCAACGGGAGCCGCGGTCAAGACGAGGGCGTTGACGCACGCGTCTTCACCCTCTGGTTCCCAGTCGACCTCCAAGCCAACGACGGGCCGCTCGTCCTCCGGCTCGAATGGCCCGAGGCCGACATCGTGCACGAGACAGTGACACTCGAACCTACCGACATCCGAGCCGCGCTTGCGATCGCATACGTGCCTTAGCGACACCTCGTCAGTAAGTCTCCAGCCGGACCGCGAGATCGTCCCTGGTCGCCGAGCTCACGTCGCGCGGCCGCATCCGGTTGGGAGAGTTCGCCGTCCCGGAGGGCAGGTCGTGCGGTTCGTACGCCCCGCGCACTGAGCCAATTTTAACCTATTTGACCTTCTAACTGGCTTTTGGACGAACCGTCTATTTCACGGTGTGAGATCCAGGCCTACCGTTTCGCCCACTGATGCTTTGCCTGGCATCGACCATGACCTCGGAAGGAGAACACGATGCGCGCAGGACGCATCGCAGCTGCGCTCGTGGGCGCGGCGGCGATCAGCATGGTCCCTATCGGCCCGCCGGCGATGGCAACCTCGCTGGCCATCATCTACTTCGGCTGCCAATCGGACGCCCCTCAAACGTTCGACTGCTACGTGACCTACCAAGGCGGCACGGCGCCGTACACGGTGAATTGGTACGGGTCGCACACCTACTTCACGGACAAGGAGGCGTACGAGGCCCACGGCAGATGCATAACCGGGGTGTATCAGGTAGAGGTGGTGGTCACGGACAGCGCCGGCAACCAGGTGACGAGCAATCCCACCGCCCAGTTCCCGTGCTCCAGCTGATTTCGATCGCCCTGGCCCGAACGGAGCGGTGCCGCGGTACGGGCCACCTGCCGCGGCACCGCGCAATCGGCGTTATGCGGTTTGGCAAACAAGTGTCAAGGATCAGCCGAAGTAGCTGGAAAGTCGGGTGACAGGCCGTTCATTTAGCCCGGAGATACTGGGCTTCAGCGGTTCTTGGGCGTTCATCTCGATACCTGCGCCAACGCCAGCACCACGCCGCTCTGCCTCACCAGCGGGAACGGGCTGCTCGTACCTCTGAAACGAGTAATTTTGCTTCCAGACCCCATTGACCAGCTCCATGAATCAGCCGATACTTTCCGGACCATCAACCCAATTACGCTAAATAGAGCCGAGATACGCAGATTCTGGACCCTGATACTCACCCCAGTGCTGGCTCTAGTCTTCCTCCTCGCCGGAAGCCCCGCCGCGAACGCCTTCGGCAGCGAGGTGCTCGGCTGTGCCTGGAATGGAGGCACCTGGACCGCCAACACCTGCGGCTACGGCGACGCAGACATCACCTTCTCACCGCAGGGTCTGTCCGGAACTTATTCCTACAGGTGGACGATCAGCATTTCCGGCACCGGTTACAACAGCATCGTCAGCGGATGCACCACAACGTCAACCACCTGCACACTCGATGTCCAGCCGAGCACCTACCAGAAACGGAACATCGACGTCGCCCTGCAGCTGACCCAGTCAGGGGTCAGCCGGACCATCAGCGCCACCGCCTACGTCTATTCCAGCTCCGGCTGCGTTCGCCCCGCCTGCTAACTGCCAGCGAAGCGGTCAGCAGGAACAAGGGCCGGGCGCGCGGGTTATCGCGTCGCCGCCCGGATCGGCCTGGCAGTGGTGATGGGTTCGCCGGGTTCGCCGGGATAGAGCGCGGCTCCTCCGAACCCGCCGCCACCGACCGATCAGCGCGTGCCGATTTGCACCCCGCAGTAACTCTAAGACTATCGTTCGATCTACAGCCTTTGCCCCATACCTGACAGAAGGTGGTTATCGGATCTGCGCGTTGCCGTAATGGAACGGGTGTTCCGTATTCGGCTGGATTCGCTGTACCGATCGTTCGACCGCTCTACCTGAGGTCATGGGTTGGTCCAGGCAGCCTGCGAGGCATGGATCTTCTTCGCCCACCGCCACACCGACGTCCAGTCGGGAATGAGCCGCGGCTGGGTGCAGCGCTGGATCGAGCCCCGAAGCTGATCTGCGACAAGGACCGGGCCGAAGACGATGAGCATCCTGCGACGGGACCTGGACGAGGCCAGCGTCCCGCGACACCCCGCGCGAGAGGATCGGGGCCGAGCCAACCGTCCGCTGTTGACCGCCGAGCTGGCTACCCAGACTCTCGCCGCCGCCGGCCGGGCCTTCACAGACCTTGGCTCGCTGCTCGGTGTGCTCGGTGTGCACGGACCCAGCAACGATCACCTCTGGGTCGCCTACGACGAACTGTGAGCCTGGAGCAGCTCCGATCGAGGCGCGCCGGGGCAGCGCTGGCCGGCTACGGTGATCTGGTCGCAGCCTGGCGGGAGCACCGCCGCGACGGCCTAGTGTGACTGCGCCTTGGTGATCGGGAGTTCGCGGTCGGAGACCTGATCGAACCGGGTCGCTACTTACCGCCGGAATGGCAGCCGCTACACGAGGCCGGCAAACTGCGTATCGACGGCTCTACATCGTCCGACAAGCCAGCCCAGACCACGCGCAAGCTGGCGCCCCTCGAATGCTGTTCGGGCCTCTTCCGACATGGCGTTAGCCGTGGCATGGGCGACTTTGGCTGCACCGAACCCCCACGCCCGGTGTCGTCGGCGCAGTCAACCGAGGGGCGGAGCGCACGAAGGACTGCCATAAGCCAGACGACATATGAGGTACTTCTTATTGCTGCCGCTCGGGGGCGCGCCGATACAGTGCGCTGGCGGCGGTATTCGCGCTATGCCGGGAGGGTAGATGTGCGCTCGGAGGATGAACGGCTGAACCGGTAGGCGTCTGGGCTTCACACGGCAACTGTGAATGGGTGGCGATTGGGCCGTGCGTCTACGGTCGGTCTTAATACGTCCTGCAGATAGATCAGTCGACACGGCACATGTCGTTTTCACGGCGTGGCATACTTGTCGGCGGGTCTAGAGCAAGGCCAAGTTCGCGTTAGGACCAAACATGGTGTCCGACGATGCGCTGGATGCTTTCAGAGTGTTCGCCCACGTGGCGCGCGAGCTGGCCGAGCAAGATGGGCTGGGGCAGACCACTGAGCGGCTAATGAAGCTCGCCACCCAGTTGACCGGTTGCCGGGTCGCCGCAGTGTGGCAGCTATCGCCGCGCGGGGAGACTGTCCTGAAGGGCGCAACCGATCAGTCCTTGGCCCAAGAACTGGATAGGATCATCGCCGGCGTCAAAGAGGGCATCGTCCACCATGCCTTAACGCACCGTGCCACCGTCCATACGCCGGACGTGCAGGATGAGACGCGTTGGCCGCGCTACGTCGCCGCGCTCCTGCACAAACATCTGCCGATCCGATCGGCAATCGCCTACTCCCTCCAGCTGGGCGAGCAGCAGTTCGGCGCGCTGGCGCTGTATTCCGACCGGCCGCACTTCTTCGACGACAAGCTCATCACCATCGGTGGCGTGCTGGCCGACCACGCCGCGATCGCCTTGGAAGCGGCTACCCTCGCCCAGCACAATCATCACCTAAAGCAAGCGCTGGAGAGTAACCGGCGAGTAGGCACCGCCATCGGCATCCTCATGGCCCTTAATCAGCTCACCGAACAACAGGCCTTTGACACGATGCGCGTCGCCTCACAACATCTGCATGTCAAGCTCCGCGACGTTGCCGAACAGATCATCCTCACCGGCGCCACTCCAACCTGGACAGCCCGACCACCGTTGGGGTCTCGCTAGTGGCACGTGGCTCAAGGCGATCTTCGGCCCCACGTCGCCGCCGGCCGCGCTCAAAGCAGGTTAGGTTGCCGGAGCCGATCAGGCTGCCCAGAAAGAAGGTGCTCTATGTCCGAGCCCATGCCGTACACGCTCGAATTACTAGGTTGCACTGGCTTCTCCCTGACCGGTGATGAGACCGCGGCCTTCCTAATGAGCAACGACCCGGGCTCGGATTTCCAACGGTGGATGATCCGCACCGTCTTCCAGCCGGCCGATCGGCTAGCCGGCTTCGTTTTCGTCAATGTCGCGACGGATAAGCCGTTGAAGTTCATGGGCGCGAATAAGCACTTGGGGATGGGTGCCCGAGGCGACCTTGATGCACGGGTTCTCTGGCAACTCTCCATACTCGAGATACTCAACCAAGGACCGTTCTGGCAGATCACCGCCTTCACCGACTCAAGTCAAGCGGTCGACGCCTACGGTCCCGATGGCTGCAGAGACGGTGCTGTTGTCCAGAGCCACGACCGTAACCAGACCAACCGACAGCTATGGGCGCTCCGGCCTTCAGCGGTCACTCCCGGCTAAGTTCAAAGTAGGTTAGATCGCCAAGGAGGGCGCCGAACCGGGCAAGCAATCGCTACCGGTGGTTAACAGCACCACGCTGCCTGATCAGTGTCCGCGGCAGCAGGGAACGCATTCGGAGCCGGGTACGTCGGAGGACCGTACCGGGTCGCGCGAGCCTGGCCGACCGTCGTCGCTATTTCGGTCAGAACCGCGTCACCCAATGCCGAACGGCACAAACTATTAGCTGCGCCGGCCACCGGTCGAGACGCCGAACGCGAATGATGATGTTTCACCAACAGTATCGGCACCAGCGCGAGTAGCAGCACCGCGAGGCCGATGCTGACCGGTACGAGCCAGTGGGTCGGGCAGTGTCGCAGACAGCGCGGTGGCCAGCTCGACCACCGGCCGGCTCAGCATCCCGCTGAACAGGTGGTCCAGCCAAGCGACCGCACCGTTGACCGCCGCGACGATCTCTGGGTGGCTGTGCCCCAGCACTGCGCTCATCTGTCCGGACGTGAAGTCCAAGATCGCCGCGCCGTCCTCGTCATAGACGTAGCTGCTCGTCGGCCGACAGCGAGCTTCAGTTGTCTAGAACGTCCTTCTTACGGGGTGCCTATTGCAGGTAGAGAGATATATCGTTATTGTCCGCTTACCTCTGCTGTAGGAGGCGAGATGATCGCTGCGGCACATGCGAACAGTGCGATCCCTACGACTGCGTACCTGGCGGTCCTGCCATATCGCCAAGGGGTAGTGGACGACATCGTCCACCTGCTTGCGGCATGCGGAGCCGTCAAGCTCACCGGGATGACAGATCCCACCCAGCTCGGACCGCTCGCCGAACGGCTCGGCGAAATTTTCCTGCCGATCCTGCAAGACGGCGATCAGGCCAAGCCGGTATCGCGAGACGCGCAGATCTATGAGGTGCGGGTAAAGAATGCCGGCGACGGCGAGCTGGATCGTTATGACGAGACGATCCTGTCCAGCGTTAAAGATGACTTTGACTTGCACACCGACGGCTACAACCAACCGCAACCACCGAAGTACATGCTGCTGCTGCGCACCGACGCCAGTCCCGAGCTGCCGGCCAGCTATCTAGCCGACGCCACGCTGCTGCTAGATCTGCTCACCGAAGACGAGTTGAGCCTGCTCGCTCGGCCGATCTTCCCGACCGCCGAAGGGTGCCTGCCAGCGCTCACGGTCGAGGAAGGTCGGGTCCGAGTGCGCTGGAATGCCGAGCTGGTACGCCGCTGGTTGCGCCGGTCGGACAGCGACGCAGCGGCTGCCGAACAGGCATTGGCGTTGCTCGGCCGACGGTTACCAGAGATCATGCTGGTCGACCACATTCATCAGCACGAGTGCCTAATCCTGGACAACAGTCGTTGGTTGCACGGGCGCTCCGCGCTCCGGCCGGACAGCGAGCGGGTGTTGTTGCGCGCTTGGGTAGCAGCTGCCTGATCGCGCATTCGCTTCGGGAGGGGGATGTTGTCGATCTTCGGAGAGCAAATCCTATTCGGCGTACACACCGGGTTGCAGGAGACCACCGTCGCCGAGCTGACTGGCCTGTGGACCGCGTTGGATCAGGCCGGCTACGGCTGGATCTCGATCTGGGATCACTTCTACAGCGCGGAGCGATCTGGCAAGTCGATGTGCCTGGAGGCCGTTGCGATGCACGCATTGCTGGCCGCCAGCACTCGGCACGTGCGCTGCGGTGCGCTGGTGTACAACGTCGGGTACCGACATCCGGCAGTACTGGCCAACGCCATCGCGACTATCGATCACATCTCCGGTGGCCGGGTCACCCTCGGCCTGGGCTGCGGATGGCATGAGTTGGAGCATCGGGCCTACGGCCTGGCATTCGACTCGCCGGGGCGTCGGCTGGACCGGCTGGCCGAGGCGGCCAGCTGCATCCGCTCGCTGCTCACCGAGGAGACCACCGACTTCGCAGGACGCTATTACACGTTCACCGGCGCTCGCTGCGACCCGAAGCCAGTTCAGCGGAAACTGCCGATCATTATCGGCGGCGGCGGTCCGCGGCGCACGCTTCGGTTGGTGGCACAGTATTCCGATGCGCTCAACCTCGGGTTCGTGTCGCCGGCCGAGTATCAGGCGAAACTGGCGATCCTGCACGAGCACTGCACCGCAGTGGGCCGCGATCCGGCTTCCATCGGGCGGACCGTGAATCTGGGAATCCAGTTCGCTGACACTCCCGCCGGGTATCAGCACATGCCCTTCGACACTGCGCACGGAATCTTGCGCGGAACGGCTGAAGAAATGATCGATCAGGTAGCTGAATACGTGGTCATCGGCGTCCAGCAGGTGAATTTCGCGGTCCGGGCGCCATTCTGCACCGACGAGTTGCTGGATTTTGCGAAGGTACTGGAATTGAGCGCGCCGTGCTGACCACCGGCAGCGTGGAGAACTTCCAGATCCGACCGTATGCAGGCGCGGTCGGTGCGCGCATCGAGGGTTTGCGGCTGGTCGAGTTGACGCCAGGATCGGATCCGGCACGTATGGTCAATCAGGCCCTGTGGGATTACGGGATGCTGGTGGTGGGCCAGCAATTCCTCACGCCGGCCGGCCTGGTTGCAGTCACCCGACTATTCGGCGAGCCGATGGTGCATCCGCTGGTGCCGCACCACCCGGATCATCCGGAAGTCATCGTGATCGACTCCCAAGAACGCCGTAGTCGCGGACGTACCGATTTCTGGCACGCCGACGCGACGTTCTCACCCACCCCGCCCATTATCACGCTGCTACAGTCGGAAATCATTCCGGCGGCTGGCGGCGACACGATGTTTGCCAACCAGGCTTTGGCACTTCAGGGAATGTCACCCGCCCTGCGACGCATGCTGGCGCCACTGCGGGCGGTGCATTCCTCAGACGAACTCGCGACGGCGGTCGGTCGCTCGAGTGACATCTCGGTCATCAGCCATCCGGTAATCCGCCGCCATGACGAGACAGGTGTGTCGGCGCTATATGTCAACGCCGGTTTCACCCGCCACTTCGAAGGCATGACGGTGGCGGAGTCGCAGCCTTTGCTGCGCCACCTGTACGAGGTCGCCGCCGCACCGGAGATCGGTTGCCGGCACACCTGGACGCTGGGTGACCTGCTCATTTGGGACAACCGGCTGGTGCAGCACTATGCGGTGCCCGATTACCGCGACGACCACCGCCGGATGATCCGCACGGTGGTGGCCGGCAGCGTGCCGATCGCGGCTTCCCTGGAGGATTTATGAACGATAAGCCCTTGGCGCTGCGTGGCATCGACCACCTCGCGATCGGTACCGATGACATGGCAGCGAGCCTGCAGTTCTACGTCGGCGTGCTCGGCTTTCGCATCGTCAATGCGATGCGCACGCCGCCGGGCGCCGATGAAACCGGCGAGTTGGTCGAACTCGCCGAGCGTACTGAGCGATCCGACTTCCGCCGGCCACCAGGAGCGCCGCCGTTCACCGGAATCCGTCATTACAACATTGGCCTCGGCAACGACACGCTGCTGGGCATCTTCGAATATCCGAAGGGCACTCAGGCCGCCAACCGAGATTGTGTCGGGGCGCTACAGCACATCGCCTTCCATGCATCGAAGGCGGAATTCGACCGGGTGACCTCGGTGCTCGATGCTGCCGGCGTCTCCTACCTGGGCCCCTTCTGCTTGCCGGACGGGCATACCACCATCAACTTCTTCGACCCCAACGGCATCCGCCTGGAGGTGGTCACCGACGTGGACCATTCTGATTACAGCTCAGTGGAGTTCGTCGCGATGACTGAGGACGAGATCCGAAGCGAACTGCACACGCTGGTTTCGGCGGCTGAAGCCGAGCGGTTCCTGCGGAGCGGGCGGGCCTGATGCGGTCAGCAAAGTCGACCGCCTCGGGTTTCACACGCACGGACCGGCTAATGTCCCGCGGGACAAGCCGATGAGGTTGTTGCTGCTGCAGGTAGGTGATGCACCGCGCGGCCGCTGGCAGCTGGCCGATGGCGTCGCCGACCCGCCGCTGAGCGCCTCAGGTCTGGAACAAGCCGCGGCTGCCGCCCGCCGGCTATCGGCGCTATCCATCGACGCGATATACCGTGCGCCGTCCCGGCGGGCCGCTGAAACCGCCGCCGAGCTGGCCGACGCTAGGCGTGGCGAACCGATCGTGATGGAAGACCTTGCTGAAATCCATCATGGCAGTTATGAGGGGCGCAACTTCCACGACCTCGCTCGCGACAGCGATCCGGCCTTCGCCGAATTCCGCACCAGCAGATCGTGGGACGCCTTTCCGGACGGCGAAGGGGATGCTGCCTTCCGCCACCGCTGCCGTTCCGCGCTGGACCGAGTGGTGGACGGCGCGGCACCGGACGCTATCCGGGTCGTCGTCTCGCACGGCGGCGTGCTCAATTCGATCGTGAGCCAGGCGCTGCAGTTGCCGCGGAGCATGTTGTACATGCCGCGCGGCGGCTCGCTGACCTGCCTAGTCTTCTCCAGCACCGATCCGGTGTGCCTGGTGCTCAACGACTGCGCGCATCTGGCGACCGATCCGCTGACCGATCCGGCCGATCCGCTGCTAGCTAGCTACTCGGCCGAGCCGCTTTCTCGGCAACCGGCGCGGACCGGCTAATCCGATGGAGCCGACCTTCAACCAGTTGCACCGCTTGCTCAAGGATGATCACGACCGAGCGAACGGCCGCGAACCGAAGCGGCATCACACGGTCGCTGCCTATGCGGTCGAGGGACGGCTGGACGAAGGCCTGCTCGACGCGGCATGGCGGGCCGTACAGCGCGACTACCCGGTGCTGCTCACCAGCTTCGAGAAGGGGCCGATGGGTTGGCGCTGGCTGACCGACGAGCCGATCGAGCCCGCCGGCCTGCAACTGGCCACGTCAGCTGACGAAGCCGCGTCGCACCGGCTTGCCCAGCGCTGGGTCGATACCCCGTTCCGGCTCGCCGAGGAGCCACTGGCCCGGTTGGGGCTTATTCAGTTTGAGGAAACCCGATCGGTGATGGTGCTCGTTGCCGAACATCTGGTCAGCGACGGCTGGTCTACCCAGTGCCTGTTCCGCCGGCTGTCTGATATCTATCGCGAACTGCGCGACGGCGGCCAGCCGGACCCCCTGGACTGCGAGAGCTATCTGGACCAGGCCGGCTACGAGCGTGCGCAGATCGCAGCTATCACCGCCGACGAGGTGGCCGCCCTGGCCGCGCAGGTGCTACCAGCGTTGCCGGTCCCGGTACCCGACTCAGTCGACCACCTACGCTGCCGATCCGTCCAACTGAGCTACCCTGCCGCTCCGCTAGCGGCCGCCGCCCGCCGAACGCTGGGCCCGTTCGGCCCGTCCGCGCTGGTGCACGCTGCAGCCCAGCAGTGCCTAGCCGACGTCTTCGCCCCTGGGCCGGCAGCCACCCTGCTCACCATGGCGCTCCGGTATCGCCGGAGGACCCGAGCCGCGGTGGGCTGGTATGTCAACAAGGTGCCGGTCGCCATTGCCGCGCCCGAGTCGTTCGGCCGGCAGTTGGCGCGCGCCCTCGATCGCCATCCGGTGCCGTGGACCTGGCTGTTGGCCACCGCGCGCCCGGATGCCTTCGGCCAACACGCCAGCTGTCCGTACGTGGGGTTCAACGCGATGGCCGACGCTAACCGCCGGGTGGCCCAGGCGGCGACTGCGCAGCCGATCGGCCAACTACGCAAGCTCAGCATTGACACCGGCTTCTGGGATGCTGCGCTGATGATTGCGGTGGACACCCAGGACGACCGGTTACAGGTCAACTTGGAGGCGAAGGAGGACTTCATTCCCACCACCTCGCTGGACGATCTGGCTGACCGGATGGACGGTCGGCTGAGGTCGTGGGCCGCGTCGCCGATCCCGGCCGGCCGGGCCACCGCGCAGGGAGGAACTGTCGATGTCTCTTGACGATCTGGTGTTGCAACGCTGCCGGGACGTGGTAGAGGACACGACGCTGGACTGGGATGGCGATTTGTACGATGCCGGGCTGGACTCGATTGGGCTGCTGGAACTGTCTGCCATCTTGTCGGCCGACGCCGGCGTCGACGTCACTATCAGCGACCTGTTCGACTGTGCCACACCCGGTGCCGTGGCACGGTTCCTGCATCGGCGAGCATCGGCGCCGTCCACGTCATGAGCACGCTGCTGGCGGCGTTGCAGCGCACCGCGACCGAGCACGCCGAGCGGCTAGCTGTGGTGGAAACCGGCCGGCGCTGGACCTACCGGCAACTGGCCGCGCATGCCTATGCAGTGGCCGAGGCGCTCGTCGAAGCGGGTAGCCGCGCCGGCGACCACGTGCTGTTGTCGATGCACCCGGACGGAGCCGGAATCGCCGCGATGTGGGGCTGCTGGCTGGCCGGCACGTCGTTCGTGCCGATCAATGCCCGTGCGCCGCAGGCCCGCAACCAGCAGATCGCCGATCTGACCGGCGCCCAGCAGATCATCAGCGACCGGGAGGTGAAGCTGACCGGCCTGTGCCGGGTCCGGATGGCTGAACCGCGGTGGACCCGTCCGGGCGAGCTATCGAGTCCGACCAAGGCTGATACGTCCCGCGTTGGCCAGCCTGGCTATGTGATTTTCACCAGCGGTTCCACCGGCACGCCTAAGGGCGTGGTTGTCGACGGCGGCGCGCTGCTGGCCCATTGTGCCGCGCTGATCGACTTCGAACGGCTCAGCCCGGAAACGGTGTCCTGCCAGTTCCATGAGCTAAGCTTCGACGCCGCCCAGCAATATTTGTGGAGCGGACTACTCGCCGGCGCCTGCCAGGTGGCCAAGCCGATCGGGACGTTGCCGCCGGCCCGGCTGGTGGATTTCCTGCGTGAGTGGCAGGTCAGCTCGGCGCACGTAGCCGCCCGGTACTTGGTGATCATGGCCGGCGCCGGTGTGCTGGACCGCGAGCCGCCGGACACCCTGCGCACCGTCACCTTCGGCGGTGAACCGCTGCCGATCGAGGTGGTGCGCCAGTTTCAGCGCAGTCGATGGCGGGAAATCGAGCTGATCAACTACTACGGGCCCACCGAAGGGGTAATCGCGGTGACCGGATATCGCCTGCCGATGCACTGGGATCCGGTGCCGGAGGCGCGATCGGTTCCGGTTGGCGAAGCCCTCGGCGGGCGGCGGGTCGAAGTGTGGCCGGTGGCCGGACAACGTGGCCAATCTGACCAGCCGGCCTCCTCGCTGGCCGAGTCGACCGAGCCCGTGGTCGGTGAACTAGTCGTCCTCGGTCAGCCCCGAGCGGTCGGCTACCTCGGTATCCACGGAGATGATCGGTTTAGTGGCAGCGGTCAGGACGCGGTGTTGCGCACCGGTGATCTGGCGGTGTATCGGCCGGGCCAAGGCTATGAGATCCTCGGTCGGTTGGATGATCAGGTAAAGGTGTCCGGCTATCGGATCGACCTCGGTGAGGTCGAATGCGTCCTTCGCGAAGCGCCCGGGGTAGCCGACCTCGCGGTGGTGGCGCTGCGCACCGATTTCGACACAGCGCTTGGCGCCTGCCTGGTTCCACAGGCGGGCGTGGACGCCGAGCAGGTGCTTGCCGAGGTGCGCCGGCGGGCCGACGCGCTACTGCCTTATCAGCGGCCGGCCCGGTATCTACTTGCTGATAACTTGCCGTTGACCGGCAACGGCAAGGCAGACCGCGCTCGCCTGGTGGCCGAGCTGGCAGCCGGTGGCCGATGAGGCAGCTGACCGCGCCGACCAGCGCTGATACCAAGCCGGCCCCGCTATCGCGCAGGTTTGTTGTGGTCTACCTGTCGATGACCGGCACCGATGCATTCGGCAGCGGGCTGTTCAAGACCCTTGCCGTGCTGTTCTGGGCGCGCTACGCGCACTTCAGCCTGCCTACCGTGGGCGCCGGCTTGACGGTCGGCGGCCTGTGCGCGATGGTTTGCCTGCTGCCATTGGGGCGGCTGGGTGACCGGCTCGGCCACCGCCGGCTGATCATCGGCCTCAACCTCGTGACCGGGGCCACCATTGCCACCTTCCCGTTGGTCCGCTCAGTGGTGTTGTTCTTCGTGGTGGTTGCGGTCGCGGCAACCGTCGAGGCGTCGCTCGGTCCGCTGCGCAGGTCCTATGTCGGCCGGCAGCTGGATCCGGCGATCCGACCGCACTTCAACGCCCGGAACCGGGCGACCTTCAACGCCGGTTTCGGTTCCGGCGCCGCGGTGGCTGGGCTTGGACTGGCGGCGGGCAGCAACTCCGCCCTGGTCGCGTTGGTGCTCGGCGATGCCGCCTCGTTCCTGCTGGCGGCGCTGGCGATGGCCATGCTGCCGCCGGACCGAGCCTTCCAGCACCTGCCCGGCACGATCGAGTTGCGTGGCGCCCTCAGTCACCCGGGTCTGCTCGGCGCGGGAGCGCTGGTGGGCCTGCTGGCCTTGTCGGAGGAAGCCCTGGAAATCGGGCTGCCGGTGTGGATAGCTGTATCGCACCGGGTTCCGTTGGTCATGATCAGCCTCGCGCTGGTTGCCAACACTATCCTGGTCGTGCTGTTCCAGGTGCCGCTGGCCCGCCGGCTACAACGACTGCCGACCACCAGAAGTTGCCGGCTAGCCGGTGGACTGCTGATAGCAGGGTTCGCGCTGATGGCAATGACCGGCTTGCTGCCCCGGCCGGCCGCGATACTGGTGACCGTTCTGTTCGTGCTGCTGCTCACCGGCTCGGAGATCATTGCCGCCGCCATCGACTGGGAGGTGTCCTACCGGAAGTCCCGGCCCGGCCAGGAGGCGGCCAGTCAGGCGGCATTCTCGCTCGGCACCAGCGGTCACCGTGCGGTGGGCGGCCTGCTGTTCGCCCGGTCGCTGGCCGGCTTCGGTAGCAGCGGCTGGTTGATCGCCTGCGCGGCGCCGGTGCTGGTGCTGGCCGCGACCGTTCACTGCCGTGGGCGGGGATTGCTCGACTGATGCCGTTCCGAGTGCCGCTCCAGTGGATCGGCGGTCCCGGTCGACGGGATCGCCTGAGCAGATGAAGCTGCTCGTCGGCTATGACGGCGGCGCGGTCGGCCCGATGGAGATCGTGGCGGGACTGCGCGGACTGGCCGAGCCGGTGTTCCTGGTACCGGAGGCGTTCCAGCAGGACCAGTTGGGGCAAGTGGTTAGCGCGCTTGCCGAGACGATCAGCTTTGCCGACTCTGCTGGCGAAGGGCGGCTGACGGCCGAGGAGCTGGACCGGATTGCCGCGGCCGAGGCGATCGCCGGCGCGCTGACCTTCAGCGAGAAGATGCTGCCGGCCATATCAGCGGTGACCACTCGATTGCAGCTTCCGGGGCACGCGCCGGAAACGGTCCGACCCCTCACCGACAAGTACGCCCAGCGCTGCGCGCTGCGCGACAGTGGCGTCGACTCGATCCGCTTCCTGCTGCTGGAGAATGTGGATGCGCTCGACCAGCAACTGATCGAGTCGGTCGGCTTTCCGGCGATCCTCAAACCGGTCCGGGGCAGCGGCAGCCGCAACACCTATTTGGTGACCGGCATCGACCAGCTCACCGAGTTGGCCCGCGCGCTGCTGCTGCCGTCCGAGCCGGGTGCCGAACCGGCTGAACGGCGGCTGCTGCTCGAGCAGTATCTGACCGGTGATTCCCAGCATCGGCACGGGGATTACGTATCGGTTGAGAGCCTGGTCCACCAGGGCGAGGCTCAGCATCTAGCGGTCACCGGCAAGTTTCGCCAGTTGAGCAATTTTCGGGAGGTCGGCGACTTCTGGCCTGCCATGCTGTCTCCGCAGGCGACGGCCGACGTAGAGCGGCTGGTCTCCGCCGCGCTCGGCGCGCTCGGCGTACGCACCGGCTTCACTCATACCGAGGTGAAGTTGACTTCGGGTGGCCCGCACATCATCGAGGTCAACGGCCGGCTGGGTGGTGATGTGCATGCATTGGCCCGGGCCGCCTACGGCATAGACGTGGTGGCGATGGCCGGCCGGAATGCGCTAGGCCTGCCGGTGGAACTACCATCCCGGACGCTTTCCCGAGTTTTCTACAACGTATCCGCGATCGCTCCGCTGTCGGCGAGACGGTTACGGGTTATGAGCGGTGCCGGTGCTGTGCGGCGGCTGCCCACGGTGGCCAGTTACCGGCGCTACCTCGGCGCGGGCGGCAGTACGGTCGGTGCCGAGGCGGCCTGTGCGCTGGACCTGGTCACCGGCTGGGCGACCGATCATGAGAAGCTGCCCTCGGCGATCCGTCGGGTTACCTCCGAACTCAATTACGAATTTGACTGGTACGACGGCACAATCGTCACCCGGAACGGTTGGCAGTTGACGCTCGGCGGCGAACCTGGCTGAGCGCGCCAGACACAGCTAAAACCGTATGAAGTCCGTACTTCTACTCGGTAAATTCACCTATGCCGTGAACCTATTGACAACGGACGCAGACTGAGTGACGATCGGACCACTCGAAAGCCGTCCATACCTCTAAAGATTTGTCATACCCCTATCGGCATAGGGATTCTTCGCTCCGGAGGGGGTTCCCGGTGACCGCACCCATGCGTTTCGGCACCATCCTGTTTCCGCTGCATCCGGTCGGCCAGAGCCCGACCGTGGCGCTGGAGAAAGACCTGGAGTTACTTGAATGGATGGACCGCTGGAACTTCGACGAGGCATGGATCGGTGAGCATCACTCCGGCGGATTCGAGCTGATCGGTGCGCCAGAGGTCTTCATAGCGGTCGCGGCCGAACGGACCAAGCACCTGCGGTTGGGCACCGGCGTTATCTCGTTGCCCTACCACCATCCGTTCACGGTAGCCGAGCGGATGATTCTGCTCGATCACCTGACTCGTGGCCGGGTGATGTTCGGGGTGGGCCCGGGCCAGCTGGTTTCGGACGCGAAGATGCTGGGCATCGACACCACCGCGCAGCGGCGGATGATGCGCGAGAGCCTGGATGCGATCATCGCGCTGCTCAAGGGCGAGACGGTGAGCACGAAGACCGACTGGTTCACTCTGGACGAGGCACGGATCCACTTCAAGCCCTATTCATGGCCACGGATGGAAATGGCGGTCGCGGCCAGCGTGTCGCCGGCCGGTCCGCGGGCGGCCGGTCGGTACGGCCTGGGGCTGCTGTCGATCGCCGCCTGGCATCCGGACGGCTTCGGAAAGCTTCGTGATCATTGGGAGATCATGGAGGAGGAGGCGGCCGCCAACGGTGCTACGGTGAACCGCGCGGACTGGCGGATGATGGGGCCGGTACACCTCGCGCGTACCGAACGGCAAGCCCGCGAGAACGTCAAACACGGTCTTGATCGGGTGTTCGGCTACTTGAGCCACATCATTCCGCTGCCCACCCTGACGGCTCGCGACTTCGACGAATTGATCGATCAGATAAACGGTCTCGGCGGCGGAGTAATTGGTACGCCGCAGATGGCGGTCGACTCGATCGGCCGGCTCGTCGAACAGTCCGGCGGCTTCGGCTGCTACCTGCTGCAAGGCGGAGAGCTGGCTAATCGGCCGGCGACCCTGGAGAGCTATCAGCTGTTCGCCGAGGAAGTTGCTCCGCATTTCCAGGGTCAAGCGGAGCCGTTGCGGCAATCGCATCAGTGGCTGCTCGACGCGCCGTCGGCCACGCCCGGGGTAACTCGCTGGCTGGCCGAAACCACCGAAGCCATCAAGCTCGAGATCGACGAGTACACCGCCGCGCATGCGCCTTCCTGACCGTGCGCTGACCCTGCCGGGCACTCATTCCGGCGGCGTCAGGAGAGGAGATCGGCACAGTGCTTTATCTCGGTGGGGCAAGGGTATTCGACGGTGAGTCGATGCTCGGATTGCGCTCACCGGTTGTGCTGGTGGACCGTACTCGGGTAGCCGCACTGGTCGAGCGAAGCCAGTTGCCGGCGGACTGCCAGGTCATTGACTTCGGCGATGCGACGCTGCTGCCGGGACTGATCGACACACATAGCCATCTGTGCTTCGACGCCTCGGCCGCACCGGTTGAATCGCTGCAGGCGTGCAGCGACCTCGAGCTGGCCGAGCGGATCGACCGGCAGAGCCAGCGAGCACTGGCGGCCGGCATCACCGCGATTCGGGATCTGGGCGATCGGGGCTTCGCCACCGTGGCAGCGGCTAGATCTCGCTCCGCATCGGCTCGATCGCGACCGAGCCTGGTGTGCGCTGGGCCGCCGATTACCACCGTCGCCGGCCACTGCCACTTCCTGGGCGGAGCGGTCGCTGATTCGGACTCGTTACCGCAGCTGGTGCGGCGTTGGGCCAGTCGCGGCGTCGACGTGCTCAAGGTGATGGTCACCGGCGGAACGCTGACGCCGGGCAGCAGCCCGTTGGATCTGCAGTTCACCGAGCGGCAATTGCGAATGCTGGTCCAGCTGGCGCACGTACATGGCCTGCCGGTGACCGCGCACGCGCATGCGGCCGCCGGCATCAAGGCGGCGGTGCAAGCCGGCGTGGACGGCCTGGAGCACGCCAAGTTCTGGGACCAAGGCGGTCTGGTGCCGGACTGGCAGGTCATCGACCTGATCGCCGAACGGGGCATCGCCGTCTGCCCCACCATGGGCGCGCTGCCCGGTGCCCCGCCACCGCCGCCGGCCGTTGCCGCCCGAACCGAGCGCGCCCGGCAGCTGGTGGGTGAGTTAGCTGCTCGCGGGGTAGTGCTGGTGGCTGGCTCGGACGCGGGCATCAGCCTGGCCAAGCCGCACGATGTGCTTCCGCATTCCATTCTGGAAATGGCCCAGTGCGGTATGGGTAATCTTGCCGCGCTTCGGTCGGCCACCAGTATCGCCGCAGCCGTCTGTGGGCTGCCCGAACAGGGCCGGCTACGGCCGGGCGCTGAGGCCAACGTGCTAGTGGTCGACGGCGATCCGCTGGTGAATCTGTCGACTCTGCTACGCCCGCGCGCGGTGTACCGAGCGGGCAGCCCCATCCGACCGGTTGAGGTGCTGGTATGACGGCCACGGCGGAGCAGCTCGATCCGGTCCCGGCGATCCTGGCGGTCGCCCGGCAAGTTGCCGATCGTGGCCTGCTATCAGCCAGTGGGCACGGCAACATAAGCGTGCGATTGCCAGCGGCCGACGAGATCCGGTACACCGCGGTCTCGGACCTGCGTGAGCTGAGGTCCGAGCACATCGCCCGGATCAGCCTGGACGGTTCGGTGCGGTCGGGACAGTTGACCAAGCTGGCGCACGGCGGCGCAGCGATGCACCTGGCGGTGTATCGGGCACGGCCCGACGTCGGCAGCGTGCTGCACACCCACGCCCCGTTCGCCACCGCATACGCGGTGGCCGGCCAACCGATCGGCTGCTGGGCGGAACCACTTGCGATCTTCGGGATGGCTGCCGGTATCCCGGTGCTGCCGTACGCCGAACGCGGCAAGCCGCAGGCACTGGAGCTGATCAGCCAGGCCGCGGCGGACGATTCGGTTTCCGCGTTGCTGCTCGGCGGACACGGCGTGCTGGCTTTCTGCCGGTCCATCCAGGCGACTCTGCAGGTGCTCACCCTGGTCGAAGAGGCTGCGCAGTTGGGTGTCCGGGCCGCGGCACTTGGCGGTGCCCAGGCGCTGCCCCAGGCAGGCCAGACATGAAGACACTTACCGGCCGGAGCCCGGCCGGAGCCCGATCAGCCGGCGAACTTGTGCTGTGGCAGGCCGGTTACGCCGGGCCGATACCGAAAGATTCTCCCGGCATCCGGTTGGGCAGCCCGCTCGGCGTCGGTGAGCTCGATTGCGGCGGTGGTGATGAACAGTTCGTCCAAGCCGGGCCCGCCGAAGGCACAGCTGGTCACGTTGCGCACCGGCAGTCGCAGCAGTCCGTCCAGCCGGCCGGATGGGGAGTACCGGCGCACGGTGCCGCCGCCAAAGGTGGCTACCCAGAGGTAGCCCTCGGTGTCCACGGTGAGCCCGTCCGGCGCTCCGTCGGCCGGTTCGAGCGCGCAGAACTCGCGCTGCCGGCTCATCGAGGCGGTCCGTACGTCGTAGTCGAAGGCATAGACGCGGCCGGCGCCGCTGTCTGCGAAGTACATGGTGGCCGCGTCCGGACTCCAGCCCAGCCCGTTGGAAATGGTGGTGCCGCCGAGCACTCGCTGCACCCGCCAGTCCGGATCGACCCGGTAGAGCGCGGCCGCGCCCGGACGATCCAGGCCGGCCATGCTGCCGACATACAGCCGGCCGGCCGGATCACACTGAGCGTCGTTGAGCCGGTTACCCGCTACCTCGGTCTCCACCCGATACCTGTCCTGCACCTCGCCCCACGGATCGCAGGCAACCAGGTGCCCGTCCAACGACAGCACCAGGCCGCCGCCGACCCGCGGCACCGCAGCGCCGAGCAGGCCGACGAAATCCTGGTGGTTGGTTTCACCTGTCCCGTACCACCACCGGTAAAGCCGGCCGGCGACGATATCCACGTAACGCAAGCATTGCTCGGTTGCGTCCCAACCCGGACCGTCGCCAAGTTGGGCGGCTGGGCCGGCCAGCGGTTCTGCCTCGTCCATCCGCCCCCTCCTCTGCCTGCCAGGCACTGTAACTATCGCTCGCACTGCGCACATCGCCGCATCCGGATATTCCGCGCGGGTGCGAAAGGAGCCCGTCATGAGTGAGCTAACCCGGAATTTTCTGCTGGAGGTTCTGTCCGAAGATCTAAACCTGCACCCCGCTGAGCTGCCCGACGACCTGCTGCTCGGCTCGGGCGGTCTGGGCATGGAGTCGCTCAGCTATGTCGAGTTGGGGATGCACGCCCATCGGCGGCTCGGCATCCAGATCCCCGACCCGGATCTGGACCAGATCGCCTCCTACACCGTGGGTGAGCTTCTCGACTACCTCGACGCCAGGCTGGGTGAGCGGGAGACCGCATGACCGCGCAGGAGTTGCGAGCGCTGCTGCTGTCCAATCCGAGCGTCGGCCTGGGCGAGGAGATCGGGGTGGCCGATCGGTTCGTGTTGGAGTCGCTGGCCTTGACCTGGCTGCTCTACCAGGTGCAGGAGAGCTATGGGCTGCGTCCCGATCCGGACGACGAGCGGATCTCCGGGTTGACCTCCATCGAGCGGATGGCCAGCTACCTGGACGAGTTACCGGTAGGTGCCCACGATGACGGGTGAGGTGAGGCCGCGGGTCGCGGTCACCGGATTCGGCGTGTTCAGCTGCTTCGGCTGGGGCGCCGAGGCGCTGCGCGGTTTCGTGTTCGCCGGCACTCCCGGCTTTCGTTCGGTGAGCCGGTTCGACACCGCGATTTATCGCGTGGGCCGTGCCGCGCACGCCGATGAGCGTCCCGAGCTTGCGGCGGCGTTCCAGGCCGCCGCCCTCGCCGCGCTGCGGATGGCATCGCTGCCGACGCCGGACCGGGCGGCGGTTTTGCTTGGCACGCAAGGGGATTGGACCGGCCTGAGCACGTTCTGGCGGACCGGCGGCGGCCCGGCGCCGGTCACCGCGATAGCGGGCGCGCAGGCGCAATTGCTGGCCGCCGAGCTGGGCATCGAGCAGGGCCGGCGCCGGGTGTTCAACAACGGCTGCGTGGCCGCAACCGCTGCCCTCGGCGAGGGCCTGGCGCTGCTGGCCTCGGGCCGGGAGAACCTGGTGCTGGCGGGCGGCGGTTATCTGGTGGAGCAGGAGTTCTTCGCCAAGTTCGACTCGGGTCGAGCCTTCGCGCCGGACGGAATGATGCGGCCGTTCAGCCGAGACCGGGCCGGATTGCTGCTCGGTGACGGGGTGGCCGTACTGGCGCTCGAGCGAGAAGCCGACGCGCTGGCCCGGGGCGCCACGCCGCTTGCGATCCTGGCGGCGGTAGGAATGGCCGCCGATGCCCACCATGTCTGCCGTCCGCATCCGGCCGGCGCCGGGCTGGCTCGGGCGATCGAGTCCGCGCTTGAGCGGTCCGGCTTGGATCGCAGCGAGATCGGCTACGTCAACGCGCACGGCACCGCGACCCAGGCCAACGACAGCGCCGAGACCGCCGCGCTCCGGGCAGTTTTCGGCGCCCGGCCACCTCCGACGAGTTCCACGAAAAGCTGCACCGGGCACGCGCTGGAAGGCTCCGGGGCACTGGAGGCGGTCATCTCACTGCTTGCCCTGCGGGATGGCATGCTGCCGCCGACGGCTGGCTTCACCGGCCCGGCGCCGGACTGCGCAATCGACTGCATCCCGAACCAGTCGCGCCGGCAACCACTGCGCGCGGTAGTAAGCAATGCCTCAGCCTTCGGGGGCATGAACGCCGCGCTGATCTTGGCGGCGGCATAATGAACCTCTGCATCGAGCGATACAGCGCCGTCGGACCCTGGGGTGGACCGGCCGGGCTGCCGGGCTGGCTGGCGGCCGGGGAGTGCCGGCCGATCCAGCCGCTGCCGCCGCTGCCGAACGTGGTGGGCTTCGCCAGCTCGCCGTTCATCAACCTGACCTGGCACACCATGGCCGATTGTCTACGTGGTGGACATGCCGATCCGGCCGGCCCGATCCGGCTGGGCATCGTGCTGGCCTCGGTTCTGGGTGATCTGGTCACTGCCGATCGAGCGAGCCGCTCGGTAGCCGCAGGCGAGGTTCCAGTGCCGATGCTGTTCTACCAGTCCGTTCCGGTATCGGTGCTGGGCCGGGTGAGCATTGACTTCGCCGCGACCGGACCGCTGCTCTGTCTTTCAGGCGGCCCGGAGCTGGCCGAAGCGGCGTTCGAGTGCGCCGAGACGATGCTGAGTGAGGACGTCGACGCGGTGCTGATCGGCTACGCCGAGGCCGGGCAGGACCAGTGGCGGGTCGAAGCGAGCGCCAGCGTGGCTCGGTTGTGGAACCGGCCGCTGGTGCCGGATTGGGACTGCGCGATCAGCATGCTGGTGCGTCCTGGCCACTCCGGCTTGCGGATGGAGCGAGCCGGCTGTCCGGCCGGCTTGCCCCGTCCGTTCGCGGATTTCGCCACGGTGGCTAGCCAATCGCGATGCTCGAATTGGCTTGATGGACAAGGAGGTGAGCCATGAACCTCGGCAAGCAGCGCCGGCTGAACCGACTTTGTCGCAGCGGTGACGGCAGATACTTCTTCGTGCCGATGGACCACTCGGTCTCCGACGGGCCGCCCGAGCTGTGCACCCGGTTCGCCCAAGTCGGGTTGGCGGCCGCACAGGCCGGCGCCGACGCGTTGATCATGCACAAGGGACGGATGGCAGCTCTGGCCGCCGATCCAGGGGTTCGTGGATGCGGCCTGATCGTGCATCTGTCGGCCAGCACCGTGCATGGGCCAGATCCGGACGCGAAGGTGTTGGTCGGTTGCGTCCGGGAGGCCGTCCGGCTGGGCGCCGACGCGGTGAGCGTCCATGTCAACGTTGGCTCCCGGTCCGAGCCGGAGCAGCTGCGTGGACTCGGCGAGGTGGCCGACCAGTGCGAGGAGTTCGGTATGCCGCTGCTCGCGATGGTGTACCTGCGCGGCCCGCAGGTGCTGGATTCCTACGACGCGACCGAACTCGCGCATGTGGTGAACATTGCCATCGACCTCGGCGCGGATCTGGTCAAGACCTCGATGCCGCGTCCATTGAATCAGCTATCCCAACTGGTCGACTCAGCCTGCGGCAGGCTAATCCTGTCCGGCGGTCCGGCCGCGGACGATTCGCTGGAGTTCCTGGGGATAGCTGAATATGCCATTCGAGCCGGTGTCGCCGGGCTTGCGATTGGCCGCCGAGTATGGACCGCGGCGGAGCCGGCAGCGGTGGTGCGAGAGCTCGCCCAGCTCATCCATCCCGGCTCGCCCGTCGTCGCGGCGGTCGGCTGACCGGCCGGAGTTCGGTTGCCGGCCAAGATTTCGAGCAATCGGCTTGTCGAGGAAGGAAGCAGTACATGACCCGAGCCTGGTTGGATATGCGCAAGACCCCGGACGACTGCTACGACGCGGTCCGCCAAGCCGGCATCCATGCTCGGGTGGCAGCCATCGTCGACACTGAGCCGGCCCGGCTGGCCGAGCTGCCGCCAACCGTGCTCCGGGTCTACTCGGTGCCGGACGGGCAGCGTTGGCGCGATGTCGGCCAGCCGTCGGATCGGACCGAACTCGGCGTCGACCTGATGTTGATTCCGGTCGATGGCCCCGCCGACCTGGACCGATTGGATGCGCTGGGCCCGAGCTTCGTCGCCGACATATCGGTGACCGACCAGGCCAGCCTGGCGTTGGCTTGCCGGTCGGCGAGCAGCCGGGTCTTTACGGTGGTTAGCTTCGCCGATCCCACCAGGATTCCGCTGGAGATCGTGATCGCAGCTGCTGACAAGAGCAGTGGTGAGCTGGTCTGTCAGGTAGCCAGCCCGACCGAGGCGGCCATTGTGCTCGGCGTGCTGGAGAAGGGCAGTGAGGCGATCCTGTATTCGGCCGAACAGGTGAACGCGGTGATCGAGCATCAAGAGGTGCTGCAGCCGGGCCTGGCTCCACTGAAGCTGTCGGTGCTAACCGTCGACTCGATCGCCCATGTCGGCATGGGAGACCGGGTATGCGTGGACACCTGTAGCCAACTGGAGCCGGACGAAGGCATTCTGGTCGGCTCCTTCGCGCACGGCTTCATCCTGTGCTGCAGCGAGACCCATCCGCTGCCGTACATGCCCACCAGGCCGTTCCGGGTCAATGCCGGAGCGCTGCACTCCTATGTGCTCCGTGCCGACAATCGCACCAACTACCTGTCGGAGTTGCATGCCGGGATGCCGGTGCTAGCGGTGCGTACCGACGGTTCGGTACGCACGGTGGTGGTGGGCCGGACCAAGCTGGAACGTCGGCCGCTACTACAGATCACCGCACATGCGCCGACCGGTGAGCAGATTTGCCTTACCGTGCAGGACGATTGGCATGTCCGAGTGCTGGGGCCGGAGGCCGTGGTTCGCAACGTCACCGAGCTGTGTTCCGGCAGCGAGCTGCTCGGCTATCTAGCTACCGACCGTCGGCATGTCGGCTATCCGGTTGATGAGTTCTGCGTCGAACGATGACCGACGGACCCAGCTCCGGAGTGCTGGCGGGCTTCGACCGGATGCCGGCAGTGCTCACCGCCGAGGCGGTGGTGAGCCGGGCGGAGCTGCGCGACCGGGTTGCCGAACAACGACGGCAGCTGGCCGAGCACGGCGCCGGCACTGGCCACACCATCGTGGTCCAGATCGCGCCGAGCGTGAGTTATTTGGCCGTGGTGCTTGGTGCGTTGGAGCTGTCCACCCAGGTGGTGCTGCTGCATGCCGGTACCGCGGAGCCGGAGTTCCAGCAGATCGTCGAGCAGTTGCGGCCGGTGCTCTCGGTGCGCGCGCCGGAGCAGTCCCGGCTTGCCACGTTTCGGCTGGATCGACCATTGGCCCTGCGCCGTTGGCCGCGGCCGGACACCGCAGGCATGGCCGGCGCGGTCGTCCAGCTGTCGTCCGGCTCGACCGGGGAACCCAAGCTGATCGTGCGCAGTCCGGACTCGATCGCAGCCGAACTGGCGGCCATTGCCGCCCTGCCGGATTGGGTGACGACCGGCGATCGGCTGCTCACCCTGAACTCGTTGGTACACAGCTTCGGCCTGTTCGGCGCGGTGTTGCATTCGCTGCGGGTGGGGGCAGCCGTGGTGCTGGCCGAGACGGCCCAGCCACGGGATCTGGCTGCGGTGCTGGCGGTCCGGAAGGCCACCGCGATCACCGGTGTACCGGCGCACTTCGAACTGCTAACCGCCCTGCCGGCCGGGGCGTTGGCAGGCGTGCGGACCTGTGTGTCCGGCGGTCAGCTGATCCGGCCGAGCATGCACGATCAGTTCGTCGATCGGCATGGCTGCCCACTTGGCCAGGCCTACGGGATGACCGAGCTGGGGCTGATCGCAGCCGATTTCGGTGGCCGGCTGGCACCGGCGATGGGACCGCCGCTGCCTGGCATGCAGATCCGCTCGGTAGCCGGGGAGCTGGTCATCGAGATGGAGCGATCGCCTTATCTTAACGGCACAAACATGGGCCGGTGGCGGGAGGGTTGGCTGTATACCGGGGATCGCGGTGAGCTGCGTGACGGGGTGCTCTGGGTGCATGGCCGGGCGGATTCAGTGCTTGCCGTGGGTGGCTTGAAAGTCGACCTGACCGAGGTGGAGAACGTGCTGTCCGACCATCCGGACGTCCGAGCCGCGGTGGTGATCGGGATCGGAGGTGCGCTCGATGCCTTCGTAGAAACGGATCTGGTCGATGAGACCGCGCTGCACGATTGGTGCCGGCAGCGGCTGAGCAACTTCAAGCGCCCCCGCCGGATCGTGCCTATGCAGCGATTGCCCCGTACCAGCAACGGAAAGCTGGCCCGATCGAGCCAGGCCTTGGTCGACCTGGGGAACCGGCGGACATGATCGTCGAGCCATACTTCTCCGGCGCCCGGTGCGCCCAGGCGCACCCGACGGGCTGCCTGCGGTTTACCGAAGACTGGATTCGCCGGGCCAAGAACGGTCCGCGGCTGGGCCCGCCGCAGCGGGTACTGGTGATAGGCAGTGGCGGCGGGGTGGGCTTGGCCGCTCGGGTAGCGAGCGCGTTCGGCCGCGGTTCGGCCAGTATCGGGGTGAGCCTGGAGCGGCCGGGTAGCCCGAATCGGCCCGGCACCGCGGGTTGGTACCGCTGCCTAGCTTTCGAGCGGGCCGCCGACCGAGCCGGCCTAGTGTCGCGGACCGTGATCGGCGACGCCTTCGCCGATACCGTCAAGCAGGCGGTCGCGGAGCTGGTGGCGGCTTTGCTCGGTAAGCTGGATCTGCTCGTCTACAGCATCGCGGCGCCGCGCCGGTTCGACCCGCGGGCTGGCAAAGGCTATACCTCGGTGATCAAGGCGCTCGGCGAGCCGGTGGTCGGATTGGACTACGACCTGGCCAGCGACCGGCTCGTGGTCCGAACGATGCCGGTCGCCAGCGCGGATGAGGTCAGCCAGACGGTGAAGGTGATGGGCGGTGAGGACTTCACCTGGTGGGTCGAGTTGCTCCGCGCTCGTCGGCTGCTGGCACCGGGCGTGCGGTGCCTGACCCTCTCCTACGTCGGGGTGCCGCAGCTGGCCCGAACGTACCGGCACGGCAGCCTGGGACGGGCCAAGGACGATTTGGAGGCCTGTGCCCGGCAGGTCAACGCGGAGTTGCGCGCCGCCGAGCTCGGCTGCGCCGAGACCGCCGTCCTACGCGCCCTGGTCACCCAGGCCAGCACCGCGATTCCGCTGAACACGCTGTACACGATGCTGCTGCTGCGAGTGCTCACTGAGCGGTCGGTGGTCGAGGACCCGCTCGACCAAGCCAATCGGCTGGTGACCGAGGAGCTGTCCGGTCGGCTGGACGAGGCCGGTCGGCGCCGGCTCGACGAGGCCGAGCAGTCCGCCGAGGTGCAGGCCGAGATCTGGCGACGGTGGCGGCTGCTGTCGGATAAGTCGGTGGCCGAGCTGGCCGGGGTGGACGACTACCGGCGCCAGGTGCATCAGCTCTACGGATTCGACGTGCCGGCGGTGGATTACCGCGCCGAGGTGGAACCGCGGCAGGGCTCGACCAGGCTGGTGGCGGCGTGACCGCCGAGTCACCCGGGGTGGCCGCGGCCCGGGCGCTGTGTCCTGGCTTTCACGGCGAGTTGGTGTTGCCGCCCGACCCGTCCTATGAGGCGGTTCGTGAGATATGGAATGCCGCAATCAGCAAGCGGCCGGCGCTGATCGCCCGCTGCCGGGATCGTCAGGACGTGGCCGCCGCAATCCGCGCCGCCCGGGAGTTCGAACTGGACTTCTCGGTTCGCGGCGGCGGACACAACATCGCGGGCACCTCGCTCACCGAGGGCGGGCTGACCGTGGACACATCGCTGATGAACGGCGTCTCGATCCGCGAAGCTGGCTCGAGCGCTAGGGTCCAGCCCGGCCTCACCTGGGGTCAGCTGGATGCGGCGACCCACCGAGCCGGGCTGGCCACCCCGGGCGGCATCGTCTCCAGCACCGGGCTGACCGGACTAGCCCTGGGCGGTGGCTTCGGCTGGCTGTCCCGGCGGTTCGGCTGGACCTGCGACAACATCGTCTCCGCCGAGCTGATCTGTTACGACGGCACGCTGGTGCGGGCCGACGAGCGGGAGAACTCCGAGCTGTTCTGGGCGCTGCGGGGCGGCGGCGGCAACTTCGGCGTCGTGGTGAGCCTGGACCTGCGGATGCACCCGGTGCGCCAGGTATACGCCGGCTATCTGGTTTACCCCCTGGCGGAGGCTGCCGCGATGCTCGGCTTCTGCCAGCAGGTGATGCAGGAGGCGGCGGACGCGGCCTGCCTGGTGATCGGCATCGGGCCGCCGCCAGTCAGCAGTGCGTTGCCCACCGACGCCAGGGTGTTCCGGATCGCGTTGTGCCACAGCGGCAGCCCGGAGGCCGGTGAGCGGCTGGCGGCCGGCTTTCTCCGATACCGACGTCCGAGCTATGCCTCGCTCGGCGTGCTGCCGTATCCCCGCTTGCAAACCATGCTGGACGCCGGCGGTGTGCGCGGGTTCGGCCACTACGCTAAATCGCACTTCCTCAAGCCGATGAGCGAGGCGGCGATAAGCACGCTGGTGGAGCACGCTGAACTCGCGCCGGCCGCCCGGTGCCGGGTAGTGCTGCACACCTGCGGAGGCCAGCCCAGCCGCGCCAGCCATCCGGAGACCGCGTTCGGGCACCGGGATGCCGCGTACAACCTGCAGATCGACGCCACCTGGGAACTCGGCGAGGAACCGGCCGACTACATCGACTGGGCGCGTGGGCTGTGGACGGCGATGCTGCCGTTTACCGACGGCGGGGTGTACGTCAACTTCCTCGGCATCGATTCGGACCCCACCGACCTAGCCCGAGCGTACGGGCCGCGGCTGGACCGGTTGCGGACGGTGAAGGACTGGTACGACCCGGAAAACTTCTTCCGTTCCAACCAGAACATCCGACCGAGCACGCCCAAGCTGGCGAGATGAAGGATGGGTCGATGACTGCGACTGCAGATGGGTTACCGGTGACGCTGGTCGACGCCTTCGCCCGGCGGCCCGGCGAGGGCAACCGAGCGGCGGTGGTACGGCTACCGGACGAACGGCCAACCGATTGGCTGGCCGACCTGGCCCGGTCGCTGGACCAACCGGTCACCGTCTATGTCTGGCAACAATCGCCAGACCGCGCTCAGCTGCGCTGGTTTGCGCCGTCCGGTGAGCTGTTCTCCTGTGGGCACGGCACACTGGCGGCGGCGCACCTGCTGTTGCCCGACGCTCCGGACGGCGAGTTGGAGCTGGCCACCCCGCTCGGCCGACTTCGGGCCGACCGACCGGACGGCGACGTGCGGATCAGCATGCCCCTAGTGCCGACCGAGCCTTGGCCAATCGAGGCGGAGCTGTCCGAGTGGCTGGGGGTGCCGGTGGTTGAGGTGCGCCGCTCCGACCGGCACGGGGTGGCTCGGCTCGCCATCGCGGCCGACGTGCGATCGGTCCGGCCGGATCTGGACACCCTGGCTACCCGGCTACCTACGGTCGGTCTGGCGGTGACCGCGCCGGGTATTCCGCCATACGACATCGTCTCGCGCTGGTTCGTGCCGCGGCACGGCCTGGAGGACCAGGCCACCGGCACCGCGCACTGTTTGTTGGCGGGCTTGTGGGCCGAGCGACTCGGCCGTACCAGGTTGCGGGCCTGGCAGGCCTCAGCGAACGGCGCCGAGTTCGACCTGACCGTACATGGCCGCGAGCTGCTGCTGGCCGGCGGCGCGATCACCGTCGGTCGGCAGTTTGCCGTTGAACAGGTGGGTCGATGAGCACCGTGCAGCCGGCGGCCAGATTGCTCGAAGTGTTGACGGCCGGCAGCCGGGATGCCGAGCAAGCGGAACGGCGAGGCAGGCTGTCGGACGAGGTGGTGGCTGAACTACGGCGTGCCGGGATATTTCAGATGTGCGTACCGCAGGCGCTCGGCGGCGCCGAATCCCCGCCGGTTCCGGTGCTGGAGACCGTCGAGACGCTGGCCCGCGCCGACGGCGCGCTCGGCTGGGCGGCCATGATCGCGGCCACCAGCGGCTGCGTCGCAGGGCACTTGGATCCGTCGGCGGCCAAGGTCGCCTATCAGCCGGACGGGCTCGTCATCGGACCATTCGCCCCGCTCGGCCGAGCCGTCGAGCATCCCGGCGGTTGGCTGGTCAGCGGCCGGTGGCCGTACGCCAGTCTGTGCGAGACGGCGTCCTGGATCATGTCCGGCACTGTGCTGCCGGACGGCGAGCGGCGGCTGATGTTCGTCCCGGCCGAGCACTATACGATCCTGCCCACCTGGTCGGTGCTCGGTCTGTGTGCAACCGGCAGCCATGACGTGGAGCTGCGGGACGTCCTGGTATCGGCCGAATACTCCGCGCCGCTGAGCTTCGACCAGCCACGCCAGAACGGGCCCTTGTATGTCTTTCCGGTGTTCGGCCTGCTGGCGGCTGGCATCGCCAGCGTGGCGCTCGGCATCGCCGACGGCGCTGTCGAGCATCTCAGCCTGTTGGCAGCGGCGAAGACACCGACCTATTCGGTACGGAGGCTGAGCGAGCGGCCGGCGGTACAGCACGCCGTCGCCGAGTCCACCGCCCGGTTGCGGGCGGCCCGAGGCCTGCTCGTCGAGGCCGTCGATCGTGCGTGGACCCAGGCCTGCGAACGGCGCGCGGTGGATCTGGACGAGCGGCTGGACATCCGGGTGGCGGCAGTCGAGGCGACCTCGGCCGCGGTAACCGTTGTTAGCGAGATGTTCCGGGCTGGCGGCGGTTCCTCCGTCTACCACCGAGACTCGGCTCAGCACCGGCTGCGCGATGTCTACACCGCGGCCCAACATGCCATGGTCAGCCCGTCGATCCTCGAGGTGGCTGGGCGCCGTCGGCTCGGGCTTCGGATCGATGAAGCCCAGATCTGACCAGGACGACGCCGGCCCGCCGGTCGACGCGATACGGGTGTGGCAGCCGGCTGCGGCCGCGTCATCGGAGATCGCAGAGCTGAGCACGGTGTTGTGCGTCATGGCACACCCGGACGACGTCGACTTCGCCGCCGCCGGCACGGTGGCTGCGCTCACGGCGCAGGGCGTCGCGGTCTCCTACTGCGTGCTGACCGATGGGGAGCAGGGTGGCTACGACCCGACGGTGAGCCGGACCGAGATGGCAGCCATTCGCCGCAGGGAACAGGTTTTGGCCGCGAAGGCCGTCGGGGTCAGCGAGGTGACCTTCTTGGGCTGGCCGGACGGTTCAGTGCAACCGACGCTGGAGTTGCGTAAGGCGATCTGCGCGGTGCTACGAATGGTGCGGCCCGACCTGGTGATCACCCATAGCCCGAGCCGTAATCTCGATCGGATCTACTCATCGCATCCCGATCATCTGGCCTGCGGTGAGGCCACCCTCGCCGCCGTTTATCCGGACGCCCGCAATCAGTTCTGCTATCCGGAGCTAAACCTCCAACCGCACCTAGTGTCTCGGGCCTGGCTGATCGGCAACGACGCTCCGGACTTCTACGTCGACGTGACCGATTATGTGCCAGCCAAACGGGCCGCCCTGCTCGCGCACGCCTCGCAACGGCCGGGCATATCCGCCGACGGGGAGGTGGATCGCTTTCTTCAGACCATGCTGCAGGCTAATGCGGAGCGTTGCCGGCTACCTTCCGGTCGATCCGCCGAATCGTTCCGGTCGATCGCTACCGACTAGCGACCTGAGTGCTCGCGTCGCCGACAATCGGCGGCCATCCGACGATTTCTCCCACAATTTCGTGCGGTAGCTGCTATATAGCTGGATGACGGTCGACCTTGATCGCTGAGCAGCAGCGGCGTACTCGGGTCTGATGGAGGCGGTTGTGACCGACGGGCTGGCGTTGCTGGCTGCCTGGATCGGCTTCGGTTTGCTACTCGGTGTGCTGGCATTCGTTGTGCTACGCGGGGATCGGAAGCGATGACCTCCCGATGGGTCTCCGCCGCCACTATCGGAACACTCCTTGCCTGCACCGCGTGCGTGGCACCGGCATCCAGCACCGCGAATTATCAGGGTAAGGCGGGGCATACCGCGTCGGCGGCGTTGTCGGAATTGGAGACTGCCCGGCTGGCCACCGAAACCGCCCGGCGGGGCAGGATGCTGCGCACCACGTTGGAGATCATGCTTTCGCAGGCTGAGGACGCCTTCTCTTCGATCGAGGCGACCTTCGACTCGATCCAGCCGCCGAACACCCAGGAGGCGGACCGGGTACGGGACAAGCTTGACCAGATCCTGGCCGCTGGCCTGGACGGCATAACCCGGATGCGAATCGCGGTGCGCCGCAACGATACCGGCGATCTCTATGCAACCAGCACCGATCTCGACAAGATCTCCCAGCAATTGCAGGCATTCAGCGAACAGCCCGGCGCATGAAGCGGCTGTTCGCGGTCGCTCTCGGCATCCTGACCGCCATCGGTGGGTTCGTGGACATCGGGGATCTGGTCACCAACGCCCTGGTCGGCTCCCGGTTCGGGCTGTCGCTGGCCTGGGCAACCATCGTCGGCATCGTCGGCATCTGCCTGTATGCGGAGATGTCGGGCCGGGTCGCCGCGGTCACCGGCCGCGGCACCTTCGATCTGGTCCGGGAGCGGCTCGGCCCGCGAGTCGGGCTGGCCAACCTCGTCGCGTCCTTCCTGGTCACCGCGCTGACCTTCACCGCCGAGATCGGTGGCATCGCGCTGTCCATCGAGTTGGTCACCAGCGTGAACTACCTGCTGTGGGTGCCGTTGGTCGGACTTGCGGTGTGGTTGATCATCTGGCGGGTGAAGTTCTCGGTGCTGGAGAACGTCTTCGGCCTGCTTGGCCTGGCGCTGATCGTGTTCGCGGTCGGGCTGTGGAAGCTGAATCCGGCCTGGGGCACCCTGCTGCACCAGGTGGTAGCACCGCACAAGCCGCACAAGGAGGGCTTGCTGCCGTACTTTTACTACGCGATCGGCCTGTTTGGCGCGGCCATGACGCCGTACGAGGTGTTCTTCTTCTCCTCCGGCGGGGTCGAGGAGCACTGGACGAAGAAGGACATCAGCACCTCGCGGGTCAACGTTTTCGTCGGCTTCCCGCTCGGTGGCCTGCTGTCGCTGAGCATCGCGGCGGTGGCGACCCTGGTGCTGCTGCCCCGCAACATCCAGGTGGGCACCCTCGGTGGGGTCGGGCTGCCGGTCGCGGTGGCGGCGGGCAAGATCGGCCTGGCGGTGGCGATCCTGGGTTTCGTGGCCGCCACCTTCGGCGCCGCCCTGGAAACCGGGCTGTCCTGCGGCTACAGCGTCGCGCAATACTTCGGCTGGCAATGGGGAAAGTACGTCAGGCAGCGGGACGCCGCGCGCTTTCACGTGGTCGTGCTGCTGTCGCTGATCCTGGCCATCGGCGGCGTGCTGACCACGATCAACCCGATCACGATCACCGAGTATTCGGTGGTGTTCTCCGCCATTGCGCTACCGCTGACCTACTTTCCGATCCTGGTCGTCTCCAATGACCCCGACTACATGGGCGACAAGGTCAACGGACGGATCTCCAACACGCTGGCGACCCTGTTCCTGATCATCATCGTGATCGCGGCCGCCGCCGCCATCCCGCTGATGCTGCTCACGAAAGCAGGACAGTAGGCATGCCCACTGGACGAGTGCTCGACCTGCACCTGCAACTGCTCGACCGGCAGGTGCAGGACCGCAACGGCCGGCTGGTCTGCAACGTCGATGACCTCGAGCTAGAACTCGACGCCAACGGACGGCCGTACGTCACCGCCATCCTGGTCGGACCCCGGGCTCTCGGACCACGGCTGCGCGGCCGGCTCGGCCGCTGGATGGCCGCCATCGCCGGCCGGCTGGCCAACCCAGACCAGCTCGACATCCCCCGGATCGACTTCGCCCTGGTCACCGACATCGGCAGCGCCATCACGGTCGCCCGGACCGAACAGGAGCTGAACGTCGCCCCCCTGGAAGCCTGGGTCGACCGCCACATAATCGCCCGCATCCCGGGAAGCCGCCATGAGAGCGAGTGAACTCATCGGACGCCCGGTGGTCGACCCCGCCGGCCGCCCGCTCGGCATCGTCATCGACCTTCGCTGCGTGCAAGACGGGCCGCTCCGCGGCAACATGGCCGCTCCCCGGGTCAACCAGCTGGTCGTCAGCCCCCGGCGCGCCGGTTCGATGCTCGGCTACCACCGCCCCGAACAGCGCGGACCCTGGCTCATCCGGGCAGTCGTCCGCTGGCTACACCGCAACCTACGAATGATCGATTGGGACGACGTCGAAATCGACTGGAACAGCGGACCGATCCGGTTACGATGACTCCTACGCCGCCCGCCGCCCACGTCCCTTGTCGGGCAGCAACCCGTTCAGGGTCAACCTGCGCGTCATCGCTGCGATGTGTGACGGCGTCGGACCGATATCCGACCACCTCTTGGACCTCCCGCGCATGCATGACGTGAACCACCCGCATATCCTCGGCTCCCGGCAACTACTCGATACATGCCGCCGCGATCCGCCATAGCTGACGGGGCCGTAGCCCGAATTAATTCGGCAGCGCGCAGTGATAGGGCCGAAGTAACGGGATCGACGTGTCCCTCGTCGCCTCGACCAGTCGCAGCGAGGGCCCGGCAGATAGACATCCGCCTTGCGTGCGATGCCGTCCCATGCCATGCAGGTACGGGGATCGAAGGCGGTCGATCGTATTGGGTAAGTGGCAGATCATGGCAGCCTGTCTAGGTCCCGGGCCGGGATCTGCCAGAGGATTCCGCGGTCGTAGTCGGAGACGATTAGATCGCGGCCGAATTGCGCGAGGCTGCGTGGCGGGTCGAGGAGCGGCACGACGACACCGTTGGTGTCGCGGATCGATAGCTCGGCCAACTGGTGCCACTCCTCATCGTAGAGGCGCAGTGGTCTGCCGCGGGCCGAGAGCAGAATGCGGCCGTCGCCCAAGGGCAGGACGAACCGTGGAAGCCTTGCTCCGCATCGAGGTCGAGAACGACGCGCGTCGGCGCGGCGGGGTCAGTCGGCCGGCACAGCACCCGGTGGTGGAGCGAGTCGACCACCCAGCGCCCACGGCGAGGACGTCGTCGTGCTTGCTGTCAGTGATGAGCAGTTTGTCGGCGGGCGTGACGGACAGGTGGTGCGGGTCGCCGAGGCCTCAACGACGATGGTGGTGGACAGCGCCGAGACGGCCGGGCACGCCTCGACACGAAGTCCGGCCTGCCATCGACGGTGAGGACTCGACCGGTAAGCCCCTCGGCGAACCAGACGACGATTCCGTGGGTACGTGCATTACTAAGACCATTAGGAAGCTCGAGGAGCTTGGCCAGCATCCAGACGCAGGCGAATGCGTGTGGTTGTCCGGAGCTCGGCCTTGTGCGAGCCGACGTTGGGTGGCCGGAACGTCGAATGGTTGGCGCGGAACCGAATGGCTCGCGCTGAATCGGGTGGCTCGCGCTGCGTTTCGGCCGCGTTGATTTGGGGAATCACTAACTAACCAGGCAGCAGCTCCAAGTCCAAATAGACCTCATGCGTGTCGCCGGCCGGCGTGGTGTCCGCCCCCTGGAAGCGGACAGTACCGCTGACCAAGTGGAAGTTGAGAACCGTGTGGTCGGCGTCAACTTCGTGTTGGCCGCAGGAGAGTTGTCGCGCAATCAGTGGCGGCCGCACGACGAATCCGTAGTACAGGCCCGGGTTGATCTGGGCCGCGACGCGGGGCAACTCGACATGACCCCCGGTCTCGATTTGCGCTCCGACCGTGTCCCGGCAGGTAACGCTTGACCACCGTGCTTCAGCCCATTGCGCCACCTCAGCAACGCCGGCCGGTTCGCTGGCTCTGAACGTCACGATGACTCGGTGGCTCGCCAAAGCGGTTACCTTTCCGTTGGCGGGCACTTCTGCTATTCGAGAGGTATCAGCGTCGAGCACAGCCCAGTCCAACTTCGCGGTTTGCGCTGGGGTGGTTGGATCGCACGAGGCGGCCATCGAAGGCACCATCAGTGCACCCAGAACGCACATGAGTATCGGCTGCATCATCCTCGACCGATGACCGGTGCGTATCATCGCCGTTCTCCTATCTCGCCGCGAGGTATGGGTCTGCTCGACCAGCCCGCCTGCAGCAGCCGTTACCCAGCGAGCCGGGTGCTCGGTATGGCCCGCGCCGAGCTCGACCTGCTCGTCACTTCTGTCGGTTATTATCGGATTGACATAAAACCATTATGGACATTTTTTGCCAGGCTGAATGGGCGGAACCTCTATCTGACTCGCCGCTCTCTGTCATCCTCAATGAGTGAGTTCCGATGCAGATGAAGCCTTCAAGCAGCGCATGAAGGCCGAAGCCGAATCGAAGATTGCGGATCCGTTCAGCGATCATTCCGGCTACGGCAACCCGGACATATTCGTGGCGCTGCTCGATGAGTATGAGAAGTCTCCCCAGCGGAGCGGAACGCCGGAAGTGGAGCTAACCACGCGGGTAGCGCTCCACACCTCAGCTAAGGCGGCACAGGTTCAGCGGCACATCGCCGCTCAGGCCGCACGCCGCCTGTTCTGGGCGACGGTCGCACTGGCGTTCTCTACAGTCGTGCTCGCGGTGGCCACGATCGTCCTGTGCGTGATTACCGCGAAGCACGGGGCCTAGGTAGGGTGCACGCCTGGCACAACCGCAGGCCACCCTCCATGGCAGCCAGCTATTTGAGTTGGGGTGCGATGGGGTGGGCGATGTCGGCGAGGTGGTCGAGGTCGGACATGTCGAGTAGTTGAAGGTAGAGGCGGGTTGTGCCGAGCTCGACCAGGGTGCCGATCTTGTCGACGATCTCGTCAGGTGAGCCTGCCAGGCCTTGGTGGCGCAGGTCGTCGAGGTCGCGCCCGATGGCTGCGGCTCTGCGGCGGGTTGTTGCGTGGTCTTTGCCCAGGCAGATGGTTTGGGCCGCTGACAACTTCAGCTCGTCGGTGGGTCGCCCAACCCGCTCGCACGCGGCGCGCGCTGCGTCGTACAGCGCTGCGGTGTCTTCGATGGGCTGCAGGGGGCGTTGAACTCACTCGCGTAGCGGGCCGCGAGAGTCGGGGTGCGGGTTGTGCCCACGCCGCCGATGATGATGGGGACGCCGCCAGCCTGCACGGGTTTGGTCAGCGCCGGACAATCCACCAGGTTGTAGTAGCGACCGGAGTGGGAGAACGCGGAGCCGGGTGGGGTTGCCCACAACCCGGTGATGATCGCCAGCTGCTCTTCTAGTCGACCGAAACGCTCCCCCAATGGTGGGAAGGGGATGCCGTATGCGGTGTGCTCCACCTCCACCCAGCCCGTGCCGATTCCGAGTTCGAGCCGCCCTCGGCTCATTTGGTCTACGCCCGCGGCCTGGATGGACAGCAGTCCCGGATGGCGGAAGGTCGCCGAGGTGACCAGGGTGCCCAGACGGATCGTCCTGGTGTCCCGGGCAAGGCCGGCCAGGGTGCTCCAGGCATCTGTCGGCCCGGGCCTGCCATCGCCGCTCCACCCGATAAAGTGGTCGGAGCGGAAGAAGCCCTCAAAGCCAAGGTGGGCTGTAGCGTTCGCCACGGCCAGGATGTTGTCGTAGGTGGCGCCCTGCTGCGGCTCAACGAAGATCCGAAGAGTGATAGACATGCCCGCATCGTCCTCCGCAACTCGACGGCGACGCCACCGCCAGCTGCACTGGATCGCGACGGTGGCCAAGTTACGAGATCACAACTTCTGCCTTACGGCTCAGAGGAAGCAGCGGGCGCCGACGCATCCTTAATCGCCCGTCCAGGGTCTTCTTCGACCGCGGACTGGCCGACGCGACCGTCGCCCTGGTCCTTGCGATCGGGCAGCCTATGCCGATCGGCGATCCAGCGTCGCGGGCCTACCACCAGCAAGTCTTCCTGGCGCCGCCGTAGCCAGGCATCTACGTCAACAACAGCGAGCGCCGACACCCCTTTGCCGCAGGCCGCCGAATATGACGGGCTCGCCGGCGCGCGGATCGCCAGCGACTCGCTGCGCGAGCTCAAGCTGCCAGCAGCCCGACAGCCCAGGCCCACGAGGTTTCCGCTGCGTGCTGGCCTGCGCTGCAGGCATGCCGCGACGCGGTCACCGCGCACACTTGAGCTAGCCGCCACTCCCCTGCCCCGGCTGGATTGCTCACTAAAGACACGTGCACCTGCGGATAATTGATATTTCACGCAGTGCAGCATTCGCCAGACCGGACGACTGCCGTGCCTGCCGTCGCCCGATGCCACTCAACAGCACCGTCCATAGACGAAAGCAACTGCGACTTGTAGGCTCAGCCATCGGCTGTCAGGTTGGAGCGACCCATGAGCGATGAGTCTGGAGCTTACCAATCTGAAGATTGGTCTAAGAGCCAGCGTCCAAAGGATGACTCTCCTGATCCGACAACACCTGATGCCGAGGATCAATGGTGGTGGACCGGTAACCAGTGGGAGCCTGTCCCAGCCGGCATGCTCAGTGAGCGGAGTTCGGAGTTCTCGCTGGCGGTCAACGACTCGGAGTTTCCTGAGCTGTCGAGGCTTATCCAGCACACCGGCGATGTGGATAGCTATCTCCGCGCACTTGGTGTGAGCGAGAATTCGGTTGCTGAGGATTCAGAGGAGTCGGCTCAGCCCTTCGAGGCTGAAGAAGACACCGGGATGGACGCCTGATGGCCTGTCTTACCGAGAAGCTGGCACTCGGCAGCTCGCTAGCGGCCCTCGCTGCATCCGGCGCGATCGCTGTCATCGGTGCTCCGACAGTCGTTCTGTCGGTGGCCGGAGCCGGGGCAGCGGTCGCTGCGATGCTAGGCACGATCGCCTCGATGCGCGCTCTGCAAGAGTGCTACAAGCGGCAGGGGCGGGATGCCGACACCGAGAAGCTGGCTCGCGCGATTGCCCGGCTTGAGGCGGAGGTTGCCAAGCTCCAAGCTAAACCCAAGGCCGCCTAGTCAGCTGACCCGCGTTCCAGCTAC
>DATFHF010000037.1:0-32351 GCA_035248685.1 Jatrophihabitans sp.
CCGTGCGCGGCCCGAGCGAGCAGATCCGCGGTGGCCGGCGCCACCACCACCAGCTCGGCCCGCCGGCCCAGCGCCACGTGCGGGACGTCCTCGGCGCCGGACCAGACATCGGTCGGCACCGGATGATGGGACAGCGCCGCCCAGGTCGGCTCGCCGACGAACCGCAGGGCGGCCGCGGTGGGCACCACGGTGACGTCATGGCCGGCCTCGCTCAGCCGGCGCAGCAGCTCGGCTGCCTTGTACGCCGCGATGCCGCCGGAGACGCCGAGCACCACCGACCGGGTGGCGGCCGGCTGTTCAGCCGGTGTGCCCTCGGCGGTGGTCGGGCCGGAACCTGCGCTGCCCATCCGTGTCGCTAGGCCTCGGCGGGCTTGAACTCGATCAGGTCGGTGTTGATCTCGCGCAGCGCGATGGACAGCGCCTTCTCCTGCGGGGCGGTCTCGACCATCGGCCCGACGTATTCCAGCAGGCCCTCGCCGAGCTGGCTGTAGTAGGCGTTGATCTGCCGGGCGCGCTTGGCGGCGACGATGACCAACGCGTACTTCGAACCGGTGCGGTCCAGCAGCTCGTCGATCGGCGGGTTGGTGATGCCTTCGGGTACGGGCGAAGGTGCGGTCACGCGGGGCCCCTAATCCAGTAGTGGGATGTCGTGCGCTGACCCGGACTGCGGCACGAAGCAGGTTCTGCGCCTGAAATCTCGTGCCTGATGGGCGCGCAGCTCGAATCCATGCTACCAACCGGCGACCGGCCGGCTGACCGGTCAGCCGCCGCCCGGCGCGCCGGTGTGGGTAACCTCACCCGGTGTCGCCGGGTCCGGATAGGGTTCGGCCATCCGGACAATCGTTGGCCGGATAACGCATACCGCACGGATCGGAGAGTCCCTGGATGAGCAGCCTGCGCGTCGCGGCATTGGCCGAGACCGGCGAGCGCGAGCGCCGAGTGGCCCTTGACCCGGACGGCAGCAAGCGGCTGGTGGGGCTGGGTTGCGCAGTGCTGATCGAGACCGGCGCCGGTGCTCGGGCCTGGTTCACCGACGAGCAGTACACCGCCGCTGGCGCGCGGGTGCTGGATCGGGCGGGCGCGCTGGCCGAGGCCGACCTGGTGGTCGGAGTGGCCGGGCCGGCCGACGACGTGCTGTCGCAGCTGCGTCCCGATCAGGTCTACCTGGGCATGCTGGCGCCGCTGACCAACCCCGGCCTGATCCGGCAACTGGCCGAGCGCGGGGTCACCGCGATCAGCCTGGACGGGCTGCCCCGCACCTTGACCCGGGCGCAGAGCATGGACGCGCTCAGCTCACAGGCCAGCGTGGCCGGCTACCGGGCGGTGCTGGTCGCCGCCGAGCACTACGACCGGTTCTTTCCGATGCTGATGACCGCCGCCGGGACGTCCAAGCCGGCCACCGTGCTGGTGCTCGGCGCCGGGGTCGCCGGGCTTCAGGCGATCGGGACGGCCCGTCGATTGGGTGCGGTGGTCAGCGGCTACGACGTCCGGCCGGCGTCCAAGGACGAGGTCACCTCGCTCGGCGCGCGGTTCATCGAGCTCAAGGCCGGCATCGCGGCGGCCGGTGCCGGTGGCTACGCCCGCGAGCTCACCGACGAAGAACGGCAAGCCCAGCAAAGTGAACTCGCCGACCACATCGCCCGGCACGACATCGTGATCACCACCGCGCAGGTGCCCGGCCGCAGGCCCCCGGTGCTGGTCACCGGGCAGGTGCTGGAGCGGATGCGGCCGGGCTCGGTGCTGGTCGACCTGGCGGCGAGCAGCCTCGGCGGCAACGTCGAGGGTTCGGTGCCCGGCCAGACCGTGGTCACCGACAACGGCGTCACGGTGGTGGGTGCGGCTAACCTGCCGTCCCGGCTTGCCACCAGCGCCTCGCAGGCGTTCTCCCGTAACGTGGCCGCGCTGATCGGCCAATTGACCAAGGACGGCGCATTGGCCATAGACCTGACCGATGAGATCCAACAGGGCGTGGTGATCACGCACCGAGGCGAGATCGTGCACGCGGCAGCCGCCGCGGCGGTCTCCGACAGCGAGAAGGCCGCAACATGACCCAGGGGTTCGTCGGCGAGCTGACCGTCTTTGTGCTCGCGCTGCTGGTCGGCTTCGAGGTGATCAGCAAGGTGCCGGCCACCCTGCACACCCCCCTGATGTCGGGTGCGAACTCGATCCACGGCGTGGTGTTGGTGGGCGTGGTGATCCTGTCGTCCTACGTGGACGGCCCGTTCGGTTACGTGCTGACCTTTCTGGCGGCGGCGTTCGGCGCGGCCAACGTGGTGGGCGGCTATGCGGTGACCGACCGGATGCTGCAGATGTTCCGCAAACGACCCGTCCCGGCTGCCCCTAAGGCGGATGAGTGAGCGAGCATCGAGCGAGGAACGAGCGAGGCGCGGAGCGAGCTGACAGCCGGAGCGGAGCTCATGTCAGCGATGAGCGCTCGCGCCAAGAGCGGGTAATCCTATGAGCGCGTTCGAGAACGTGGTGCGGCTGGCGTCGCTGTTCGGCGCGGTGGCGTTCGTGCTCGGCCTGCATCTGATGAACTCCCCCGCCACCGCCCGGCGCGGTAACCAACTTTCCGCGTTCGGCATGCTGGTCGCGGTCGTCGCGGTGCTGGCTGACGTCGGGCACGGCGGCAGCATGACCGCCACCCGTTGGTTGGTGCTGATCTGCGGTGCGTTGATCGGTGGCGCGGTCGGTTTGGGATCGGCCCGCAAGGTGGCGATGACCCAGATGCCGCAGCTGGTCAGCCTGTTCAACGCGGTCGGCGGTGGCGCGGCGCTGCTGATCGCGCTGGCCGACTACCAGCATGATTCGCACGTCAGTGCCGGTATCGCCACCGCGAGCGTGTTGGACGTGCTGATCGGTGGGGTCACCTTCTCCGGGTCGCTGGTGGCGGCGGCCAAGCTGCAGGGCTATTGGAGCCAGCCGGTCAGCTTCCCCGGTTCGCGGGCGGTTTCCGGGGTGCTGCTACTGGCGGCCGTGGCCTCCGGCATCGACGTCATCGCCGGCGCACACAACGCCTGGATCCTGGCCATCACGGTGCTGGCCGCGCTCGGCCTCGGCATCCTGATGGTGCTGCCGATCGGCGGCGCCGATATGCCGGTGGTCATCTCGCTGCTGAACGCCTTCACCGGAACCGCGGTGGCAATGGCCGGCTTCGTACTCGACAACGCCACCCTGACCATCGCGGGTGCGCTGGTCGGCGCGTCCGGTGGCATCCTGACCAAGCTGATGGCCGACGCGATGAACCGTTCGGTGCTCTCGATCATCGCCGGTGGCTTCGGCACCGGGGCGGCCGGCATTGAGGTGGCCGCGGTCGGTGGCGGCACCGTCAAGTCCATCGCCATCGACGACGCTGCCTTGCAATTGGCTTATGCGGCAAAGGTGATCGTCGTTCCGGGCTACGGCCTGGCGGCTGCCCAGGCCCAGCACGAGGTGCGCGAGCTGGCCGAGCTGCTGGAGGCTCGCGGCATCGAGGTGTCCTACGCCATCCACCCGGTCGCCGGCCGGATGCCGGGACACATGAACGTGCTGCTGGCCGAGGCGAACGTCCCGTACGACCAGCTGCGCGAGATGGAGGACGTCAACGCCGAGTTCGACCGCACCGATGTGGCGCTGGTGGTGGGTGCCAACGACGTGACCAACCCGGCCGCCCGCCGTCCCGGCAATGCGGTGTCCGGCATGCCGATCCTGGACGTCGACCACGCCCGCAGCATCATCGTGATCAAGCGCTCGATGGCCTCGGGCTACGCCGGCATCGACAACGAGCTGTACGGCGATCCGAAGACCAGCATGCTGTTCAGCGACGCCAAGAAGGGGCTGGCCAACCTGGTCGCCGCCACCAAGCTGGTGGACTGAAAGCTCGCTCGTTCGCGGGGCCCGCTAGCTGGCGGCTGCGGCGGATAGCAGCGACACCACCTCGGCGGCGGCCCGGGCGACGTCGTCGTTGACCACCACCACGTCGAATTCCTGGTCGGCGGCAAGCTCGATCTCGGCCAGGTTCAGCCGTGCCTCGATGGCGTCCGCCTCGTCGGTGCCGCGACCGGACAGCCGGTCCCGCAACTCACCCACCGACGGCGGGGCGAGGAACACGAACTGCGCGTCCGGCATCCGTTCGCGGACCTGGCGGGCACCCTGTAACTCGATCTCCAGTAGCGCCGGTCGGCCGGCGGCCAGGTGTTGCTCGACCGGCCGGCGGGGCGTGCCGTAGCGGTAGCCGGCGAAGCTGGCGTATTCCAGCAACCGGTCGGTGCGGATCAGCTCGTCGAACTCCTCGTCGCTGACGAAGTAGTACTGCACCCCGTCGACCTCACCCGGCCGTGGCCGGCGGGTGGTACAGGACACCGAGACCCACACGTGCGGGAACAGCCGACGCACCTCGGCGACCACGGTGCCCTTGCCCACCCCGGACGGCCCGGACAGCACGGTCAGCTTGGTGCGCGGCGAGTCATCGTCACCGGTACTCAGCTCGGTCATATCTGCGATTGTGCCGCCTGATCGACCCGGGCCAGCAGAGCGGCTCGCTGACGAGGCCCCAAACCTCGTACCCGTCGGGAAGGTGCGATGCCCAGTTCGTCCAGTAACGCACCGGCCCGCGCCCGACCGTAACCGGGCAGCGCCTCCAGCAGCGCCGAAACCCGCATGCCGGCCAGCGCCTCGTCCTCGCCGGCCCGGTCCAGCAGCGCGGCCAGCGACAAGCGGCCGGACTTCAGCTCAGCCCGCAGCCGGCCGCGGTCGACGCGGACGGCGACGGCCCGCCGCAGCGCGGCCGCACGCTGCTCAGCACTGAGCGTCGGAGTCTGGGACATGTCTGCGCACGTTACCCCGAGTGTTCGACGGTCAGCCGACCAGGAACTCGAAATCGGCGAGCTGACGCCTGACAGCGTCCCGGAGGTCGGAAACCCCGGGGCCGGCCCGCAACACCTCGCGGGACACGGTGGGCAGCACCGCCGGCAGGGCATCGCCGAAGATCCGGCGGACGTCGGCAGCAGTGCCGCCCTGCGCACCGACGCCCGGCACCAGGTACGGGCCGTTCAAACCACCGAGTTCGGCCACCGAGGATCCGATGGTGGCGCCGACCACCACACCGAACGAGCCGAGTGGCCGGGCGTCGGCGTTGCGAGCGGCCAGTTCGTCGATCACCGACTGGGCCACCGTCCGACCGTCGGCCAGCCGGGCATGCTGCACCTGCGGTGCCTCCGGGTTCGAGGTCAGGCCGATCACGAACAACCCGGCGTCGTGCCGCACGGCTTGCTCGAACGCCGGTTCCAGGGCGCCCACGCCTAGGTAGGGGTTGACCGTGATCGCGTCAACCGCGAGCGGCGAGGCCGGGTCCAGGTAGGCCTGGGCGTAGGCCGCCATCGTCGAACCGATATCGCCCCGCTTGACGTCCAGCAGCACCAGGGCGCCGGCCTGCCGGGCGGCGGCGATGGTGCGTTCCAGCACCGCGATGCCACCCGAGCCGAACCGCTCGAAGAAGGCCGACTGCGGCTTGACGACGGCCGCCTGCTCGCCGAACGCCTCGACGCAGGTCAGCGCGAAACGCTCCAGCGAGGCCAGGTCATCGTTCAGCCCCCACTGCTTGAGCAGGCCGGCATGCGGGTCGATGCCCACGCACAGTGCACCACGACTGGCGGTCGCCGCGACCAACCGGGCCCCGAACGTCATCGGGCCAGCTTTCGAGCGCCGCGAGTGGGCGTTTGCGGCTCGAGTGGGCAGTTGTAACCGCCCACTCGCGGCGGAACCGCCCACTCGTCGAAGGCAGACCCGGTCATGCCAGCACCTCGCGGACCGCGGCCCGGTCCCGGTGCGCCAGGCCGATCGCCTCGGTCACCGAAGACAGCCCGCGCAGTTCGAGTTCAGCCTCCAGTTCGGCCAGGATTCGGATCGGGGCGCTCGGGTCATGGAACACCGCGGTGCCCACCGACACCGCGGAGGCACCGGCCAGGATGAACTCGAGCGCGTCCCGTCCGGTCATGATGCCGCCCATGCCCAGCAGCGGCAGGTGCGGGACGGCCTGGTGCACCTGCCACACGCAGCGCACCGCCACCGGACGGATCGCCGGACCGGACAGCCCGCCGGTGATCCCGCCGAGAGCCGGCCGCATGGTGTCCAGGTCGATCACCATGCCGAGCAAGGTGTTGATCAGCGAGATGCCATCGGCGCCTGCGTCGGCCACCGCTCGGGCAATCTGTCCGATGTCTGTCACATCGGGCGACAGCTTAGCCAGCACCGGCGTGTTCGGGTGTGCCGCCCGGCGCACCGCCGAGATCACCCGGGACGCGGCGATCGGGTCGCAGGCGAACACCTGGCCCCGGTTCTCCACGTTGGGGCAGGAGATGTTCACCTCGATCGCGTCCACCGGGTGGTTGTAGAGCCGCTTGGCCAGCGTCACGAACTCGTCGGTGTGCCCGCCGGCGATGGACACCACCGCGCGTGCCCCCTGCTTGCGCAACCACGGCAGATCGTTGGCCAGGAACGAGTCGATACCCGGACCCTGTAGGCCGATCGAGTTCAACATGCCGCTGGGCGTCTCAGCCATCCGCGGTGTCGGCCGGCCGGAACGTGGCCGCACCATGATCGACTTGGTGACGATGCCGCCGAGTGCGGAGACGTCGAAGAACTGGCCCAGTTCGCGGCCGGCCGCCGCACAGCCGGACGCGGTCAACACCGGGTTGGGCAGCAGCAACGACCCGAGCCGGGTCCGCAGGTCGACCGCCATCAGTGCCTACCCATCCCATCGGCGCCGTGCAGGTCCGCCGGCAGGCTGCCCACATCGGCCCAACGCACCCGGCCGGCTTCGAAAACCGGCCCCTCCACGCAGGACCGGACGAAGCGCGAGACCCCGTCGGCGCCGCGCACCGGCAGCACGCAAGTCATGCACACCCCGATCCCGCAGGCCATCGCCTCCTCCACCGCCACCTGGGCCGGGATGGCGTGTGCCTGGGCGATCTCGCCGACCGCGCGCAGCATCGGCATCGGCCCGCAGGCGTAGACCAGTTCGGCGCCGAGCCGCTTGATGGTCGCCGGCAGCGGATCGGTGGCCAGGCCGCGTTGGCCGGTCGAACCGTCGTCGGTGGTCACGGTGACCTTGCCGATCAGCCGCTTGGCCGCCAGCTCACCGAACAACCGACCGGCGGTCGCGGCGCCGAGGATCAACTCGATGTCACAGCCCAGCGCCAACAACCGCTCGGCCAGTGGCAGCAGCGGGGCCGACCCGTAGCCGCCGCCGACCAGCACCGCCGGCACCGGTTCCCGCGGAATCGGGAACGGCACGCCCAGCGGGCCGACCAGATCCAGCATGGCGCCGGGCCGCTGTGCCGCCAGCCAGGCGGTGCCCCGGCCGTGTACCGCCACCACGAACTGGATGGTGCCGGCGAACTCGGAGCTCGGCTTCACCCCGTACAACGCGAACGCTCGGCGCAGCAGCATCGAGGTGTCCGGGCCGCCGACCGCCACCGCCACGAACTGCCCGGGCTGGAACGAGCCGGCCACCCCCGGCGCGACCACGGTGAACTGGATGTAGTCGCCGAAGGTGGTCATGTCGAAGATCTCACCGACCTCCTGCACCACCTGACTGTCCTGCACCACGGTCATCGCACGCCCTGGCGCCAGCTCGTCAGCGCCCGGTGATGCGACTGCAACGACGCCACCCCCACCTCGTCCCGGATCAGCTCCTCGATGCCCTGCACTGCGGCGGCGATCGCCTGCACCGTGGTCAGGCACGGGATGCCGGCCTGCACCGCGGCCGTCCGGATCTCATAGCCATCCACCCGTGGACCGGAGTTGCCCGGCGAGCCGAACGGCGTGTTCAGCACCAGGTCGACCGAACCGGCCAGGATCTTCTCCACGATATTGCCCGGGCCGGCGGAGAACTTGCCGACCACCTCGGCCGGCAGCCCGTTGCGGCGCAGCACCTGCGCGGTGCCCTCGGTGGCCAGGATCCGAAAGCCGAGGTCGGCCAGCCGCTTGACCGGGAACAGCGCCGCCCGCTTGTCCCGGTTGGCCACCGAGACGAACACCGTGCCGCGCACCGGCAGTGAGCCGTAGGCGGCGGCCTGCGACTTGGCGAACGCGGTGCCGAACACCCGATCGAAGCCCATTACCTCGCCGGTCGACTTCATCTCCGGGCCGAGGATGGAGTCAATCAACTCCCCGCCCGGGGTGCGGAACCGGTGGAACGGCAGCACCGCCTCCTTGACCGCGATCGGCGCGTCGACCGGCAAGTCGCCGCCGTCGCCGGAGGCGGGCAGCATGCCTTCGGCCCGCAGTTCGGCGATGCTGGTGCCGAGCGCGATCCGGGCGGCCGCCTTGGCCAGCGGCACCGCGGTTGCCTTCGACACGAACGGGACGGTCCGGCTGGCCCGGGGGTTGGCCTCCAGCACGTACAGCACGTCGCCGCTGAGCGCGTACTGGACGTTCAGCAGGCCCCGCACGCCCACCCCCTCGGCGATCAGCAGGGTGGCGGCCCGGACCTGCTCGATGGTGGTCGCCCCCAGCGTGATCGGCGGCAGCGCGCAGGCCGAGTCACCGGAGTGGATGCCGGCCTCCTCGATGTGCTCCATCACGCCACCGAGGTAAAGCTCGACACCGTCGTAGAGGGCGTCCACGTCGATCTCGATGCTGTCGTCGAGGAACCGGTCGACCAGCACCGGATGGTCAGGGGCGATCTCAGTTGCCTTGGCGATGTAGCCGGCCAGCCCGACCTCGTCGTAAACGATCTCCATGCCACGCCCGCCCAGCACGTAGGACGGGCGCACCAGCACTGGGTAGCCGATCTCGTCGGCGACCTGCCTGGCCTGCTCGAACGAGGTGGCCAGGCCGTGCCGCGGTGCCGGGAGCCCAGCCTGTGCCAGCACCCGGCCGAACTCGCCGCGGTCCTCGGCCAGGTCGATCGCCTCCGGCTGGTTACCCAGCACCGTGATGCCGGCCTGCTTGAGCCGGGCCGCCAGCCCGAGCGGGGTCTGCCCGCCGAGCGTGCAGATGACGCCGGCCACCGTGCCCGACTCCTGTTCGGCGTGCACCACTTCCAGCACGTCCTCGAAGGTCAGCGGCTCGAAGTACAACCGGTCGGCGGTGTCGTAGTCGGTGGACACGGTTTCCGGATTGCAGTTGATCATGACCGTTTCGTAGTCGGCCGCCCGCAGCGCCATCACCGCATGCACGCAGGAGTAGTCGAACTCGATGCCCTGCCCGATCCGGTTCGGGCCGCTGCCCAGGATCAGCACTTTCAGCCGGTCCGGCTGGGCGGCGACCTCGGTCTCCTCGTCGTAGGTCGAGTAGTGGTACGGGGTGCTGGCCGCGAACTCGGCCGCGCAGGTGTCCACCGTCTTGAACACCGGACGGATGCCGGCCCGGTGCCGCAGCCGGCGTACCCCGTCCTCACCGGACAACTCCGGGCGCAGCGCCGCGATCTGGCGGTCGGACAGGCCGTGCCGTTTGGCCCTACGTAGCAACCCCGGGGTAAGCACGTGCGCGGTGGCGACGGTGCGTCCCACCTGCATGATCTGGTCGAACTGGTCGACGAACCAGGCGTCGATGCCGGTCGCCTCGGCCACCTCGTCCACCGAAGCGCCGGCTCGCAGCGCGCGCTCGATGGCGTAGAGCCGGCCGTCGGTGGCCACCGATGCGATGCCCAGCAACTCGTCCACCGACGGCAGATCCAGCCCCGGCGGGTCAGTCGTCCAGAAGCCGGCCGCCTTGGTCTCCATCGAACGCATCGCCTTGCCCAGCGCCTCGGTGAAGTTGCGCCCGATCGCCATGGCCTCGCCGACCGACTTCATGTGGGTGGTCAGCACCGGATCGGCACCGGGGAACTTCTCGAAAGCGAACCGCGGGATCTTGACCACCACGTAGTCCAGCACCGGCTCGAAGCAAGCCGGGGTGGCCCGGGTGATGTCGTTGCCGACCTCGTCCAGGGTGTAGCCGACGGCGAGCTTGGCCGCGATCTTGGCGATCGGAAAGCCGGTGGCCTTGGAAGCCAGCGCGGACGAGCGGGAGACCCGCGGGTTCATCTCGATCACGATCAACCGGCCGGTCCGCGGATGCACCGCGAACTGGATGTTGCAGCCGCCGGTGTCCACCCCGACCTCACGCAGCACCGCGATGCCCAGGTCGCGCATCCGCTGGTACTCCCGGTCGGTCAGCGTCATCGCCGGCGCCACCGTGATCGAGTCGCCGGTGTGCACGCCCATCGGGTCGACGTTCTCGATCGAGCAGACCACCACCACGTTGTCGTTGCGGTCGCGCATCAGCTCGAGTTCGAACTCCTTCCAGCCGAACACGCTCTCCTCGACCAGCACCTCGTGCACCGGGCTGGCGGCCAACCCGCGCTCGACCATCACCCGCACTTCGTCGGCGGTGTGCGCCAGGCCGGAGCCGAGGCCGCCCATGGTGAAGGACGGGCGGATGACCACCCGGTTGCCGACGGTGGCGGCGAAGCCGATCGCCTCGTCCAGGTCGTGGCAGACGGCGGACGCTGGCACGTCCCCGCCGACCGCCCGCACCAGATCCTTGAACTGCTGCCGGTCCTCGCCGCGCCGGATGGCATCGATGTCGGCACCGATCAGCTCGACGCCGTACCGCTTGAGCACCCCGGATTCGTGCAGGCTGACCGCCAGGTTGAGCGCGGTCTGACCGCCCAGGGTGGCCAGCAGCGCGTCCACCGGATGGCCCAGCCGGCTCTCCTCGGCCAGCACCTTTTCCACGAAATCCGGGGTCAGCGGCTCGATGTAGGTGGCGTCGGCGAACTCCGGGTCGGTCATGATGGTCGCCGGGTTGGAGTTCACCAGGCTGACCCGAAAGCCCTCCTCGCGCAGCACTCGGCAGGCCTGCGTGCCCGAGTAGTCGAACTCGCAGGCCTGACCGATCACGATCGGGCCGGAGCCGATCACCAGAATGTGCTGGATATCGGTACGTTTTGCCATCAGCGGTCCGTTCCGGTGGTGCCCAGCAACTCTACGAACCGGTCGAACAGGTAGGCCGCGTCGTGCGGACCGGCCGCCGCCTCGGGGTGGTACTGCACCGAGAACGCCGGCAGATCCCGGGCCCGCAGGCCCTCGATTACCTGATCGTTGAGGCAGACATGGCTTACCTCGACCGCGCCGAACTCGGTGTCGATCGGCTCGAAGGGTGGCCCGGCCGGCCACTGCACGGCGAACCCGTGGTTGTGCGCGGTGATTTCGACCTTGCCGGTGGCCAGATCCGCGACCGGCTGGTTGATGCCGCGGTGGCCGTAGCGCAGCTTGTAGGTGTCCAGGCCGAAGGCCCGACCCAAGATCTGGTTGCCGAAGCAGATGCCGAAGATCGGCACCCCCCGGCCCAGCAATTGACGGACCAAGCCCACCGCGTGTTCGGCGGCGGCCGGGTCACCGGGCCCGTTGGACAGGAACACCGCGTCCGCGCCGGTGGCCAGCACCTGCTCGGCGGACGAGCCGGCCGGCAGCACGTGGCTGGTGATGCCTCGCTCGGCCAGCCGGTACGGCGTCATCGCCTTGATGCCGTAATCCAACGCGGCGATGCTGAACCGGTGCTCGCCGAGCGCATCCACCCGGTACGGCTCGGCGGTGCTCACCGCGCCGGTCAGGTCGGCACCGGCCATCGGCGGTGAGGCAAGCACCTTGGCCAGCAGCGAGTTGCGATCCAGGTCGGTGCTGGAAACCACCGCCCGCATCGCCCCGCGCTCGCGCAGGTGCCTGGTCAGCGCCCGAGTGTCCACGCCGCTGATGCCGACCACGCCGTACCGGACCAGTTCCTCCTCCAAGGACCGGGTGGCCCGCCAGCTGGAAACCCGGCGGGCGGGATCGCGCACCACGTAGCCGGACACCCAGATCCGGTCGGATTCCGCGTCGTCGTCGTTGACCCCGGTGTTGCCGATATGCGGGGCGGTCTGCACCACGATCTGGCGGTGGTAGGACGGATCGGTCAGCGTCTCCTGGTAGCCCGTCATGCCGGTGTTGAACACCGCCTCGCCGAAGCTCTCACCGAGCGCGCCGTAGGACCAACCCTCGAACGCCCGGCCGTCCTCCAGCATCAGCACCGCCGGGCCGCTCATTTATTCATCTGCTCTTCGCGCGAGCGCTCATCGCTGGTATTCGCTCCGCTCCTCGCTCGTTCCTCGCTGCGATGCTCACTCATGACGCCACCTCCGCCGGCTGGCGTCGAGGCACGGCCGGCTGGACTTGTCCGTGCAGCGTGGTCGGTCGGCCGCGCAGGTAGGTCGCCAGCACGGTGCCCGGCAGTCGGCGGCCGGCGAACGGGGTGTTGCGCGACAGCGACGCCAACTCGGCCGGCTCCACCAGCCAGTCGGAGTCCGGGTTCACCAGGGTGAGGTTGGCCGGCTCGCCGACCGCGATCGGACGTCCGTGCTCGGCGAGCCGGCCGATTACCGCGGGCCGCACGCTCATCCGGTCGGCCAGGCCTGCCCAGTCCAGCAGGCCGGTGCGCAGCATCGCCTCGATCACCACGCTGAGCGCGGTCTGCAATCCGAGCATGCCGAATGCCGCGTCGCCGAAAGCATGATCCTTGTCGTGCGCGGCATGCGGGGCGTGGTCGGTGGCCACCGCGTCGATGGTTCCGTCGGCCAGCCCGGCCCGTAGCGCCTGCACGTCCTCGGCCGGCCGCAATGGCGGGTTGACCTTGAACACCGGGTCGTAGCTGGTCAGCAGGTCGCAGGTAAGCAGCAGGTGGTGCGGGCTGACCTCGGCGGTCACGTCGATCCCTCGCTGCTTGGCCCACCGCAGCACCTCCACGCTGCCGCCGGTGGAGACATGGCAGACGTGCAACCGCGAGCCGGTGTGCTGGGCGAGCATCACGTCCCGGGCGATGACGCTCTCCTCCGCCACCGACGGCCAACCCGGCAGGCCGAGCCGGCCGGACAGCTCCCCCTCGTGGGCGCAGCTGCTGCCGTCGGCCAGCCGGGGGTCCTGGGCGTGCTGGGCGATCACCGCGTCGAACGGCTTGACGTACTCCAGCGCCCGACGCATCAACCGGGCGTCCGAGACGCAGTGCCCGTCGTCGCTGAACATCCGCACTGCGGCTGCCGACCGGGCCATATTGCCGAGCTCGGCCAGCTGGGTCCCGGCCAGCCCGACCGACACCGCGCCGACCGGACGAACGTCCACCAGGCCGGCGGCCCGGCCCAGCGCGGCGACCTGCTCGACGATCTCGGCGGTGTCGGCGACCGGGTCTGTGTTGGCCATCGCGTGCACGGCGGTGAATCCACCCAGCGCGGCCGCGGCCGAGCCGGTGGCGACGGTCTCGGCGTCCTCCCGGCCGGGTTCCCGCAGGTGCGCGTGCAGGTCCACCAGGCCCGGCAGCAGTACCGCACCATCGGCATCGAGCACATCCGCGCCGGCCGGCTCCCGCAGGCCGGGGCCCAGCTCGGCGATCCGGCCCTCGGCGAGCAGCACGTCCACCTTGGCAGTTCCCAGCGGCGCCACTTCGCGGAGCAGTATCGGCCCGGTCATAGCCCCGCTCCGGCCAACTCGGCGGCCGGCACCGGGCTGGCCGCCGGTTCGTCCGGACCGGCCAGCAGGTGGTAGAGCACCGCCATCCGCACCGCGACGCCGGCTCGGACCTGGTCGAGCACCAGCGAACGGGGACTGTCGGCCGCCCAGGACGAGATTTCCAGGCCGCGGTTCATCGGCCCCGGGTGCAGCACCGGCGCGTGCTCGGGCAGCAGCTCCAACCGCTGTGGGCTGAGCCCGTAGCCGATGGCGTACTCGCGCTCGGTCGGAAAGTAACCGCCGGTCATCCGCTCGCGTTGCACCCGCAGCATCATCACCGCGTCCACATCGCCGGCGACCTTGCCGCTCAGCGTGGCGTCCAGGTCCCAGCTGGTGGTGCAATCCCAGCTGCCGACCCCGGCCGGCATCAGCGTCGGCGGCGCCACCAGAGTGACCTGGGCGCCCAGCGTGCGCAGCAGCAATACGTTGGATCGGGCGACCCGGCTGTGTGTGAGATCACCGACGATGACCACGTGCCGGCCGTCCAACTCGCCGAGTCGGCGGCGCAGTGAGAACGCGTCCAGCAACGCCTGGGTGGGATGCTCGTGGGTGCCGTCACCGGCGTTGATGACGTGGCAGTCGACCCAGCCGGCGATCCGTTGCACCGCGCCGGAGGAGGCATGCCGGACCACCAGGGCGTCCACCCCGAGTGCGGCCACCGTGAGCGCGGTGTCGCGCAGGCTTTCGCCCTTGCTGACGCTGGATCCCTTCGCGCTGACGTTGATCACGTCCGCCGACAGCCACTTGCCGGCGATTTCGAAGGACGAGCGGGTGCGGGTGGAGTCCTCGAAGAACAGGTTCACCACCGTCCGGCCGCGCAGGGCCGGCAGCTTCTTGACCTGCCGGGCCTGGATCGCGTCCATCTGCTCGGCTGAATCGAGGATTTGCTGGGCTTGTTCGGCGGACAGGTCCGCCGCCGACAGCAGGTTGCCGCGCATCACCGATCACCCTCCTCGATGCTGACCTGGTCGACGCCGTCGGTCTCGACCAGGCTGACTCGGACCTGCTCGGTAGCCGAGGTGGGCAGGTTCTTGCCGACGTAGTCGGCCCGGATCGGTAGCTGTCGGTGACCACGGTCGACCAGTACCGCCAGCTGCACCACCCGGGGGCGACCTAGGTCGTTGAGTGCGTCCAGAGCAGCCCGGACGGTCCGGCCGGAGTAGAGCACGTCGTCGACCAGCACCACCAGCCGGTCGTCGATACCGCCGGCCGGCTCGACGGTACGGCCCAGCGGACGGACCGCACGGGTGCGCAGATCGTCGCGGTAGAGGGTGATGTCGAGGACGCCCAGGCCAACCTGGACGCCGCCGAAATTGGCGATCCGGTCGGCCAACCGGCGCGCCAGCGGCTCCCCACGGGTGGCGATCCCGAGCAGCACCACTTCGTGTGCGCCGTGGGTCTTTTCCAGGATCTGATGGGCTATTCGATCGATGACCCGGGACAGATCCTCGGCTTGCAGGACGATCTTGGCGTGATCCGCATACGCCCGAGGTACCGCCGCTGACATTGGCTGCGCAGGCATGGTAGCCAGACTCCTTCCTCGCCTCACCGGACGAGTCGTTAAAGGATGTCGATTCACTGACGACGGTATCAGTAGCAGATGCTGCCGTCCCGGCGGCACGGCTAGTCGTGGCATCCGCTACTTTGCGTGGAGAACTGTTACCCTGTGAGATCAGCGTTACAACACAGATTCGTACATCCAAGACTCCACCGATTACCGGGCGTGGCCACAGTTTGAGGACGGGGACGTGACAGAGCACAACACTCCAATGACCGGCGAACGGGTCTCCGAGACCGTCGCCGAGGCTGCTGGGCTTGCCCCGGACGACCGGGAGTATGCGCGTGCACTGGGCAGCCGACTGCGCGCCGTCCGATCCCAGCAGCGGCTGTCGCTGCACGGCGTGGAACGCAAGTCCGGCGGCAAGTGGAAGGCGGTCGTGGTCGGCTCTTACGAGCGCGGCGACCGGGCCGTCTCGGTCGCCCGACTGGCCGAACTGGCCGAGTTCTACGGGGTACCGATCTCCGAGCTGCTGCCGAGCGAAGAGGGCGTGCCGAACGCCCGAATCGATGCCAGCGGCAAGGTGGTGCTCGATCTGCAGAAGCTTCAGCACGTGCCGGCCGAGGACGCGGCGCCGCTGGTGCGCTACGCCCAGTCGATCCAGCGGCAGCGGGGCGACTACGGCAACAAGGTGCTGTCGATTCGCGGCGAGGACTTGCGCGCGTTGGCGCTGATGTTCGACACGTCGTTGGATCAGCTCACCGAGAAGCTGGTCGGTTGGGGCGTGCTCGCGCCTGGCTCGGTGGGACACACCGGCGACTGAGCCATCACCGGCTCAGTTGTCACTTCGCTCCGCGCCTCGCTCGTCCCTCGCTCGATGCTCACTCAGCTCAGTTGGTCGCGCAGCACCCGGCCCAGGATCCCGTTGACGAACTTGGGCGACTCGTCGGTGGACAGTGTCTTGGCGAGCTCGACTGCCTCATCGATGGCCACCGCGTCCGGCACATCGGGTGAGAACAGCAGCTCGAACAACGCCACCCGCAGTACCGCCCGGTCGACGCCGGGCATCCGTTCCAGCGTCCAGCCCTCGGAGTAATCGGTCAGCAGCTGGTTGATCGCGGCCTCGTGCTCGGCGACGCCCTCGATCAGCGCGACGGTGTAGTCACCGATCGGCGGATCGGCCAGCGCCACCCGTTCGGCGAGCAGGCTGACCGGGTCCGCTCCGCGCAGATCTGCCTCATAGATCAGGTCGACGGCACGCTTGCGGGCCTTACTTCGAGCAGCCATGGGGGTGGGTTTAGCCCGGATCAGGCGTTGACGCGGCCGAGATAGCGGCCGTCCCGGGTGTCGATCTTGATCTTCTCGCCGGTGGTGACGAACAGCGGCACCTGGACCTCGGCCCCGGTCTCCACGGTCGCCGGCTTGGTACCGCCGGTGGCGCGATCACCCTGCAGGCCCGGTTCGGTGTAGGTGATCAGCAGCTCGACCGAGGTCGGCAGTTCGAGGTAGAGCGGCAGGCCGTCGTGGACCGCGACCGCAACCTCGGCATTGTCCAACAGGTAGCTGGCGCCGTCGCCGACCACCGCGGCCGGCACGTGCAGCTGCTCGTAGGTGTCGCCGTCCATGAAGACGAAGTCCTCACCTTCCTTGTACAGAAAGGTCATCGCCCGCTTGTCGACGGTGGCCGTCTCGACCTTGGTGCCGGCGTTGAAGGTGCGGTCGACGACCTTGCCGGACAGCACGTTCTTCAGCGTGGTGCGGACGAACGCTCCTCCTTTGCCCGGCTTGACATGCTGGAACTCCACGACGGTCCACAGCTGGCCGTCGAGGTTGAGCACCAAGCCGTTCTTGAGGTCGTTCGTGGTGGCCATAACCGGGCAGCTCTCCTCAGGGTCTGGATTTTCGGGATCGTGCGGCGCGCACCTCGGGCACCGAGGCACCAGTTTACCGGCTTCCCGATCGGCGACACTCAGCCGGCTGGCGTGAACCCGAGCACCGGACGAGCTCGGCCGTCCCATTCGCGCAGGATCGCGACCGCGTGACCCTCGGGTGCCAGCCCGCCGTACTCGCCGGGAATGCCGACCGGCGCGATGGTCCGGCCGAAGCTGAGCTCGTAAGCCTCCTCCGGCAGCAGGGTGCGTACCGGCATCGCCGCCGCGATGGCCTGCGGCAGCGGCAGCATGATCGGGTCGTCCCGGTCGGCCAGCGCGGCGAGGCTCAGCGCCTGCTCCAGGGTGAACGGGCCGACCCGGCGCCGGCGCAGCGCGGTCAGGTGGCCGCCGACGCCGAGCGCTTCGCCGAGGTCGCGCGCCAGTGCTCGGACGTAGGTGCCCGATGAGCAATCGACCAGCACGTCCACGTCGCGGAAGCTGCCGGCCGTCCGCGGTTCGGACACCAGGGTCAACCGCTCGACGGTGACCGGCCGGGCCGCAAGCTCGACCGCCTGACCGGCCCGGGCCAGCGCGTAGGCGCGTTGGCCGCCCACCTTGATCGCCGACACCGCCGCCGGCCGCTGCATGATGTCGCCGGTCAGCGCGGCGGCCGCTGCCTCGATCTCGGGACGGCCGATCCCGCTGGCGTCGGCCTGGTCGAGCAGTTCGCCCTCGGCATCGTCGGTGCTGGTCGAAGCACCGAGCCGGATCGTCGCCGCATAGCTTTTATCCGACAGCGTAAGGTGATTGAGCAACTTGGTGGAACGTTCCACGCCCAGTACCAGCACCCCGGTGGCCATCGGATCCAGGGTGCCGGCGTGGCCCACCCGGCGGGTGCCGGCGATCCGGCGGACCTGGCCGACCACGTCGTGCGAGGTCATCCCGGCCGGCTTGTCGACGATGATCAGACCGCCCGGCCCGGTCGGACCATTTCTCGCCATGCGCTCAAGGCTAGCGACCAGCATTGCCGCAGCGATCTGTTCCTGCCGCAGTGCGCTATGCCGCACATTTTGCGGGACACATCGGCGCCGGCCGCCGGACCGCACCGGCGCGGACGGCTAGCGGCTCTCGCCGACCACCAGCCACCGGCCGCTGCCGGTCCGCCAGGTCATGCCGACCAGCCGCAGCGCGATGAACGCTGTCAGGCCCGCCCACACGCCGGTGATCCCCCAGTGCAACGGCAGGGTCAACAGGCACAGCGGGATGAAACCGAGCCCGGCGGCAACCAGGGTGATGGTGCGCACCATCGCGTTATCACCGGCGCCGAGCAGCACACCGTCCAGCGCGAAGACGATGCCGGCGGCCGGCTGCATCCCGATCAGCCATGGCCACAGCAGATGCGCCTGCCGCTGGACGCCCGAATCGGAACTGAACAGCGCCGGGACGGCGAACCAGCCGGCGGCCAGCAGCGACCCGAACAGCACGCCGGCTGCCAAGCTGTAGGCGCTGACCCGCCAGGCGGTCCGGCGAGCCGACCCGACATCGCCGCCACCGAGCGCGGCGCCGACCAGCGACTGGGCGGCGATCGCGAAGGAATCCAGCAGCAGCGCCACGAACTCCCACAGTTGCAAGCCGATCTGATGGGCGGCCAGCTGCGCCGAACCCAGCCGGCCGGCGACACCGGCGGCCACCATGAACGCCGCCTGGAAGGCCACCGCTCGCAGCACCAGGTCCCGGCTCACCACCAGCTGGGCCCGGATCACCGCCCACTGCGGACGGCTGGGCACCCGCTCGAGACGGATCGCTCGCACACACAGCGCCGCGGCCAGCCACTGGGCGCCGACGTTGGCGATCGCCGAACCGGCCAGGCCGAGGCCGGCCGGAAACACCAGCAGCGGCGAAGCGGCCGCCGATAGCGCGTTGGCCAGCAGCACGATCCGCACCGGCGTCCGGGTGTCCTGCACACCGCGCAACCAACCGTTGCCGGCCAGCACCAGCAGCACGCCGGGCAGCCCGAGGATGGCGATGCGCAACCACAGCACGGCGTCGTCGGCGACCTGCCCCGGTCCGCCGGTGATCAGGCGCACCACCGGGCCGGCCACCAGTTCGCCGATCAGGACGGCCAGGCAACCCAGCAGCAACGCCAGCCAGGACGCCTGCACCCCCTCGTTGACGGCGGCTTGCCGACGACCGGCGCCGAAGTATCGGGCTGCCCGTCCGGTGGTGCCGTACTCCAGCGAGCTGCCGACGATGGCCAGCAGGGTCATCACGGTGCCGGCGGCCCCGAGCGCGGCCAATGGCACCCGGCCGAGGTGGCCGACCACCGCGGTGTCCACCAGCACGAACAGCGGCTCGGCGGCGAGCACCACGAAGGCCGAGCTGGCCAGCACGACGATCCGCCGGGCGCTGACCCCGACCGCGGGATCGGTCATTCGCCGGTGAGGTCGTAATACATGATCAGCAGATCCACGAAACCCTGTTCCGGGTGGCGAAAACCACCGGGGACGGCGCCCACGGTCTGGAACCCGAGGTCGTGATAGAGCTTGACGGCGTACACGTTGGACGCCGCCACCGCATTGAACTGAAGTCCCCGATAGCCGCCGGCGCGGGCCTGTTCCAGCGAGTGCAGCACCATTGCCCGGCCGATGCCCCGGCCACGCGCGTCGGCCGCGACCAGGTAGGAGGCGGTGGCCACGTGCGCTCCGGGCCCGGCGCGGTTCGGACCGGTCTTGTAACTGCCCAGCACGACGTCTTCGGTCTGGTCGGACACCAGCCAGGTGCGGTCCGGGGCCGGTGCCAGCCAGACCGTCCGTCCGGTCTCGAAATCGATCGCCGGATCGTAGGCGTAGGTGTCACCGGCCTGCATCACCTGCCGGAAGATGGGCCAGATTCGCGGCCAATCGGCTGCCGCGGCCGGCCGAAACCGCACGCCGGATGCCACCGGGCTACTCCTCGTCGTCGCTGGCCCGGGGCTTGCGGTACGGGTCGGCCTCCCCCGCCGGCTGCGCGCCGGAGCGAACCCGCTCGATCTGCGCGTCGGCCTGCCGGGCCACCGCCAGCAGGTCGTCGATGTGCCTGGCCGACTCGGGCAGCTCGTCCAGGATGAAGCTGACGGTCGGGGTGAACTTCACCCCGGTCTGCCGGCCGACCTCGGTCCGAATCTGCCCGCGCGCCGCCTCCAGCGCGGCGGCGGTGTCGGCGCGTTCGAGCTCGGAGCCGAACACCGTGTAGAAGACGGTGGCATCGTGCAGGTCACCGGTCACCCGCACGTCGGTGACGGTCACCATGCCCAGCCGCGGGTCCTTGATCTGGTTCTCGATGTAGGACGCGACGATCTGCTTGATGCGACCGGCAAGCCGGCGCGCGCGTGGCGAATCGGCCATGACTAAATCCCCCTGCTTAGCTCACGGGCTCACCGAAAGGTGGTCATGCCCAGCGCCGGGGCGCTGAGCATGACCGGTGAACCTCTGCTGTACCGGCTGTCTGACTCAGCCGCGCGGCTTCTCGCGCACCTCGAAGGTCTCGATGGTGTCGCCGATCTTGATGTCGTTGAACGACCCGAGCCCGATACCGCACTCGAAGCCTTCCCGGACCTCGGTGGCGTCGTCCTTGAACCGGCGCAGCGAATCGATGGCCAGGTGCTCGTTGACGACGATGCCGTCGCGAACGAGCCGGGCCTTGGCGTTGCGCCGGATGGTGCCGGACCGGACGATGCAACCCGCGACGTTGCCGATCCGCGGCACCCGGAACACCTCGCGAACCTCGGCGGTGCCCAGCTGGGCCTCTTCGAACTCCGGCTTGAGCATGCCCTTGAGCGCGGCCTCGATCTCGTCGATGGCCTGGTAGATGACCGTGTAGTACCGGACGTCCACCCCTTCTCGCTCGGCCGCCTCGCGAGCCTTGCCTTCCGGTCGGACGTTGAAGCCGATCACCACGGCATCGGAGGCGATCGCCAGGTTGATGTCGTTCTCGGTGATCGCACCGACGCCGCGGCCGATGACCCGCAGCGACACCTCGTCCTTCGCCTCGCCGAGGTCGATGTTGACCAGCGAATCCTCCAGCGCCTCGACCGAGCCGGCAACGTCGCCCTTGATGATCAGGTTCAGCTGCTGCACCTCGCCGGCCGCCAACGCCTTGTCCAGGTCGTCGAGGGAGATCCGGCGACGGTTCGACGCCAGCTGGGCGTTGCGCTCCCGGGCCGACCGGCGGTCGGCGATCTGCCGGGCGATCCGGTCCTCCTCCACCACGATGAAGGAGTCACCGGCACCGGGTACCGAGGTCAGCCCCAGCACCATCACCGGCGATCCGGGACCTGCCTCGTCGACGGTGTTGCCGTCGTCGTCGAGCATCGCGCGCACCCGGCCGAACGCGTCGCCGGCCACGATCGAGTCACCGACCCGCAGCGTGCCGCGCTGCACCAGCACGGTCGCCACCGGACCCCGGCCGCGGTCCAGGTGGGCCTCGATGGCGATGCCCTGGGCGTCCTGGTTCGGGTTGGCCCGCAGATCCAGCGCGGCGTCGGCGGTCAGCAGGATGGCCTCCAGCAGTCCGTCGATGTTGATGTTCGAGCGGGCCGAGACGTCGACGAACAAGGTGTCGCCGCCGTACTCCTCGGCCACCAGGCCGTACTCGGTGAGCTGCTGGCGCACCTTGGCCGGGTTGGCGTCCTCCTTGTCGATCTTGTTCACCGCCACCACGATCGGCACATCGGCCGCCTGGGCGTGGTTGAGCGCCTCGATGGTCTGCGGCATCACGCCGTCGTCGGCCGCCACCACCAGCACCACGATGTCGGTGGTCGCCGCACCACGGGCCCGCATGGCGGTGAACGCCTCGTGACCAGGGGTGTCGATGAAGGTGATCGCGCGGTCCTGCCCGTCGTGCTCCACGTGCACCTGGTAGGCACCGATGTGCTGGGTAATACCGCCGGCCTCGCCGGCCAGCACGTTGGACTTGCGGATCGCGTCCAGCAGCCGGGTCTTGCCGTGGTCGACGTGACCCATCACGGTGACCACCGGGGGCCGAGCGACCATCTCGTCGTCGCTGCCCTCGTCGGCACCGAAGCTCAGGTCGAAGGACTCGAGCAGCTCGCGGTCCTCGTCCTCCGGGCTGACCACCTGCACGTTGTAGTTCAGCTCGGCGCCCAGCAGCTGGAGCACCTCTTCGTTGACCGACTGGGTCGCGGTGACCATCTCGCCGAGGTGGAACATCACCGTTACCAGCGCGGCCGGCTCGGCATTGATCTTGTCCGCGAAGTCCGACAGCGATGCGCCGCGTGGCAACCGCAGGATCTCGCCGCTACCGCGCGGAACCTGCACGCCACCCAGCGCCGGCGCCGACATGTTGTCGAACTCCTGCCTGCGCTGCTTCTTGCTCTTGCGACCACGGGTAGGACGGCCACCCTGCCGGCCGAACGCACCGGCGGTACCGGCGCCTCGACCACGGCCACCCGGGCCACCACCGCCGGGCCGCGGGCCGAAGCCACCGCCACCAGGCGCACCGCCCGGACCACCGCGGTAACCACCACCGCCGCCGCCGGGCGCACCAGCCGGACCGCCGCGGTAACCACCACCGGTCGACGGAGCGCCGGGTCGGCCACCGGGACCGGGACGACCGGTACCCATGCCAGGACCACCGGGCCGGCCGGGCGCGCCGGAACGAGCCGGACCACCAGGGCCGCCGGGACGGCCGGGCATCATGCCCGGGTTGGGACGAGGCGGCATCATGCCGGGGTTGGGACGCGGACCACCCGGGCCGGCCGAACCGGGCCGGAGACCACCCGGCCGCGGCGGCTGACCACTGCCGGGGCCGGCCGGCCGGGGCGCGGCGGGCCGCTGCGTCGACTGGCCACCGACACCGAACGGGTTGTTAGCGACCCGGGGCGCGCCGGGACGGGGTGCGCCGGGTCGCGGCACCGGCGGCCGGACCGTCCCGTCCTCGGTCGGCGTAGTCGGCGTCGGAGCGGCGACGGCCGGGCTCGGCGAAGGGGTTGGTGCGGCCGGCTGAGCCACCGGGGCCGGGCTGGCTACCGTCGGGGCCGGCGTAGCCACCGGCTCGGCCGGCTTGGCGGCAGCCTTCGCTGCCACCTTCTTGGCCGGGGCCGGCGCCACGTTGGCCGGGAATGCCTCACGGAGCCGCCGCGCGACCGGGGCTTCTACCGTCGAGGACGCACTCTTGACGAACTCACCGAGTTCGCTGAGCTTTGCCAGAACTTCCTTGCTAGGTACGCCGAGCTCTTTCGCAAGCTCGTGTACGCGGGCCTTGCCTGCCACTGGACTCCTTCGTCACAGGACCGGCGGCAGCCCGCAGGTCCCGATTTAGATGGGAAACGCAATCATTGGAGGCGCTTCATCGGGTGCTCATAGCTCGTCTTCTCACATTCGCCTGAGTCCTCCCCGGCGAGGGCCGGTGAGGTACAGATGCTGACTGCCCGATCCGCCGCCCGGTTAGCCGAGCCATCAGCTATCGAGCCTTCGATCGTCCGAGCGACTCGATGTAGCCACGAACCGCGCCGGTGTCCAGCGGAACGCTGCGTCGCAACGCCCGACCGAAAGCCCGACGCCGCTCGGCGCGTTCCACGCAGGCCGGATCGGGGTGGAGCCAGGCTCCCCGACCAGGTGCGCGACGCCGCGGATCCGGTAATACGGCCAGCAGGGGTGGGCTCGCCGAGGAGGGCGGGCTGTCCTGATCTGGCCGCGTTCGTGGGTCCACGACTACGCGAAGCAAATCGGTGACCACCGCGCGCCGGCGACAGCCGATGCAGGTTCGAACCGAACCTGCATCAAGAATGCCGCCGTCCCGTGGACGGCCGTTGATCAGTCTACTCCCCGCCTTGGGAAGGATTGTCCACTGTCTCTACCGGCTGGACGTCCACCGGCGGGGCCGGGTCACCGTCCTCGTCCGCCGATCCGGGTACCGCCTCGGCGTCGGAGTGGATATCGATCCGCCAGCCGGTCAGGCGGGCCGCCAGCCGGGCGTTTTGGCCCTCCCGGCCGATCGCCAGCGACAGCTGGTAGTCCGGCACTACCACCCGGGCAGCCTTGGCGGCCAGGTCGACCACGGTCACCTCCCGGGCACTCGCCGGTGACAGGGCGTTGCCCACGAAGGTGGCCGGATCCTCGTCGTAATCGATGATGTCGATCTTCTCGCCGTGCAGCTCGGCCACCACGTTGCGCACCCGCTGACCCATCGGGCCGATGCAGGCGCCCTTGGCGTTCAGACCCTCGACGGTCGAGCGCACCGCGATCTTCGTCCGGTGCCCGGACTCGCGCGCCACCGCCATGATCTCCACGCTGCCGTCGGCGATCTCCGGCACCTCCAGCGCGAACAGCTTCTTGACCAGGCTCGGGTGGGTGCGGCTCAGGGTGATCTGCAAGCCGCGCAGGCCACGGGCTACCGACACCACGTAGCACTTGATCCGGGTGCCGTGGGTGTAGACCTCGCCCGGCACCTGCTCGGACTGCGGCAACACCGCCTCGACCTTGCCGAGGGTCACCAGCACCATGCCGCGCTGGGCCGCCTGCGCATCCGCGGTGATGATCCCGGTGACGATGTCGCCCTCGTGACCGGAGTACTCGCCGTAGGTGTGATCGTGCTCGGCATCGCGCAGCCGTTGCATGATCACCTGCTTGGCGGTCATCGCGGCGATCCGGCCGAAGTCGGTGGGCGTGTCGTCGAACTCCTCGATCAGCTCGCCGTCCGCCGAGTACTCGGCCGCCCACACCGTCACCGCGCCGGTCTTGTTGTCTATCTCGACCCGGGCGTGCGGCATCGGATGGTTGGTGTGCCGGTAGGCCGACAGCAGGGCCGTTTCCAGGGCCTGCATTACCGTCTCGAAGGAGATCTCCTTCTCCCGCTCGATACTGCGCAGCGCGGCGATGTCCACTGTGACCATCTGCTCAGACCTCCTCTTCGGCCGGCAGTTGTTCGCCGGGACGGGAAAACTCGACCTGGATCCGGCCGGTCCCGACCTCGTCCCAGCCGTATTCGCACGGCTGGTCGTCGACGTCGAGGGTCAGGCCTTGTTCATCCGCCGCCAGGATCCGGCCGGTCCGCTCGACCTGCTCGCCGGGGCGGCCGACCGGGACGCAGACCAGCCGGCCGACCCTGCGGCGCCAGTGCCGGGACTCGGTAAGTGGACGATCCACGCCCGGCGAACTGACTTCCAGCACGTACGGGCCGGAGAAGGCGGCCCCGCTCGGCTCAGCCGCATCCAACGCCTCGGACACCGCGCGGGACACGGTGGCTATCCCGTCCAGGTCGATGCCGTCGTCGCCGTCCACGGTGACCCTGATCAGGCTCCGGCGCCCGGCCGCGGTCACCGACAGCTCCTCCAGGTCATAGCCTTCGGCTGACACCACCGGCTGGAGCAGGTTCTCCAGCAATTGCCGTTGTGGTGACCGGGCAGTCATGGCAGGCGCTCCCGTCAGTGTCCAGTTATGGCGTGCTCAGGCGGTGTAGTTGCTGCGAGTTCCTGCGCGCCGGAGCAGGTACTGGGCGATGACCGGCCACCGGCACGGTATTGAGCAGCAGCTTACCTACATCTGAGAGACTGCTCACCTGATGGCAGAGATCTCCCGGCGTGCGCTGTTCGGAGGCGGCCTGCTCGCCGCCGGCGCCGGCATCGGGGCATTGCTCGGCCTGACCAGGTCCGTCCACCATCGGGTCGCGATACCGCCGCCACCACCACCGGCCGCACTCACCGCGGCACTCGCCAGCCAGCGCAACCTGCTCGCCGGTTACCAGCAGGACGGGTTGGCGTCGCTGCCAGCCGGGCCGACGCTCCGATCGGACGTCCGGGCGCACGGCGATGCCCTGCTGGCGCTGTTGGAGCTTTACCCGGGCTGGCGGCTGTCCCAGGCCGGCAGCGCCGGGCCTTCGTCTGCCGGAGTTGCTGGATCCGAGGCGCCGTCATCGAGTGCGCCACCACCTGCGACGGTGGCAGCGCTGGTCAACGCCAGCCGGACCGCCGCGGCCGCATTGGCCGCCAGCTGCCTGCACTGGCCGGTCGGCGAGCCGCACGCCGCGCAGGTCGTCCCGGTGCTGGGCAGCATCGCGGCATGCCTGGATAGCCACGTCCAGGTGCTGTCCGGATGACCGCCGCCATTCCGCCGGGAGATCCGGTCACCTCGGCGCTGCTCCAGGTGCTGGAGTGGGAGCACGCCGCCGTGTACGGCTACCCGGTGATCGGGGTGACCCTGACCGACGCCGACCAGGTCGAACATGCCCGGACGGCCGAGGCCGCGCATCGGCTGGTGCGCGACGCGCTGAGCCAGCAGCTGGTCAGCCGGCTGGCCGTTCCGACGGCCGCCCAGCCCCGGTATCAGCCACCGGCCCCGGTGACCGACGACGCGTCCGCCCAGGACTGGGCGCTCCAGCTGGAACAGAGTTGTGCGGCCGGCTACCGCCAACTGCTGGCCAGCACCGCAGGTGACACCCCGGCCGGTCGCAAAGCCGCCGGGTCGGGCGTCCGGCAGCAGGCGTTGACCGGTCTTAATACCGCCGCCACCCAGGCCGCCTACTGGCGAGCGCTGTTACATCCGGACGCTCCGACGGTGGCGTTTCCCGGCCTGTAAACGTCGGCCCGTCTCGCTAGCTAGCCGATGTGTCCCGCTGGCTGCGCGTCATGCCGCCCAAAATGCGGGACACATCGCGGAGCAGAGGCAGGCGCTACCGCTGCCCGGCGAGCCAGCCGTCGATGACGGCGAGCAGGTCACCGAGTTCGTCGATCACCGCGTCCGGCGTGCCGTCGGTGCCGAGCTGGTGTTGCGGGATGACCGAGTGCGGGATCAGCACCGCCCGCATGCCGACCTGGTTGGCGCCGTAGATGTCCTCGAACAGCCGATCACCGACGAAGACCGCGCGGGACGGATCGACCACGCCGACCGCGGCCAGCGCGGCGCGGAAGGCCGCCGGATGCGGTTTGGTCCACTCGATCTCCGAGGAGTACACCGCGCCGTCGATCAGGTGATCCACCGCGTCCCGGCTGAAGATCCGCTCGTGTTCGACGGCCGGCCACACCGTGTTGGACAGCACGCCCACCTTGAGTCCCCGCTCATGCAGGCCGCGGAACAACGCCGGCGCGGCCGGGTCGAGGTAGGAGTGCTCGTCCCACCAGTCGTAGTAGCGCCGGAGCTGGCTTTCGGTCAGCGACAGCCGGGCCGCGTCCTGGATGTGTTGCATGGTGCCGCTGCGGTGCTCGTCGCGGGCGGCAGCCCAGATCGTGCTTTCGGCCGCGTGCAGCGCCCGAGCCGCGGCCTCGTCCTCGGTGACAGCCAGCCAGCATTCGAACGGATCGATGGTGTGCCACGGCGTGAGGGTGCCGCCCCAGTCGAAGATCACCGCTTCCAAGGCCATGGCTGATGAATATCACGTGCGGCCGACGACCCCGGTCAGCGATAACGACAACCGTCAGAACAGCACGGTGCGCAGCGTCGCCACCTGGGTGAAGCCCAGCCGCTGGTACATCCGTCGGGCGGCGGTGTTGTAGTCGTTGACGTAGAGGCTGACCGTCGGCGCCAACTGGAGCCCGAACCGGAGCACCGCGGCCATCGCCGCCGTGCCCAGGCCCCGGCCGCGCAGGTCGGGCCGAACCCAGACGCCCTGAATCTGCGCGGTGGCCGGGCTCAACGCGCCCACCTCGGCTTTGAACATCACCGCGCCCTGCTCGTCGAAGCGGGCGAATGCGCGCCCATTCGCCAGCAGCTCCGACACCCGGTTGCGATAGCCGCGGCCGCCGTCGTTGCCGGTCGGTGAGATGTCGAGCTCCTCGCTGAACATCGCCGTCGCCGCCGGCAGGAACCGGCTGAGTTCGTCCGGCTGCACCCGACGGACGGCCGGGTCGGGCAACACCGCGGCCGGCGACTCGGTGCACAGCAGCGGCTGGCTCAACCGGATCGCCCGGGCCGGACCCCAGCGCCGGGCCAGCACCGGCCACATCGCCGCCACCGCATCGGCCGAACCGACGATGGACGAGCAGCTGCGGCCGTTGCGCACCAGCTGCTGGGCAATGCTCTCCAGGGCAGCCAGGTCGCCGCCGACCGGAATCAGGTTGCCGCCGTGGAACGCGGCCGCCCGCAGCTGCCCGCCCTCGACCGGCTCGGTGCCGGCCGGCACGCCCCAGAGAAAGCCGCCGAGCCGGTGCGGGTTGAGATCCGGGGCGAGACGGAGCCTGGTGTCCAGCACGCAGTGCAGCACCGGATCGTCGGCGATCAGGCAGCTCACCGCATCCCCGTCGGCAGCCTGAAGCATCCGCGGACGGTGCTGCACGACGGTCATGTCCTGAAACTACCTCGGTAATCTCGACCCGTCGCGTGGACCCGCGGCCCGGTTTTCGGCCGAGCCGCCGCTAGAACGCGGTGCCGTATTTCGCCGCGCGGTCGGCGGTGAAGGCAAGATCCAGCCGGGCGGCCAGCACCGGGTCGTCCACCTGAACCAGGCCGGCCTGTCGCAGCGTGCTCATCCGGTGCGTGCCCAGGTAGGCCGAGCCCAGCGCCGCCCGGCCGATCCGGACGTCCGGTGCCCGCTCGGTGGCGGTGCAGCTGGCACCGGTCGGTCCACCGGCCAACTGCACTCGCTCGCCGTCGACCTCAAGCACCGCCTCGATGTCGACCAGGTAGCTACGGGCGGCCAGCAATGCCCGGACGTCGACCGGACGTAGCCACAAGCCCTCGTGGCTGGCCACCAGCCGCACCTGCCGTGGATCGTCGAGCAGGAAGGGCAGTGGGTCGTCCATCGGTAGTTCCCAGCTCTCGATGGTGGTGAACAAGTCCATCCCGAGCAGTACCTGCCAGAGCGCGGCGTGCGCCGACGGACTCAGCCAGCAGTAGTCGAGGACCTCGCACCGGCCCATGGAATGACCGTCCTGCCATTGCGCGGCCGGCCGAAAGACCAGGTAGCCGTCCGGGTGCACCAGGTAGAACTTCTCCGCCTTGCCCGAGCGTCGCGCCGACCGATCCGCTATCAGGTGGTCCCACCAGGCCTCGGTGCGGCTCAGCGCGCCCGGGGTCAGTTGCCGCCACCGCCGGTGCAATTCCATCAGCTGCGACCGGGCATCGGCTGCCGGCAGGAACTCGACCGCCGAGCTGTCGACCGGTCGGTTCAGAGACACCTTGCTGCGATCGATGCTGACCTTGACGCTCCTGGCGCTGGGACCGAAGCCGAACCGGCCGTAGATGCCACCCTCACTGGCGGTCAGCACGGCGGCCGGATAGCCGAGCTCGTGGTAGCCGGTCAGCAGGTACTCGATCATGGCGCGCAGCACGCCCCGCCGGCGATGGGTGGGCAGCACCGACACCCAGGTCAGTCCTGGCACCGGCACCGCACTGCCGCCCGGGACCGTCATCTGGAAGGGGTAGTGGCCGGCAACGCCGACGATGCGGCTGCCTTGGGTCGCCACCACGTATTCCGGTGGTTCGACCGCGAAGACGTCGTCGAATTCCTCGTCGGTATAGCCATGGCCGAACGCGATGCCGTCCAGCCGGGCGATTTCTCGGTAGTCAGCCGGTTCGGCCGGCCGGATCTCGATGTCCACGGGGCCTCAGTCTGCCCCCGCGGTCGAAGCCGGCCAACCGGATTTCAGCTGACCGCGACGGTCGGTTCGCCGGTGGCGGCGCCGGCCGCCGCCATCTCTTCGGCCATCCGCAGCGCCTCGGTGATCAGCGTCTCGACGATCTGGGATTCCGGGACGGTCTTGATGACCTCGCCGCGGACGAAGATCTGGCCCTTGCCGTTGCCGCTGGCCACGCCGAGGTCGGCCTCGCGTGCCTCGCCCGGTCCGTTCACCACGCAGCCCATCACCGCCACCCGCAACGGCACCTCGATGCCCTCCAGCCCGGCGGTCACCTTCTCGGCCAAGGTGTAGACGTCCACCTGGGCCCGGCCGCAGGACGGGCAGGACACGATCTCCAACCGGCGCTGGCGCAGGTTCAACGACTCCAGGATTTGCAGGCCGACCTTGACCTCCTCCACCGGCGGCGCGGACAGCGAGACCCGGATGGTGTCCCCGATGCCCTGGGACAGCAGCGCACCGAAGGCGACCGCGGACTTGACGGTGCCCTGGAACGCCGGGCCGGCTTCGGTAACCCCCAGGTGCAGCGGGTAGTCACACCGCTCGGCGAGCAGCTCGTACGCGCGGACCATCACCACCGGATCGTTGTGCTTCACCGAGATCTTGAAGTCGCGGAAGCCGTGTTCTTCGAACAGCGACGCTTCCCACAGCGCGGACTCGACCAACGCCTCCGGGGTGGCCTTGCCGTACTTGGCGAGCAGCCGCTTGTCCAGCGAGCCGGCGTTCACCCCGATCCGCAGCGATACGGCGGCGTCGGCGGCGGCCCGGGCGATCTCGCCCACCTTGTCGTCGAAGGCCTTGATGTTGCCGGGGTTCACCCGAACCGCGGCACAGCCGGCGTCGATGGCCGCGAAGACGTACTTCGGCTGGAAGTGGATGTCGGCGATAACCGGAATCTGGGATTTCTTCGCGATGGCCGGCAGCGCGTCGGCGTCGTCCTGGCTGGGGCAAGCTACCCGGACGATGTCGCAACCGGCCGCGGTCAGTTCCGCGATCTGCTGAAGGGTGGCGTTGACGTCGGCGGTCAGCGTGGTGGTCATGGACTGCACCGACACCGGCGCGTCGCCGCCCACCGCGACCGAGCCGACCTGGATCTTGCGCGATTTACGCCGCGGCGCCAGCACCGGCGGAGGTGCCGTTGGCATGCCCAACGAGACCTGAGTGTTCACTTCGGTTCCCCATTCCGGGATCGGTATGCCGGCCCTGCCGGCAGCTCCAGCGTAGTTGCCGTTTGGCAAGCCGACGGACACCCGCCGGTGGCCAGGCGGTCGGTCAGCGCAGGTCGAGCAGGTCGACCACGAAGATGAGCGTCTCGCCGCCCTTGATGGCTCCGCCGGCGCCCCGCTCGCCGTAACCCAGCTGCGGCGGGATGATCAGCTCACGTCGGCCGCCGACCTTCATGCCCTGCACGCCCTGGTCCCAGCCGGCGATGACCCGTCCCGCCCCCAGCGGGAAGCTGAACGGCGAGTTCCGGTTGTAGCTGGCATCGAATTCCTCGCCGGTCGAGTGCGCCACGCCGACGTAGTGCACGACGGCCTGCTGGCCGGCCCGCGCGGTGGCGCCATCGCCCTCGATCAGGTCACGGATCCGGAGCTCGCCGGTCAGCGGCTCGGCGGGGAACTCGACAACGGGCTTGGTCACAAAATCTCCTACTGGGGTAGTTGGATCGGCTTGACGATGTCGGCGTACATCACCAGGACCGAGAACACGATCAGAACGCCGGCCACCACGTACATCACCGGAACCAGTTGTGCGACATCGACGAAGATGGTTCGAGGCCGGTTGCGCAGCCGGGCAATGCCTCGCCGGATGGCTTCGACGATGGCGCCGGCCACATGCCCGCCGTCCAGCGGCAGCAGCGGCAGCAGGTTGAAGAAGAACAGCAGCAGGTTGACGCTGGCCAGCAGGCTGAGCAGCAGCGAGATCTTGTCCAACGCGGCGACCTTGCTGCTTTCGGCGATCTGGCCACCGATCCGGCCCAACCCGACCACGCCCACCGCGCCGGCCTGGTCGCGCGGCTTGCCCTCGAACACCGTGCCCATCAGGCTGCCGATCTTCGCGGGGAACTGCTTGAGCGCATCCACACTGAGCGTGAGCTGTTGCCAGATCACACTTCGCAACTGGCTCGTGGTCAGCGTCTGATAGTCGTTGGTGGTGCTGATCCCGATAAAACCGGCCCGTTTGGTGCGGTTATCGGAGTCATCGGCGTACTTGGTGTTCAGCACCGGGGTCAACCGCAGTTCTACATGCTCGCCGTTGCGGATCACGTCCAGCGTGGTGCTCTTGTTCGCCGATGCCTCGATCAGCTTGACCGCCTGGTCCCAGCTGTTGATCGGCTGGGCGTCGATCGCGGTGATCTTGTCGCCCGGCCGCAGCACGCCGTTCGCCGGTGCTTTGCGGTAGTCCGAGCTGGTGGCGGCCGGGCAGGTTTGGCTGGTGGCGGTCGCCGGCACCACACACTCGCTCACCGTGCTCACCGTGGTGGTCGGCGTCTTGACCCCGATGATGCTGTAGAGCAGCACCGTGATGATCAAGAAGATCAGCAGGTTCATGGTCGGCCCGCCGAGCATGATGATCATCTTCTTGCCCGGGGTCAGCCGATAGAACTGCCGGTCCCGGTCGGCCTCGGTGACCTCGGTGCGGCTGGTCGCACGGAACTCCTCGACCAGCTCACCCATCCGCCGCGGCCATCTCGACCGCTTGCCGTCGGCCCGCGGCGGGACCATGCCGATCATCCGGATGTAGCCGCCGAGCGGTATGGCCTTGAGCCCGTACTCGGTCTCGCCCCGGCGCCGCGACCACACGGTCGGCCCGAAACCGACCATGTACTGCGTCACCCGGACGCCGAACAGCTTGGCCGGGGTCAGGTGCCCGATCTCGTGCAGCGCGATGGAGGCCAGCAGCCCGACCGCGAA
>DATFHF010000038.1:0-19628 GCA_035248685.1 Jatrophihabitans sp.
TTGGCCGCGGCCTGGCCGCGCCCCGCGGTCCAGCCGCCGGCGGTCGGACCGGGCGGGGCCGGTTGGCCGCTCGAACCGCCACTGTTGCCGCCGCTGTTTTGGGCCTGCTGTGCCAGCAGGGCCAGCTCGCGCAGCTGCGCCTCGTGCGCCCGCTGCAACGCCAATCGGCGTTGCCGGGCCTTTTCGGCGGCAATCGCGGCCTGCTCGCGTTGGTAGGCCAGGTACTTCGAACGCTCGTTGTTCAGGGTGGCCAGCTGCAGCTGGGCCGCCGACAGCCGCTGCTGGTAGTCGGCTTGCAGGTTCTGCAGGTTGGCCGCCTGCGCCTTCTCGTTGGCGTAGGCCTGCTGTGCCGCCAGTTGAGCCTGCTGGGCGGCCAACGCCAGCTTGTTCTGGGTTTGTACCGCTTGCTTGGCTCGGACATCGGCGTTGGACTTGGCCACCGTCGCGCGGTCGAGGGCGCCGAGGGCGTCCAGGTGGTGTTCGGAGATGAAGGTCTGGTAGTCCCCGCCCTGCAACAGCGCGCTGGGATCGGTGGCGGTGAGCAGCCCGATCGTGGTCGAGCCGACCGGCGGCGACAGGTAGCTGTCGTGCACGTAGTTGGTCAGGTTCTGGCGCGCCTTGGTGATGGCCTGCTGGGCGGTGACCACCGCCGCCTGCGCCTGGGCGGCCTGCTCCTTGGCGAGGTTGAGCTTGTACTCGGCCTCGGCGAACTTCTGCTCGGCCAGCTCGGCCTGGGCGGCCAGCGAGTGCAGCTGGGACTGGGCGGCGGCCAGTTGCGCCGACAGCACGCCGACCGTGTGGGCCAACATCGATTTCTGGATCGAGGCCTGCGCCAGCTGGCTGTCGGACGGATTGGGCGGTGGCTTGGGGGCCGCGGCGACCGGGCCGATCGCGGTGCACACCAGCGCGGCCGCGGAGACCAGACAGCCCGCGCCGACCAACCACACAGACTTTGTTGCGCACTTACCCGTCTTGGCGGGCTTCCCTGCCGGTTCGGCATGGCCTCGACTACGCACCAGCTACCCCTCTGTTCATCACGGCATAGCGTGCCAGTTAAGTCCCACCAGCGCCAGCAGTCACGCCAATCACATATGTTTCAGAAACAACACGGATACCAGCGATGGCTCAATCACTATCGGTAGCGGACCGGTTTAGCTGAGTAACCGATGCCGCCGAACGAGGGCGGTCCGGCATGCGGAAGAATGGACTCAGCTACCGCGATCGCCGAGGAGACAGCCGTGCCCGCAGGTCACCCGAACAGCTTCGACGCCGCCGACTACCTCCGGGTGGGTGACACCGAGTACCGCTACTACCGGCTGGACAAGGTGCCCGGCAGCGAGAAGTTGCCGTACAGCCTGAAGATCCTGCTGGAGAACCTGCTCCGCACCGAGGACGGTGCCAACATCACCGCCGAGCAGATCCAGGCCGTCGCGCAGTGGAACCCGAACGCCGAGCCCGCCACCGAGATCCAGTTCAGCCCGGCCCGGGTCGTCATGCAGGACTTCACTGGGGTGCCGGCGGTTGTGGATCTGGCCACTATGCGGGAGGCGGTCGCCGAACTGGGTGGCGATCCGGCCCGGATCAACCCGCTCGCGCCGGCCGAACTGGTCATCGACCACTCGGTGATCGCCGACCTGTTCGGCACTCCGGAAGCATTCGCCGGCAACGTCGAGCTGGAGTACCAGCGCAACCGTGAGCGCTACCAATTCCTGCGCTGGGGGCAGGGCGCCTTCGCCGAATTCAAGGTGGTGCCGCCCGGGACCGGCATCGTGCACCAGGTCAACATCGAGCACCTGGCCCGGGTGGTGTTCGGCCGGGCGGTCGCCGGCGGAGCCGAAGAATCAGAATTGACCGCCTATCCGGACACCGTGGTCGGCACCGACTCACACACCACCATGGTCAACGGCCTCGGCGTGGTGGGCTGGGGGGTCGGTGGCATCGAGGCCGAGGCGGCGATGCTCGGCCAACCGGTGTCGATGCTCATTCCGCGGGTGGTCGGGTTCAAGCTGTCCGGCGAACTCACCGAGGGCGTCACCGCCACCGACCTGGTGCTGCGGATCACCGAGATGCTGCGCGAGCACGGCGTGGTCGGCAAGTTCGTCGAGTTCTACGGCCCCGGCGTCGGTGCCATCCCGTTGGCCAACCGAGCCACCATCGGCAATATGAGCCCGGAATACGGTTCCACCATCGCGGTCTTCCCGATCGATCAGGAGACCCTGAGCTACCTGGAACTGACCGGCCGGGACGCCCAGCAACTGGCACTGGTCGAGGCCTATGCCAAGGCCCAGGGGTTGTGGCACGAGGAGTCCCGCGAGGCCGAGTACTCCGAGTACCTCGAGTTGGACGTGGCCACCGTCGTCCCATCGCTGGCCGGCCCCAAGCGCCCGCAGGACCGGGTCGCGCTCAGCGATGCCAAGGCGTCCTTCCGGGATGCGCTGGCCGCCTACGTGGACAGCGATGCCGGCGATCAGGGCTATGACGAGGCGGTGGCCGAGAGCTTCCCGGCCAGCGACTCGCCGAGTTCCAACGGCGGTGGCCGGGAGCCGGCGCCGAACCAGTTGCTCTCGCTGCGGCCCACCGACGGCGGCCGGCCCAGCTCGCCGACCAGGGTCCGGCTCGCCGACGGCACCGAGTTCGAGTTGGACCACGGCGCGGTCACCATCGCGGCGATCACCTCGTGCACCAACACGTCCAACCCGTCGGTGATGATCGGGGCGGCGCTGCTGGCCAAGAAGGCGGTCGAGAAGGGCCTGACCCGCAAGCCGTGGGTCAAGACCAGCCTGGCCCCCGGTTCCAAGGTGGTCAGTGACTACTACGACCGGGCTGGGCTCACCCCGTACCTGAACAAGCTGGGCTTCGACCTGGTCGGCTACGGCTGCACCACCTGCATCGGCAACTCCGGCCCGCTGATTGCCGAGGTAAGCGAGGCGGTCAACGACGCCGACCTGGCGGTGACCGCGGTGCTGTCCGGCAACCGGAACTTCGAGGGCCGGATCAACGCCGACGTCAAGATGAACTACCTGGCCTCGCCGCCGCTGGTGGTCGCCTACGCGCTGGCCGGCTCGATGGACCTCGACCTGCTCACCGAGCCGCTGGGCACCGACGAGGACGGCCGGCCAGTGATGCTGTCCGACATCTGGCCGAGCACCGCCGAGATCGATGAGGTGGTCAGATCCTGCATCGCCAGCGAGATGTTCCGCACCGATTACGCCGACGTGTTCGCCGGTGACGAGCGGTGGCAGTCGCTGCCGACCCCCGAGGGACAGATCTTCACCTGGGACGCCGAGTCCACCTACGTCCGCAAGCCGCCGTACTTCGACGGCATGCAGCGCGAGCCGGCTCCGGTGACCGACATCCAGGGCGCCCGGGTGCTGCTCAAGCTCGGTGATTCGGTGACCACCGACCACATCAGCCCGGCCGGCTCGATTCGGGCCGACTCGCCCGCCGGCAAGTACCTGGCCGAGCACGGCGTCGAACGGCGTGACTTCAACTCCTACGGCTCGCGCCGGGGCAACCACGAGGTGATGATTCGCGGCACCTTCGCCAATATCCGGTTGCGCAACCAGTTGGCGCCCGGCACCGAGGGTGGCTTCACCCGGGACTTCACTAGATCGACCGGCGAGGGCGGCGACGCGCCGGAAACCACGGTGTACGAGGCGTCGGTGCACTACGCCGAGGCCGGCGTACCGCTGGTGATCCTGGCCGGCAAGGAGTACGGCTCCGGATCGTCGCGGGACTGGGCGGCCAAGGGCACCGCGCTGCTCGGCGTCCGGGCGGTGATCGCCGAGTCCTACGAGCGGATCCACCGGTCCAACCTGATCGGGATGGGCGTGCTGCCGCTTCAGTTCCCGAAGGGCGAGAACGCCGACACGCTGGGCCTTACCGGCACCGAGACCTTCGCCATCACCGGGATCACCGAGCTCAATGACGGTCGCACCCCGAACCAAGTGCGGGTCCAGGCCACCCCGGTCGGTGGCGGCGAGCCGTGGACGTTTGATGCCACCGTCCGGATCGACACCCCCGGCGAGGCCGACTACTACCGGCACGGCGGCATCATGCAGTACGTGCTTCGCTCGTTGCTCGCTGAGTCCTAACTTGCCCGCCGGGTCTTAAGTCGCGAGTGGGCGATTGCACGTCCAGTGGGCAGTTGTAACCGCCCACTCACGCCCGAACTGCCCACTCGTGGCGGCTAAGCCATCTTGGCGTGGCCTTTGGTTGCCTTGGGCAGCAATCTCGATCTACCCGGGCAACACAAGGTAACAACTCGGTGTCGGGGTCTTTGCCAGCAGGTCAATTCAGGGATATGTTCCCGCCGACAACATTCAGCGGTCCGCAGCGGGATGCCGCCGCACCGCACACGTCGGAAAGGCGGCACTGCCCATGCGCAAGAGCGCAATTGGCCTGATCGTTGTGGGAGCCGCGGCCACGCTCGCCGTGAGCGCGTGCTCCTCGAGCAAGAAGTCCGGCACGCCCTCCTCCGCGCCGGCCGGCGGCAGCTCCAGCTCCTCCAGCTCGGGCACCGGTGCGCTGGACGGCAAGGGCGCCAAGGTCGGCATCATCATGCCGGACACCCAATCCTCGCAACGCTGGGTCACCTCCGACCCGCAGGCGCTGAGCGCCGAGTGCAAGAAGGTCAACCTCAGCTGTGACATCCAGAACGCGCAGAACGACGCGGGCAAGATGAAGACCATCGCCGAGAGCATGGAGAGCAACGGCATCAAGGTGCTGATGATCGTCAACCTGGACTCGGCGTCCGGCGCGGCGATCGAGCAGGAGGCGCAGGGCAAGGGCATCACCACCATCGACTACGACCGGCTCACCCTGGGCGGCAAGGCCGCCCTCTACATCTCCTTCGACAACGTGGCAGTCGGCACCGCGCAGGGCACCACACTGACCCAGTGCCCGCAGGTCGCCGGCAAGAGTTCGGTGAAATACGTCGACGTCAACGGCGCGCCCACCGACAACAACGCCACCCTGTTCAAGCAGGGCTACGACGGCGTGCTGTCCAAGCAGCCGGGCTGGACGAAGGTCGACGACCAGTCCATCGCCAAGTGGGACAACGCCACCGCGGGTACCACGTTCACCGCGATGCTGCGCAAGAACCCGAACATCAACGCGGTGATGGTGGCCAACGACGGCATGGCCAACTCGGTTATCGCGGCGCTGAAGAATCAGAAGCTGAACGGCAAGGTCGCGGTCTCCGGCCAGGACGCCACCGCGCAGGGCCTGCAGAACATCATGACCGGCGACCAGTGCTTCTCGATCTACAAGCCGTCGTCCAAGGAAGCGATCCCGGCGATCGACGCAATCGCCCAGATCGTCAACGGGCAGACCCCGACCACCACCGGCACCATCAAGGACACCCAGACCGGGCAGGACGTGCCGGCCATCCTGGCCACTCCGATCCCGATCACCAAGGCCAACGTGGCGCAGCCGATCAACGACGGCTACACCCCGAAGGCTCAGGTCTGCACCGGTACCTACGCCGCGCTCTGCACGGCCAACGGCGTCAACTAGTAGCTAGGTAACACAGGACTGGCGAGCGGGGCGGCGAGCAGATGCTCGCCGCCCCACTCTGCCCCGGAGAGGGAGCGGCCATGGCCGAACCGACTTTGAGCTTGCGCGGTATCAACAAGAGCTTCGGCCCGGTGGACGTGCTGCGCGGGGTCGACTTCGATGCCGACGCCGGCCAGGTCACCGCGCTGGTGGGCGACAACGGCGCGGGCAAGTCCACCCTGATCAAGTGCATCGGTGGCACGTACCTCGTCGACTTCGGCCAGTTCTTCTTCGAGGGCCGGGAGGTGCATGTGCACAGCCCGCGCCAGGCCTCCGAACTCGGCATCGAGATCGTCTACCAGGACCTGGCGCTGTGCGACAACCTCGACATCGTGCAGAACATGTTCCTGGGTCGGGAGAACGTCACCGGCCCGGTGCTGGACGAGATCAGCATGGAGAAGGCGGCGGCCGGCGCGCTGGAATCGCTGCGGGTACGCACCGTCAAGTCGGTCCGGCAGCGGGTGTCCAGCCTGTCCGGCGGCCAGCGGCAGACGGTGGCGATCGCGAAGTCGGTGCTCTGGCAGTCCAAGGTGGTCATCTTGGACGAGCCGACCGCCGCGCTCGGGGTGGCCCAGACCGCGCAGGTGCTGGAACTGGTCCGGCGGCTGGCCGACCAGGGCATCGCGGTGGTGCTGATCAGCCACAACATGAACGACGTGCTGCAGGTGGCCGACCGGATCGCGGTGCTCTACCTGGGCCAGATGGCGGCGATCGTGGACCGCAAGGACGTAGACCAGCAGTTGTTGGTCGAACTGATCACCACCGGCCGGACCGGCAACCTCGGGCTGGCCAGCAACGCGAGCGCGGGAACGGTGTGACATGACGACCTCGAGCATGACCCCGGAATCCAACCCGACCACCACCGACGAGGGCACCGCGCCGGTGCACGACGACCTGGCCGCGGTAGCCGCCACCGCACCGATCGAGGGCGGGCTGACCGACTACTTCCGCACCTACCGGGTGCGGGTGCGCAGCGGCGACCTGGGTTCGACGCCGGCAGTGGCCGGCCTGATCGTGCTGGTCATCGTGTTCTGGGTCCTGCACCCGACGTTCGGCTCGTTGGCCAACTTCTCCGACCTGCTCAAGCAGGCCTCCCCCACCATCTTCATCGCGATGGGCCTGGTCTTCGTCCTACTGCTGGGCGAAATCGACCTGGCCGCCGGCACCGCGGCCGGGGTATGCGCCACCCTGATGGCCCGGTTGTCGGTCGGCTACAACTGGCCGTGGCCGGCAGCCATCGGCGCCGCGCTGGTGTGCGGCCTGGCCATCGGGCTGTTCACCGGCTGGCTGTGCGCCAAGGTGCGCATCCCGTCCTTCGTGGTCACGCTGGCGCTGTTCCTGGCGTTTCAGGGTGTGGAGCTGTTCTTCATCCTCAACGGCGCCGGCGCGCACGGCAACGTCTCGATCACCGACAACTTCATCACCAACCTCTACAACGGCCAGATGGCGGTCTGGCTCGGCTGGCTGCTGGCCGTGGTGGCGGTGGTCGGCTACGCGCTGGTGAAGCTCCAGCAGGTGACTTCGCGCAGCCGGGCCGGACTGATCGCCGAACCGATCTCGCTGGTGGTGGTCAAGGTGGTGGCGCTGGCCGTGCTGATGGCGGTCGCGGTCTACCTGCTCAACCTCAACCGCGGTGGCACCGGCAATACCCAGCTGATCAACCAGGGCGGCAAGTTAGTGCTGGTCAAGCCACCGGCGCTGCGCGGGGTGCCCTGGGTGGTACTGCTGATCGGTTTCTTCTTCACGGTCTGGACGTTCCTGCTCAGCCGGACCCGGTACGGCCGGCATGTCTATGCGGTGGGCGGTAACACCGAGGCGGCTCGCCGGGCCGGTATCCGTACCGACCGGATTCGGATCTCGGTGTTCGTGATCAACTCCTTCATGGCCGCCATCGGTGGCGTGCTGATCGCGTCGAACACCCACTCAGTGGACGCCAACACCGGCGGCGGCAACACCCTGCTGCTCGCGGTCGGCGCGGCGGTCATCGGCGGCACCAGCCTGTTCGGTGGCCGCGGCCGGCCGGCCGACGCCATCATCGGCGGCCTGGTGGTCGCGGTGATCGCCAACGGCATGGCCGACCTGGTGCAGGGCAACAACCGGGACTCGATCCAGTACATCGTGACCGGAGCCGTCCTGCTGCTGGCCGCCGCTGTCGACGCGCTGTCCCGGCGACGTGCCGGTGCGGCCGGGTTGGGCTGAGCGGCCGGGCGAACGGGAAGGGAACGTCCGGTGGCACAACACCGGCTGGCGGTGCGCCCGGAGGAGATCCGCCGGCACAACCTCAGCCTGCTGGTTCGGCACATCCACCAGCACGGCGAGCTGACCAGGGCCGAGCTCACCGCGGCCACCGGGCTGAACCGCAGCACCATCGGCGCGTTGGTCTCGGACCTGGTCGGTCTCGGCTTGGTGACCGAGTACGTCCCCTCGGTGCGTGATCGGGCCGGCCGGCCCTCGCACGTGGTGGCGCCGCGCAGCGACGGGCCGTACGTGATCGCGGTCGACGTGGCGGTCGAGCGGATCGTCACCGCCACCGTCGGCCTCGGTGGCACCGTGCACGAGCGGCGGCTGGTGGTCATCGACGGTGCCGACCGGCGGCCCGAGGCGGTGGTCGCCCGGATCGTCAGCGATGCCGGCTGGCTGGCCCAGCGCCGGCCCGGCATCGCCGGCCCGGTGGGCATCGGCGTGAGCATCCCCGGCACCGTTCGGCGCCAGGACGGTTTCATCGAACACGCGCCGAACCTGAACTGGCGGGCGGTGCCGTTCGCCGCACTGTTGGCCGAGCAGTTGCCGGTGGCGCTGGAGGTGCACGTCGGCAACGACGCCGACCTGGGCGCGGTGGCCGAGCACCAGCGTGGCGCGGCGATCGGCTACGACCACCTGATCTATCTCAACGGCAGCGTCGGGGTCGGCGGCGGCATCATCGCCGAGGGCATCCAGCTGTACGGCGCCGGCGGTTACGGCGGCGAGATCGGGCACATGACGATCAATCCGGACGGGCCGCCCTGCCACTGCGGCAACACCGGCTGCATCGAGACCTACATCGGCGAACACGCCTTGCTGCGGGCGGCCGGGATCACCGACCAGCACGGGCCGAAGGTGGTGGAGGCGGTGTTCGCAGACGCGGCCGCCGGTGACCGGCAGGCTCGGGCGGCGGTGCGTACGGTGGCCGGCTGGCTCGGATTGAGCTTGGCCAACCTGGTCAACTGCTTCAACCCGCAGGCGATTGTGGTCGGCGGTTCGCTGGCCGAGGTGGTCCGGCTGGAGCGGGCCACCGTGGAGGCCGAGCTGGACCGGCGCGCGATGGCGGCCGCCCGGGCCGGCGTGCAACTGCTGCTGCCCGGCCTGGATCAGGACTCCGCGCTGATCGGTGCCGCCGAGCTGGCGTTCGGCGCACTGCTGGCGGCGCCGGACTCCCCCATCGTCTCGGTCGCCAACTGAGCCGAACTGAACCGGAAACTAGTCCGCCACCGCCGCGGGGGCGAACTGGGTCCGGTACAGCTCCGCGTACAGGCCGCCGGCCAGCAGCAGCTCCTCGTGGGTTCCGGACTGCACGATCCGGCCGTCATCGACCACCAGCACCTGGTCGGCGGCCCGGATGGTGGACAGCCGGTGCGCGATGACCAGCGACGTCCGACCGGCCAACGCCACCGACAGCGCGTGCTGCACCAGCCGTTCGCTCTCGCTGTCCAGGTGCGCGGTGGCCTCGTCCAAGATCACGATCGGCGGCGCCTTGAGCAGCAGCCGGGCGATCGCGATCCGCTGCTTCTCACCGCCGGACAGCCGGTAACCGCGGTCGCCGACCACGGTCGCCAGCCCGTCCGGCAGCTCGGCGATCTTGTCGGCGATGTTGGCCGCGGTCAGCGCCTGCCAGAGCTCGGCCTCGTTGGCACCCGGCCGGGCGTAGCGCAGGTTGGCCTCGATGGTGTCGTGGAACAGGTGGGCGTCCTGGCTGACCACTCCGATCACGTCGCGCAGCGACTGCTGGGTCACCGACCGGACGTCCTGGCCGGCAACCAGCACCGCGCCGGACCGGACGTCGTAGATCCGCGGCACCAGCTGGCTGATGGTGGTCTTGCCAGCCCCGGACGGTCCGACCAGGGCCACCATTTGGCCGGCATACGCGGTGAAGCTGACCCCCTTCAGCACGTCCTGGCTGGGTGCCTGGTCGAGCACCGCGACGTCCTCCAGCGAGGCCAGCGACACCTCTTGCGCGGTCGGGTAGGAGAACCAGACGTCGTCGAAGGTGATGCTGGCCGAGGCCCGGTCCGGCAGGTCGATCGGGACGGCGTCGGCGGCGTCGGCGATCAACGGCTGAAGGTCGAGCACCTCGAATACCCGGTCGAAGCTGACCAGGGCGCTCATGATGTCCACCCGGGCGTTGGACAGCGCGGTCAGCGGGCCGTACAGCCGCGACAGCAGCAGCGCCAGCGTGACCACCGTCCCGGTCGACAGTTGGCCGGTGAGGGCGTAGTAGCCACCGAGGCCGTACACCAGGGCCTGGGCCAGGCTGGCCACCAGGCTGAGCGCGGCGAACAGGGTGCGGCCGTACATCGCCGAGCGGACTCCGATGTCACGCACCCGGGCAGCCCGCGAACTGAACGACAGTGACTCGGTGGGAGCCTTACCGAACAGCTTGACCAGCAGCGCCCCGGCGACGTTGAAGCGCTCGGTCATGGTCGCGTTCATCGACGCGTTCAGGGTGTAGGACTCTCGGGTGATGGTTTGCAGCTGGGTGCCGATCCGGCGCGCGGGCAGCACGAACACCGGCAGCAGGATCAGGGCCAGCGCGGTGATCTGCCAGGACAGCGTGAACATCACGGTGGCGGTGAAGATCAGGCTGACCACATTGCTGACCAGCCCGGACAGCGTCGAGGTAAAGGCCTGCTGCGCGCCCAGCACGTCGGAGTTCAACCGGCTGACCAGGGCGCCGGTCTGGGTGCGGGTGAAGAACGCCAGCGGCATCCGCTGCACGTGATCGAAGACGGCGGTCCGCAGGTCATAGATCAGGCCCTCGCCGATCCGGGCCGAGTACCAGCGCTGGGCCAGTGACAGGCCGGCGTCGATCACCGCCAGGCCCGCGATGGTCAGCGCGATCAGCACCACGGTGTGCACCGTGCCGTGCCCGGTGATCTGGTTGACCACTCGGCCGGCGAGCACCGGAGTGGCCACCCCGATCAACGAGTCGAGCACGATCACCAGCAGGATCAGCAGCAGGATGTACCGGTACGGCAACGCGAAGCCGAGCACCCGACGAGCGGTGCCGGCCCGTAACGGGTGCTTGGTCAACGCCGGGTCGCGCCGCATCGAGCGCATCACGGTCCAGGCCCCACCGGGATGGGTCATCGCATCATCACCGGTTGATTATCCGCTGCCGGAGGCACGCGGCCGCTACTGCTCGTGCTCGGTATTACTGCTCGTGCTCGATGCCGGTCAGTTCTCGCAACTGCCGATGCTGCGCTTCCCGCTCGGCCCGCTCCTGCTCGTCCTGGCCGCGGTCGGCGGCGGCCAGCAACAACGCCTTGATCTCGATCACCGCGGAACGCGGCAGCGCCAGGATCTGCTCGGCCCAGGCCTGCGCCGCCGCCGCGAGCCCGGCGGTCGGCAGCACTTCGTTGACCAGCCCGATGCGCAGTGCCTCGGCAGCGCCCACCCGGCGGCCGGTCAGGCAGATCGCCGCCGCCCGCGAGTAGCCGACCAACTCGACCAGCCGCTTGGTGCCGCCCAGATCCGGAACCAGGCCGAGCGAGACTTCGGCCATGGTGAACTGGGCGTCCTCGGCCGCCAGCCGCAGGTCACAGGCCAGCGCCAACTGAAAGCCGGCCCCAACCGCATGCCCCTGCACCGCGGCGATGCTGACCAGGCCGGGACGGGCTAGCGCGCCGAAGGCCTGCTGATAGCCGGCGATCTCGGCGCCGGCCTGCTCCGAGCTCATCGCGGCCAGGTCGGCCGGCCGGGTGGCGCCGTGCACTCCGTCCGCGGTGAGCAGCCTGCGGTCCAGGCCGGCCGAAAAGGACGGTCCCTCACCACGCAGCATGAGCACCCGTACGGTGCCCGGCAGGTCGTTGATCGAGCGCAACAACCAGGCCCAGGTGAGCGGGTTCTGGGCGTTGCGAATGTCCGGTTGGTTCAACGTGATGGTGGCGATGTTGTCGTCGGAGGACAGCGTCAAGCGGAACCCCGCGGCTGCCGGGATCTGCGATCCAGGCACGCCGGCGGGGTCGGTTACCGGGTTCAGGGTGTTACTTCTTCTTTCCGCGGGTGGCGCCACCACGCCCGCGCAGCGAGACATCGTTTTCCATCAGCAGCCGGTGCACGAATCCGTACGAGCGCTTGTGGCTGTCAGCCAGCTCGCGGATGCTGCGTCCCTTCTCGTATTGCTTCTTGATCTCGATGGCAAGCTTCATGCGCTCGGACCCCGTGATGCGGGCACCCTTTTTCAGATCGGTCACCGTTGTTCCTCTCTCGGATCCAATGCGGTACCTGACTAGAGCAGACAGTTGCTCACGGGGCTGCGGGGGTCAGCACGACGCGAGCTGCGGGTGTGACCCCACCTTGCTAGCAGTCGATCACCCGAACCGCAATGGCGAGGTTGATCTTTATCAGGCAAGCGCTATGAGATCCGCAAGATCCGCGCTCCAGTTGTCCTCGATCCCGTCCGGCAGAAGAATCACCTTGTCCGGATTGAGTGCCTCCACCGCGCCTTCGTCGTGGGTGACCAGCACGATGGCACCGGTGTATCGCCGCAGCGCGCCCAGCACCTGCTCGCGACTGGCCGGATCCAGGTTGTTCGTCGGCTCGTCCAGCAGCAGGACGTTCGCGGCGCTGGTTACCAGGATGGCCAACGCCAACCGGGTTTTCTCACCGCCGGACAGCACCCCGGCCGGCTTCTCCACGTCGTCGCCGGAGAACAGGAACGCGCCGAGCACACTGCGCAGCTGGAGGTCGGCCGGATCCGGGGCCGCACTGCGCATGTTCTCCAGCACCGTCCGGTCGGTGGCCAGGGTCTCGTGTTCCTGGGCGTAATAGCCCAGCCGCAGGCCGTGCCCGGCGATTACCTCGCCGGTGTCGCTGGTTTCCTGGCCGGCGAGCAGCCGTAGCAGGGTGGTCTTGCCGGCGCCGTTCAAGCCGAGTACCACTACCCGGGTGCCGCGGTCGATGGCGAGATCGATGTCGGTGAACACCTCGAGCGACCCGTAGGACTTGGACAGCCCTTCAGCTGTGAGCGGGGTACGTCCGCACGGTGCCGGATCCGGAAAGCGCAGCTTGGCGATCTTGTCGTTAACCCGGATCTCGGCCAGGCCGGCATTGAGCGCATCGGCCCGACGCAGCATCTGCTGGGCGGCCCGGGCCTTGGTGGCCTTGGCCCGCATCTTGTCGGCCTGCCCGCGCAGCTGGTCGATCTTGCGCTCGGCGTTGGCCCGTTCCCGGTGCCGGCGCCGCTCGTCGGCCTCGCGCTGGGTGAGGTAGGTCTTCCAGCCGACGTTGTAGATATCGATGGTGGCGCGATTTGCATCCAGGTACCAGACCTTGTTGACCACCGAGTCGAGCAGCTCGACGTCGTGGCTGATCACGATCAGGCCGCCGCGGTGGCCTTTGAGGAACTCACGCAGCCAGGTGATGGAATCGGCGTCGAGGTGGTTGGTCGGCTCGTCCAGCAGCAGCGTGGTGGGCTCGCCGGCCGAGTCGGCGAACAGGATCCGGGCCAGCTCGATCCGCCGGCGCTGGCCGCCGGACAGCGTGCCCAGCGGTTGGCTGAGCACCCGTTCGGGTAGGCCGAGATGTGAGCAGATGCGGGCCGCCTCCGCTTCGGCGGCGTATCCGCCGAGGGCGGAGAACCGCTCCTCCAGTTGGCCGTATCTGCGGACCAGGGCCTCGTTGTCGTGCTCTTCGGCCAGCCGGTGCCCGATCTGGGTCAGCTCACGCAGGATCGCGTCCAGCCCGCGGGCGGACAGCACGCGGTCGGCGGCCTGCTGTTCCAGATCGCCGGTGCGTGGGTCCTGCGGCAGGTAGCCGATCGGTCCGCTGCTGGTGATGGTGCCGCCGTGCGGCAGGGTTTCGGCGGCGAGCACCCGCAGGCTGGTGGTCTTGCCGGCGCCGTTGCGGCCAACCAGGCCGATCCGGTCGCCGGGCTGCACCCGCAGCGTGGTGGGCTGAAGCAGCACCCGCGCGCCGGCGCGCAGTTCAAGATCGATTGCGGTGATCATGTGACTCTCTGGGGTTCCGGGGCTATGGACAGGTACGCCTCGCGGCTAGGTGGGCAGGCGTGCCTCGCGACTACGATGGGGCGCGATCAATCCCGGACGGTGGCCATGACCTCAGGTTACCGTAACCGCTCCATTTGCTCGTACCACTCGGGGGACGCATGCAGTACAACGACGATGCTCAGCTGGACACCTCGGTGGTGGAGGACGCCCGGTCCGGCTCCGGCGGCTTCGGCCTCGGTGGCGTCGGCCTGGGCGGTATCGCGGCCGGCGGTGGCGGGCTGGGCATCATCGGGGTCATCGTGGTGGTGCTGCTCAACGTGCTGGGTGGCGGCGGGTCGTCCGGGCTGCCCAGCGGCGTCGGTGGCCTGGACGGGGTGGGGGTCGGCTCCAACACCAGCGTGGTGGACAACTCGCAGCTGAAGGAGTCCTGCAAGACCGGCAAGGACGCCAATGCCCGCACCGATTGCGCGCTGGTGGCCGACATCGAATCGATCGAGGACTACTGGCAATCCAACCTGCCGGCCGGGGTCAGCTATCAGCATGCGCCGACCCGGTTCTTTCGCGGCGAGACGTCCACCGGTTGCGGGGCGGCGGACTCCGGGGTCGGCCCGTTCTACTGCCCGGCCGATAAGCGGGTCTACATCGACCTGTCGTTCTTCGACGAGCTGCGGACCAAGTTCGGTGCGACCGGTGGCTCGTTTGTGAACGCGTATGTGTTGGCGCACGAGTACGGCCACCATGTGCAGGATCTGCTGGGCGTCGAGTCGCGGGTCAACCACTCGGCCACCGGCCCTAAGTCGGACTCGGTTCGGCTGGAGCTTCAAGCCGACTGCTACGCCGGGGTGTGGGCCGAGCACGCCACCACGGTGGCCGGTCCGGGCGGTCAGCCGTTCATCTCCAACATCACGTCTTCGGATATCAATGCCGCGTTGGACACCGCGGGCCGGATCGGCGACGACTGGATCCAGTCCCATCTGGGTGGCGGCCAGGTGAACCAGAACACCTTTACCCATGGCACGTCGGCACAACGAGAGAAATGGTTCTCGGTCGGCTACCAGGGCGGTCAGCCTTCGCAGTGCGACACCTTCGCATCGGGGAACCTCTAAGGCCAAAGCGCGCCGACGAGAAGTGTCGTAGGGGTTGGGTAGCGTTGCTGGGTTGCGGTTTCGTCGATTGAGATTTCCCTTTCAGTTATTCAACAATCTCTGTTGACGCGGTAGCGGGGCGGTACTAGAATCGAACCTATGGACGATTCTGCGGTGCTTGCCTACGCTCGGAGTGAGCATCCGGCATTTCGGCTGGGTGCGGACTTGGATCGAATCGACCCGGACGCCTTATCGGCAGGCGAGCGCGTGGATCTGCTTACCGTGCTGGAGGAACAGCGGCGCTGGTTCGAGGCGGCTCAACTGCGGGTGTTGGCCGTCATGCAGGAACGCGACAGCTCCAAGCTGGGACTGGCCCAAGAGTCGGTGTCGCTGGCTTTGCAGGTGCCGCTGCAAACGGCGCAGGGCAAACTAGTGCAAGCCCAGACGCTGGTTGCTGAGCTGCCCAAGACCCTTGCCGCGGTGGCCGATGGCTCGATCTCGGGCGAGCATGCCCGGGTGTTGGCCGAGGCGGTCTGGCGATTGCCGGACGACCCGCGATTACCCTCGGCGCTGGAGCAGGCCGTATTGCCGCCGCTGGCGGGTCGGTGCGTGACGGTGTCGCAGTTTCGGCGCCGGGTCCGCCGTGCCGCGATGACGCTGGATCCGATGACCGCCGAGCAACGCCATCAACGTGCACTGGCTGATCGCATGGTGGGCTACCTGCCCGGCGAGGACGGCATGGCTGGCCTATCGGTGGTACTCGGCGCACCGGAAGCTCAATTGATCTACACCCGGCTGACTGCCGCCGCGACGCTGCTGCCCGCCGATGACCCGCGGACGATGGATCAGAAGCGCGCCGATCTGCTTGTGGACGCGGTGCTGTCCGGCCTGCCGGTCGACGGATTGCCGGTGGTGCGGGGGCGGCGGCCGGCGATCCAGGTGGTGGTATCGGCAGACACCTTGCTGGGCCTGGACGATCAGCCGGCGCACCTGACCCGCTACGGTCCGATCACCGCCCAGGCCGCTCGCCGACTGGCGGCCGATGAATCAGGTACCTGGCGGCGGCTGTTGACCGATCCGGATACCGGAGCGCTGCTCGACATCGACGAGCACCGCTACCGACCGGCGCAGCGACTTCGCGACTTCGTGGCTGCCCGGGATGACGTGTGCGCGTTCCCGACCTGCAACCAGCCGGGCTTCCGATGCGAGTACGAGCACATCAAACCGTTCGCTGAAGGTGGTTCGACCTGCCGGCGCAACGCGGCACTGGCCTGCCGCCGGCATAACCGGAGCAAGCAGAACACCGGCTGGAGCTACCGGCTCAATCGCGACGGCTCGTTCACCTGGACGAGTGGCACCGGCCATCGCTACACCGGCGCTACCACCATCGTCTGGAATACCAAGCCCAACCGGGACGTAGACCCGCCGCCGTTCTAGCAACCCCAGCCGGTCAGACGTTGAAGCCCAGTGCGCGGAGTTGCTCGCGCCCGTCGTCGGTGATCTTGTCCGGGCCCCATGGCGGCAGCCACACCCAGTTGATCTTCAGTGCGCTGGCCAGCGGCCGCGGACCACCGGTCAGCGCCGAGTTCGCCTGGTCCTCAATGACATCGGTCAACGGGCAGGCGGCTGAGGTCAAGGTCATGTCGACGGTGACCGTGGCATCGTCAGCGATGTCCAACCCGTAGACCAGGCCCAGGTCGACGACGTTGATCCCCAACTCAGGATCGACCACGTCACGCAGTGCTTCCTCGACATCGTCCTTGGACGGCGGAGGAATGGTGGCGGCGGTTGGTTCGGTCATGATTCGTCACTCCGTTCATTGGTCGCTTCGGCCACCGCTGACTTCATCGCCATCCAGCCCAGCAGGGCGCACTTGATCCGAGCCGGGTACTTCGACACACCCTCGAAGGCGACCGCGTCGTCGAGCTGCTCGGCCTCATCCTCGGTCAACGTGTGCTGGCCCTGCGACTGCATCAATTGCAGGAACTTCTCGTGCAGTTGCAGCGCGTCGCTGATCGGGGCGCCGATTACCAACTCGCTCATCACCGAGGTCGAAGCTTGGCTGATCGAGCAACCCTCGCCGACCCAACCTAGGTCGGCGATCTGGCCGTCGCTTACCCGCACCCGCAGCGTCACCTCGTCCCCGCAGGTCGGGTTGACGTGGTGCACCTCGGCGTCGAAAGTGGCCAGCTCACCCCGGTGCTGCGGGTGCTTGTAGTGGTCGATGATGATCTGCTGGTACATCGAATCCATCGATAAACTCATCGGTCACCCCCGCTCTTCGCGCGAGCGCTCATCGCTGGATTCGCTCCGCTCCTCGCTCGTTCCTCACTGCGATGCTCGCTCATCCGAACATCTCCTGAACGCGGGCCAGTCCGGCCACCAGCGTGTCTACCTCGGCCAGCGTGGTGTACATGCCGAACGAGGCCCGCGTCGTCGCCGGAACCCCGTACCGCACGCACACCGGCCGGGCGCAGTGGTGCCCGGCCCGCACCGCGATGCCCTGCTCGTCCAGCAGTTGGCTCACGTCGTGCGGGTGAATCCCCTTGAGTGTGAACGAAATCGTGCCACCACGCTGCTCCGGCGTACCCGGCCCGATGATGGTCAGCCCGGGCACCGACGCCAGCTCGGTCAGCGCATGCCGGGTCAGCTCGTCCTCGTGGGCCTGGATGTCGGCCATTCCGATCCCGGACACGTAGTCGATAGCAGCACCCAACCCGACCGCCTCGGCGATCATCGGGGTACCGGCCTCGAAGCGGTGCGGCGGCTCGGCGTACGTGGTACCGCTCAGATCCACCGTCTCGATCATCTCGCCACCACCCAGGAACGGCGGCAGCTCGGCGAGCAGCTCGTACCGGCCCCAGAGCACGCCGATCCCGGTCGGGCCGTACAGCTTGTGCCCGGTGAAACCGACGAAATCCGCGCCGAGTTCCTGCACGTCCAGCGGACGGTGCGCTGCGGACTGGGCCGCGTCAACAATGCTCAGCGCACCGACCGCACGGGCCCGCGCCACCAGCTGAGCAACCGGGTTGACGGTGCCGAGCGCGTTGGACTGGTGGACGAAGGACACCACCTTGGTGCGCTCGTCGATCCGCTCATCGATCGCGGCCGTGACCAGCCGACCGTCGCCGTCGATCGGGATGTAGCGGAACTCGGCACCGGTGCGCTGAGCCAGCAGCTGCCACGGCACCAGGTTGGAATGGTGTTCCATCTCGGTGACCACCATGTTGTCACCGGCAGTGATCCGAAACCGTTCGGCACCCGGAAAGGTGGTCGCGTTGGACAGCGAATATGCCAGCAGGTTCAGCGATTCCGACACGTTCTTGGTGAAGATCACTTCGTCCCGCCGCGGCGCGTTGATGAAACCGGCCACCTTGTCCCGAGCCGCCTCGAACAGCGTGGTCGCCTCCGAACCCAGGGTGTGCACGGCGCGGGCCACATTGGCGTTGTGCTGCTGGTAGTAGTCGCGCATGGCGTCGATCACGACCAGCGGTTTCTGCGAGGTGTTGGCCGAATCCAGGTACACCAACGGCACCCCGTGCACCTGCCGGCTCAGGATCGGAAAGTCCTGCCGGACCGCGGTTACGTCATAGGACATGGGAATTCACATTCACACCGCCGCCGGCTCGTTGGCGCCGTAACGGGCGTAACCGTTGGCCTCCAACTCCTCGGCCAGCTCCGCCCCACCGGACTCGACGATCCGGCCGTCGAAGAACACGTGCACGAAATCCGGCTTTATGTAACGCAGGATTCGGGTGTAGTGCGTGATCAGCAGCGTCCCGATGCCGGTTTCCCGCACCTTGTTCACGCCCTCGCTGACCACCCGCAGCGCGTCGACGTCCAGGCCGGAGTCGGTCTCGTCCAAGATGGCGATCTTGGGCTTCAGCAGTGCCAACTGAAGAATCTCGTGCCGCTTCTTCTCACCACCGGAGAAGCCCTCGTTGACGTTGCGTTCGGCGAAGGCCTTGTCCATCTCGAGGTCGGCCATCGCCGTGTTCACTTCCTTGACCCAGCTGCGCAGCTTCGGCGCCTCACCGCGCACCGCGGTGGCCGCGGTCCGCAAGAAGTTCGAGACCGACACCCCGGGCACCTCGACCGGATACTGCATGGCCAGGAACAGACCCGCGCGAGCCCGTTCATCAACGGCGAGCTCCAGCACGTTGACGCCGTCCAGCAGCACCTCACCAGAAGTCACCGTGTACTTCGGGTGCCCGGCGATCGAGTACGCCAGGGTGGATTTACCCGACCCGTTCGGGCCCATGATCGCGTGCGTCTCACCGGAGTTCACGGTCAGGTTCACTCCCCTGAGGATCTCGGTGTGCTCCACGGCGACGTGCAGATCGCGGATTTCGAGCTTGGCCATGCTGGATGTACTCCTCATCAGGGTGGTTCGATAGGTGCATCGAGGTCGGCATAGACATCGCCGTCGACGATCGAGGTAGCGAAGACCGGCACCGGCTGAGTGGCTGGTGGGCCGGTCGGCCGACCGGTGCGCAGGTCGAACCGGGAGCCGTGCATCTCGCACTCGAGGGTGCAGCCGTCCACCTCGCCGTCGGACAGCGGCACCTCGGCGTGCGAGCAGACATCCTCGATGGCGAAGACCTCATCGCCCACCCGGACCACCGCCAGGTCCATCTCGGGCAGTTCCACCCGCAGCGGAACATCGGCGACCAGCTCCGACAGTGCACATAGCCGGGTACTCACGAGCGCGCACCCAGCCGGGCGTCGATGCTGGCCATCAACCGATCGTGCAACGGCTGGATGGTGATGTGATCCACCACGT
>DATFHF010000039.1:0-22793 GCA_035248685.1 Jatrophihabitans sp.
CAGCGAGCGCATGGCCGCGAGGACGTCGCCGACAAGCTCGGGGTCCAACGCCGAGGTGGGCTCGTCGAAGAGCATGAGCTTGGGGTCCATCGCGAGCGCGCGTGCGATCGCGACGCGTTGCTGCTGGCCGCCTGACAGCTGCGCAGGGTAGTAGCCGGCCTTGTCGGCCAGCCCGACCCGGTCCAGCAGCTCGCGTCCGCGCCTCTCGGCGTCGCGGCGCTTGGCCCCGCGCACCTGGACGGGCGCCTCGCAGACGTTGCCGAGCGCGGTCATGTGCCCGAAGAGGTTGAAGTGCTGGAACACCATGCCTATGTCGGCGCGGCGGCCCGCGATCTCCCGCTCGCGCAGCTCGTGGAGCTTGTCGCCATGCTGGCGGTAGCCGACCAGCTCGCCATCGACCGACAGGCGTCCGGCGTCGATCTTCTCGAGGTGGTTGATGCAACGCAGGAACGTCGACTTACCCGAGCCGGACGGGCCGACCAGGCACATCACCTCGCCGCGCCGGACGGACAGCGATATGCCCTTGAGCACCTCCAGCGCACCGAAGCGTTTGCACACTTGCTCGCTGTGCACCATCGCCACTTCGGCGGTCATCAGAGATGCGTCCCGTGTAGCAGGCCGGCCTGAGCGTTGGCCAGCGCCTGGAGCTGCTTGGCCGACATCCGGCGGGACGCGCCGCGCGCGAAGTAACGCTCCAGGTAGAACTGCCCGACCATCAGCACCGAGGTGAAGAACAGGTACCAGGCCGATGCCACCAGCAACATCGGGATCGGGTTGAAGGTTTCCACCGACAGGTCCCGGGTCCGGCTGTACAACTCGGCCGTGTACGGCACCGCGATCACCAGCGAGGTGGTCTTCAGCATCGAGATCAGCTCGTTGCCGGTCGGCGGGATGATCACCCGCATCGCCTGCGGCAACACGATCCGGCGGGTGCTCAGCGCCCAGGACATGCCGAGCGCCCGGGCGGCCTCCTCCTGCCCCTCGTCCACGCTGCTGATACCGGCCCGGACGATCTCGGCCATGTAGGCCGACTCGTTCAGCGACAGCCCGATCACCGCCAGCCAGTACGCACTGAAGAAGCTGGAGGTATTGACGTGCGCGAACTGATGGACGAACGGGATGCCCAGGTCGATCCGCTTGTAGATAACGACCATCAGGCCCCAGAACACCAGCTGGACGTACACCGGGGTGCCGCGGAAGAACCAGACGAAGACCCAGCTCACCCACTTCAGCACCGGATTCGGTGACAGCCGCATGACCGCCAGCACCACTCCGAGAATGATCGCCGCGAACATGGCCAAGAAGGTCAGCGACAGCGTGATCGCGGCAGCCTGGCTGACCCGCTGGTCGAACAGGTAGCGGCCGAAGGTCGACCAGTCATAGGCCTTGTTGGTCGCCGCCCCGTAGACGAACAGCGCGACCAGGATCAGCACGATCGCGGCAGCAATGATCCGGCCCGGCCGGCGCAACGGGACGGCCTTGATCAGCTCCGGGCTGGTGGAGCTGACCGTCGTGACCGGTGGCCGGCTGGCCGCCTCCGAGGTCATCGGCCTAGCTCGTCGCGCCGTTGACGGTGGCCTGCTTGATGCCACCGGCCTCGACACCCCACTTGGACAGGATCTGGGTGTAGGTGCCGTCGTCGATCATGGACTGAATGGCCTTCTGCAAGGCGTCCTTCAGGGTGCCGGCGTTCTTCGCCACCACCAGCCCGTACGGGGCGGCGCCGTAGATGTCACCGGACAGCTGGAGCTTGCCGTCGGACTGCTTCACCGCATACTGGGTGATCGGCGAGTCGGCGTCGAAGGCGTCGGCCTGGCCGAGGATGACCGACTGGTTGACCGCGTCCTGGCTGTCGATCTTGAGCTTGTTGATCGGCTTCTTACCGGCCGCGACACAGGCCTTGCTCTTGGCCGGCACGTCGTCGGTGTCCTCGGTGGTTGCCGTCTGCACAGCCACCTTCAGGCCGCAGGCGTTGTCCGGGCTGACCGTCTTGCCGGCCGGCGCGGCCCACTGGAACCCGGCGCTGTAGTAGTCGACGAAGTCGACCTTGGCCTCGCGGGTCTTGTTGTCGGTGAAGGAGGACATGCCGACGTTGTACTTGCCGCCGGTCACGCTGGGGATGATGTTGTCGAAGATGGACTCCTGATACACCGCGGTCAGGCCGAGCTTCTTGGCGACCGCGTCCATGAAGTCCGGCTCCCAACCGATGATCTTGCCGCTGGAATCCTTGTATTCGTTCGGCGCGTACGGCACGTTGATACCGATGATCAGCTTGCCGCTCGCCTTGATCGACGCCGGCACCAAGGCGGCGAGAGCCTGGTCCTCGCTGACCGAACTCACCGAGACCGTCGAGGTCGGAGCAGTGTTCTTCGGGGAGTTCTTGGCGCATCCGCTCAGCGCGATAGCGGTCACCGCGCCGAGACCGATCAGGATTGCTGAAGAACGACGCATCATCACTTCTTTCCCTCGATCCCATGCATCACCGGGCAGTGTGCAGTTGTGGCCCGCACGCAGGCTGCTGTCGGGCCGACTCTAGGCGTTGGGCAGACACTAGACCACGCCCGGAGCGCTGCCAGCGGCGCAACCGTGACCTCTACCGCGCCGAATTGCGACTATCAGCCAGCTCGGGCGGCCTTGCCCAGCACCACCACACCGCTCTCGGAGACGTGATAGCGCTGCCGATCGGCCTCCAGGTCGACCCCGATGTGCGCGCCCGGCGCCACCTGCACGTTCTTGTCCAGGATCGCCCGGCGTACCACCGCACCCTCGCCGATCACCGCGTTGTCCATGATCACCGAGCCTTCGACGTACGCGCCGTTGCGAATCTTGACGTTCGGCGATAGCACGCTGTTGCGGACGGTGGAACCGGAGATGATCGCGCCGGCCCCGACGATGGACTCCTGGGCCAGGCCGCCGTCGACGAACTTGGCCGGCGGCAGCTGCTGGTGGTGGGTGTAGATCGGCCAGGCCGCGTTGTACAGGTTGAAGATCGGATGCACGCTGACCAGATCCATGTTGGCGTCGTAGTAGGCGTCCATCGTCCCGACGTCGCGCCAGTAGCCCCGGTCGCGGTCCTCCGAGCCTGGTACGTCGTTGTCGCCGAAGTCGTAAACCCAGGCCCGCTTGCGTTCCACCATCCACGGCATGATCGAGCCGCCCATGTCGTGCACCGAGGTCGGATCCTCGGCGTCGGCCAGCAGCGCCTCGACCAGCGCATCGGTGGTGAAGATGTAGTTGCCCATCGAGGCATAGCTGACCGACGGGTCGTCCGGCAGGCCGGGCGGCTCCGCCGGCTTTTCCAAGAACTGCAGCACCCGGCCGTCGGTGTCGGCGTCGATCACCCCGAACTGGTCGGCGGTTTCCCGCGGCACCCGGATGCCGGCCACCGTCACCCCGGCGCCGGATTCGATGTGCTGGGCCAGCATCTGCTTCGGATCCATCCGGTACACGTGGTCGGCGCCGAACACCACGATGTGGGTTGGGTTGTCGTCGGTGATCAGGTTCATCGACTGCAGGATCGCGTCGGCGCTGCCGGTGTACCAGCGCGGCCCGAGCCGCTGCTGGGCCGGCACCGGAGTGACGTAGTTGCCGAGCAGCTGCGACATCCGCCAGGTCTGGGTAACGTGCCGGTCCAGCGAGTGCGACTTGTACTGGGTCAGCACGCAGATCCGCAGGAAGCCGGCATTGACCAGGTTGGACAGCACGAAGTCGATCAGCCGGTAGTTGCCGCCGAACGGCACCGCCGGCTTGGCCCGGTCCGCGGTCAGCGGCCACAGGCGTTTGCCCTCGCCACCGGCCAGGACGATTCCGAGTACGCGCACGGGTGCCGCCATGTGGATCACCCTAGCCGGACGGTGACCGCCGTCACAGCGACGGCTGAGCGAGCATCGACCGAGCGCCAGCGAGGGAGGAGCGCAGCGAAGTGACAGTACAGCTAGCCTGCTTGCATGCGGGCAGCGATGATCAGTCGGGAGTACCCGCCGGAGGTGTACGGCGGCGCCGGCGTCCACCTGGAATTCCTGGTGGCCGAGCTGCGCAAGCTCATCGACGTCGAGGTGCATTGCTTCGGCGCCGACCGGGACGAACCCGGGGTGTTCGCCTACCGGCCACCGGCCGAGCTGGCCGGAGCCAACCCGGCGCTGGCGACTCTAGGCGTCGACCTGGAGATCACCGCCGGCCTGCACGCAGTCGACATCGTGCACTCGCACACCTGGTACGCCAACCTGGCCGGCCACCTGGCCGCTATGCTGCACGACATTCCCCATGTGGTCACGGCACATTCACTGGAACCGCTGCGGCCGTGGAAGGCCGAGCAGCTCGGCGGCGGTTACCGGCTGTCCAGCTGGGCCGAGCGCACCGCCTATGAGTCGGCCGCCGCGGTGATCGCGGTGAGCACCGGCATGCGAACCGACATCCTCAGCGCCTACCCGGCGATCGACCCGGCCCGGGTGCAGATCATCCCGAACGGTATTGACACCCAGCTGTACGCGCCGGTGCCCGAGCGGGACGTGCTGGAGCGCTACGGGTTGCGCACCGATCGTCCGATCGTGTTGTTCGTAGGACGGATCACCCGGCAGAAGGGGGTGGCGCACCTGGTGGCGGCCGCGGCCGACTTCGCCCCGGACGTCCAGTTGGCGCTCTGCGCCGGCTCTCCGGACACCCCGGAGCTCGCCGCCGAGATTACCGCCGGGGTGGCCCGGTTGAAGGCGCAGCGGGACGGGGTGGCCTGGATTCAGCAGATGCTGCCCCGGTCCGAGCTGCTGCAACTGCTGACCGCGGCCGACCTGTTCATCTGCCCGTCCATCTATGAACCGCAGGGCATCGTCAACCTGGAAGCGATGGCCTGTGAGACGGCGGTGGTGGCCTCCCGGGTCGGTGGCATCCCGGACGTGGTGGTGGAAGGCGAGACCGGCCTGCTGGTCGACTACGCGCCCGACCCGCGGGAGTTCGAGGCCGGCCTGGCGGCCGCGGTCAACGAGCTGGTCGCCCACCCCGCCCGAATCCGGGCGATGGGGCTGGCCGGCCGGCAGCGCGCGGTGCAGGAGTACGGCTGGGCCGCGATTGCCGAACGCACCGCGGCGCTCTATCAAGCGCTGGGCTGAACCAGCTCCAGGTACCGGCAAAGCAACCGGACGCCGTAACCGGTCGCGCCCTCACTGGCCACCGCGCCGGGTCGGGCCGCCCGCGCCGGCCCGGCGATGTCCAGGTGCGCCCACCGCGCCTGGCCCACGAACTGCTGGAGGAACAGCGCGGCGGTGATGGCGCCCGGCGGGCCGGGGTCGTTACGGGAATCGGCGATCGGCGACTCGAGCTGCTTGGCGTAGGCCTGCTCCAACGGCATCCGCCAGAGCGGCTCGGCGGCCTCGGCCGCGGCCTGGGCCAACACCGCGGACAGTTCGTCGTCGTTGGCGAAGTAGCCGGCCGTTTCCAGCCCCAGCGCAGTACGCATCGAGCCGGTCAAGGTGGCCACGTCGATCAAGGCGTCCGGCTTGAGCCGGTCGATGGCGTAGCCGAGTGCATCGGCCAGGATCAGCCGGCCCTCGGCGTCGGTGTTGCCCACCTCGGTGGTGCGGCCGCCGTACTGGGTAATGACGTCGGACGGCCGCATCGAAGTGCCTGACACCGCATTCTCGGCCGTCGGCACCAACACCGTCAGGTCCACCGTCAGCTTCTGCATGGCGGCGTACTGCGCGGCGGCCAGCACCGCGGCACCGCCGCACATGTCGGTATGCATCATCCGCATGCCGTCCACCGGCTTGAGGTTCAAACCGCCGGTGTCGAAGGTGATGCCCTTGCCGACCAGCACCACGTGCGGCGGCTTGCCGGCGCCCCGGCGACGGCGGGCTCGATAGCTTGCCTCGATCAGCCTGGGACGCGCCGCCGACCCACCGCCGACGGCCAGTAGCCCGCCGAAGCCACGCTCGCGCAGCCAGTCCTCGTCGTGCACGGTGACCGTGCAGCCGGCCGGGGTGAGCTGCTGTTCGGCCAACTCGCCGAACCGGACCGGGGTGAGTTCGTTGGGTGGGGTGTTGCCCAGGTCGCGGGCCCAGCCCACCGCGTCGGCGACCTCGTCACCGGCGTTCAGGCCGGCCCGGTCAAGCGCGCCCACCAGCTCGACGGTGTGCAGGCTGTCCGGCGCGTCCCGGGCCAGGCTGAAACGGTAACCGCCCAGCACCAGGCCCTCGGCCAGCGCTTGGCTGGCCGGGCCGGCCGGGGCATCGATCGCCAGGCAGAACCGCTTGCGTTCGGGTAGCGCGCTGATCGCCCGGCCGGCAGCTACCCCGGCCACCCGCAGTTGGGCCGGCGATCCGTCCCCGAGTCCGAGCAGCAGGACGGTGGACGGTACCGATCCGGGCAGCGTCACGGTGCTCAGCGTGCCGGCGCCGGCGCCCGGCTGCTCTTCGGCCACATAGTCGGCCACCGCCTCAGCGGCCGGCCCGGGCAGCACCCGAGCCGCCGAATCGGGCACCTGCAACTCACCGCCGCGCAGGCCCAGCACGACCACGTCGGCATTGCCGGGTTGGTTCGGAACGTGCAGCAGAATCACGGTGAAACCTTCTTCTGGCCAGCGGCGGTTCGCATAAGAAGGCCCCAGCCCGCTGGGAGCGCTGGTGCACCCGTCGGGCTGGGGCCGATAGAGCTGTTAGCTGACGGCTCCGGTAAGCGCCTCCGACAACGCGCTCGCCTCGTCAGCGGATAGCTCGACGACGAGACGGCCGCCGCCTTCGAGCGGAACGCGCATCACCAAGCCGCGACCCTCCTTGGTGACCTCCAGCGGACCATCACCTGTCCGCGGCTTCATCGCCGCCATTCGTGCCTCCTATGTGCGTTCTCAACTGCAGGTCACCGCTGCCGCGACGCCTGGTAGCAGGCAGTGCTGACACATTGTCTCGCATCGGCTGCGGGCAAGCCAAAGCGCCCCGTGCTTAGCGGCCTCTAGCCGGCTGACCGGCGCCGTCCGGCGAGCGGCATGTCCTAGGCTTCAGCCATGGCTGAGGTGCTGCTGCTAGACCGGAGCGATCACGTCGCGACCGTCACCATGAACCGACCGGACTCGATGAACTCGCTGTCGACCGAGCTCAAGGACGCGCTGGTGGCCACCCTGACCGAGGTCGCCGCCGATCCCGAGATACGGGCGGTGGTGTTGACCGGTAGCGGGCGGGGCTTCTGCGTCGGGCAGGACCTGGCCGAGCACAGCCAGCTGCTGGAGTCCGGCAACCCGACGCCGTTGAGCACGGTCGAGCGGCACTACAACCCGATCACCACCGCGCTGGTGGAGATGGCCAAGCCGGTCATCGCGGCGGTGAACGGCACCGCGGCCGGCGCCGGGGCCTCGTTCGCGTTCGCCTGTGACCTGCGGGTGGTATCGGAGCAGGCCAAGTTCCTGCTGGCCTTCGCCAATGTCGGGCTGGGCCTGGATAGCGGAGCCTCGTGGACGCTGCCTCGACTGATCGGGCGGGCCCAGGCGATGGAGCTGTCGCTGCTGGCTACCCCGATCACCGCCCAGCAAGCCGACCGGTACGGCCTGGTTACCAAGCTGGTACCGCCGGAGCAGGTGCTGCCGGTTGCCCAGGAGCTGGCCGCGCAGCTGGCCGCCGGGCCGACGGTGGCCTACGCGGCGATCAAGAACGCGATCGAGTTCTCCGCCGGCCATCCCCTGGCCGAGGCGCTGACCCACGAGGCGGTGCAGCAGGCCCGGGCCGGTGCCACCGAGGACCACCGGAGCTCGGTCGCCGCGTTCGTGAAGAAGGAAAAGCCGGTCTTCATCGGACGCTGAGCACTGGCCACGCCGATTGACACCCCCGCGACGGCGATTGTGAGCACGTCCGTCGGCCATGACCGGCGCTCGTACTAACTGTCGACTGGGCGCGGCCGGGTCAGCCGGTGGCCCGCCAGCAGTAAGCGACGTGATCGTCCACCATGCCGACGGCCTGCATCATGGCGTAGGCGGTGGTCGGACCGACGAAGGCGAAGCCCCGGCGTTTGAGCTCCTTGGCCATCGCCTTCGACTCCGGGGTGACCGCCAGGATGTCGCTGAGCAGCGCCGGTCGCCGGTGCTCGGCCGGGGCGAAGGACCACAGCAGCTCGCTCAGCCCTTCGGGCACCGTCAGCGCGGCCCGGGCATTGTTGATCGCCGCGTCAACCTTCGCCCGGTTACGCACGATGCCGGGGTCGGCGAGCAGCCGTTGCCGGTCCGCCTCGCCGAACGCGGCCACCGTCGCCAGGTCGAAGCCGGCGAAGGCCGCCCGGAAGTTCTCTCGTTTGCGCAGGATGGTCAACCAGGACAGCCCGGACTGGAACGCCTCCAGGGTCAGCCGCTCGAACATCTGGTTGTCGCCGTGCAGCGGGACGCCCCACTCGGTGTCGTGGTAGCCGACGTATTCCGGAGCGCTGTCGCCCCAATCGCAGCGGCGCCGCTCGGCCACCGGCTGGCTCATTCCGGCTCACCGTGGGCGGGGCCGGTGGGCTCGCTGCCGATCCGCTCACCGTCGATCCGCTCGGCGCCGGCATCCGGCCGCTCAAAGGGTTGCGGCCGCTCGAACGACTGCGATCCGAGGCCTCGCCGTAATCGCTCGATCTCTTCGTCCCGTACCACTATCTCGGCCGCCAGCCGGTCGATCAGGTCGTCGGTCTCGGCGAACCGGTAGCCGCGCAGGCTGACCGGAATGCGCACCCGCTCCAAATCGTCGGCGCGCATCCGTCGGTCCTGCGGTAACTCGAACGGCCGGCTGTCGCGTTCCGGCCGGACCGACAGCCCACTCGGCAGCCACGCGACCACGGCGTAGAACAGCACGGCCGCGATCACCAGGGCCAGCAGCAGGTAGCCGAACAGCAAGGTCACCTGTCGATCCTGGCACGACCGTCCAGGCTGGGACGAGCACGGGTCGGCAGAGCCATCACTCGGCGGTCGAAGCGGGCTTGGAAGACTGAACCTCGACCGGAGATCGAGCCTCAATGACGGCGAACGCAGCCTCGACCGAGTCAACCAGGTGCAGCTGTTGCCAGGCCCGCTGCCGGACGAAGCCGCGCTCCACCATGCTCAGCACGAACTGCCAGAGCGGTTGGTAGAAGCCGTCCGGATCCAGCACCACCACCGGCTTGGCATGCATGCCGAGGGTGCCGGCCGTCCAGGCTTCGAAGAACTCCTCCAGGGTGCCGATGCCACCGGGCAGCACCAGGAACGCCTCAGCATGGGCGTCCATCAGCGCCTTGCGCTCGCGCATGGTCTGCACCACCAGCAGCTCGTCGGCGTCGGTGTCGGCGACCTCGAGCCGGACCAGTTGCTCCGGGATAACGCCGAGGGTGTGCGCGCCGTGCTTGCGGGCTGCGGTGGCGAGCGCGCCCATCATGGACACCCGCCCGCCACCGGACACCAGCCGGTGGCCGCCGGTGCCGAGCCGGGCGCCGACGGCGGCCGCCAAGCTCAGGTAGGCCGGGTCGATATCGAGGGACGACGAGCAGAACACACAGACACTGGCCACCTCAGCCGCCGGTCACCGATGACGGCTCACTGGGCATCGTGCGCGCCGGCGGCCCGCGCCTCGGCAACCGCCGCCGACTCGATCCGGTCCTGGGCCGAGCGCTCGGCGTCGGCCTCCTTGATGATCGCGACCGCCTCGTCCACGCTGTCGGTCAGCCGGATCAGCTCGAGGTCGGCGACGGCGGCCTTGCCTTCGGGCAGCACGGTCTGCCGGATCCACTCGATCAGCCCGGACCAGTAGCTGGTGCCGAGCAGGATCACCGGGAACCTGGTCACCTTGCGGGTCTGCACCAGGGTCAGCGCCTCGAACAGCTCGTCCAACGTGCCGAAGCCGCCGGGCAGGATCACGAAGGCCTGGGCGTACTTGACGAACATGGTCTTGCGCGCGAAGAAGTACCGGAAGGTCAGCCCGATGTCCACCCAGTCGTTGAGCCGCTGCTCGAACGGCAGCTCGATGCCCAGGCCGACCGAGATGCCGCCCGCTTGACTGGCGCCCTGATTGGCGGCCTGCATCGCGCCCGGCCCACCGCCGGTGATCACCGCATAGCCGGCCGCGGCCAGCGCCGCCCCGAGCGCGACGCCTTGCTGGTAGTCGGCCTGGTTCGGCTTGGTCCGGGCCGAGCCGAACACCGACACCGCCGGACCCAGCTCGGCCAGCAGCCCGAAGCCCTCGACGAACTCGGACTGGATCCGCAATACCCGCCACGGATCGGTGTGCAGCCAGCCGGTCGATCCACGCGAGTCGAGCAGCCGCTGGTCGGTGGTCTCCATGTTCTCCAGCGCCTGCCGCCGGCGCAGGACCACCGGACCCCGGTGCCGCTCGTAAGAAGGCTGGCTGTTGGTCATGCCTACACCCTAGAGTCAGCGGTCCGGCTGCATGGTCAGGTCGACCGGTCGGGTCCGACCCGGTCGGCTCGACCCGGTCAGCTCGAGTCGGCGGCGAGGAAGGCCAGCAGCGCCCGTTCGGCCTCGGCCACCGCGGACAGCTCCACCGACTCGTTGACCTGATGGGCCAGATTCGGATCGCCGGGGCTGAAGTTCAGCGCCGGGATGCCGAGTGCTGAGAACCGGGCGACGTCGGTCCAGCCGAGCTTGGCCCGCACCTGGCCACCGAGCGCCCCGACGGCTCGCTGGGCCAGCGGCCGGTCCAGGCCCGGCCGGGCACCCGGCGCGGCATCCAGCACGTCGAGCTGATAGCCGTCGAACACCGAGCGCAGGTGCGCCTCGGCCTCGTCCGGCGTCCGGTCCGGAGCGAAGCGGTAGTTCACCGTCACCGTACACTCGTCCGGCAGCACATTGCCGGCCACTCCCCCGTCGATGAACACCGCGTTCAGGCCCTCGCGGTAGCTCAGCCCGTCCACCTCGACCTCGCGGGCGGCGTAGTCGACCAGCCGCTGAAGCACCGGAGCGGCCAGGTGGATCGCGTTCACACCGAGCCAGAACCGTGCGCTGTGTGCCCGCCGGCCGGTCAGCCGGACCGCGGCCCGCATGCTGCCCTGACAACCGCCCTCGACGATCCCGCCGGTGGGTTCCAGCAGGATCGCCAGGTCGGCCGCCAACAACTCCGGCTGCTCGCGGGCCAGCCGGTTCAGCCCGTTGCGCGCCGCCTCGACCTCCTCGCAGTCGTAGAACAGCCAGCTCAGGTCCACCGCCGGCGTCAGTTCGCCGGTGCCGACCAGGTGAGCCACCCGCAGTTGGAGCGCCACCCCGGACTTCATGTCCGAGCTGCCACAGCCGTACAGCCGACCATCGGCCGTCCGGGACGGCACGTTGTCCGCGATCGGCACGGTGTCCAGGTGGCCGGCCAACACCACCCGCTCCGGCCGTCCGAGCTCGGTACGGGCCACCACCATGTTGCCCAGCCGATGCACCTCCAGGGACGCACAGCGCCGCAGTGCGCGCTCGACGGCACCGGCAATCCGGCCCTCCTCGCCGGACACCGAGGCGATGTCCACCAGGGCGGCGGTGAGCTCGCCGGCGGAGGCGGTCAGGTCGAGCTCTGGTTCGATGGTTGCCACGGCCAGCAGGTTAGTCCAAGGTCAAGTGGCTAGGGTGTCGTCGTGAGCAGCAACCGAGCAGGCCCGCCCGACGCCGTCGGCCCGGACGATGGCACGGCGCACGGCATCGGGATCGCCTCGATCGATGCAACCGGCGCGATCCTGGACGCCTACTTTCCCGCCCCGGCGCTGGGCGAGCCGGCCGGCAGCGACGATCCGGCGGTGGACTCGCTCGCCGCGCTGGCGGGCACCGACGACCTGCGCCGGGTGCGTACCGAGCTGATGCGGCGCCGGATCGAGCTGGCTGCTGACCCGGTGGACCCGATCGACGTGTACCTGCGGCTGCACCTGCTGTCACACCGACTGGTGCGACCGCACGGGCTCAACCTCAACGGTATCTTCAGCCTGCTGTCCACGGTGGTGTGGACCAACCACGGCCCGTGCGCGGTCGAGGACTTCGAGACGGTACGGAGCCGGTTGCGCGCTCGCGGTCCGGTCACCGTGTACGGGGTGGACAAGTTCCCCCGGATGGTCGACTACGTGCTACCGGCCGGCGTCCGGATCGCCGACGCCGACCGAGTGCGGCTCGGCGCCCACCTGGCGGTCGGCACCACGGTGATGCACGAGGGATTCGTTAACTACAACGCCGGCACCTTGGGCGCCTCGATGGTCGAGGGACGGATCTCGGCCGGCGTGGTGGTCGGCGCAGGCTCCGACGTCGGCGGCGGCGCGTCCATCATGGGTACCCTGTCCGGCGGCGGCAAGCAGGTCATTTCGGTCGGTGAACGTTGCCTGATCGGCGCCAACGCCGGCCTGGGCATCTCGCTCGGGGACGACTGCGTGGTGGCCGCCGGCTGCTATGTCACCGCGGGCGCGAAGGTGGTGCTGCCGGACGGCTCGACGCGTAAGGCGGCCGAGCTCTCCGGCCGGTCCGGACTGCTGTTCTGGCAGAACTCGGTGACCGGTGCGCTCGAGGTACGCCAACGCAGCGGCCAGGGCATCGAGCTCAACGCGGCGTTGCACGCCAACTGATAGCGGGGGTTGTAGCAAGGTGGCCGGACGGGCTGGACGCGCCGGGGTGGCGCTGCTGGTGGTCATCGCGGCCGTCGCTGGGCTCGCGCTCGGCGGTCGAGCGCTGTGGCACTCGTTCCAGTCGGCGGTGCGCTCGGACGGCTGTGACTTCGGTTCCTACAACCTGGATCTGGACCAGGCGCAGATCGCCTCGACCGTGGTCGGAGTGGTGTTGACGCGCAGGCTGCCGGAGCGGGCCGCGGTGCTGACTTTGGCCGCCGCGCTTCAGGAGTCCAAGCTGCGTAACATCCCGGCCGGCGAAGGTGACCGGGACTCGGTCGGCATCCTCCAGCAGCGGCCGTCCCAGGGTTGGGGCAGCGCCGCCCAGATCGCCGACGTGCGCTATGCGACCGGCAAGTTCCTCGATGCCGTGGTCAAGGTGCCGAACTGGCAGGAGGACTCACTAGCCACCGTGGTGCAGAGCGTGCAGTTCTCTGCGGACGGCTCGGCCTACTCCAGGCACGAGCAGCAGGCGCAGCAGATCGCCGACGCCCTGGTCGGCGCCGCCCCGGCCGGGGTCAACTGCAGCTTCGACAAGCCGAGGCAGGTCGCCACCAGTGCCGCGGTAGCGGCCTCGCTGACCACCAACCTGCCGGTGGCCACGCCGTCCGCGGTGGGCAAGACAATCAACGTGCCCGGCGCCGGCTGGGCAACCAGCGCCTGGCTGGTGTGCAACGCGAACCGGCTCGGCATCGACTCGGTGGCCTACTCGGGCAAGCGGTGGACGCCCAAGCACGGCTGGACCGATTACAGCGCCGCCAGAGCCGATGCGGTCACCGCGGTCCTGGCCCGCTGACGTGGACTACGACGGGCTACCACCCGACGCGCCGATGTGTCCCTGGTTTTGTTGGTTATGGCGCACAGAATGCAGAACGCATCCGGCCAGAACTCAGTGCTCGCCGCCCTGCGCCGGCAGCGCCCTGATCAGCGGCGGATCCGCCTCTACCCTGCCGACCTTGGACGCGCCGCCCGGTGAGCCGAGCTCGTCGAAGAAATCCACGTTGGCCTGGGTGTACTCGCGCCACTTGTCCGGCACGTCGTCCTCGTAAAAGATCGCCTCAACCGGGCAGACCGGCTCACAGGCGCCGCAGTCGACGCATTCGTCGGGATGGATATAGAGCATCCGGCTACCCTCATAAATGCAATCAACCGGACACTCCTCTATGCACGCTTTGTCGAGAACGTCGACGCACGGCTCGGCGATCACGTAGGTCACGGAAAGGTCCTCCTGGTACGGCTCTACGAGGGTAACGGCTGCATTGCTCAGACTGTCAGACCCAGCGGCGCAATAGTATGCCGCGCATGTCTGCGCAACGGCTTGTGGGTTGCCGGATCGTCGTGCGGTACCTGCGCGAGCAACCCGACGGCGGGCCTCCGCACTCCGACCTGGTCGGCGAGCTGACCGCGCTCACCGGCGAGTCGTTGACGGTGGCGACCCGGCGTGGCCCGGTCACGCTGGCCAGGTCCGCGGTGCTGACGCTGCGCCCGATTGCCGCCAGCCGGCGCGACATCCTGGAGCTGGCCCGGATCAGCCGGCGCGGCTGGCGGCCCGCCGAGCACACCGAGCTGGACGGCTGGCTGCTGTTCGCCGACCGGGGCTGGACCGGCCGGGCCAACTCGGTGCTACCGCTGCGCACCCCGGTCAGGCCGCTGGACGAGCTGCTCGACGCGGCGCGTGACTTCTACGCCGGCCGCGGCCTGTCGTTGCAGATCCAGCTCCCGCTGCCGGCTCGGGATCGGTTGGACGCGGAGTTGGCCGCCCGGCACTGGCGGATCGAGCGGCCGGCGGTCGTGCTCACCCGGACACTGCCGTTGCCCGCCGATAGCGCCGCCGCGCTGCCGGCTGGCTACCGGTTCGAGCCGGCGGCCGGTCCGGATGCCGAATGGCTGGCTTGCTATCACTATCGCGGCGCTGAGCTGCCCGGGCACGCAGTCCAGCTTTTGAGCCGGCACGACCGGGTCCGGTTCAGCTCGATCCGAATAGCCGGACGGGCGGCGGCGATCGCTCGCGGCACGGTGGACGAGGGCTGGCTCGGCATCAGCGCGGTCGAGGTCGCCGACGTTCATCGCAGGCAGGGACTGGCCACCGCGCTAATGCATGAACTGACCGACTGGGGCGCCGAGCAGGGCGCCGGCCGGTGCTACCTCCAAGTGGACGAGGCCAACGCCGGCGCGCTGGCGCTGTACGCCCGGCTGGGCTTCACCGAGCATCACCGCTACCACTACCGGATCGAGCCGGACCATGCCGGGGCCGAGGTAGCGGTCGCACCGCCGGGCTCCGAGCCGGCCCCGGTGGAGCGCCGGCCGAGCTAGCCGACCCGCGGTCGGCAGGCGGCAACATACCGAACCCGCGAAAGCCGCGGCCGGCCAGCACCAGGGTCAGCACGGCGGCCAGCGCGCCGCCGAACAGCACGCCGTAGGACACCCAGGCGGTATCGCCGGCCGGCAGCAGCACGTCACCCTCGGGCCGGTTGCTGGCCAGCACGAACGCAGCCACCAGCCAACCGATCACCGGTGGCAACGCCGACCGGGTGGTGTCGGTCAGCCGTCGGCAGATCAGCGGCAAAGCCACATTGCTGGCGACTGACAGCACCGGAGCGATCGGTACCAGGGTGCTGCCCCACCGGGTCGGTACCAGCAGCACCTCGAACACCGCGCACAGCACCCCGGCTACCGCGTAGATCAGGTAGCCGACAGCGAGCAGGGCTCCGGAGGTCGGTTCCGGCCGGGTCATCCGCCCGGCTCGCTATCCCCCGACGTCGAGTCGTCCAGCCGTAGGCCACCGAACAGGTCGTTCTCCCGGCCCTGGCTGTCCCGCTCGCCACCGGCGATGCCACTCACCAGTCGGAAGTACTCGGTGTCCAGCACCTGCTGGCCGATGTTGTTGGACAGCGCGAAATACTGCCCACGGACGGTGAGCTGGGTGGCGTGTGCTGCCAACGCCCGGGCCTTGGCCTCGCCGAAGCCGGGTGCGCTGATTGCGGTGGTCACCAGCTCGTCGGCGACCAGGTACGGCAGCTCGAAGATGTCGTGCACCAACTGGAACGGCATGGCTGAACCGGCATCAGCCATTGCCCGCTGGCCGGCGACCGCCACCGACCGCGGGGTGCCCGTCCAGTAGAGCTTGTCCACCCTCCACGGCCGGCCGGCGGCCGGATAGCCCGGTTCGGCGGCCGCCTTCACCGCCGCGGTGCAGACCCGGTGGGCCATGATGTGATCGGGGTGTCCGTAGCCACCGTGGTCGTCGTAAGTCACCACCACCTGCGGTCGCAGTTCCCGGACGATCGCCACCAGCGCGCCGACCGCGGTGTCGAATACCGCCGGCTCGGCATCGGCTCGCCAGAACGCGCGCGGGTGGGAGTTGGCCGGATCGCCCATCATGCCACTGTCGCGGAATCGGCCGGCGCCGCCGAGAAAGCGCTGATCGGTGACCCCAAGTTCGGCCAGCGCCCGGAGCAGTTCGTGGATCCGCCAGCCACCCAGCTGGTCGGCTTGGTCGGCAGCCAGCTGGGACAGCGCAGGCACCAGGATCTCGCCCTGCTCACCGAGGGTGCAGGTCACCAGGCAGACGTGTGCGCCGGCCGCAGCGTAGCGCGCCATGGTGGCACCGGTGCCGATCGTCTCGTCGTCCGGGTGGGCGTGCACCAGCAGCAGCCGGCGCGCGGCAACGGTCCCGGTCACGGAACAAACCTACCCGCAGTACCCAGCCCAGCTCGGACCGCGGCACGCGGTATCAGCGGACAGCTACGTCAGCTGCGAGCGCCGATACCGGCGTCCTCGGCCAGCGCGATGTCGCCACGGGCCTCCGGGAAGTGGCAGGCCGCGAACTGTCCGGGCGCCTTGAGCTCGAGCGCCGGAATCTCGGTGCGGCAGCGCTGCTGGTCGTTATCCGACAGCACCGAGCGGTACTTCGGGCAGCGGGTGTGGAACACGCACCCCGACGGCGGGTTGATCGGGCTGGGCAGGTCGCCGACCAGCAGGATGCGCTCGCGCTTGTTCTCCTTCTTCGGGTCCGGCACCGGCACCGCGGACATCAGCGAGTGGGTGTACGGATGCACCGGCGCGGCATAGATGGTGTCCCGGTCGGTCAGTTCCATGATCTTGCCCAGGTACATCACCGCGACCCGGTCGGCGATGTGTCGCACCACCGACAGGTCGTGCGCGACGAAGATGTAGGCCAGCCCGAACTCCGCCTGAAGATCTTCGAGCAGGTTCACCACCTGCGCCTGGATCGAGACGTCCAGTGCCGAAACCGGCTCGTCACAGACGATCAGCTTGGGACGTAGCGCGATGGCCCGGGCGATGCCGATGCGCTGCCGCTGACCGCCGGAGAACTCGTGCGGGTAGCGGTTGTAGTGCTCCGGGTTCAGCCCGACCCGCTCCATCAAGCCCTGTACCTCCGACTTGATGCCGTGATCGGTCTTGGTGCGCTGGATCCGGAACGGGGCGCCGACGATGGTGCCGATCGTGTGCCGTGGGTTCAGCGAGGAGTACGGGTCCTGAAAGATCATCTGAATGTCGGTGCGCAACCTGCGCATGCCCCGCCGGCCGAACTGGGCGATGTTGTCGCCCCGGAAGAAGATCTCGCCACTGGTGGGATCCAGCAACCGGGACACCACTCGTCCGGTGGTGGACTTGCCGCAGCCTGACTCGCCGACCAAGCCGAGGGTCTCCCCTTCCCGGACGGCGAAGGACACGCCGTCGACGGCACGCACCGCACCGATCTGGCGCTGGATCAGGATGCCCTGCTTGATCGGGAAGTGCTTGGTGACGTTGTTTACCCGTAACAGCGCGTCGGCGTCGTCGGCCGCCGGGTTCAGCTCGACGTCGGCGGCGTCATCCTGCTGGGTCGGTGTGCTCATCTGCTCCTAGTCCCCTCGTCGACTACAGCGTGGGCTGAATCTCGTCGGCCCACAACCGACGGCGCTCGTCGGGGTGGATGTGGCACCGCACCGAATGGCCGGGTGAACCACCGGCGGTAGGCAGCAGCTCAGGTCGTTCGGTCTTGCACCGGTTGCCTTCGACGTGGTTGGTGAAGCGGCACCGCGGGTTGAACACGCAGCCCTTCGGCACCTGGATCAGCGACGGTGGTTGGCCGGCGATGGGCTGCAACCGCTCCTGGCGGACCCGGTCCAGCCGAGGCATCGAGCTGAGCAGGCCCCAGGCATAGGGCATCTCGGGCTGGTAGAACAGGTCGTCGACAGTGCCGGCCTCCACGCACTGCCCGCCGTACATCACGACCACCTTGTCGCAGGTCTCGGCGACCACGCCAAGGTCGTGGGTGATCAGGATGATGGCCGAGTTGAACTCCCGCTGAAGATCCTTCATCAGATCCAGGATTTGCGCCTGCACGGTGACGTCGAGCGCGGTAGTCGGCTCGTCGGCGATCAGCAGCTTGGGGTCACACACCAGCGCCATCGCGATCATGGCGCGCTGCCGCATGCCTCCGGAGAACTGGTGCGGGTAGTCGCTGAACCGCTTCTCGGGGTTCGGGATGCCGACCCGCTCGAGCATCTCGATGGCGCGCCGCTTTGCCACCGACCGGGAAACGTCGTTGTGCACGTTGTAGGCCTCGGTGATCTGGTCACCGACCCGGTAGAACGGATGCATGGACGACAGCGGGTCTTGAAAGATCATCGCCATCTGATCGCCACGCAGCTTGCGCATCTCCTCCTCGGACGTGCCGACCAGCTCCCGGCCGTCCAGCCAGATCTCACCGGTAATCCGGGCCTGCGACCCCTTATGCAGGCCGAGGATCGCCTGCGAGGTGACCGACTTGCCGGAGCCGGACTCCCCGACGATGCCCAGGATTTCGCCCCGGGCTACGTCGAAAGACAGTCCGTCGACGCTCTTGACCAGCCCGTCCGCGGTCGGAAAGTGCACCCGCAGGTCGCGCACCGACAGGAAGGCGTCCTTCGACGGTTTGTCGATCTGGACGTCCAGGGGCATCGCACTCACAGATCAGTCTCCCGCTTCAGTGGTAGCTCACGCGCGGATCGACGGCCGCGTAACCGATGTCGACCAGGATATTCGCGAACACGAGTGCGAACGAAGCCACCAGGGTTACCCCGAGGATCACCGGCAGGTCTTGGGAGTTAATCGCTCGGATCGAGATCAGCCCGAGTCCTTGCAGGTTGAACACCGACTCGGTGATCACGGCATTACCGATCAGCTGTGCAATATCCAGGCCGAAGATGGTGACGATCGGGGTGAGCGCCGCGCGCAGGCCGTGCTTGATGACCACGGTCCGCCAAGCCAGGCCCTTAGCGCGGGCGGTGCGGATGTAGTCCTCGCTCATGGTCTCGAGCATGTTCGCCCGCGTAAGCCTGGCGTATAGCGCCGCGTAGAGGAAGGCGAGTGCACACCACGGCAGGATCAACGCCTTGAACCACTGCACCGGGTTCGAGGTGAGCGTCTCGAAGTGGGTGTCCGGCAGCCACTTCAGCCGGTACTTGAAGACCAGCAGCAGGATCGGGCCGGTGAAGAAGATCGGCAGCGATACCGCGGCCAGCGCCATCGTCATGGAGCCCCGGTCGAAGATGGTGCCCCGGCGCAGGGCCGAGATCGAGCCGACGGTCAGGCCGCCGAGCAGCCACAGCGTGGCGGCACCCGCCGCCAGGCTGAGCTCGACCGGCAGGGCCCGCAGGATCATCTGAGTGACCGGTAACTGCTGGCGGAAGGAGTAGCCCAGGCAGGGCGCCGAACAATGGATCGAGGAGATGTCGTCACCGAGGGTGCGACCGAAGAAAATACCCTTGATCCACTGGTAGTACTGATCCCAGATGGGCAGGTCGAAGCCGAGCCGGTGCTCGATCAGCTTCTGCCCCTGAATGGTCGGTGGGATCTTGCCGACGAAATACAGCGAGGGTGACACATGGGCCACCCTCGGGCCGATGAAGAAGATGATGAAGGTGACGAAGCTCGTTACCAGCAGTACCAGGACTCCCGCGATAGCGCGGCGAATGACGTATCTGATCATCGCGTCTCCGTATCGGTGGCCGGCCCGAAGCCTAACGGGCCGGCCACCAACACTGCCACCTCTCTAGTGAGTGGAATTTAGCTGGTTACTGCTGATTGAGCTAACTGCTACTACTTGTGCTTGTACGACTACTTCCCGTCGTTGACACCGACGTTGACGGCGTCGTAGTAGGAACCGAGTGCGAAGTTGTTCCGCACGTTGGTGTCCCGCGGGTTGCGGTAGTACAGGGTCTTGTCATAGAGGAACGGCAGCATGACTGCGTCCGCCATGACCTGGGCGTCCAGCTGCTTGAACAGGTCGTCGTGCCGACCGGTGCTCTGCGCGGCTTCCTTCAGGAAACCGTCGACCTTCGGGTCGTTCAGCTGGGTGTAGTTACCGCCACCGGGCGGTGCGTAGCTGGCGGCGATGGAGGTCCAGAAACCGCCACCGGTCGGGTAGTCAGCACCCCAACCAGCCTGAGCGAGGCCAATGCCGACGCTCTTGACGGTGTCCGGCTTGCCGATGAAGCCACCGTAGTAACCCGACTGCGCGTGCACGGCAGACAGCACCTTGATGCCAACCCGCTGGAGCGCGGACTGGGAGGCGGCGAACACGGCCGGGCCACGGCCGGAGTTGACGTAGGCCTCCTTGGTGGTGAAGCCGTTCGGCTTGCCACACTGCGTCAGTTCGTCCTTGGCCTTGGCCAAGTCACCGGTGTTGTCCGGACCGGAGTCGTACGGGTCAGCCGAGTTGTCGTGACCAGGCACGGTCGGCTGGGCCATCGTGTGCGCGATGTCACCACCGTAGGTGCCACCCCGGGCCCGCTGCAGGTCGACCTTGTTCATCGCGTAGAAGATCGCGCGACGGCAGTGGATGTTCGGGATGGTCTGCGGGAAGACCGCGAAGTACCGGGTGTAGGAGGACACCGGGTCATCGGCGTTCTTCTTCAGGTCCGGGTTGGTCGCGATTGCGGTCTGGAACGCGGTCTGCACGCCACCGTCAGCGATGAAGTCGGCGGTGCCGGCCTGCAGCTGCTTGTCGTTGTCATCGCTGTTGGAGTTGATGGTCAGCGTGATCTTGTCCACCTTGGGCGTACGGATCTTGTCGGTGGACTGGTCCCAGTTGGAGTTACGGACCCAGACGACCTTCTGCTCCGGGGTGTAACTGTCGAACTTGAACGGGCCGTCCGACAACGGGTGCAGGGTGTACTTGGCGCCGCTGAAGCTGCCGTTTTCGGCCAGCGGAACCGGCGCGGAGGCCGGCAGCGCCATCAGGTAGTCGAAGTCCGGCGTCGAGGTGTTCAGCTTGAACGAGATGGTGTTGGCGTCCGGCGTGGTGATGGAGTCCAGGCCGCCGGTCTTGTTCTTGTACGGGCCCTGGTACGACGGGTTGCCCTTGGCATCGCACTTGTCCAGCAGGCACAGGTAGTACGAAGCCGGGCCCTGGCTGAACAGGTCGGTGGCGAAGACCCGCTCGATACCGTACTTGATCTCCTGGGAGGTGACCGGCTGGCCGTTCTCCCACTTGATGCTCTTCAGGTGGTAGGTCCACTGGTCGAAGGTTGCGTTGTGCTCGCCGAGGCCGGTGGCCAAGTCACCTTCGATGGCGACGTTGTTCGCGCCCGGGATGGAGCTGTAGCCGACCAGGGTGCGGGTGAACAGGCGCTGCATGTTCCAGCACCACCCGTAGTAGGTGTTGGCCGGGTCCCAGGAGTCACAGTCACCACTGGCGAGCAGGTTCAGGGTGCCACCGGTCTTGTTAGAAGCGTTGACGAATCCGATGGTGGCGGCGTTGAACGCGGCCGGCAGGTTCTGGTTCCCGCCACTGCCGTTGCTCGAGCTACCGGACGGCTGGTTACTGCTGCCGCCGCCGCTGCTCCCGCAAGCGGAGATGATCATGGTCGCAGCGGCGGTCAATCCGACCGCCATCGCGACCTTTCTGGTTCGTTGCATTGGTTTCTCTCACCCTCCTAGGCGATCGGAATTACTTGCCGGTCTAAGACCGGCCCGGCTGTTACCGGTTTGTCCCCCTGGACAGCAGATCGGGGGTCAAAGATGGATGCACTATCTGGTCGACTTCGGGTCGAGTGCGTCCCGCAGGCCGTCGCCGAACAAGTTGAACGACAGCACTGACAGGAAAAGCGCCAGCCCCGGCCAGACCAGGAACATCGGATCGTCCTGGATGACCGGCGCGGCGGTGGATAGCATGCCGCCCCACGAAGCGGTCGGCGGCTGCACGCCGACCCCCAGGTAGGACAGGCCGGCCTCGCCGAGAATGTAGGTGGGGATGGTCAGCGTGACCCAGACCAGCACCGGGCCCATCAGGTTCGGCAAGATTTCGCGGGTGATGATTCGCCAGTCGCTGGCGCCCAGACTGCGCGCGGCGTCGACGAATTCCTTCTCACGCAGGGACAGCGTCTGGCCACGCACGATCCGGGCGAGGTAGGCGAAGCCGAAGAACCCGAGTACGAAGATCACCACTGCGAAGTTCAGCGTCTGCCCGCTCATCCCCAGGAAGGACGGCGACTGGTTGAAGATGGCCAGCAGCGCCAGTGCGAAAAGCAGCGTCGGGAAGGCCAGCAGCACGTCCAGGATGCGGGAGATGATGGTGTCCACGGGGCCGCGGTAGTAACCGGCCGCCAGGCCCACGCTCAGCCCGAGCAGCAACGACAGGATCATCGCGGACACCGAGATCATCAGCGAGGTGCGCGAGCCGGCGATCAGCCGGGACAGGATGTCCTCGCCGTCGATCGGTTGGATGCCGAGCCAGTGGCTGCTGCTAGCCCCGCTCAGCCTGCCGAACGGCATGTTGGTGTCGATGCTGGTCAGCGCGCTGTTGCGGTCGGCCGGCTGGTGCCCGTACAGGTCGTTCAGTTGCGAGGCGAAGATGGCGGTCAGCGTGAGGATTATGATCCCGACGCCGCCGGCCATCGCGACCCGGTCCTGCTTGAGCCGACGCCAGGCGATCTGGCGCAGTGACCTGCCCTGGATCGCGGCCTCACCGGGCTCGACGGCAACGCCCAGACCTACGGCGGCAACTTCAATTTCACCCTGTGGGAGTGACATTGTGCGGCAGGCCTCCTTCGTATCGCGAGCTCCGAGTGAACGGGGCTCGCCAGCCAGAGAAACGTTAGGACTTCCGAGTAACGCGAAGGCTACAAGGGCACTTCTTCGGCGGCATTGTGACCGAAGGGTGACCAGGGGTTGTACAAAAACGTAGCCGTAGCCGGGCGTTTCAACCGAAAGGGCGGGAATCTGCATCACGCTAGGGTGCAGATTCCCGCCCT
>DATFHF010000040.1:0-96032 GCA_035248685.1 Jatrophihabitans sp.
ATCCGCCACCACCGGTGGTTCGGGTTCCCGCTGCCGGCGCCCCGGTGCCCGGTGCTGGGATCGCTGGCAGCGCCGTCTGCGGTGCCCCACCACCGGGAAAACCTCGCACGTACCGGCTATAGCTGGCCTGGATCGCCTGCCGGGTGATAACCAGCCGGGACGGGTCGACCGGATCGGCGGTGCCGACCTCGGCCTGGGCGGCAGCGAAGGCCAGCGGCGGCGCCTCGTGCAGATCCCAGGCCGCATGCATCGCATGCTGTAAGGCGAGCACATCGGCCCGGTGGTTCGGCTGGCCGGGGCCGACGCCGCCGGTGAGGCTGAGGCCCCGGTACAGCGCACCGGCCACCGGCGCCGGCATCGCGTCCACCGCCGACATCCGGTCGATCGCCCGGTTGAGCCGGCCGATCCTGCTGGTGGCCACCTCGGAGCCGGGCGGCTGTTGAGCCACAGCCGGTTGCTCGGCGGCGTAATCGGCGTTGGTGAGCAGCCACAGCACGTGCATCCGGTCCATCACCTGCAGCACGTCCTCGCGGGTATTCGCTGCTGGGCCTGGGGAATCGCTGACCGTGCGACCGTTTCCGACATCCAGCCGGCTCAGCCGGATCGGGGCCGGGCCGGCCGGCACTGTTAGCTCGGGGAACCTGCCGTCCGCGCCGTTCAGTCGAGACCGGTGCACCGGCGCCCGGCCGCGCGGGGCGGGCCGGGACGGCGGTGGCGCGGGGCAGGTGTGGTCACGATGGGCAACCGCCGGCGCGACACCGCTGATCACCACGGCAGTGGACTGGATGACATTCCCGTTGATCAGCCGGGCCATCCACTCCGGGACCCGGACGCAGCCGTGCGAGGCGGGGCTTCCGGTCACCGGCTGCGAGTTGTGGATGCCGATGCCCCGATCCTTGCCGGCCGCATCCTTCACGCCGAGGTCGACGTAGTAGGACATGTGATCACCGTGGTCGTTGACGTAATTGGCATCGCCACGAAAGACCGGATGGAAGGTGCCGTCCGGGGTGCAGTTGAGGCCGGCGTTGCCTGGACATGGCGGTGACGCGGTGCATGGCCGGCCCCGTCCGGAGGATGCCGATGCGCTCTGGTCAGGGCTGTGGTCGCTCCAGTGCACCGTGATGGTCTGCGGAACCGCAAGGCTGATGTCGATCTTGGTGATCCATTTCCGAGCGCTGGCCGGTATCGGCAGCGGCGTCCGGTTGGTCGGTGGCGGTGCCGTCGGCTGCTTGCGTTGAAGCTGCACCGGACTGGCCGCAGCCAGCTGCACCAGTGGCACTGACTCCAGGTCGGTGGTCGGCTCGGGATCCAGGTCGCTCGGTGAGCCCGGCACATCCAGGATCGGGCCGCCGGCCGGAGCGTCACCGTCCCATGCCTCGTCTGCCGAGGGAGCGCCCGGTTGGGCGGATTCGGCAGGCTCCTGGCCGTCATCGGCTACCGCCCGAGCTACCGCGGCCGGGGCTGCTGCCGGGCCGGCGGTGCCGTGTCCGGCTTCGATTCGATCGGCCACCGCATCGGCTGCCCGCTCAGCCGGATCGGCGGGCTGACTGAGCCGGCTGGCAATCGGGGCCTGGGCCGAGGAGCGGTTCTGCACCACGTGGGCGAGTTCGTGGGCGAGCAACCGGTTGCCACCACCGGCCAGCCCACCGGCGCCGAACACGATGTGGCTGCCGACCGTATAGGCCTGCGCGCCGATGGACTCGGCAGCGGCACGGGCGGCGGTGTCGTCATGGATGCGAACATCGGTGAGGTCGGTCCCGAACCAGTGGGTTGCCTGCCGTTGTTGGGCATTGGGCAACGGCCGGCCGGCGCCATCGGCAACGGCGATCGCCGCCGCGGTAGCCGCCTGCTGGCTCTCGGCAGGCGGCGCGGGACGCTCTTCCATCCGGAAAAGCCGAGACCTCGCCATCGGTCCGATTCTGCCCAGCAGACGTCACCCCCGCGTTGCCCAGGCATCGAACAGTGCTTGACACCGAAACGGACTCAAGGAATATTTAGCCCCGTCGGTCCGCTTGGAGCGATTTACCCCCTTTCGTGGCATTCAGTCGCCACGGCAACCTGTTAGGAGCACCCCATGAAGACCACCAGCTCGATGAAGAAGATCAGCATCCGTCGCACCGCCGACATCCGCCTCACCTCGGCCCCCTGCGACACCCCGTACATCGCAGTCGCCTAGTTTCACCACACAGCGCCGCCGGCTCGGCAGGTCCTCCTGCCGAGCCGGTGTGCGGCCAGAGGGAGCTTGCATGTCAGAGCAATTGGCACTACACCCGCTGAGCTTCGTCGAGCAGGGTGAGGATGTCGTGGTGGGCCGGGTCGATACCGGCTCCTATGCGGTCCTACCGCCCGACGGCGCTGCCTTGCTGCGCAAGCTATCCGACGGCATGACTGTCGACCAGGCGGCCGACTGGTACCAGAAGACCTATGACGAGGCTGTGGACATGGCCGAATTCGTCGACGCACTGACCGATCTGGGGTTCGTATCCGACGGAACCGAGCCTGCTGCCGAACCGGTCGCACCACCGCGCTTCCAGCGACTCGGAACTGCGCTCTTCGCACCGCCGGCATTCGTCGGGTACGCCGCCTTGGCGGTGTGCTGGCTCGTCCTGATCGGTAGGCACACCGATCTGCGTCCACATCCCGGCCAGGTGTTCTTTTCCAACTCCTTGCTGCTCGTCCAAGCAACGCTGTTCCTGAGCCAGATCCCGCTGCTATTCCTGCATGAAAGCTTCCACGTGCTGGCCGGGCAGCGGCTCGGGCTGCGTAGCAAACTCAACGTCAGCAACCGATACGGCTACCTGGTATTCGAGACCCAGAGCAACGGGCTGCTCAGCGTTCCCCGGCAAAAGCGCTACCTGCCATTCCTAGCCGGCATGTTGCTGGATGTCATCTTGGTGTGCCTGCTCACCCTGACCGCCGAGGCGACCCGGCACCCGGACGGTTCGCTGTCGATACTCGGTAAGACCTGCCTGGCCATCGGGTTCAGCATCGTGCTCCGGATCGCATGGCAGTTTCAGCTGTACCTGCAAACAGATCTCTACTATGTGCTGTCGACCCTGCTGAACTGCCACGACCTGCACGTCGCGAGCATGGCGCTCACCAAGAACCGGCTCTGGCGCATGCTCGGCTGGCACGACCGCCTGGTGGACGAGGATCAGTGGACCGCACGAGATCGCAAGGTCGGCTCGTGGTACGGCATATTGCTGGTCTTCGGACTGATGGCGGCCGTCGCGCTGACCACCTTCGGGTCGATACCGATCGCAATTTCTTATATCGAGACGACCTATCGGCACCTCACCTCGGGCAGCTTCAACGCCGAGTTCTGGGACGCTGTGCTCTCCGTCTCGATCAACACGACCGAATTCACCGCCGTGTTCTTCCTGTCCCGGCGCAAGCGGCGATTGAACGCCGGGCGTGCGCCGCGCCTGCTTGTAGCCGAAAGCGTGGTATGAGATGAGCCCATCGCACGTACACATCGTCGGTGACCTGGCGCGCCAGCGGCTCGCCGCGGCCGAACTGGTGGAGCGTCCGCAGCTAGTCGTGCACTGCCATCGAAATCGCAGGGGGCCGTACACCGGCGTCGACACCTTCATCCGGGAGTTGCTCGTCGAAGCGATTTGGAAACGGCCTGACCTGATTGAGGAATTCCGGCTTGTCCTGCTGTACGGCATGCCGGAGCTGGCCGATGTCATCGGGCCGGCACCGCGCGATATGGCGGCCAGCTCGGACTTCGCCGAGCGCACCCGGTTCTACGGGGCCAGCATGATCCGGTGCATGAGCCAGGGCATCGTGACCTTCGTCAAGCGCTACACCGCAGACTCGCCCGGCCGGGTGGTCCTCTTCGACGGTGTGCAGGATGCCGCCAGGACGACCCAGCAGTTCCTTGCGCTGCTGATACGACGGATACCGGCCGAGCAGCTCACCGTGGTCGTGGGTAGCACCGGCACGGTGCTCGAGGAGCTCGGCGGCGCTCTGGAGCGTCATGCCACCCACCGCCTGGCCCCGAATTCCCTTACCGCACCTGAAGCATCGCCCGCGGATTTGGCGGCTCGCTATGTCGCTTCGGACGGCACCGATGACGAACCGGCCTGCCTGGCGGCATATCAGGCGCTGAGCGATGCCCAGCGCGCGGCACTGCACGACCACCGTGCCGACGAGATCGAGCAGAACGCCACCTGGTCGATCCGGGTCGGGGCGCTGCCCTACCACCGTGAGCGCGGCAGCGATCCGAGCGGGGCAGGTTCGGCCGCGCTCGCCCATGCGACCCAGCTCTGCACGGAGGCCGGGTTCTCCGAGATGACCGTCGAGTTCGGCTATCGCGGGCGGGCGGTGACCGACCCGCGGGACGAGGTCACCTTCCGCAAGCTCACCATCCAGGTGTCGTCCGCGCTCATCCCGTGCGGTCGGCTCAGTGAGGCGATGGACCTGCTGCACGATCTTCGCCGCCGCTACCCCTCGCCACTCACCCACATGACGACCAGCTATTCGTTGGCGATGATGTACACCCGGTTCCTGACGCCGCGCGACCATGAGCAGGCGGTCGAGTGGGAGAACAACGCCATCGCGATCGCCTCGATCCTGCCGGACGAGGACGAGCGGCTGATGTTCACCGGTTTCCAGGACAATGCGATGGCCTTGATCGAGATGCATCGCGGCAACCTCGACCGCGCGTTGAAGCTGGTGGAAGGCGCGCTCTACCGCGCGGATACCAGGATGGAATCCGACGCTTACCGGCTACATCGCTCGCAACTGCTGTACAACCGGGCGCGGCTGCTGGCTGGACTCGGGCGTAAGGACGAGGCCTACCAGATCTTCACGGTGCTCAGCGAGTTGGATCCGCACTACACCGATTACCTTTCCGAACGCGCCAAGATCTCGCGCAGGCGTGGCGATCTGACGGCCGCGCTGGCCGACTACGACCGCGCCGTTCGGTTAGGACCGCCATTCCACGAGCTGCTCTACAACCGTGGTTCGGCGCGGATGGAAGCCGGTGATCTGGTCGGGGCCCTCGCCGACTTCGACCTGGTGCTGGACATGGAACCCACCGATCTCGAGACCCGGGTGATCCGAGCCGAGCTGCACCTGGCCGAGGACCGGCCGGCGGCGGCCACTGCCGACATCGACGCCGGGCTGGCCCTGCGCCCGGACGACGCCCGGTTGCTCTGCCTGCGCGGCATGTTGCAGTTGGCTGAGCATCCGGAGGCCGCGATCGCCGACTTCACCGCGGCGCTGTCGCTCGACAGCAACTATCCCGCCGCGCTCGTCAACCGAGCGGTCGCGCTCTTCCAGATCGGGGATGCCGGCTCCTCGATCGAGGATCTGAGCCGGGCGCTGGAGATCACCGGCGACGACCCTGACCTGCTACTCAATCGCGGCCTGGCCCGAGCAGCGGTCGGTGACCTGCAGGCGGCGGTGGCCGACTTCGACCGCGCGCTGGCGCTGCCGGACGCCGACGTGGCCGAACTGCAGTTCCAGCGCGAGGCGTGCCTGCTCGGCGCGGGCAACGCCAACTCGGATTAGCGGGTGATTCAGCCCTCGGCTGCCTCGTCCAGCCGGTTCACCACCCGCTCGACCCGACGGTCGGGCGTCAGCCAGATCAGGGCTACCAGGACGTAGACCGCGATGCCGAGCCAGCGGTTGGCGAAGGACAGCCCGATGCCCAGGCAGTAGAGCACCGGCGACAGCTTGCCCTTCAAATCCCGGCCGATGGCCATCGCGAGCAGGGAGTTATCCCCGCTGGCCCGGAGCAATGCGCCCTGCAGCAGGTAGTAAGCCAGCGCCGCGGCCAACAGCACGATGCCGTAGACGGCGGTCGGCGCCGGCGGAAAATGGTTCTCGCTCATCCACGCGGTTACGAACGGCACCAGTGACAACCAGAACAGCAGATGCAGGTTGGCCCACAGCGTTACCCCGGACACTCGCTTGACCGCGGCCAACATGTGGTGGTGGTTGTTCCAGTAAATGCCGAGGTAGACGAAGCTGAGCACGTAGGCGAGCAGCACCGGAAGCTCGGCGCGCAATGCCGACCAGCTGCCGTCCTCGGGAACGTGCAGTTCCAGCACCATGATTGTGATGAGGATGGCGATGACGCCGTCGCTGAATGCCTCGAGGCGGTCCTTGGACATAGCGCGAGGCTAGTAGCCAGCACGGTCGGCAGCGGGTTTTATTGAGTGGAACCTCGGCGGAGCAGCGTCAGGGCCAGGGCTGCCGCCCCGAGCAGGATGCCGATTACGCCCAGCACCACGCCGGTGGTCGCGGTACCGCTGCTGGACGAGTTCGTGCTGGACGAGCTGGGCTTCGAGTCGTTGCTCGCCGCCGCCAGCTTCAGCTCAGGCGCCGGATGCTCCGGCTCGGCCGAGCTGCCCGGAGCGGCCTCTTCGATCCAGGACACCACCGTCTTGTCGCTGTAGGTCTGGATGGCTTTGAAGGTCAGGGTGTCCACGCCGTCCGGCAGTTTGCCGCCGATGATGGTGAACTCGCCGAAATAGCCGGGCTTGATGCCGGCATCGGCGTCGGCCGTCCAGTCGATCTCCGATACCACCTCGGTGATGTCGCCGTCATCGGTGTGGATCGGATTGGCCAGCTTGGTCTGGGTGATCTTGGCGGTCCATCCCGGCACCGGAGCAACCAGCACTCCGGCGATCGGGTGATCGGTCGGCAACTGCACCTTGAGCCCCACCGTGCTGGCGCTGTCGCTCTCGTCCGGCACGTGCAGGATGATCACCGCGTCGCTGTCGCCGGCGGCGACCCCGGGGGCGGTCACCGTGACGTGCGCCGCGGCCGGACCGGCGGTCAGCAGGGCGGCCGCGGCGAGCCCCGCGGTCAGGACGAGCGCGGCGACAGCACGACGTAACAAGGTTTCATCTCCGAGGTCAGCTGGTCCGGTTGCGGATCCTTCTCAGCTGACAGGTCTGCCGGCAGCGGCCAATGGTTCCCGCCACTGGCCTCAGGTGGTCGGGATCACACCGGGCCGTCAGCGGCCGGGGGTCGACCGGTCGGCGGTCAGCCGCAGCCATTCCAGGGCGGTCCGGCCATGAGCCAGGATCGACAGGTGGCCCTCGCCCGGCTGTAACGACAGCTGCGCCTGCGGCAAGTGCTGGACCAGCCACCGCGAATGCGCGCTCGGCACGATCCGATCGTCCTCGCCGTGCAGTAACAGCACCGGTGCCTTGACCTGCGCCAGCTCGAATCCCCACGGTTTTACGAAAGACAAGTCGTCATCGATGAGCCCGTCGATGCCCCCGTCACCGTTGCTGGCCAACCAGGCCCACGCGCCCTCCAGGAGCGCCCGGTCGGCCGGCGTGAGCATCATCTGCTCATCGAACTCGGCGGTCTCGAAATGCGTCCGTAACGCCGACCGGCCGACGCCCGCCAGCCGCAGCTCCTGCTCGCCGTTGGCCGCCATGCCGGCGAACCAGTCCAGCCCGGGCGACTCGTACGGTGCCAGCCCGGCCAGGCAGGCCACCGCGGCCACCCGCCCCGGCAGCAGCGCCGCGCAGGCCAGCGCGGACGGGCCACCACCCGAGGTGCCCAGCGCCGCGAACCGGTCGATGCCCAGCCCGTCGACCACCACGGCCACGTCGGCGGCAGAGGCGGCGACATCACGACCGGGCTGGTCGCTGGATCCGCCGTAGCTGGGGCGGTCACAGGACACCCAGCGGATGCCGAGCTTCTCGGCCACCGGATTGAGTGGCGCCGGCGGAGTGCCCAACTGCGAGCTGCCGTGGTGCCAGAACACCGCCAGCTCCGGACGATCGGTGATCGGGCCGCTGTCATAGATCCGCAAGGTCCGGCCGTCCGCCAGCGCTAGATCCCGCTGTGTGAGCATCGGCCGAGCATAACCAGCGGTGATCGAGCCGAGATCTAGAGCCAGCGGCCGGCCACCATCACCCGGCGGACGCGCAGGTCGTCGTCCAGCAGCACCAAATCGGCGGCCAGCCCCGGCCGGATCGCGCCGCACCGATCGGACAGCCCGAGCACCCGGGCCGGGTTGGTCGAGGCAGCGGCGACCGCGTCCTCGATCGACAGCCCTACCTCGTGCACCGCGCGCCGGAACGCCTGATCGAGGGTGAGCGTGCTGCCGGCGAGGCTGCCTGACTCGCTGCCCCGAGCCTGGCCGTCAACCACGGTTACCGGCAAACCACCCAGGACGTAGCTGCCGTCGCCGACTCCGGTCGCGCTCATCGCGTCGGTGACCAGCACCAGCCGGTCCCGTCCGTGCCCGGCCGCCAACCGGACCATCGCCGGGTGCACGTGCACCCCATCGTTGATCAGCTCCAGCGCGGCCGAGGACTCCAGCGCCGCCAGCGCCGCACCGGGCCGGCGGTGATCCAACCGCGGCATCGCGTTGAACAGGTGGGTGACCAGGGTGGCACCGGCCACGAACCCGGCTCGCGCCTGCTCGTATCCGGCGTCGGTGTGCCCGATGGAGGCGATCACTCCGGCTTCGGCCAGCTCTGAGATCAATGCGAGCGCACCGGGCAGTTCCGGGGCGATGGTCACGGTGCGGACGATGCCCTGGCCGGCATCCAACAGCTTGGCCAGCACCTGGGTATCCGGTGGCTGGAGGTGCGCGGCGTTCTGCGCACCGCACCGAGCATGGGCCAGGAACGGGCCCTCCAGGTGCGCGCCGGCGATCTGCGGATCCGCGTCGGCCAACTCCACCAACCAGCCGAGCTGCTCGCACATCGCGTCCAGCGGCCCGGCCATCAGCGACACCAGGGTGCGGGTCGTCCCTCGGTGCCGGTGGTAATCGACCGCGGCCGCCATCGCCGCCGGTGACTCGGTGACGTCGTTGCCGCCACCGCCGTGCATGTGCAGATCGACAAAGCCCGGTACCAGCCAGCCGCCAGCCAGTTGCTCACCGCCGGCAGCCGGCCCGGTGCCGACCTCGGCAATCAGCGCGCCGGCAACCCGCAGCCAACCGGTGTCGAGTACGCCGGCCGGAGTGACCAGCCGGGCGCCGGTGATAATGGTCATCCTTTGACCGCGCCCGAGGTCAGGCCGGCCGAAATCCGGCTCTGGAACAGCACGAACAGCGCGACCACCGGCAGCGAGGTCAGCGTTGCCGCCGCCATCAGACCGCCCCAGTCCGCGCCGTGCACCGGACTGGACTGGAAGATCAGCAAGTAGATCATCGCGGTTTGCTTGTCATTGTCGATCAACAGCGTGTTGGCCAGCACGAACTCGTTCCAGGCCAGGATCCAGCCGTACACCCCGGTGGCGATCAGGCCGGGGCCGACCAGCGGCAGGATCACCTTGTAGAAGGTCTGCCACCGGCTGCACCCGTCGACCATGGCCGCCTCGTCCAACTCCCGAGGGACGTTGGCGATGAAGGTCCGCAGCGTCCAGGTGGTGTAGGGCATGGTGAACATCAGATAGGCGATTACCACGCCGATCAGGCTGTTCTTCAGCTGGAACCGATCCAGCAGAAGCGACATCGGAATGGTCAGCGCCAGCAACGGGATCATCTGCACGATCAGCACGACGAAGATGAAGATCCGCCGTCCGAGGAAGCGGAAGCGCGCGATCGCCAGTGCTCCGAAGAAGCCGATCACGATGCTGATGACCACCGCGGCCACCGTGATCACCAGGCTGTTGCGTAGGTCGGCACGAAATATCGGATCCCGCAACACCTCGCTGAAGCCACGCAGGCTGGGATGCGCAGGCCAGAACTTCGGGGTCAGTGAGTTGATGTCGGCGCTGGTCTTGAAAGCGGTAATCACCATCCAGTAGATGGGAAAACCCAGCACCACCGCGAGCAGCATGGCCAGGGTGTTCCAGGCCCAGGTGGCCGCCGCGGCGTGGCGGCGTTGCGCTCGCCGGGGACGCACGGCAGGCACCGGGGCATCGGCCACCGGGGCCGGGCCGACCAGGTTCGGAGGCACCACCGCGGTCATTCGGCGTCTCCGATCTTGAAGAGTTGCTTGATGTAGAACACCATCACCACCAGCAGGCAGGCCATCATCAGCACGCCCACGGTCGCGCCGAGGTTGTAGTGGCTGCTACCGACGCCCTGCGAATACATGTAGATACCGATCGTCTGGTACCCCGGCTCGGGATGGCCGTCCCGCATGAACCAGATTTGGTTGAACACGCCGAAGTCCCAGATCACCGACAGCGTGGTGAGGATTACCAGCAGCGGCCGCAGAAACGGCCAGGTCACGTTCCGAAAGGCCTGCCAGGCCCCGGCACCGTCCACCCGGGCTGCCTCCAGTACGTCCCGTGGGATCTGGGTGATACCGGCGTGCAACGAGATCGCCAGCAGCGGGATCGCGCCCCACACCACCACCGCGGTGACCACCGCCAAGCCCTGGTGCGGGTCGGCGAACCAGTCGTGCCCGCGCATGTGCAGCCCGGGCAGCTTGTTCAGCATGGCGTTGGCCGCGCCGTATTGGCTGGAGAAGATCCAGTAGAACACCTGGGTTGAGACGGTGGACGGCACCGCCCACACGAACAGCAGCACCGCGGTCAAGATCAGCCGGGCCCAGGTCGACACCCGGTTCAGCAACACCGCCACCGCCAACCCGATCGCCAGGCTGAGCAACACGTTGATCACGGTGAACACCACGGTCCGGGTCAGCACCGTCCAGAAGGTCGAATCCGACAGCACCCCGGTGAAGTTGCGCAGTCCGACGAACGGGGTCGTCCCGCCGCTGTGGAATAGCGCGTACTTGCCGCCTTCCTGCTTCTGGAGCGACAGCTGCACGATCTTGGCCAGTGGCCAGGCCGCCACCGCGGCCAGCACGAGTACCGCCGGCAGGATCAGCAGGTAGGGCAGCCCGGCCGATCGCGGCCCGCCATAAGCCCGAGGCCGGGGACGCAACCTGCGTGCGGGTCGCGTCCCCGGGACTCGGATCATGGTCATGGCTGGAGGGTACGGACGACTGCTCAGCTACCGGCGTTCAGCGTGCTGGCGATCTGGTCGTCTGCCGCCTTGGCCGCGTCAGCGATGGAGCTCTTACCGGTCGCGATGGATTCCAGCATGTTCTGAAGGATGTTGTTGCTCTCCACGTTGGCCCAGTTGGGCGTGTTGGGCACGAACCAGGTGTTCTTGGCGGCCTCCCCGGTGGACTTGTTCGCGTCCCCGGCGGCCTCGTAGACGCCGAGCAGCGAGGTGGTGTTCGGGATCGCGAACTTGGCCAGCGCGGTCTGACTGGTGGTGTCGGTGTAGTACTTGATCCAGGCCGCGCCCAGGCCCGGGTTGGCCGCCTTGGCCGGCACCGCCAGATCCGAGCCACCCAGGAAGGACGGGGTGTACTGACCCGAGGTGACCCCGGGCAGCGGGAAGGTCGCCAGATCCTTGGCCAGCGCCGGCTTGCCGGTCTTCGGATCGGTCACCGCGCCGACCTCCCAGCCGTTGCCGAGGATCGCCCCGGTGTGGCCCTGCGCCATGATGGCGTCCTGGTCGGACTCATCCTTGGTGGCCCCACCCACCGAGTACATGGTGAGCTTCTGCCAGGCGGCCAGGCCCTGCTGGGCTTGGCTGCTCTCCAGCGTGCCGACCCACTTGCCGCTCTGCTGCTCGGCGATCTTGCCGCCGGCCCCGTAGACGAACGACATCGCCGCATACCAGTACTTGCCCGGCATGTAGAAGGCGGAGAACGCCTTGTCGCTGGCGTTGGCTGCCTTGACCTTGTCCAGGTCGGCGGTCAGCTCGTCCAAAGTGCTGGGCGCGGTGGTGATCCCGGCCTTGCTGAAAAGGTCGGTGCGGTAGATGACGACCCGGCTGCCGGCGTAGTAGGGCACCGCCTCCAGCTTGCCGTCCGGCGAGGTACCGGAGTCGGCCAGGCCTTGCAGCCAGCTCGCGGAGTTCTCGAACTGCGACTTGGCCGAGCTCAGGTTGGCAAACGCGCCACCGGCGATGTAGGAGGCGGTCTGGGTGTTGCCCAGCTCCACCACGTCCGGGATGGCGGTGCTGCCGGCGAATGTCGAGTCCAGCTTGGTGGTGTAGTTCGACCACTGCTGCCACTGCACGTTCACCTTCGCCCCGGTGGCCGCCTCGAAGCGCTGAGTGGCCTGATTGACGACGTCCGGCCAGCCCTTCTGCGCGTCGCTCTGGAGCCACACCGTGATGGTCTTGCCCTTGCCGTTCATGCTCAAGACGCTGTCGTCCTTGCTGCTGGCGGCTTTCTTGGAGCTCGAGCAGGCGCTGAGTGCCAGGGCCAGCGTGGCGGTCAGGACCACTGCGCTCGCGAATCTGCGGTTCACGGCCGGTCTCCTTCAAGATTGGTATAGACGAATTTCGCAAGTATTGGCCTAGACCATTCGACGTGTCAAGCACCAGCCGGGTGTCAATTGCCGGTCGGGCTCGGTTGGCCGGCTGAGGGGGGTCTCAGCAATCTGATCGGGCTCTCAGCCAGTCGCCGGACAATTGAGCAGGTGCCGACCCTGACTCCCCATCACCGTCGCCTGCTCAGTACCACCGGAAAGCTGGCCGCCGCCATCGCGGTCGCCGGGGCGCTCGTGGCCGGAATGGTGTTGCCCTTTGTGGGCGGCATCGGCCTGGCGGTAGGCAGTGCCGCCGGGCAGTTCCTCGATAGCTCCTGCGATCTGGTGATCACTCCGGCCCAGCAAACCAGCACCGTCTACGCCTCGGACGGACGCACCGTGATCGCCACCCTGTACGCGCAGAACCGCCGGGACATCCCGTTGGCGCAGATTCCGCAGGTGGTGCAGGACGCACTGATCTCCACCGAGGACCGGCGCTTCTACTCCCACCACGGGGTGGACCTGCACGGCCTGATCCGGGCGGCGTTGCACAACGGCAGCGGCAGCGGCGACACCCAGGGCGGCTCCACGCTGACCATGCAGTACGTCAAGCAGGTGCGGTACTACCAGGCCGCCACCGACGCCGAACGGCAGGCCGCGATCGAGCAGGACCTGACCCGCAAGATTCAGGACGCCCGCTGCGCGATCGACCTGGAGAAGCGCTATACCAAGAGCCAGATCCTGGATGACTACTTCAACATTGCCTTCTTCGGCGAGAACTCCTACGGCATCCAGGTGGCCGCCGAAACCTACTTCGGGGTGCCGGCCGCCAAGCTGAGCCTGGCCCAGGGCGCCACCCTGGTCGGCTTGCTGCAAAGCCCCTCGCAGCTCGACCCGTTCGTCAATCCCGGCGCGGCCCAGCAGCGACGCAACCAGGTGCTGGAGAACATGGTCAGCAACGGCAAGCTCAGCGCGGCCGAGGCAGCGCAGGCCGAAGCTCGGCCGCTGGAGCTCGCGGCCAGCTCACCGCCGCCGGTGCGGGAGGGCTGCACGAACGCTTCGGCGGCGATCCGCAACGCCGGCTTCTTCTGCGACTACGTCACCAACTGGCTGCAGAGCCAGGGCGGGCTGTCCGAGCAGGCCATCAAGACCGGCGGCCTGCGGATCGTCACCACCCTGGACGCCTCGCTGCAGAACAGCGGCCAGCTCGCGGTCTGGCAATCCGGGCTGGACCCCCGTTCGGCCACCGTGTTGGTCATGCCGTCGGTGGTCCCGCAGACCGGTGCGGTCACCACCATGATCACCAGCCGGCACTACGGGGTGGCCGCCGGCCAGACCACCCTCCCGCTGTTCACCACCGGCTACGCCGGATCCGGCTCGACGTACAAGTACTTCACCGCGCTGGCCGCGCTCAGCCTCGGCGCGCAACCGAACTTCACGCTGACCAGCGGCGCGGACTCCTACACCGTCCGCAACTGCCCGGTGGACGCCAACACCGTGCCGTACACCACGCACAACGCCGGCAACTACCGCGCCACACTGCCGCTGTCGGACGCGCTGCCGGAATCGGTGAACACTTACTTCGTCGGCATGGAGGACCAGTTCTTCGGCTGTGACCTCAAGCCGATCGTCCGGACGGCGTTGAACCTCGGCATGACCACGCTGAACCAGCCGGACGCGCCGGGCTCGAGCCAGACCATCGCCGAGGCCACCATCGCCGAGCACCGGACCGGATTCACGCTGGGCTTCTCGCCCACCTCGGCGCTCCAGCTGTCGGCCGCGTACGCCGCGGCGGCCAACGACGGTGTGTACTGCCCGGCCAACCCGATCCAGAGCATCACCGGTCCGACCGGCGCCCCGGTGCGCTACACCAAGCCGGCCTGCACCCGGCAATTCGACCCGCAGGTAGCCCGGACGCTGGTACGGATGATGACCGTGGACACCACCAGCTATGAGGGCACCGCCGCCGGCTACTTCCGGGACTGGTACGCGGCCGGTGGTAGCCCGGTGGCTTCCAAGACCGGCACCGACAACGACGATCCGCACGGCCCCGACCAGGGCAACGGCAACTCCGCGCTCTGGTTCGTCGGGATGACGCCCAGCCTGGTGTCGGCCGCAGCCCTGGTCAACCCCAGCTCACCGAAGGCGACCGTGACCGGGCTGCCGGCCGACGTCGCCAACAACGGCAGCGACGTCTTCGGCGCCTACGCCAGCACGTTCTGGCTGGACGCCTACGGCCCGGCGTTGCAGGACCAGGAGTGGAGCTGGCCGGATCCGAACGACGTCAGCAACCCGGTGCCGGTACCCGACCTCACCGGATCCACGCCGGCGGACGCGATCGCCAGGCTGACCGAGCTGGGCCTGACCGGGACGGTCGCGAGCACGATCTGCGGCAGCGGCGCCCCGGCCGGCACGGTCGGCTATTACGAACCGCACGTCGCCAGCGCCGGCGGCCGGGTGACCCTGTGTCTGAGCAACGGGACGGCGCCCACCGGCTCGGACTACTTCTATGGCGGATCGCCGAGCAGTAGCCCTTCCGGCGATCGACTCGGTGGCCGGAGCAGTGGCGGCGATGGGCACGGCGGTGGCGGTGGCGGTGGTGGTACCTCGGGGACGCGGCCGACCCCGATTCCCAGCCCATCCCGGCACCCGGGCTAGCCTGCCGTCCTTCGCTAGGCGTTGACGAGTAGGTCGGCGGCCGCCGCCAGCAGGCCGGGCGCGACGCCCCGGGTGCGGACTAGCGGCAGGCCGGCCAGCTCGGGCAACTCGACCGGCCAACCGACATCAACCACCACCGTCGGCATACCGGCCCGGTGCTGACCGACCGCCAATTCGAGCAGCCGGCACTGCCAGCGATGCCGGCTCGGATCGCGGACCACGGCCACCAGAGACCGGCCGGCCCATCCCGCTAGCCCAGCCAGCGACTCCGGACCGTCCACCGTCACCACCTCAGCTCCCGGTATCCGTTCGTGCAGCGGACCGGCGAGCGTCCATGGCAATGGGCCGGAGGCCATCCCGCTGGCCGGCCGGCATTCCACCACCACCGGATCGACCAGCCGGGGCAACGTCCCGATCGCTTCGAGGCAGCGGGCTGCTATCCCGTCGGTAGCCGGCGGCGGCTCGGCGACCGCCGGTTCGGCGAGCAACGCGGTCCGCCGAGCGGCATCGGCCAGCCGGTCGAACGACAGCCGGCCGGCCCGGACGGCGGCCAGCACGGCGTCCGGGATCGCGGTCAGCAGCTCCGGGTAGTCCCGCGCGCCGGTCTCGATCGTGTCGGCGCCGGCCGCCAGCGCGGCCACAAAGCCTTCGACCATTCCAACGGTGGACGACACCGCCGCCATCTCCAGCGCATCGGTAACGATGGTGCCGGTGAAACCGAGCTGCTCGCGCAACACCCCGGTGGTGATTGCGCGACTGACGGTCGCCAGCTCGGCGTCCAGGCTGGGCACCAGCAGATGCCCGGTCATCACGGCCCGGCTGCCCGCGCCGATCGCGGCCCGGAACGGGCGGAACTCGACCGCCGCCAACTGGTCGCGGTCGCGTTCGACGGTGGCCACCTCGTGGTGCGAGTCCGCGCTGGTGGCGCCGTGGCCGGGAAAATGCTTGGCGCAGGCGGCCACCCCGGACCGCTGGATGCCGTGCACCGCCGCGGCGACCTGCCGGGCCGCCATCGCCGGGTCGGCGCTGAATGACCGGACCCCGATCACCGGGTTGTCCGGGTCGACGTTCACGTCGGCGACCGGGGCGAGGTTCAGCGTCACCCCGGCCGCAGCCAATCGGGCGCCGATCGCGGCATAAACCGCCTCGGTCGCGGCCGGGTCGTCCAACCAGCCCAAAGCCGCGGCACCCGGCGCGGCACTGCCCCGCACGGTGTCGAGTCGGGTGACGTCGCCGCCCTCCTCGTCCAGGCCGAGCACGATCGGGCCACCGGCCGCCGCCCGCAGCTGCCCGGTCAGCGCTTCGACGTTCGAGCCGTCGCCAAGGTTCGACCCGAACAGGATCACCCCGCCCAGCCCGCCGACCAGCCCGTCCAGGAGCCAGCTCGGCGGGGTTGGGCCGACGAAGCCCGGCACCAGGCAGGCCAGCGCTAGCCGCCGGATCTCGGCATCGGTAGTCATGCCCACGCTCCCGTACTCGCTAATGGTATAGACAACTTAAGCCTGCCGGACCTGGACGATACTCGATGGATGATCGCCACCGAGACCGCGCGGCAATTGCGGGACGCCGGGCTGCGCTGGCAGCCCGAGCCCGGCGACCGGTTCGTGGTGCTGGATCGGGGCATGGACCGCGAGGTCTTCATGCTCAGCGAGATGACGGTGGAGGTGCATGCCCTCGGCGACCGACGGGTGTTCGGCTTCAACGGCACCACCGAGTGGGCGCTGGACTCGGTCGAAGAGCGGGACTCGGTGTGGCTGCCGCGGGAAGGCCAGCTGCGCGCGTTGCTGGCCGGGACGTTCCGGGCGCTGCGCCGGGACGGCGAGCTGTGGCGGGTGGACATCGAGGTGAACGGGGCGCCGGCCAGCTTCGCCCACCCGGACGCGGAGGAGGCCTACGCGCAGGCGCTACTGCGGCTAATCGTTGGCTGATCCTCAGCCGGCCAGTCCGCGCCACTCAGTCGGCCAGCAGCGGGCCGCCCAACTGCCGGGACCGGCCCCGCATCTCGGCGACCACCACTCCGTCGGCCCGTCGCACCGTCACGTCGTACAGGCCGCTGCGGCCGCGCCGGTAGCGCTCCACCGCGACCGCCCGCAATTCGTCGCCCAGGCCGACCGTCGCCAGGAAGTCGATGTCGCAGCCGGCCGCCACGGTGACCGCGTTGTAGCTGTTGCAAGCCATCGCGAAGGCGGTATCAGCCAGGCTGAACACGCAGCCGCCGTGTCCGATGCCGTGCCCGTTCAGCATCTCGGCGGTGACCGTCATCGCCAGTTCGGCCCGTCCCGGCCCCACCGAAACCGGCCGGATGCCCAACGCGGCCGAGGCGGCGTCGGCGCGCAGCATCTCGTCCTGGCAGCGTTGGGCGAGCAGTTGTGCCGGGTCGGCCATGCACCCCACCGTAGCGGGTGGGTCGGGCACGCCTGCGTTCTGCGGAGACGGCGCCGAGGCCGTAACTTTGACGCTGCGACTCCCGCCGGGTGATGGAGGATGCCAGCGATGTCACGCGAGTCCGAGCAACCGATCCTGAACCAGATCCACGATCTGGTGGGTGAGGAGCACCATCTCAGGTCCACCCATACCGGAGTCGGACTCAACGCCGCCGAACGGGCTCGGTTGGAAAGCATCGAGCGCGAGCTGGACCAATGCTGGGACCTGCTGCGGCAACGGCGGGCCGCCGAGGAGTTCCCGCCCGGCAGCTAACCGGCCGACACCGGCAGCGTGCGGGGCGCGCCCAGCAGGTATGTCAGCAGCGACACCGTAATGGTCTGCGCGCACAGCAGTCCGACCAGTACCACGATTTGGAACCGGGCGGCCCCGACCGCACTCGCCCCGCCGAGCAACGCACCGATGAAGGCGCCCGGCAATGTCACCAGCCCGACCGTCCGGGTCTGGTCCAACCCGGGCACCAACGCCTCCGACGCGGCGGCTCGGGCCACGTCCCGCACCGCCTGCCGCGGGCTGGCACCGATGGATAGCCAGGCCTCGATCTCGTCCCGACGCCGGCGCAGCCCTTCGTTCAGATGCCGGCCGGCTAGCGTGGCCCCGGTCATGGTGCCGCCGAGCACGATCCCCGACACCGCCACGAAGGTGCGCACGTTCCGGTCCAGCGTCGGCAGCGCCACGATGATCGTGATGACCACCGTCGACCCCGCGGCGCAGGACAGCAGCACCGCCCGGACCACCCCGCGACCGCCGTCACCACCGCCCCGCAACCGGCGGGCCGCCGTCCAGCTGGCCACCGTGAACATCACCCCGACCACCAGCACCGAGGTGATCGGCGCGGCGAACACCCCACGCAGCGCGGCCGCGACCACCGCCAGCTGCAGCACCGCCCGCCCGGCGGCCAGCACCAGGTCGCGCTGCCGGCGCAGGTCGGCCCGGTAGGAGACCAGCACCGCGATGGTCAGCAGCAGCACCAGACCGACCGCGAGCCGGACGTAGATGGTCACCGGGCGAAACTACCGTCAGCTCGAGACGTCCTTCGTGGTGAACCGGGCCCAGGCCAGCGGGGTGAAGATCACCAGGTAGGCCAGCGCGGCCAATGTCCCGTGCCAAAGGCTGGCCAGGCTCAGCGGATCCCGCAGCAGGTCGGCGAAACCGAGGAAGTAGCCGCTGATCAGCAGCGGACGGATCGCGTGCAGCTGCGGCACCGCGACCAGCACCTGCATGATGATCGCCACCGCCAGCACCGCGGCCATCGCGGCGAGCGGCACCTCGGTCAGCGATGAGATGAACAGGCCGATCGCGGCCACCGCCAGCATCATCAGGCTGGCGTAGCCGACCATGACCGCCAACCGGCCGAGCGCGGCGGCCAGGCTGATCTGCGTCCCGGAGAACAGGGTGACCTCGCCGGCCGGGAACAGCGTGAGCCCGATCGCCAGGCCGGCCAGTACCACCACCGATACGATCACCAGGCACCAGACGGTGACCGCGAGGAACTTGGTGATCAGCAGCCGGGTCCGGCTCACCGGCACCGCCAGCAGGTAGCGCAGGGTGCCGAGGCTGGCCTCGCCGGCGATGGACTCGCCGACCACCACCGACACCGCCATCGGCAGGAAGATCGGGATGACCACCACCAGCGCGGTGAAGGCCACGAAAATCCCGTTGTCGGTGATGTTGCCGAGCAGACCACCGAGGTTGTTGCCCTTGCTGGTCAGCTTCACCGCGACCCCGATGATGATCGGGATCGCGGCCAGCACCAGCAACATCAGCTGATTGCGCCGCCGGCGCAACAACATGCCGATCTCGCTGGCCAGCAGCCGCAGGCCTGGATCAGCCGCTGACATCGAAACCCTCGCCGGTGAGTTCCACGAAAACGTCCTCCAGCCGCGGCTTGGCCACCGTGAACCCGCGCACCCCGACGCCGGCCGCGACCAGCGCGGCGACCACCTCCTCCGGCGGCCGGTTGCCGAGCACCGCGGAGGCACCACCGTCCTGGACGGTGATCGCGGTCAACCCCAGATCGGCCAATACCCCTTTGGCGCCTGCCGAATCCAGCGTCTCGACGGTGACTCGCACCTGCTGCTGAGCGGCCAGCTCGGCCATCGATCCTTGCCAGACCAGCGAGCCGGTGCTCATCACGCCCAGATGGCTGCACAGCTGCTCGACCTCGCTGAGCAGGTGCGAGGACAGAAACACCGTGATGCCATCACGGGCCAGCTCCGCCACCAGATGCCGCACTTCCCGGGTGCCCTGCGGGTCCAGGCCGTTGGTCGGCTCGTCCATGATCAGCAGTCGACGCGGCTGCAGCAGGGCCGCGGCGATGCCGAGCCGCTGGCGCATGCCGAGCGAGTAGTTGCGATAGCGCTTGCCGGCCGCCGCGGCCAACCCGACCCGATCCAGCGCGGCGTCGATCCGGTGCCGCGCGTCCCGGCGGTTCGCGGTCAGGTCGGCCGCGTCCAACCGGGCCAGGTTCGCCCGGCCGGACAGGTACGGGTGGAACGCCGGACCCTCCACCAGCGCGCCGACCGCCGGCAGCACCGTACTGGCCCGTTGCGGAACCGGCTTGCCGAGCAAGGACATCGTGCCGGACGTAGCGAAAACCAGCCCGAGCAGCAGCCGGATCGTGGTGGTCTTGCCGGAACCGTTGGGGCCGAGGAAGCCGTAGACCGACCCGGGCGGGACGGCTAAGTCGAGCGCGTTCACCGCCAACTGCCCACCGCGGAACCGCTTGGTCAGACCGCGGCTGCTGATGGCCCAATCGGCCGGATCCAGGCTGGCCGGATCCAGGTCGGTCGGGCGCGGCACCGGCATGCCCGGCACGTTACTTGCTGGCAGCCGCTTGATAGAGCAGGTCGGGGTCGACCGCTCCGACGTAAACCCGGCCGTCATTGGTGAACAAGGCGGTAACCAGCGCGGACTCGAATAGCCGCCCGGTGCCCCAGCTACCATGCACGGTCGGCAAATTGCCGAACAGCGGGGTGTTCGCACCACTTGACTCATCGGTCGCACCGAGCTGGCTGAGCGGTGACATCCCGGACGCCGCGAACACCGTCGTCCAATCGGTACCTACCGTGCTCAGCCGGTGCGTGGCACTGCCAGCCGGAGCCTTGGCCGTCGGACTCGCACCGGGGGCCGGCACGTGCGTCGGCAACTCGATGCCCGGTTCCTCCCGCACCGTCACGCCGGGTGGCGGCGTCCAGGTGAAGTTGTCGTCGCTGGGCACCTTGTCGCTGAACCGGGTAAAGCTAATGTCGATCGCGGCTCGCTGCGAACTGCGGGCATAGACCTGCACGCCGAGCGGCACCAGGGTCTTGCCGTCCACCGAGATCCGCACCGAACCAACCCGCGACCGGGTGTCCTTGGGCGTCAGCACCAGGACGTAGGCGGGCCGGCCGGCGACCAGCGCGTCCCGGTCGGTACGCACCGTGGTGGACGGATCGATCAGGGCCAGCGCCTGCTGGGCGGCCTGGCTCGGCGTGATCGCCGGCAGCCGCTGCGGATCGCTGGCCAGCGCCTCGGCGGGCAAGGTGGTGTGGGTCGCCGTCCGAGTATCGGAATTCCACTGCCATAGCTCGCGGCCGTTGCGGAATGCGTCCTGTTCACCGAGTTGATCCAGCAGCGCGAGCCGTTGCTTGTTCTCGCCGGCGTACCAGACCCGAGCGGTGTGCGAGCCGCTCAACAGGCCGAGCAGGCCGGTGCCGGACGAGTTTGCCCCGCCCACGTCGGGAAGTTCCGGTAACCCTAGGGACGCCTTCTCTACCACGGTGCCGGAGAAACCGGCGACCTTGGCATCGCCGACGGCAGCCAACAGTTGGGCGGCCGATCGGCTCGGCAGATCCGGGTTGGCGTTAGCGCTCAGCACTCCGCTGGCCAGCAGGGCGACGATGCCGGCCGCACCCACCGGAACCAACCAGCGCAGCGCCCGCAGGTTGGGTCGACCGGGGTTGGACATGCTCCCAGGATCGTTGGGCGCCGCTGTGCACAGGCTGAGTCTCTGAGCCATTGCTGAGGACGTCCTCAGCAAACCCGGAGCCGGACACGGCATGCTCTTGGCTATGCGCCTGCTGATCATCGAGGATGAGTCGCGGATGGCCACCGCGCTGCAACGCGGGCTGGTGTCGGAAGGTTTTACCGTCGAGGTGGCGCTGAACGGACCGGACGGCCTGCACCTGGCTCGGGAGAACAGTTACGACGCACTGATCTGCGACATCATGCTGCCCGGGCTGTCCGGTTATCGGATCATCGAGGCGCTGCGGGCCGAGCAGAACTGGGTGCCGGTACTGGTGCTGTCGGCCAAGGACGGCGAGTACGACGAGGCGGATGCGTTGGATCTGGGGGCGGACGACTACCTGATCAAGCCCTTCTCGTTCGTGGTGCTGCTGGCCAGGTTGCGCGCGGTGCTGCGGCGCGGGGTTCGTCCCCGACCGGCGGTGCTGTCCTGCGGTGATCTGAGCCTGGATCCGGCGGCCCGCTCGGTGCGCCGCGGCGATACCGATGTTGAGTTGACGCCCCGGGAGTTCTCGCTGCTGGAGTACCTGATGCGGCGGGCCGGTGAGGCGGTCAGCAAGGCCGACATCCTGCATCACGTCTGGGACGCCCACTACGAGGGCGACGCCAACGTGATCGAGGTGTACGTCGGTTACCTGCGCCGCAAGATCGACCTGCCGTTCAACCGGCACGCGGTGCAGACGGTGCGCGGTGCCGGGTATCGGCTGGCCACCGACGGTGGCTGACCCGCCGGATCCGATGGTGGCCGATCCGGCGCCGGGCGGCCGGTCGAAGATCCTGCGCTGGTGGCGCTGGCGATCGCTGCGGGCTCGGATCACCGTGCTGGCGACCGCGTTGTTCACCTTGGCGCTGGCGCTGGCCGGCGGGATTCTGCTTTACACGGTGGGTAAATCGCTGCTGAATACGCTGGACTCCTCAGCCCAGCGGACCGGTGACGAGGTGGCGGTGCTGGTGCAATCCGGCCGGCTGCCGCAGTTGCTGGCCGGCGGCGGCGGGATATCGCTGGTGCAGGTGGTGGACGAGCAGAACCGGGTGCTGGCCGCTTCGCCGGGTGCCGATACCGCGGTCTCGGTGCTCAGCCCGGATCAGCTGGCCCGGGTTCGGCGCGGGCACAACCTCACCGTCGACGGCGATCGGGCCTCGCTGGACGAATCGATGCGGGTGGTGGGCGTCACGGCCGACATCCGGGCCGGTCAGCGGACGGTGCTGGTCGGCACCGACCTCGGCCGGGTGATGGACTCGTCGCACTCGCTGGAGCGGGCCCTGCTGATCGGCGGCCCGCTGATGGTGGTGGCGATGGCGTTGCTGACCTGGTGGATCACCGGGCTCACCCTGCGGCCGGTGGAGGCGCTGCAGCGCGGGGCGGCCGAGCTCAGCGCGTCCGGGCTGGCCCGCTCACGGCTGCCGGTGCCGGCCGCCGAGGACGAGATTCACTCACTTGCCTTGACGCTGAACGACATGCTCGATCGGCTAGACACCGCGACCACTCGGCAACGGCAGTTCGTCGGGGACGCCGCGCACGAGCTGCGGTCACCGATCGCCTCGCTGCGGGTGCAGCTGGAGGTTGCCCAGCGGCTGGAGCAGACCGAGGCGATGCGGGAGTTGACCGACGACGCGCTGGTGGACGTGGACCGGCTCAGCCACCTGATCGACGACCTGCTGACGCTGGCCCGCTCGGACGAGCGCGGGCCGACCCGGGTGCGGTTGCCGGTGGATCTGAGCGAGCTGGCCGGCACCGTGGTCGCCGGTTATCGCGATGCCCGGGTGCCGGTCCGCTATCAGGACGGCGCCAACACCGGCCCGGTGCTGGTGCTCGGTGACCGGGACGGGCTGCACCGGGTGCTGGTCAACCTGATCGACAACGCGGTTCGGTATGCCAACTCGGCGGTGACGGTCGGGGCGACCCGGGTGGACTCGCAGGCGGTGCTGACGGTGGCCGACGACGGGCCGGGCGTGCCGGCCAACAAGCGCGAGCGGGTGTTCGACCGGTTCTACCGGCTGGATACCGCCCGGGGCAGGCAGCAGGGTGGCGCCGGCCTCGGCCTGCCGATCGTCCGAGAGATCGTCACGTCGCACGGCGGGACGGTGACCTTGCGCGACAACTCCCCGGGCCTGCTGGTCGAGGTGACGCTGCCGGCGGCTGGTTAAGAACTGCCGCAGAACTTCTCGCTCGGGCTCGTCCGGTTATTGCTCGTTCCGTTGTATACCTGGTATATATACTCGGTATACCACGAGTAGAGGGCAGGTCAGATGACCGTCCGGCATGCGTTGTTGGCGTTGTTGAGCGAGGGACCGAAGTACGGGCTTCAGCTGCGGCACGAGTTCGAGGAGCGCACCGGCGAGGTCTGGCCGCTCAACGTCGGGCAGGTGTACACCACGCTTCAGCGGCTCGAGCGCGACGGCTTGGTCGCCTCCGACGGCGAAGACGAGGCCGGGCCGCAGAAGTCGTTCCGGATCACCGACGCAGGGACTGCCGAGCTCGAAGCCTGGCTGCACACCCCACCGGATCTGAGCTCGCCGCCCCGGGACGAGCTGGTGATCAAGGTACTGGTCGCGATTCGGGTGCCCGGGGTCGAGGTGGGCGAGGTCATCCAGCGACACCGGCGGCACGTCATCGAGCTGATGCAGGAATGGACCCGGGTCAAGCGGGCCGCCGGACCGGACGAGCTGAGCCTGCCGCTGGTGGTCGATGCCGAACTGTTCCGGCTGGATTCGGTGGTCCGTTGGCTGGATGCCGCCGATGCCAGGCTGCGCCGAGCCGACCTCGCCAGCCCGCCGGCTCAGGCTCCGTCCCGACCTAAGCCTGAGCCCCGTCCGTCCCGAGCAAAGCAGGTCGCACGATGAGTGAGCATCGCAGCGAGCGCCAGCGAGCGAGGAGCGGAGCGAATCCCAGCGATGAGCGCTCGCGCGAAGAGCAGGTGAATCGATGAGCGCACTTCAGCTTTACCAGGTGAGCAAGGTCTACGGCACCGGGGCCACCCAGGTGCATGCGTTACGCGATGTGGACTTGACCATCGAACCGGGCGAGCTGGTCGCCGTGATGGGCCCGAGCGGATCCGGTAAGAGCACGCTGCTCACCATCGCCGGCAGCCTGGAGGAGCCCAGCGGCGGCGAGGTGACGGTAGGCGGGCTGCCGCTGTCCCGGCTGTCCCGCAACGAGCGGGCCGCACTGCGCCGGCGGGCGATCGGTTATGTCTTCCAGGACTTCAACCTGCTGGCCGGGCTGACCGCGGCGGAGAACGTCTCGCTTCCACTGGAACTGGACGGCGTGCCGATCCGCCGAGCCCGGTCGGCGGCGCTGGCCGCCCTGGACCGGCTCGGGCTGGCCGAGCGCGGCGACCGGTTCCCGGACGAGCTGTCCGGCGGCGAGCGGCAGCGGGTAGCCATCGCCCGTGCGGTGGTCGGCGATCGGCACCTGCTGCTGGCCGACGAACCGTCCGGGGCGCTGGACTCGGTCAATGGCGAGGCGGTGATGCGGCTGGTCCGCGAGACCTGCCAGGGCGGTGTCGCCGGCGTGGTCGTCACCCACGATGCGCAACTGGCCTCCTGGGCCGACCGGGTGGTGTTCCTGCGGGATGGCCGGGTGGTCGACCACACCGCGCCGGCAATCGGACCGGAGTCGCTGCTGGATGCGGATCCGGCGAGATGAGTACCACCCTTGCCCCACCGGCCCCGGTCACCGTCCCGCCACCGCCGCGTGGCGGCGCACCGGCCCGGCGCGCGATCCGTCGCTGGGCATGGCGACTGCTGCGCCGGGAGTGGGGGCAGCAAGCGCTGATCCTCTCGTTGCTGATCGTGGCGGTCGGGACCACCACGGTCGGGTTGGGGCTGGTGGAGAACGTCCAAGGCTCCGACCGGGCGTTGTTCGGCAGCGCCGATTCGCGCATCGACATCGCCGACCCTGGCGCTGCCGGCATCGCGGCGGACCTTGCGGCCGCCCGGCAACGATTCGGGACGGTCGAGGCGATCGCGCACGAGAGCGTGCCGGTGCCGGGGTCGATCACGCCGGTGGACCTGCGCGGCCAGGACCCGCACGGCGTCTTCGGCGCGCCGATGCTGCACCTGGTCTCCGGCCAGTACCCGACCGGAGCCGGCCAGGCCGCGGTGACCTCGGCGGTCGCCACCACCTTCAACCTGCGGATCGGCTCCACCTGGTCGGCCAACGGACAGCAGTTGCGCATCGTCGGCATCGTCGAGAACCCGAGAGATCTACAGGACGGGTTCGGCCTGGTCGCCCCGGGACAGCTCGCCTCGCCATCCGGCCTGTCGTTGCTCTTCAACGCCGCGGACGGTTCCATCCTCGGCTTCCGGCTGCCGGCCGGCGGCGGCTCCATCCAGATCATCATGTCCTCGCACACCATGTCGGCGGCGAATCAGCGCAGCCAAGCGCTCGCGGTGCTGCTGCTGGCGACGATCGGGCTCACCTTCATCGGGCTGCTGTCGGTTGCCGGGTTCACCGTGATCGCCCAGCGCCGGTCCCGCGCGATCGGGATGATCGGCGCGATCGGGGCGACCGACCGCCAGGTGCGCCGGGTCATGCTTTCCAACGGCGCCGCGGTGGGTGTCGTCGGTGCGGTGTTGGGCACCGTGCTGGGCCTGATCGTGTGGTTCTCGCTGAAGGCGCCGTTCGAGCATCTGGTCGGGCACCGGATCAATTCGTTCGCACTGCCGTGGTGGGCAGTGCTGGCCGGCGCGCTGTTGGCGGTGCTGACCGCGCTGGCCGCTTCCTGGTGGCCGGCCCGCTCGGTGGCCCGGCTACCGATCGTGGCGGCGCTATCCGGCCGGCCACCCGCGCCGCAGCCGGCGCACCGGTTCGCGCTGCTCGGCACGGCGCTGGCCGCAGCCGGCTTCGTGTCGCTGATCCTCGCCCATGCGGTGCATCCGGTACTGATCGTGGGCGGCATCCTGGCGATCACCGCCGGCACGCTGCTGCTTGCCCCGCTGGGCATTCGGGCCCTGGCGGCGGTGTTGGCCGGCCGGGCTCCGGTCGCGGTGCGGTTAGCTCTGCGCGACCTGGCCCGCTATCAGGCCCGCTCCGGTGCCGCATTGGCGGCGGCCAGCCTCGCGATCGGCATCGCCGCCACCATCGCGATCAATGCGGCCGCCCAGCAGGCGCACGACCACACCCTCACCGGCGGAAACCTGCCGAAGGACCAGCTCATCGTCTGGCTCAGCGATCCCGGCAAGGGCGGCCCGGGGTTGAGCGTCGCACCGGCCGGCGGCGCGACCGCACCGCCAGCCGTGCCAACTCCCGCAGTGGTGGCCAGCGCTCGGTCAACAGCTCAGGCGATCGCCCAGGCGGTGGGCGGCGGCACCGTCCTCGAACTGGATGCCGCCGTCAACCTGAGTACCGCGATACCGGTCGGGGCGCCACCGGATGCCGGCGAGGCGAGTCTCGTGTTTCCGATCAACGAGCAGGGACGGCAGGGCTGGACACAGGCCGCAACCCCGTACGTGGCAACCCCGCAGATCCTCGACTTCTACCGGGTCGGCGATCAGGGCAGCAGCGATATTCTCACCGCTCGGCACGACCTGTCCGGGGCGCAGTTGGGCACCGGTTTCAAAGGGGACTTCCAACCGACCACCGTCCGGGTGTCGGCCCAGCTGCCGAACTACACCTCGGCGCCGAACACGTTGCTTACCCAGCGGGCGATGACTCGGTTGGGGCTGACCGCGGAGCCGGTCGGCTGGCTGATCCAGGCCAAGCAGCCGCTCACCACCGCCCAGATCACCGACGCCCGGCACCGAGCCGCTATCGCCGGAATCGTCATCGAGACCCGGACCAGCCCCGACCATGGCCTACGGCAGTTGCGTGACTACGCCACCGCGGCCGGAGCACTCGTGGCGCTGGGGGTGCTCGCCATGACGGTCGGCCTGATCCGCAGTGAGACCGCCGGCGACCTGCGCACCTTGACCGCGACCGGGGCGAGCGGCGCCACTCGGCGGATGCTGAACGCCGCGACCGCCGGCGCGCTGGCCCTGCTGGGCGGAATCCTCGGCACCGGTACGGCATATCTGGCGCTGATCGCCTGGCACTGGCACCACGTCAGCTACCTCAGCCGGCCGCCGTACCTGAACCTCGCCGTGCTGATCGTCGGGCTGCCGGTGGCGGCGCTCGCCGGGGCCTGGTTGTTCGGCCGTCCACCCAAGGCGCTGACGCGTCGGGTGCTGGAGTAGCCAGGCTCCCGGCCTCGCCAGGATAACCGTCAGGGTTGACTGTTTTGCCGCTGGGCGGCAGGCTGAGCCGATGAGCATCGGTACCGCCCCTGCTCCGCAGGCCCCGCAGCCTCCGCAACAGGCGCGGGCGATCGCCACCCGGGAGCGGTTGCTGGAAGCCACCTTGCAGGTGCTGCACGAGCGGGGCTACGCCGATACCACCACCACGGCGGTATGCGAACAGGCCAGGGCCAGCCGGGGTGCTCAGCTACATCACTTTCCCAGCAAGGCAGAACTGGTCCGAGCTGCCATCGAGCACCTGGCCGCCAGGCGGGCCGAGGAGATCCGCGCCGAAGCTGCGGCTCTCCCCGTCGGCGGCGACCGAGTTGCGTCCGCGCTGGCGTTGTTGGAACGCACCTTCACCGGCCGGTTGTATGCGGTGGCGTTGGAGGTGTGGGTGGCCGCACGCACCGATCCGGAACTGCGCGCTGCCCTGGCGCCGGTGGAGCGCCGGATCGGGCGCGAGTTGTTCCAACTGACGGTCGACGTGCTGGGTGTCGACGGCGCCGACCCGGACGTCCGGGAGGCTGTGCAGTTGACGCTGGAGCTGATGCGTGGGCTGGGCGTCGCCGGGTTGCTGACCGAGGATCGCAAGCGCCGGCAACGGTTGCTGCGCTGGCAGGCCGGCCAGCTGCGGAGTCTGCTGGAGAACAAAGCCAAACCGGCACTCGAGGAGTAGACGTGGATTTCACCGAGTCGGACGAGCATCGAGCCCTGCGGAACGCGGTTGCTGAGCTGGGCAAGGAATTCGGGATGAGTTACTGGCTCGGGCGGGCGCGTGACCATCAGCCCACCGACGAGCTGTGGGAGAAGGCTGCCAGCCTCGGCTTCATCGGCATCAACACGCCGGAGCAGTACGGCGGTGGCGGGGCCGGCATCACCGAACTCTCGATCGTCTGCGAGGAGTTGGCCACTGCTGGTTCGCCGCTGTTGCTGCTGGTCGTCTCGCCGGCGATTTGCGCGACGATCATTGCCCAAACCGGCACCGAATCGCAGCGCCAGCGTTGGCTGCCCGGGATGGCCAACGGGAGCATCCGGATGGCGTTCGCGATCACCGAGCCGGATGCCGGGCTGAACTCGCACCGGTTGTCGACTACCGGCATCGAACGTCCGGATGGCGGTTTCACGCTGACCGGCCGCAAGTACTACATCTCGGCGGTGGATCAGGCCGATTACCTGCTGGTGGTCGGGCAGTCGCCGGCTTCTCGGGAGGGTGGCCGGATCCGGCCGGCGCTGTTCGTGGTGCCGACGAGCGCGGCTGGCTTTGAATACCGGCCTATCGATATGGAGATCGTGTCGCCGGAGCGGCAGTTCTTCTGCTACTTCGACGAGGTGGACGTCCCGGCCGAGAACGTGATCGGCGGTTCGCTGGATGCTGCCCTGCCCGCGCTGTTCGCCGGGCTGACCCCGGAGCGGATCACCATCGCCGCGTTTTCGATCGGAACAGCCCGTTACGCATTGGCAAAAGCAGCTCGGTACGCCAATGAGCGGACGGTGTGGAATGCGCCGATCGGCACCCACCAGGCAATCGCGCACCCGTTGGCGAAGGCGTATGTCGAGACTGAGCTGGCCAAGCTGATGGTCTACAAGGCTGCCGATTTGCACGATCGGGGCGATCCGGTGGCGGCCGGCGAGGCGTCGAACATGGCCAAGTACGCGGCCGGCGAGGCAGCCTGGAACGCGCTGGACGCGGCGATCCAAACTCATGGCGGCAACGGCCTGACTAGCGAGTACGGCCTCGCTGCTTTGCTCGGGGTGGTCCGGGCGATGCGGATTGCCCCAGTGAGCAAGGAGATGATCCTGAACTTCGTGGCGCAGCACTCACTTGGCCTACCCAAATCCTACTGAGCCGGAATCCGGCATCCCTGTCGGCAGCCTCATCGACCAACTCTGCCGAGGCCACAAGCCACCCGGCTCGCCGCCGCTCGCCGACCCGCGGACGGCCGAGCTAACCGCCCGGCTCGCCCGCCCACACCTGGACGACGGGATCCAACGAGGCCACCCGAGTTATGTTGCTACTTCAAGTCAAGAAGGTCCTGTCTCGCTAATCCACGTGGATAGCGGAGCCGTCATGCCTGTCAAATGCCGCCAGTTGGCATGCGCGATCGCAATCCCGACCGCTGAGAGCCGGAGATACCTCAGGGAAGTTGACGCCCAGATAGCAGCGAGGTCACGCATCACCGGATCGATCTGAGCTAGATGTTCGATGAGCTCGTCAGATTGCATAGGCCGCGACTTCATGAAATTTACGATGTCCTCGACATGTGCTTCTATGGCCTGCCCTGCCACGCCAGCACGGAGTTGTTGTTCATTCAAGACATTAATCTGCAGTCGGGTCGGGTCGCGCATATGCTGTACTAGGAGCGATGAGTCCACAAGTGGCTGATGTATGGCCTCCGGAATCTCATCGAGAGTGAAGCCTTGTGTGAACAGCGCAGTATACGTTTGGTTCCACACCTGCTGGAAGTAAATTTCGCTAATCTGCACGACAGCGCACCCCAAGGATTGAAGATGCAGATAATTTGCATCACCGCTGGGCAGGAACGGCACGAGTGGAGCTATGTCGGTCTTCACGAACGCCGCTAGCGCATCTGAGGAGGTCACGGCGTAGTTGATCGTGTGGGCCAGACGCCAGTAGATGGTCAGAATAGCGATCTCGCCGTCTGTCAGGCGAGGAGCGATGGTCACAGCGTCGTTGATGACCAGCGCAAGCAGCGACCTCGACTCCTCCTTCGACCGATCTGCCAGGAGATCGACGAGGATTCCGGCCATGTCCTCGTCACCTGACCGCGCAAAGCCAAGCCCTGCATCGATCAGAGCGTGCTGCATATCAGGGTCAGCTGTGGCACTCACCAGCTCTGGATCAGACTTCGCACGCTCCATGAGAAGTTCCGAAAAGGTCGAAATTCGCTCTTCAATAACTTCTCTGGCTATCTGCCGCATCGCAAGGGCGTTTGCACTGATAGCTTCTCGTACAAAGTCTCGGACCTCGCTAAGTGAGTTTCCTTGGACGATGACGACATCGCGTCCAGCCTGCGTATTGGTTGAATCAGTGCCGCCGCTCTGATTTAGCTTCTTGTCTCGATCAAACATCGCTGTCCCTCGACTGCTCAATGATTGAATCGCGGCCCGACTGAACATTGAAGGAGCCATGACCACCGCGCTGCTTCATGACGGAGGTTTCCGGATCGGAACGCTTACGGACTCCGGCAATCAGAATGACGAGACCCCCGAACGCTACGACAGCAAGCAGCCAAGTCGGCCAACTATTGATGTCCACGCTCGACTCTTGCAGTGTGTAAATCCAATACCCGGCCCACAGGGAGGCTGCGGTTCCGAGAACCGCAGACCCGAGCGTCTGGAGCCCACCGCTATCCATGAGCCGACCTTACGGAAGCTCTAGGGTCAACACATCCACGACACTCTGATAAAAGGGGCGAATCAACGACTTGTGAGGTTCTTGAGGTTGGTGGGCCCCGCCAGCGCAGCCATGGTGCGATGTGGTGGCATTCGATCCTGCGGTCGTCGGGTGTTACTTGGGCCGGATGCGCTGGTTCAATTGCGGTTTCTGGTCGGGGTCGATCCAGGTGGGTGGGGTGAACCAGGGGATGCCTTGTTGCATGGTGATCCTCCAGCCGCCGGTGTCGATGCGGTCGTGGTGGTAGTCGCACAGCAGGCACAGGTTGTTCAGGTCGGTGCCGCCGCCGTCTCGCCACGGTATGACGTGATGTCGTTCTGTCCATTCGGGTGGGCTGGTGCAGCCGGGGAACGCGCAGCCTTTATCTCGTGCGATGAGAGCCAGGGTTTGTTTCGGTGAGGCGAGGCGTTGGGTGGTGCCGTAGTTGAGTACCCCGCCTTGGCTGTGGTGCACGATCCAGGCGATGCTGGCTTGGTCAGCCAACCGCAGGGCTTGATCCACGGTGAGTTGTTGTCCGAAGCTGGTGGTCGCGAGGCCGGTGCGGGTTTCGAACTGTTCGCCGGTCAGGCTGATCAGCACGCTGGCCGGCACGCCACCCGCGTGCGGCAACTGCCCGCTGCGGAGGGCGAGTGTGAGCACCGCCCGCAACGCGTCGTGCAGCCGTTGCCCGCTGCTGCGTTCGTCCCTATCCCCGGTGTCCGGGTCGGTCTTGGGCGCGGCGACGGAATGCAGCACGGTCATGGCCAACGCCGCGGTCTCACCATCCAGGTCGGCGACCAGCCGATGCATGCCATCACCGTTGGGAACCAAGGAGAGGAATCGGTGCCGCTGCTGCCAGGCGTCGTCGGCCAGCGTGCCGTCCGGGTTCAGGGTGTCCAGCAGTTGCTTAGCGATACCGGCCAACACGGCAGGGTCGAACTGTTGCGCCTGCTGCACCAGGAACGCCTCAGCCTGCGTGATCTCGGCGACCGGCAGGGTGATCGGCAGCTTGTTGATGGTGCGGATGATCACCGATACATGCCCGCCGCTGATCAACCCGGCCGCCCGCGCCGCCGCCGCAGCTGGCAGCAGCGGTTCGAGCCGTTCACCGGTCACGGTAATCCGCGGGCCTAGGTAATGAGCGTGCCTGACCCGCACGGCGGCCTCTCGCGCCGAGAGGTTCAACACCCCCGCCAACAACGCACCGGTCGAGCGCATAACGTACTTGCCTGGCAGATTGCGCTCCTCCACCTCAGCCACCAACCGATGCTCCAACGCCTCCAACTGCCGGCGGACCCGTTCGGTTTCCCGCAGCATGGTCAGCAGATCATCCTCAGCCAACGACGACAACGAAACGGAGGCAACCTCCTGGACCACAGCCGACAACCCCGCCATCAGTCCGGTCGTCTCCGCTACCATCGTCATAATCCAAACCTAGAACAGGGGTACGACAAAACGGCTCGGGAAGTAAACATCCCATCGGATCCAGGCCAAACCCGAACGATCGGGGGATCAGTATCACCGCCACAATCCCCGTCGCACCACTACACCGCGCGCCGCCCGGACGGAGTTAAGACAGATCTTAGGTAAGAGAACACTCAGCCAGAGAAAGGGTAAACGCAATACAAGAGATCAGAAACCCTAAACGCTACCCAACCCGCTGACAGGTCGGTGTTGCGCTCGGGCTCGGGCTCGGACTAGCCGACGGCGACGACGACCCGGACCCAGAAGGCGACGCGCTCGGCGAGGTGCTAGGACACGGCGGCAGCACCGCGATGGTCAGCGTGATGGTGGTGGTCGTCGGGTTGTAGTAGATGCCCGGCACCGGATCCATCGACATAACCTGCCCAACCTTGAAACCAGGCTGCACCGGTGCGGTCTGCGACGGATTGATATTAGTGAACCCAGCCGTGTTCAGCTTCGTCCTGGCCTGCTGTTCGGTCAGACCCTTGACATCCATCAGCTTGACCTTGCCGTTGGCCACCTTCAGGTTCACCACGGTGCCCGGCGATACCGAGGCATTGGGCGGCGGGTCCTGGCCGATCACCTGGCCGGCCGGCGCCGGGTCGTCGGTATCGATCCGATGGGCGATCAGGCCCTGCGCGGCAAGGGCCTTTTGCGCATCGGCGAAAGACAACCCGACCACGGATTGCACCAGCACCGGTGCCGGACCGGCATAGACCGTGTAGGTCACCGTGGTGCCGTCGGCCACCGAGCTGCCGGCCGGCGGGTTCTGGGTACACACCGATCCCTTAATGGGATTCTTCAACGCCACCGCGTTCGCCGCCCCGGACGTACACGGTCCGTTGCTGGCCTCCGGCGCTCCGGTCGCCGGGGTCAGGTGGTTGTTGCGCAGCGCCTCGTCCGCCGCCAACGGCTGCAAGCCGGCCAGCGCCGGCACCTGGTAGGTGACCGGGGTATTCGGCTTGTCGTCCCTGCGGAGCAGGTACAGCGCCGCACCGCCGATCACCAGCAGCAACGCCAGCACCACCGCGGTCCAGATCACCGCGCCACGCCGGTTGGAATCGTCCTCGTCGTCGTAAACCGGCGTGAGCGGTCCGGGCCGAACCGGGACCGCCCGGGCGGCGGCGATGTACTGGGTGCGCTCGGCATCGGTCATCACCGACTCGGCCTCGACCGCCTGGCCGCCCAGCGCGCGCTGCAGGTCGGCCCGCATCTCGGCCGCGGTCTGATACCGGTTCAGCGGGTTCTTGGCCAGCGCCTTCATCACGATCGAGTCCAGCGCCGGCGGGATGGCACTGTGCACGGACGAGGGGATCTGCGGGTTCTCCCGCACGTGCTGGTAGGCCACCGCGACCGGCGAATCGCCGACGAACGGTGGATGCCCGGTGAGCAGCTCGTAGAGCAGGCAACCGGTGGAGTAGACGTCGGAGCGGGCGTCTACCGACTCCCCGCGCGCTTGTTCGGGCGACAGGTATTGGGCGGTGCCGATCACCGACGAGGTGGCGGTCACGGTGGCGGCGTTGTCGGCCAGCGCCCGCGCGATGCCGAAGTCCATCACCTTCACCGCGCCGGCCTCGGTGATCATCACGTTGCCGGGCTTGATGTCGCGGTGCACGATGCCCGAGCGGTGCGAGAAGTCCAGCGCCGCGCACACGTCCGCGGTGATCTCCATGGCGCGCTGCGGCGCCAGCGGACCCTCGGTCTTCAGGATCTCGCGCAGCGTCCGTCCTTCGACGAATTCCATGACGATATAAGGGGTCGGCCCATCGGCGGACTCGTCCTCCCCGGTGTCGTAGACGGCCACGATGGCCGGATGGTTCAGCCCGGCCGCGGCCTGCGCCTCGCGCCGGAACCGGTTCTGGAAGGTCGGATCGCGGGCCAGATCCGAGCGCAGGATCTTGACCGCCACGTCGCGACCAAGCCGGACGTCCCGGCCCCGATGGACCTCGGCCATCCCGCCGTAGCCGAGGATTTCACCGACCTCATAGCGCCCGCCGACCAGCCGTGCTGCCGTCATCGAACGTCCTCACTGTTCATCTCGCGCGCCGTATTCACTACTTGACCCCGATCGAAGCGAGGTAGGCCTTTATCACCGCTTGCGCCACCGGCGCCGCGGCCAGCCCGCCGGTGGTCTCGTTGCCGGCAACGCCGCCGTTGGCCAACACCACGGCCACCGCGATCCGCGGGTTGTCCGCGGGGGCGAAGCCGCTGAACCAGGCGTGCGGCGGCAATAGGTAACTGCCGTCGGCACGTTGCGGGCCGTTGTCGGCCGTCCCGGTCTTGCCGGCCACCTGAATGCCCGGGATCTGGGCAGCGGTGCCGGTTCCCTTGTTGACGACGTCGATCATCATCTGGGTTTCCAGGGTGGCCTGTTCGGAGCTCATCACCTCGTCCTGCACCTGCGGATCGGTATGGCTGAGCACGGCGAGGTTCGGTGCCTGTTCCTCCGACACCAGGTAGGGACGCATCAGCTTGCCACCATTGGCGATCGCGGCCGAGATCATCGCGGCCTCCAGCGGGGTGATCCGGACGTCCCGCTGCCCGATCGAGGACTGGGCCAGAGCGGCCTGATCCACGATGGCGCCGGTGGACGAGCCGGCCACCCGCAGCGGCACGGTGAAGTCGTTGTCGTCGATGCCGAACAGCGCCGCCTGCTGCTTGACGGTGTCGGTGCCGAGGTCCATCCCGAGCTGGGCGAACGCGGTGTTGCAGGAGATGGTCAGCGCGTGATCGAGGGTGTCGGTCTTGCCGTCGGCGCACTGCTCGCCACCGAAGTTGCGCAGCTGGGTGTTGGTCTGCGGCAAAGTCAGCGCATTCACCGCCGGAATCCGGGTCGCCGGGGTCCGGCCGTTCTTCAGGGCGGCGGCGGCGATCACCAGCTTGAACACCGATCCCGGCGGGTAGGTGACGTCGAAGGCCCGGTTCAACAGGGGGTTGTCGGGGTCGGCGTTGTACTTCTTGTACGCGGCCTGGATGCCGTCCGGTGAATGCGAGCTGAGCAGGTTCGGGTCGTAGGAAGGCGAGCTGACCGCGGCCAGGATCGCCCCGGTGGTCGGATCCAGCGCGACCACCGCGCCGTTGCGGCCGGCCAGCGCGGCATAGGCGGCAGCCTGCGCCTGCCGGTTGATGGTCAACAGCACATTGCCGCCCCGAGTATCCCGGCCGGTCAGCAGGTTGGTCAGCCGCTGCACGAACAGCCGGTCGTCCGAGCCGGACAGCACGCTGTCCTCGGCCGATTCGATTCCGGTATTGCCGTAGTACAGCGAGTTGAACCCGGTCACCGCGGAGTACACCGGTCCGGCCGGGTACTTGCGCAGGTACATCAGCGCGTCCTTGGTGGCCACCGACTCGGCGATCGGGGTACCCGACCCCTGGAGGACGATCGAGCCGCGCTGCTTCTTGTACTGGTCCAGCACGGTGCGCCGGTTCGCGGAGTTGTCCTTCAGCGAGTCGGCCCGGATCACCTGCACCCAGTTGAGGTTCAACACCACCGCCAGCAGCAGGACGCCGACGAACACGGTCACCCGCCGGATCGGCCGGTTCATCGGTCACCTCCAGCGACCACGGGCACCGGTCCGCTATCGGTGGTCACCGCGGAGGGCGGCACCGACGGCGGTCGCCAAGCGGCATCGCTGACCCGGATCAGCAATGCCAGCAAGCCGAAATTGGCCACCAACGACGATCCGCCGTAGGACAGGAACGGGGTGGTCAGGCCGGTCTCCGGCAGTAGCCGGGAGATTCCACCGGCCACCACGAACAGCTGGAGGCCGAGTGAGAAGGACAGCCCGGTGACCAGCATCTTGCCGAACGCGTCGCGTACCGCGAGCGCGGTCGCGAAGCCTCGGGAGATGAACACCAGGTACACCGCCAGGATGGCCACCAGCCCGAACAGTCCGAGTTCCTCGCCGAACGCGGACAGGATGAAGTCGGACTTGGCGACCGGCACCAGTTCCGGCCGGCCGCCACCGAGCCCGGCGCCGAACATCCCGCCGGTGCCGAGGCCGAACAGCGACTGGCTCATCTGATAACCCTGGTCCTGGGTGAAGTTGAACACGTGCAGCCAGACCTCGACCCGTTCCTTGACGGTGCCGAAGAGCTGGTAGGAGAACAGGCAACCGCCGATGAACAGCAGCACGCCGATGATCACCCAGCTGACCCGTTCGGTGGCCACGTAGATCAGCACCACGAACAGGCCGAAGAACATCAACGACGTTCCGAGGTCGTGATCGCGAACCAGCACCCCGATGCTGACCAGCCACGCCACTAGCACCGGGCCGAGATCCCGTCCGCGCGGCAGGTCGATGCCGAGCACCCGACGGCCGGCTAGCGACAGCACGTCCCGCTTGGCTACCAGATAGGACGAGGCAAAGACGGTCAGTACGATCTTGGCGATCTCACCGGGCTGGATGGAGAAGCCGGCCAGCCGGATCCAGATCCGGGCGCCATTCACCTCGCTGTACTGTGCCGGCAGCACAGCCGGCAACAGCAACAGGAACAGCCCGATCAGGGCGAGGGTGTAGGCATAGCGGGAGATCGAGCGGTGGTCGCGGACCCCGATCAGCACCGCCAGAAAAACGGCCAGCCCGATGAAGGCCCACACCACCTGGCTGGCCGCCGCGACTCCCTCGTAGCGGGTGCCGTCCTCGGCCGCCTTCTGGGCCAGGCCGAGATCCAGCCGATGGATCATCATCAAACCCAGCCCGACCAGCAGCACCGCACACGGCAGCATCAGCGGGTCGGCGTAGCGGGCGAACCGGCGAATCGCCAGGTGCGCGATCACGCCGACCGCCAGGATCACCGCCGAGTAGGTCAGCACGTGGCTAGAGACCTTGTTGTTACGGGTGATCTCGACGATCGCCTCGGCGCAGCCCACCACCAGGGCGGCCGCGATGACGAACCCGAGTTCGACGTTGCGCCGGTTGTTCAGCCGGTGGGGCGCGGTCATCGGCAGTCCACCGGCGGGATGGAGCTGCTGGTCGGTGAGCCGACCGGTGCCGCGCTGCCGGTCCGAGTGGGTGTCGGACTGGGCGCGGGTTTACCGGTCGCGGATTTGCTCGGCGCCGGTTTGGTCGGTGCGGTCCGGCTGTTGCTCGGGCTGGGGCTCGGAGTTTGGGACGAGCAGAGCGGCTTGAGTTGGTCGGCCAGCCGGGCCACGATCGCGCGGGCGTCCGCGCGGCTGTTGGCGGTGATGCCGTTGACCACCTGCCCGGCCGCGGACGGGGTTAGGTCTGAGATCCGCAGGTCGCTGTTCTCGATGACCGAGTACAGGCTGACCGGGCCGAACCGCGCGTTTACCCCGCGGAACACGGCCACTTCGTTGCCGGCCTTACCGACAAAGTACTGGGTCTGGGTCCAGGAGTAGCCGCTGACCGCCGCGGCCAACAGCAGCAGCACGATCAGGACGGTGACCACCAACCGGCGCCGGCTGCGACGGCCGGCCAGCAACACCGGGGCGGCCCGCTCGGGATGGGAGATCCGGGCCGCTCGGCCGGCCGGGGTGTCGGCCGTGGACTCGGCCACCTGAGCCTGGTCGACCACCGCGCCACCGACGATCGGCAGGTCGTCACCCTGCCGATCGTCAACCACGTCGGCCACGATGCAGGTCACGTTGTCCGGACCGCCGCCGCGCAGTGCCAGCTCGATCAACCGGTCGGCGCAGGCCTGCGGCGTGCCGCCCGACAACGCCTCGAGCAGAGTGGGCGCGGTTACTACGTCGCTCAGGCCGTCGCTACACAGCAGGTAACGGTCACCCTTGCGGGCCTCTCGGATCGAGATGTCGGGGTCGATGTCCGACCCGTCCAACGCGCGCAGGATCATCGACCGGCGCGGGTGGTGCGAGGCCTCCTCGGCGGTCAGCTTGCCGGCGTCCACCAGCGACTGCACGTAGGTGTCGTCGTGGGTGATCTGGCTGAGCTGGCCGCCCCGCAGCAGGTAGGCCCGCGAATCACCCACGTGCACCAGGGCGATCCGGCTGCCCGCGAACCGGATTGCGGTGAGCGTGGTGCCCATGCCACGCAGCGCCGGGTCCTTGCGCACCGCGTGCGCGAGCGCTGCCGTTGCTTCGTCGATCCGGCCGCGCAGTGCTCCGATCAGGTCGCCGATCGGACGATCCTCGTCCAGTTCCTCGACGCTGCCGATCACGATCTTGGACGCGACCTCGCCGGCGGCGTGCCCGCCCATCCCGTCGGCGATGGCAAGCAGTCGGGGACCGGCGTAGACCGAGTCCTCGTTGTTGCCGCGCACCAGGCCACGATCCGAGCGCACCGCGTACTTCAAGGTCAGCACGGCGCGCTCTTGCCGCTCATCGATGCTTGACGCTTCTTCGCGCGAGCGCTCATCGCAATTCCATGGCGGTCTTGCCGATCCGGATGAGGACGCCGGCCTCGAGCGGTACCGGCCCGGTGACCTTGGTCTGGCCGATATAGGTGCCGTTGGTCGAGCCCAGATCTTCTAGGTACCAGACACCGTTGGTCTCGCTGATCCGGGCGTGCCGGGTGGAGGCGTAGTCGTCGGTGAGCACCAGCGTCGAGTCGTTGGCCCGTCCGATCAGAATGGGTTTGCCGGTCAAGGCAATCCGGGTGCCGGCCAACGCCCCCTCGGTCACGATCAGTTGGGACAGCGCCCCGCGGGCCGGCCGGTTCTCACCGGAGTTCAACCGGCGAGACCGCTTCGGCCGGGCAGCCACCGCCACCCGAGGAGCTCCCGAGGTCCGCAGCTCGGTACGGATCACCCGGACCATGCCGTAGATGAACAGCCAAAGCAGCGCCAGGAAACCAAAGCGCATCAGCTGAATCGCCAGCGGAGAGGTCAAGAGGTGTCCTCGTGGAAGACCAGCCGGGTGTGGCCGACCCGGATGACATCCCCGTGCTGCAACTGCTGGCTCTGTATCGAATGCCCGTTCACCGAGGTGCCGTTGGTGGAGCCGAGGTCGTACACCGTGGCATGGCCGTCGACGACATGCACGTCGGCGTGCCGGCGGGAGACTCCCTGGTCCATCAACTGCAGGTCGGAGTCCGCGCCCCGGCCGACGATGTTGCTGCCGGTGCGAAGTTCGAGGTGCCGGGGGGTGCCGTCGACCACCAGCTCGGCCCGGTAGGCCCGCCGGCGGGGCGGTTCGGCATACGGCGGCGGTTCGTAGCCGGTCGGCTGGGGGTAGCCGGCTGGCTGGTGGCCGGCCGGCATGGCCGGCGGGTGCGCGTTGGGCGGCTGGACGCCCGGCAGCTGGCCAGGCACGCTGCCGTAGGGCTGGACGTACTCGTCAGGACGGCCCTGCACCACCGGCATCGACATCGAGTCCATCGGTCGGCGCCGGGGCGGGGCCTGCGGCTCCATTCGAGACGCCACGCCGAACACCCCGGTGTGCAGCGCCTCGTCCCGGGCCAGGTACACCTCGATATCGCCGATGGTGGCCAGCCGGTGTTCGTCCAGATATTCCTGGACCAGTTCGGCCAGCGATCGGGTGAGCTGCACCTCCCAGGGCGCCAGCCGCTCGTAGTCGGAGGTGCCGAGGGTGACCCGGTAGCGGTTGGGTGCCAGCACCTGGCCGTTGCCCATCACCGCCTTCTTGTCCATCGCCTCCCGCTGGAGCGCATTGCCGATCTCGACCGGCTCCACCTGCCCCTTGAACACCCGGGCGAAGGCAGAACCGACCATGCCTTCCAGCCGGCGTTCGAAGCGCTGGGCGAGGCTCATCGGACGGTTCCTCCTCTCCTCGGCTCGCGTCGCGGCGGCCTTGGGGCCGACCTGCCGCTGGCTGCTCGACGGTTGCACGGTGGCGCGGTTGCTGCCCCTGGGGCCTGCCCAGGCGGTGGCGGACGCGTCCATGATGGTATCCGCGCGGGCCTAGCAGGCCGACAGGAGCGTCAACTGTGTCGTGCTAACCTATGACGTCTTTTCAAGACGCCTAGCGCAAGTGGCGGAATGGCAGACGCGCACGGTTCAGGTCCGTGTGTCCGTAAGGACGTGGGGGTTCAACTCCCCCCTTGCGCACTTTTCAGCTCACCAGCCTTCCATTCGTACCTGGCCGAAACGCCCTTCCAGGTCGCGCATGGCGGCCCACACCTCATCGGTCGGCACGCTAGAAGCACCCGGCGGGTTGACCAGCACCGGCGCGCCGGGGCCCATCAGGTTACGCAGCCGATCGGCCTCTGCCGGGCTGCTGGTAGCGAACGCGATGACGGTAGACAGCGGAGCGCCGCCGCCCGCGACGTGCGCGAGCGTATCTGCGCTGGCGCTGGACAAGCCGACCGCGACGTTGTGCTGGCGCGCGACCCGAGCGACCGCGCCCAGCCGCGACGCCAGGCCACCCGGCACGCTGATGCCCTCCGGCAGATCCACGTGCAGCAAGCGGGGAAAGTCGACTCGTGAGCTGAACTGGGTCAGCACCTGCAGGGTGGACAGCACGGTGCCGATCTGGGGTGGGCTGGGCACCGCCAGCACGGTTACGTACCCGGGTTCGACGAGGTCGTCCCGCGAACCGGAAAATAAGTCGGACCAACCGCTGCTTCGGGACAGGCTCCCGAAGGTTTCCCACAGCCCACCTAGGCCGATGGCGCCGCGCATGAGTTCTTCGAGTCCGGGCAGCTGCCCTGCCGAGCGATGTAGCACTCGGACGTTTTTCCCAAGCCCGGTCGCCCGGACGGCGAGCTGACCGGACAGGTCTAGCAGCACCACGCCTACGCCGCGGGCGGCGGCATCCTGTGCCACGCTCAGCGCCAGTCGAGCCCGCTGCTCCGGCTCGCCGAGGATCGCGAACAGTGGGCTCTTGCCGGCCCGGACCGCCGCGTGCGGGTCGAACGAGACTTCGGCACCGTCCAGGGTCACCCCGATCCGGCAGTCAGCATCGTCGCCGAGGCCGGACGGCTCGGTTGTCGGTTGCGGTTGCTCGCCGAGGTCCGGCTCGGCATCGCTCGGCTCGCTGGATGGGTCGGCTTCGGTGGCGGGCCGGGGGGCTCGCACGGTGGCCCGAGCTGCCGACATGAAGCCGGCCTCCCAGGCCAGCGCCTGCTCGTGGGTCAGCGCATAGAGATCGTCTGGAAGCAGCTCGGCCGGAATATCGGCTAGCCGCTGATCCCGAAGCAGCGTCAACAGGCCGGCCGGCGGTGCCGTTGTGGCCCACCGGATGCCCGCCTCCCAGCCGCGTTGGAACTGGCTGGTTATCGGCTCGTTGAATCCAGGCGCCGCGCCTTCGGCTGCTTCGACGGCGGCCAGCAACGCCCGCTGGCAGATCTCGGACACCGGCAGCCGGGCGGCCTTGACCCGGCGCTCCAGATCGTCGGAAAGGTAGACGTTCGCACGACCCATCACAGGCTCCCTTGCTCGTATACGCAGGTATGCACACAGTCTACGTACGCGCTCAGTTTTGGTAGCTCAGCAAGTACCCGATTATCGGATCTGATAACATCGGCGCATGGCGCGCCACCAGCCGGCTGCGGAACAGCCTGGACCTGTTCGGGTTGAGCATTCGGACCGGGTTAGCGAGCCTGAGTTCGAGCAGGTACTGGAATCGGCCGCCCGGCTGCAACGGTTGGTTCCAGATGCGGTACTCGTCGGGGGAACCGCCGCCGCACTACACGCCGGGCATCGGCTGTCCTATGACCACGATCATGACCATGCCGATCTGCAAGACAGATTCGAGGCCGTACTTGACGACATCGAGGACGACGAGAGCTGGCGTCTGAACCGGATGACCCCCGGCAAGATCATCCTCGGCGAGTTGGGCGGCATCGAGACCGGGGTTCGTCAGATGCGCCGGTCTCGGCCGCTGGAGGTGGTACAGGTCGAGCTGCCCTCCGGCTCCATCCTCACTGTGCCGACCATCGAGGAAGCGTTGCGGATCAAGGCATTCCTGGTCGTTCAGCGCAACCAGGTGCGTGACTACCTCGACACCGCCGCGCTATCGGACCGAATGGGCCTTGACCATGCGGCCGGGGTACTGGTGAGTATCGACAAGTACTACGCGGATCAGCGAGCCGGAGATGAGGCGGTGGCCAGCCAGCTCGCCCGTCAACTCGCCGACCCGCGCCCGAAGGACAGCCGGACGCTGACTCAGCTGCAGCGGTACAAGGGCCTTGCTGAGCGCTGGACAACGTGGGACGAAGTCCGGTCGGTCTTGAGCCAACTCGCCGCGGCGATGCTTTCCGAGGCCGAAGCGGAGGCAGGCCGATGACGTCCCGGCTGAAGTTCCGCAACCTCGACGTCGACCCGGCAGCGCCGGTGTCGAACTGGCCGGACCAGGGCATCCAAGCGGCGCTGGAGCGAGGTTCGCTCAGCGACTACCGCCGTATCGCCGCCGAGATTCGAAGCGATCCCTGGGGTGACGTCGCCCGCCGGGTCGAACGGGTGCTGGGCTATACCAATCCGTACGGAACCGGCGCCCTGTTCCGGCAGGTCATCACCAATTACCGGGCGCAAGCCGAGGCCACAGCCAGGGCTGAGGTGGCCCGACAACTGGCAGCGGCGCTCGCCGCGTCCGGCCTGAGCCAGGCCGCATTCGCCGCAAGGTTGGGCACCTCGCCGTCGCGAATGTCGACCTACCTGCGTGGTGTGGTCACCCCGTCGGCCAGCTTGCTCATTCGAGCGCAGCAGCTGAGCGCGCGAGCGGCCCGGCCCGAAACCGGCTGACCGGATGTCGCGTTCCTTCGACGAGCTGGTCGGCGAGGCCGCGAACGCCGACGTCTCCGGGTGGGACTTCTCCTGGCTTGCTGGCCGAGCCACCGAGCAGCGCCCGTCCTGGGGATACCAGCGGCTGCTGGCAGCGCGACTTGCCGAGGTCGGGGCTGCGCTGGATCTACAGACCGGCGGCGGCGAGGTGCTCGCCGGCATACCGGCGTTCCCGGCCACCATGGTTGCCACCGAGTCCTGGCCGCCCAACGTGCAGTTGGCGACCCAGCGACTGCACCCGCGCGGTGTGGTGGTCGTCGCCGATCAGGGCCGGCCGCCACTGCCGTTCGCCGATGCCGCGTTCGATCTCGTCAGCAGCCGGCACCCCGCCACCGTGTGGTGGCCGGAGATCGCCCGGGTACTGCGCCCGGGCGGCAGCTACTTCGCCCAACACGTCGGGCCGGAGAGCAACGTCGAGCTGTACGAGTTCTTCTTAGGCAGCCAGCGCGACGGGACATCGGACGTCCTGCACGACCGGCATTCGACCGTCGAGGCGGCCGCGGCCGAGCAAGCGGGCCTCACCGTGACCGACTTGCGCACCGAGCGGCTGCGTGTCGAGTTCTTCGACATCGGCGCGGTGATCTACTTCCTTCGCAAGGTGATCTGGACGGTGCCCGACTTCACCATCGATCGGTACGCCGAACGACTGGCGCAGCTGCACCGACACATCGGCGAGCACGGCTTGTTCGTCTCACATGCGTCCCGGACACTGATCGAAGCCCGCAAGCGCTGACGCAGCAGCTGGCGCCGCCGATGTGTCTATAGGGCAAGAACCATCATCGGCGAGCCCAGGAGGGGCACAGATGTTCGGCTCCATTTCCGCGCTCGCGGCTCTGCTGGTGGCCTGCCTGGCCGCCGGCGGACGCCCCGCGCCGGAGCAGCCGACTCCGGTCCATCCGATCAGCGCGCACCCCAGCCCCAGCCACCCGAGCACCGCGCCGATCCCGGTCGGCAGGCCGGCCGCGGCGGTAAACCCGAACGCCGCCACCCTCGCGTTCAACGGCATGTCCGAGGCCCAACGGGTCGGCCAGCTGTTCATGGTCGGCACACCCGCCTCCTGGCTCAGCAGCCAGACCGTCACCGACATTCAGACCTATCACGCCGGCAACGTCATCCTGACCGGACGCAGCTGGGCCGGGGTGGCAGCCACCGCCGCGGTTACCGCCTCGTTGCAGGCTAAGGCGGACGCGGCGGCCACCTCGGGCCTGCCACTGTTCATCTCCACCGACCAGGAGGGCGGCCAGGTCCAGGTGCTGTCCGGTCCGGGCTTTTCCAGCATCCCGAGCGGACTCAGCCAGGGCGGTTACGCAACCAGCACACTGCGCGCCGACGCCCACACCTGGGGCAGCCAGCTCAAGGCGGCCGGCGTGAACGTCGACCTAGCCCCGGTGCTCGACACCATCCCGAGTGCGGCGTTCGCACCGCAAAACAAACCGATCGGCTACTACCAGCGCGAGTACGGCTTCGACCCGACCACCGTCTCGGCCAAGGGCGGCGCCTTCGCCCAGGGCATGGCTGACGCCGGCATCGACGCCACCGTCAAGCACTTCCCGGGCCTGGGCCGGGTCGCCGCGAACACCGATACCAATTCCGGCGTCACCGACACCCAGACCACCCGGAACGACGCCTACCTCGCCCCGTTCGCCCACGCCATCGCCGCCGGCGTGCCGATGCTGATGATGTCGACCGCCTACTACAGCAAGATCGACCCGGCCAACCCGGCCGCCTTCTCGTCCACCATCGTGACCGGCATGGTGCGCGGTGACCTCGGTTTCACCGGCGTGATCATCAGCGACAGCCTCAACGCGACCCAGGTGTCGGCGTGGTCCCCGGCCGATCGCGCCATCAACTTCCTGAAAGCCGGCGGCAACCTGGTGCTGATCAACGACCCGTCCCTGCTGCCGGCGATGTACAACGCGGTGCTGAACAAGGCCGGTTCCGACCCGAGCTTCAAGGCCAAGGTGGACGCCTCGGCCATGCGGGTGCTGACCGCCAAGCAGAACCGTGGCCTGCTGGCCCACGGCATGGACGTCTCCAGCGCCCAGGGCAGCGTCGACTGGCAGGCCGCCTACAACAACGGCGCGCGGTTCGCCTACATCAAGGCCAGCGAGGGGATCAGCTACCTCAACCCGTCATTCAGCCAGCAGTACGACGGCTCCTACAACATCGGCATGATTCGCGGCGCGTACCACTTCGCCCACCCGAGTAGCTCGACCGGAACGGTCCAGGCCGACTACTTCATCAGCCACGGCGGCGGCTGGTCGGCCGACGGGAAGACCCTGCCGCCGGCGCTGGACCTGCAGAACAACCCGTCCGGCGCCCAGTGCTACGGCCTGTCCACGGCTGGCATGGTCAGCTGGATCAAGGCCTTCTCCGACGAGGTGCACCGCAAGACCAATAAGTACCCGATGATCGGCACCACCTTCGCCTGGTGGGACGCCTGCACCGGCAACTCCTCGGCATTCGCGGCCACCAACCCGTTCTGGCTGGATAGCTTCACCAGCTCACCGCCGTCGTCCCTGCCGGCCGGCACCGCCACCTGGACGATCTGGCAGAGCGCGAGCTCCGGACTCCTGCCCGGCGGGCAGGACCAGTTCAACGGCAGCTGGGCCCGGCTTCAGGTGCTGGCCACCAACCACGACTGACCGACGCACCGACCCGGCTTGGACCGCCGGCCACAGAGGGCAATATTTCGAACAATCGCGGTCAAATGTCGCCGTACGCTCGGTTCAACGACCACCGAGCCGAGGCCACCAACCCGTCGGAATCCCCTGCTGGCACTCCGTCACCGGCGGTCCGCCAGCGTCTCGATGGGGGTCGCCATGATGCCTGCGACAGGCCCGGGACAGATCCTGGTCGGCGTCCCTGCCCGGCCGGTTCGGCTGATCCGCTCCAGCGCGGTGGCGACCGGTCTTCGGGACTGGCCGGACTGGTTCGCCGACGCGCACGCCGAGTTCCGCGCCACCTTGCTCGCCGCTGCCGGCTACCCCTGCGACTTCGGTGTCAGCAGCGAACGCACTGACCAGAACTGGTTCACCGCACTCGACGAACGCCAGCCCGGCCTGGGTACCGCCGAACTGGCCGAGACGCTCGCTGACTTCGTCCCACTGGCTCGATCCGGGCCGCCCCGCCAGTCGCTGGTAGTGCTGGTCGGTCCACCGCGCCGGTACCCGGAGCTCGCCCAGCATGCCGCCCAGTTCTGGGCGGTGCTTCGCCAGCTAACCCGGCAGGACCGGCAGCCGTGGCCGGCCCGATACCCGCTGGATCCGACATCGCCCGACTGGCGCTGGTGCTTCGCCGGGCAGCCGTGGTCGGTGTTCGGCGCCAGCCCCGACTACCGGCACCGACGCAGCCGCAACCTCGGACGCTGCCTGACCATCGTTTTCCAGCTCGCCGGCCGGGTCTACGAGGGGCTAGCCGGATCGCCGGCCGGCACCGCCGCCAAGCAGCGCATCCGCAGCCGGCTTGGCCAGTACGACCTGGTGGGACCGCACCCGCACCTCGGGCTGATCGAGCAGCCGGTGAGCTACCGGTGGCGGCGGTACTTCCTGCCCGACGACAACCGGGACGTCGACGAGCAGGCCTGCCCGTGGACCGCGCCCAGTGCCTGGACCCGTCCGCCCCGTCTGGAGGTGGCCCGATGAAAGCTCTGTCGCCCGCGAGTGGGCACTTCCAGCACGAATGGGCGGTTGCAACTGCCCACCGGGCGCGCAAACGCCCACTCGCAACGCGGGTCGGCGCCCGATGAGCGAGCATCGCAGCGAGGTACGAGCGAGGAGCGGAGCTCATCTCGCGATGAGCGCTCGCGCGAAGAGCAGGTGGCCGGATGAGTAGTCCCGGCTTCTGGGACCAGCACGTCTTCGTCCTGCTCACCCCGGACGCGATCCTGCGCGGGATCCAGCGCGAGTTCATCTACCGGCTGCGGGCGGAGGACTTCACCCCGGTGGCGGCCACTCTGGTGCACAGCAATTCGGACATGATCGATGACCTGTACGCCGACGTGATCGCCGGCAGCTGGGAAACTTGGCGCTACCGGATGGTCGATGACGCGTTCAGCCTGGCCCCGAGCCTGGGCCTGATCTGCCGCTACGACGGGATCGAAGGCGATCCACACACCGTGATGCGGCACCTGAAGGGATCCCAGCACCCGGCCAAGACCTCGCCCGGTGAGCTGCGCCGGGACTTCGGCGCGGTGAACAGCATCCTCGGGGTGATGCATGCCGCGGACAACCCGCGGGATTCGGAGAAGGAGGCCAGGCTGTTCGGGCTGACCGAGGCGGACGCCGGGCCGGTCAGTGACCGGATCGACCTGCTCTGCGCGCTCACCACGCCGGTTTCGCCCGAACATCGCGACTTCGACGCGGTGCTGGGACAGCTGCGGGCGGCCATCGTGGTGGCGTTCCTGCCCAGGCTGGCCGACCCGGTCACCGTCGACCGGCTACGGGCGCTGCTGGCGCGGCCGGGCTCGACCGGCAGCCATTCGCTGACCGACGCCGACCCGGCTCCGTTAGCGGCGCCAGGTGCCGGAATCGAGCTGGCCCGGCTGTGCGCCGGCCGGATACCCGGCGATCTGCTGCCGGTGCTGGCCTGCGAGTTCACCGAGACCACCCGGGGCAACTGGCGCGGCGCCGAGCTGTTCTCGGCGATCCGCCGGCACGGCCTGGAACTGGACGCCTGGCAACGCCTGGTGCTGGAGAGCAGCCTGTACTTCGAGCCGGACCGCCGGCGCTGGTAGCGCCGACTCAACTGGCACGACCGGCTTGCTGGTCGTCCTCCGATCGGGATGATCCTTGTTACATATGGCCTTACCCGCGTGTCGGTCGGCGGCGCCTGTGAACCGGCTGCCTATGGTTCCAGGGGCAGGCCGAGTGCCTGCCGGCGAATGGGCGGTCGGTAGGACCGTCTGCGACACGGGAGATTCACATGGCAATCCGCATCAAGAGCGATCCGGTCCGGGGCGAGACCAAGCTGCAGTTCGTACTGCCCGACGACGTGCACGACGGACCGGTGTCGGCCGTGGGCAGCTTCAACGGCTGGCAGCCAGGAGCGCACAAGCTGGTGCGGCGCAGCAACGGCACTCGGAGCGTCACCGTCGCGGTGCCCGCCGGCGAACCGGTCCGCTTCCGCTACCTGGGCTCCGGCGGAGTCTGGTTCGACGACCCGGACGCGCACGCCTTCGACCACGAGGGCGGCCTGCTGCTCGCCTAGCGCGACGCGCCAGGACGGGGTTTACCAGCGGTCGGAGTGCAGCACCTCATCCAGCGGTTGCCGGGCGGCCGGCCGGAACTCGCTACCGGTGTAGTACGCGGTCGGGATCAGCGCACCCTGGTGCACGCCCGGCGGTAGCCCCAGGATCTCGGCCACCTCTGCCTCGTAGCTCAGGTGCAGCGTGGTCCAGGCAGTGCCCAGCCGCCGGGCCCGGGCGGCCAGCATGTAGCTCCACACCGCCGGCAGCAGCGAACCCCATAGACCGGCCTGGTTACCGACCGGCAGGTCCCGTCCGGTCTGCAGGCAGGGCAGTACAAGCACCGGCACGTCGGCCATGTGCTCGCCGAGGTAGGCCACGCTGTCGCCGACCCGGCGCTGTACCGGCGCCCGGCCCGGGTCGTCGGCGAACAACCGGGCGGCCGAACCGCTGGAGGCCAGATACTGCTCGGTGGCCCGCCGATAAACCTGCCCGACCGCGCGACGCTGCTCGGCGTCGGTGATCACCAGCCAGTGCCAACCCTGCCGGTTCGAACCAGACGGGGCCTGCAGCGCGATCCGCAGGCATTGCCGGATCAGCTCGTCCGGCACCGGCCGAGCCAAGTCGAGACGCTTGCGAACCGTGCGGGTGGTGCTCAGCAACTCGTCCGGGTTCAGCGGCAGGATCTGCTCGGTCATCCGGCCATCCTGACACCCGGCCGGCTCGCTCAGCTGAACGGGCGGCCGCCCGGCTTACGGTATCGTCGGGCTTATGCAGCCGGGTGACGAGATTCGGGAAGCCTGCGGCGTCTTCGGAATCTGGACCCCATCGCTTTCGGCACAGCCGGTCTCGCACATGACCTATCTGGGGCTGTTCGCGCTCCAGCACCGCGGCCAGGAATCGGCCGGCATCGCGGTCAGCGACGGCGCCAAGATCTGGGTGTACCGCGGCATGGGCCTGGTCTCCTCGATCTTCGACGATCACAGCTTGGCCGCGCTGCAAGGTCACATCGCGGTGGGCCACACCCGCTACTCGACCACCGGCTCGAGCACCTGGGCCAACGCCCAACCGGTCTACCGGGACACCGAGAGCTACCAGTTCGTCCTTGCCCACAACGGCAATCTGGTCAACACCGATGAGTTGGCAGCCAGCGAGGACCTGGACCTCGGCGACGTCGACAGCGACAGCGACGTGGTCGCCGGCCTGCTCGCCAACGAGTTGCTCCGGCAGCTGCCGGCCGAGGACGAGGCCGGCCGCTTCGAAGCGGCGCTGGCCCGGATCCTGCCCCGGCTGTCGGGGGCCTACTCCTTCGTCCTGATGACCGAGACCAGCCTGATCGGCATCCGCGACCCCAACGGCTTCCGGCCGCTGTTCCTGGGCAGGTTGGCCGACGGTTGGGTGCTGGCCTCGGAGACGCCGGCCCTGGACGTGATCGGCGCCGAGCCGGTACGCGAGGTGGAGCCGGGCGAAATGGTGGTGATCACCGCCGACGGCGTCCACTCCATCCGGCCGTTCGCGGTCGAGGAGATCAACCCCACGCTGTGCGCCTTCGAGTACGTCTACTTCGCCCGGCCGGACGGGGATCTGCGCGGGGTGAACGTGCACGGCGCCCGGCAGCGGATGGGCGAGAGCCTGGCCCGGCAGGCGCCGGTCGACGCGGACCTGGTGATCCCGGTGCCGGAGTCCGGCATCCCGGGTGCGCAGGGCTTCGCCCGGCAGTCCGGCATCCCGTACGCCGACGGCTTCATCAAGAACCGCTACATCGGACGCAGCTTCATCGCGCCGACCCAGGAGCTTCGGCAAAACGCCGTCCGGATCAAGCTGAATCCGATCCGGGCCAACGTCGAGGGCAAGCGGCTGATCGTGGTGGAGGACTCGATCGTGCGGGCCACCACGCTGCGCGAAACCATGCGGATGCTGCGCAAGGTCGGCGCGCTGGAGATTCACCTGCGGGTGCTCTCGCCGCCCTACCGTTGGCCCTGCTACTTCGGCATGAACACCACCGACCGGTCGCAGCTGATCGCGGCCAATATGGAGGTGGACGAGATCCGTGAATACCTCGGCGCCGACTCGCTGGCCTACCTTGACCTGCACGCGATGCTGACCGCCATCACCCCGCGGCCGGCCGGCTTCTGCACCGCCTGCCTGACCGGCGAGTACCCGTTGCCGGTGCCGATCCAGCTGAGCACGCTGGTCGGTGCGGCCCCGGTCGGCTGACGACCGCGAGCCGCCGGCGCGGCCAGGGTCGGCCGCCGGTCGGTCGGAGTGGGTGCGTAGATTCTCTTTCGGCGCTGGCCTGCGCTGTGCACCGAAGGGAACGATCGCTTGTGAGTCAGCCAGCCGATCAGTTCGAGCGACTGTCGTGGCAGGAGTTCGGCGAGGCCAGCCATCGCCTAGCGCACATGATCAACGACGACGGCTTCCGCCCAGACCTGATCCTGGCCATCGCCCGCGGCGGGCTGTTCACCGCGGCCGCGCTGGGTTACGCGCTCGGCGTGAAGAACCTGCACGTGATGAACGTCGAGTTCTACACCGGCATCGACGAGCGGTTGCCGCTGCCGGTGATGCTGCCGCCGGTGCCGCAGGTGGTGGACCTGCGCGGTGCTCGGGTGCTGATCGCCGACGACATTGCCGACACCGGTGCCACCTTGAAGCTGGTGCGTGACTACTGCGCCGACCATGTGGCCGAGGCCCGATGCGCGGTGGTGTACGAGAAGGACCGGTCCACCGTCAAATGCGAGTACGTCTGGCGCCGGACCAACAACTGGATCGACTTTCCCTGGTCGTCCGAAGAGCAGATCGTGGTCGCCAGCGAGTCGGCGAAGTAACCGGATGGACGTCGAGGACTGCGGGCTGACCAAGGACGATGTGCTGCTGGACCGGGCGCAGATTGCCACCCGGATGACCGAGCTGGCAGCCGAGATCGACCAGCGATACCAAGGCTCGAACCTGCTGCTGGTGGGCGTGCTCGGCGGCGGTTTCATGATCATGGCCGACCTGTGCCGGGCGCTGTCGTTGCCGGTGGAGATCGACTGGCTGGGTGCTTCGTCCTACGGTTCCGGCTCGCGGTCTTCCGGCATCGTGCAGACCACCAAGGAGCTGGAGACCGACGTCGCCGGACGGCACGTGCTGCTGGTCGATGACATCCTCGACACCGGGCTGACCATCTCGTGGCTGACCCGGCTGATGCAGTCCGGCGGCGCGCGCAGCGTGGCCAGCTGCGTGTTGCTGCGCAAGCCGGCCACCTCGGCCCGCCGGATCGAGGCGGACTTCGTCGGTTTCGACATCCCGGACGTATTCGCGGTCGGCTTCGGACTGGACCACGCCGGCAAGTACCGCAACCTCAGTTGCGTCGCACAGGCCGATAAGGAATCGGCCCGGCAGCCAGCTTGATCAGCGGCTTCGCCAACTACGCGTTGTATTGGCCGCCGCGGCGGACGGCCACCAGTCGGCTCAGCAACGCCAGGTCCCCGGTCGCCACGAACGCATTCGCCGCTCAGGTGGTGTAGCTGGAATTGAGTTCGACATAGCCGGCCGTCAGGTCACAGCCGTAGGCGGTGAATTCCCCGGCTGCAATGTCCAGGTCGATCAGGATCGGGACGGTGTCACCCGCCATCAGCGCTCGCAGCTGCTCCAACTCCGGCTCGGTGCGCAGCTCGGGGTAGACCGGGACATCGCACAGCTGCACCCGGACCCGATCCTGGTCGATGTCCAGCTCGTCCTCGCACTTGCCGACCGCCATCACCACCCGGCCCCAGTTCGGGTCGGCGCCGTGCGCCATCGTCTTGACCAGCGGTGAGTTCACCACCGCCTTGGCCACCCGCCGGGCCTGATCCCGGTCCCGGGCGCCGACCACCCGGACGGTGAGCAGCTTGCTGGCCCCCTCGCCGTCCCGGGCGATCCGGGTGACCAGGTCCAGCGCGAGGCCGTGCAGCGCCTGCTGGAACTGCGCGGCGTCAACCGGGCCGGCCGCGCCGTTGGCCAGCACCGCCGCGGTGTCGCTGGTGGAGGTGTCGGTGTCGATGCTCAATGCGTTGAAGGTGTCGTCGACGACCTCCCGGAACAACCGATCCAGCACGTCTGGATCAAGGCCGGCGTCGGTGAAGAAGAACGTCAGCATGGTGGCCAGGTTCGGCTCGATCATGCCGACGCCCTTGGCCACCCCGACGATGCTCGCCGCCCCGACCCGGGCGGAGACCAGCTTCGGCGTGGTGTCGGTGGTCATGATGGCGGTGGCGAAATCCGCCCAGCTGCCTGGCGCCGGCCAGCCCCGCCCGGTCAGCCGGCGGCGCAGCTCGTCCATCGGGTAGCGCCGGCCGATGACCCCGGTCGAGGCCAGCAGCAGCCGCTCGGGTTCCACCCCGACCGCGCCGGCCGCGAGCTCCCGCAACTCCCGGGCATCGGCCGCGCCGGCCGGTCCGGTGGCCACGTTGGCGTTGCGGGACGCCACCACCACGCCCTGGGCGGCGGTAACCGACCGGCTCAGCGTGACGCTCGGGCCGGCGAACCTCGACCGGGTGAAAAGCGCGCTGCTGGCGCAGGGCCGCTCGCTGACCGCGACCGCCAGATCATGCCGTCCATCATTGGCGATTCCGGCATCCAGGGTGAACGTCCGGAAGCCAGCCGGACCGGGTTGTGCGTCCATGCCAGCCCCTTCCCGGGTACCCATTCGTGCGGTCCCACGCTTAGGCTAGCGAGCCCGATTGCCCCGTCCATACCTCGATCAGTAGATCGGCGTCGGTGTAGCTACTCTGCTTCGGCAAACCCAGCGCGGCGTCCAGTTCGGCGTGCAACGCCACCGTGCTCGCGGTGCGCTCGGCGAAATCGTGCCGCCAATGGCAGGCCAGCACCGTCGCGTCCGCAGTGACGCCGGCCGCCACCCGGCTGGTCAGCTCGGCCCAACCGGCAGCGGTGAAGTAATACCCGAGCTCACTCAGCACTATCAGGTCGAATCGTCGGCCGGTCGGCCACTGCTCGGGCAGCAACAACTGCCGCACCCGCACCTGTGGCAACCGGGCAACCCGCGCGGCCGCGGCCCGGACGGCGATCTCGCTGAGATCACAGGCCAACAACTCATCGGTCCGGACGGCCAGCCGCTCGGTCAGCGCGCCGGCCGCGCAGCCCGGCTCAAAGCCGCACCGGTACCGCTGCCGGGGAAGGCAGCTGAGCACCAGGTCGCGCTTGCGCCGCTCGTACCAGCTGGACTCGATCCGCCACGGGTCGGCGCCAGCCCGATACATGCCGTTCAGGTAGGCCAGATCGACCGGATCCGTCATCAGGTCAACCTGCTCTTCGCGCGGGCGCTCATCGCAGCACCATCTCGCTCTTCGCGCGGGCGCTCATCGCAAAAACACCTCGCGCTCGTGTACCAGCCGATCCAGCGCCCAGCCGGGCAGGATCGGGTCGGCGCCGGTGGAGGGATCCGGCTGCAATTGGCTGACGAATAGCTGGACGGCCCGCTGCTTGCCGGCTTGCGTCGCCGGCGTCAGGGCGAGTGCTACCGCGCGCGACCAGGGAAACGCCGGGTCGTCCGGGTGACACCAGTGCCAGCCCCAGATGGGTGCCTCCAGCCAGCGAATCCCGACGGCCTCGGCGACCGCGGCGCAGACCCGGCCGGCGGCTTCGTGATCGGGGTGGCCGTCCCACCGCCAGGGCGCCACCAGCACGTCGGCCGGTCCGATCAGCTCCGGTAACCGCATGCGCAGCTCGGCCTCGCACGCCGCCAACCTGCCGTCGGGCAGGCCCAGCCGATGTAGCACGCCGGCCGGCAGCCCGAGGGCACGCATCGCCGTCGCGCTCTCGGCCCGGCGCTGCGCCGACAGCAGTCGAGCCGGCCATCGGGTAGAACCGGGATGGCTAGCGCCGCCGTCGGTGAGCGCGAGCACCAGCACCTGCCGGCCGGCCAGCGCCGCGGTTCGCATCAGGCCGCCGGCGGCCAGCACCTCGTCGTCCGGGTGCGGTGCCATCACCACCAGCCGGTGCCCGGGCGGCACCAGGTCGTCGACGCCGACCTCCGGCAGCCGGGCCCACCCCGGCGCGGCGCGCCACGCCGAGCTCGCGGTTCCGGTGCCGGCGATGACCCGGCTACTCACAGCGCCCACCCTGCTGCCTCCGAAGGCTGCCCGACCAGCTCCTTGGCGACCAGGTCGCCGAGCACCGCCAGGTCGCGTTCGGCATGCGATTGCCGCACGAACACCGGCAGATCCGCAAACCGCTGGGCCAGCGCCGGATCGCGGCACAGCGGTCCGGCGCCAAGCGCCCGGCCGGCATGGTGCAGCACCGCGGCCACCGCCTCCTCGACGATGCCGCGTACTCGCAACGCCAGCGCCTCGGCGTCCCGCTGGGGGTTGTCATCGATCCAGCGGGCAGCCGCTCGCAGCGCGGCCCGAGCCCCACCCAGCGCGGCGTCCACCGCCCCCAGGTGAGCGGATGCGTGCGGGTCCTCGCCTCCGGCCACCCGCCGGGCCAGCTCCTCGGCCAGCGGGACCAGCCCGCCGTACCAGCATGCGGCGATTCCGGCCCCGCCGTGCCAGAAGCCGGGCCGGTTCAGGTAGTCACCGGGCCGGCCCAGCATGGTGGCCGGGACATCGTCGAACAGCACATCCCCGCTGTCCACCCGTCCCATCCCGACGGCATGCCAGCCTTCGGCGGTGATTCGGACGCCGACCTGGTCCAACCGGACCATGGCCAAGCACTGCCGGCCGTGCTCGTCCCACGCGGTCAGCACAGCATCGCTGACCGCACCCGCCCCGGAGCACCAGGCCTTACGGCCGGATAGCCGAGCCGTCCCCCTGGCCTGCCGCAGCAGCACCCGCGCGGACGGCGGCTCGGCGGCCCAGGTCGCCCAGGTCGAGCCGGGCGCTGGCGCCGGACCCGCCAGCTCGCCGATGATCGCCAGCGCGTCGGCATGCCCCTCGAACAGCTTGACCAGCGCCAGATCTTCGGCCGCGACGGCTGCCAGCGCCCGCCACCGGCCCAGGGTGTTGCCGCCACCCGGCCGCGGCAGGTTGCCGGCGCCGCTGACCAGCAGCTCGCGCAGGCGCCCTACGACCGGGTCGGCCATGGTCATCTGCTCTTCGCGCGAGCGGTCATCGCCGGCAGGCCGGGCCCGGCCGAGGCGGGGCTGCCCGCATGGGTCGAGGCCGACAACGATTGCAGGTGCCGGGCGAAACCAGCCGGCGCGCGGCCGGCCAGGCGGCTGCTGGTGGCGACCGGTAAGTCACCCACCCAGGCAACCGGCAGGCCGAGCCCGACCAGGCGGCGCACCAGCATGACGTCCTCATCGGCGACCAACTGCGGGAACCCGCCGGCAGCCAGGTAGGCGATCGCCGCCAGCGACAGGTTGGCACCGTGCACGTGCCGATGTCCGTCCGCGGACCGATAGCCGCCGAGGTAGCGAAGCCGGGTGTGCGGCGGGTGCCCGGTCCAGTCCGGCACCTCGACGGTGCCCACCACGGCCAGCGCACCTTGCTCGGCGTGCCGCAGGATGCCGGTCAGCCAATGCGGCGGGACGACCGAATCCGCATCGGTAGTGGCCAGCCACACTCCGCCTACATCGAATTCCCGCAGTAACCAGCTCATCCCCAGATCACGCGCGTAGCCGACGTTGCCGCGGTCGGACGACAGCACGACCAACCGTTGAACCGAAGCCAGCTGACAGCCGGCCAGCACGGCTGTCGAGCGATCGGTGCAGGCATCGAGCACCACAACCAGCACCACCGGCTGGCGAACCCGGCCGGACGCCCGGTCGATGCCGGCGAGGCAAGCAGCCAGTAGCTGGTCTTCGTTGCGCACCGGGACGACGACCCCGAAGACGTGCGGTCCGATCACGCCACGCGGCGAACCGAAGCTGAGCTACCCGCGTCGATCGGACGATCGGGCTCCGGGCCTACCGGCTCCGGCCGGCCCGGGCCGCCTGGCCGCGGATCGGGGGGCACCGGCTCGGGCGAGACCGGCTCCGGCTCCGGCGAGATCGGTGGCACGGTCGGGCCTGGCTCGATCGGGGGCACGGTGGGGCTGGGTTGCACCGGATCGGACAGCGCAGGATCAGACGTCATCGGACTCTCCCAGAATGGACGTCATGGCTAGCTGCTCAACCGCTGCCGAACCTATCAGTGCGAGCCGGCTCGTGCGGCTGCCGTCGGTCTGACTGCGAATTTGCCGGTGCCGCGTACGCCGGCCGTGAGAGCTCTACAATCCGAGCCACTACTTCCAGACGAGGTACGACATGGCACAGCCTCCGTCCGCTTGAGGGGGCTGTACTCCGGTCCTCCCCGTTAGGCACGAAACGCACCAGCCCGTTTCAGGTTCTTCCAGCTCGGCCGACACTTCCTGTCATTTAGTTCGTTGATGCTCGTATCAGGCTGGCCAGACCACCCTCCTGCAAGACGTACCGCCGACCATGGGGAGGCAACACAGCCGCAAACCACCTGCGTAACCCAGCGCCCTTCCGCCGCGAGCGTGAGTCTGACACGCTCGCCATAGTCTGGGCGCTAAAGCTGCATACTCTCATTTCGCGGCTATTTGGTACACCCTGTCCCCCCAGACTCAACCGTGACCAAGCTTCGGAGATCAGACAGACGATGACCGCCGGGATTGCGTCGACGGGCGCCAGGTGGCTGCGTCCGCACCGGATGGTGCGCCAGTGGAAGCTCTGGCAAATACCGCGGCCGGCGGTGCTGATGATTCTCGGCGTCGAGATCATCGCGGTCGCCGCTTTCGCCGCCTCGCTGCCCAACCTGAAGCTGTCCGAGCAGGGCGTCACCCGATGGCTGGTGCTGGCTGGGCTGAGCGTGCTGCACGCCGAGACGGCGGCCCGGGCCGAGCGGATGCGCAGGTATCTATCCACCAGCGTGCACGTCACGATGATTTCGGTCTGGGCCTTCGCGGCGGTGCTGTGCCTACCGACCACGCTCGCCGCCACCCTGGTGGCCTTTCTGTTCGCGTTCGCCAGCTGGCAGCAGCGCGGCCAACGCTCGGCGGTGCCGCACCGCGAGATCTATAACGCCTCGACCGCGATCCTGGCGGCGCTGGCGGCCAACACCAGCTACCTGGCGTTAATGCACCACCTGCCACCGTTGACCAGCAACGGCCGCACCGCGATCGCTGCCCTGGCAGCGCTAGTGATCTATCTAGGGCTCAACATCGTGCTGATCATCACCACCGTCCACTTCGCGGTCGGGCCGGTGCCGGTGCGCGAGTTGCTGCCCGACCGGGAAGAGATCGCCCTCGAGCTGGGGACGCTGGTGCTCGGCATCCTCACTGCGGAAACCATCATCGTCCAGCCCTGGCTAACCCCGCTGGTGCTAGTGGTGATGGTGCTGCTGCAACGCAGTTCGCTGGTCAGCCAGCTCGAGCTTGCCGCCGCCACCGACGCCAAGACCGGCCTGCTCAACGCCGCCGCCTGGCAGGAACTCGCCCAACGGGAACTGATCCGCTCGCAGCACTCCCGATCGCCGTGCGCGGTGATGCTGCTCGACCTCGATCACTTCAAGACGGTCAACGACACCCTTGGTCACCTGGCCGGTGACTCGGCGCTGCGTTCGATCGGCGAGGCGTTGCAACGCGAGCTGCGCGGCTACGACGCGGTAGCCCGGTTCGGCGGCGAGGAGTTCGTGGTCTTCCTGCACGACGTCGGCCAGCAGGACGCGATCGATGTCGCCGAACGGACGCTGTCCCGGATCCGCAACCTGGCCATCGGCGGCCAGGAGCCCGATGGCCAGCAGGTACCACTGACCGCATCGATCGGGCTGGCCAGCTACCCGACGCACGGCGAAGATCTCACCGACCTGCTCGAAGCCGCCGATGTCGCGCTGTACGGCGCCAAGCGGGCCGGCCGGGATCGGGTCGGCCTACCACCGGACCCGGCTGCGGTCGCGCAGCCGACCTGAGTTACCCCACTGGACAAAGCACAACCTGTATTCGAACACAGCAGACGCACAGCACGATCCCGCAGGGTGATGGCATGACCTGGAACGACTACCCGTCCGAGCGCGACGATTCGCAGCTGCCCGACCAGCAGCAGCCCTCGGGCCGGGTCGAGTCGCACACCACCGGCGTTGAGCCGGCCACCGCCAGCTACCCGGATCCGGTGGGCTACCGGCAGCAGACAACCCCGTACCTGCCGTATCAGCCCGGCCAGCCCTACCAGCCGAGCTATCAGTCCTATCCACCCCAGCAGTCCTACCCGGGCGGCAGCTACCCGCCGCCGCCACCGAACCAGCAGCCGGAACCGGAGCCTGCGCGGCCGCGCCGCCGTCCGGTGTTGACGACCGCGTTGGTCGCCGCGCTGATCGGCGGCGGCGTCGGCGGCGGCGTGGTCGCGGTGGCCGACCGGCACAACGGCGGCACCACGCAGAGCGGCATCAAGATCACCAACTCGACCGGGGCGCCGGCCGCGCAGTTGGACGGCACGATCGGGGCGGCCGCCGCCAAGATCCGTCCGAGCGTGGTGACCCTCGACGTCAGCGGCCAGCAGCAGGCCGGCACCGGATCCGGCGTGATCATCCGTCCGGAGGGCTACATCCTGACCAATGACCACGTGGTCGACATCGGCACCGGCGGCGGCCAGATCCAGGTCATGCTGTCCGACGGCCGAAGCGCAGCCGCCAAGGTGGTCGGCCGCGACACCTCCGACGACCTGGCCGTGGTGAAGGTATCCGGGCTGGACAACCTCGTCGCGGCGACCTTCGCCAAGTCCAGTTCGCTCAGCGTCGGGCAGACCGTGGTTGCGGTCGGGGCCCCGTTGGGCCTATCGGACACGGTCACCAGCGGCATCGTGAGCAACCTGGCCCGGCCGGTTCGAGCCGGTGACAACGACCAGGCGGTGTTCGAGGCGGTGCAGACCGACGCCGCGATCAACCCCGGCAACTCCGGCGGTCCGCTGGTGGACCTGAACGGTTCGGTGGTCGGCATCAATGCGGCGATCGCCAGCGATAACTCCGGCGGTGGCGGCCTGCAAATTCCGGGCCAACCCGCCCAGCAGGCCGGCAACATCGGCATCGGGTTCGCGATCCCGGCCGACGAGGCCAGCCGGATCGCCGGCGAGCTAATGGCCTTCGGCAAAGCCACCCACGCCGTCCTCGGCGTCCAAGTCAGCGCTACCTCGACCAGCACGCCATCGGCCACCGGGGTGCCGCTGAACACGGTCACCCCGGGCGGAGTCGCCGCCAAGGCCGGTCTGAAGGTGGGCGACGTGGTCACCGCGGTGAACGACCAGCGGGTCACCACCGCCGACGCGCTGATCGCGGCAATCCGCAGTCATGCCCCCGGTGAGCAAGTCAAGGTCAGCTACATCCGGGGCGGCACGAACAGTTCCGTCACGGTCGCGCTGGGTTCGTCCGACAGCTGATCGGCAGCCACCCCTACCCGCGGGTAACCTCGACGCATGGCTCGCCATGCCACCACCCACGACGTGTTCAACGTGCCCGAGCCCTGGCACGGGGTGAACCTGTTCAGCGACGACCGCGGGCTGACCGCGCTGGCCCAGCAAGCCGGGCTGGCGCCGGCAGAGTTCGAGCGGCTCGGACTGCTCGGTGACCTGGCCGGCACCCCGGTCGCCCAGGACTGGGGTCGGCTGGCCAATAGCTATCCGCCGGTGCTGCGCACCCATGACCGGTACGGCCACCGGATCGACGAGGTGGAGTTCCACCCGTCCTGGCACGAGTTGATGACAGTGGCGGTAGCCAACGGATTGCACGCCACGCCGTGGGCCGACACCGCCGGCCCGCACGCGCACCTGGCCCGGGCCGCCGGTTTTTACGTCTGGAGCCAGGTCGAGCAGGGCCACCTCTGCCCCATTTCAATGACCTATTCGGTGCTGCCGGCGCTGCGGCATGAGCCGCGACTGGCCGCCGATTACGAGGCCGGCCTAGTCAGCGAGATCTACGACTTCGGGCTGCGCCCGCCAGGCGTCAAGAGCGGGCTGCTGGCGGGCATGGCCATGACCGAGAAGCAGGGCGGCTCGGACGTGCGGGCCAACACCACCCGGGCCGTTCCGAACTCCGACGGGACCTTTACGCTGACCGGGCATAAGTGGTTCTGCTCGGCGCCGATGTGCGACTTGTTCCTGGTGCTGGCCCAGACCGAGGATGCCACCGGTGCGCCGGCACTAAGCTGCTTCGCTGTTCCCCGGGTGCTGCCGGACGGATCCCGCAATCCATTCGCGCTGCAGCGGCTGAAGGACAAGCTCGGCAACCGGTCCAACGCGTCGGCCGAAGTGGAATTCGCCGGCACCCTCGGCTGGCCGGTCGGCGAGCTCGGCCGCGGCGTGCGCACCATCATCGACATGGTCAGCATGACCCGGCTGGACTGCGTGATCGGTTCGGCCGCGGTGCAACGCGCCGCGCTGACCCAGGCCCTGCACCACATCGACGCCCGCGCGGCCTTCGGCCGGCGGCTGGTCGAGCAACCGCTCATGCAGGAGGTCGTCGCCGATCTGGTAATCGAGGCCGAGGCTGCCAGCGCGCTCTTCCTTCGGCTGGCGGCCGCCGTCGACGGCGATGAGGCACCGCTGCTGCGACTGGCCGTCGCGGCCGGCAAGTTCTGGGTGTGCAAGCGCACCTCGACCATCGTCGGCGAAGCGCTGGAATGCCTGGGCGGCGCCGGCTACGTCGAGGAGTCGCCGCTGCCCCGGTACTTCCGCGAGTCCCCGTTGAACTCGATCTGGGAGGGCTCGGGCAACGTGATCGCGCTGGACGTGCTCCGCGCGGCCGAGCGAGACCCGGCTTCAGTACAGGCATTGCAGCAGGAGCTGGCGCTTACCGCCGGCGCGGATCCGCGACTGGACGCGGCGGTTGACGAACTTGGCAAGCGGCTCGCGGCACTGGGCGCCGACCCGGACGCCGATGCCCGGTCGGCTCGGTCGCTGGCCGGCCAGCTCGCCCGAACCCTGCAGGCCCACCTGCTGGTGCGGTCCGCAACCGATCAATCCCGCTCGATACTGGCCGATAGTTATCTACGAACCCGGTTGGACGGGCCGGTTTCGGCGGTCGCCGCCGACCGTCCGGCGCTGGGTCAGCCGGTCACTTCGGCGCTGTTGGCGTATGCCAACCTTGCGTCCCGCTGACTCGGCTTAAATCCCAGCAGTAACTCCAGTCACTCTGGTAACAATTAGGTTACGTTAAGCCAAAGTAAGGCGTGTCTTGCAGGGTACCTGTAAGAGTCACTCTCTGTAGCACCTAAATCGCAGGGAGTGTTCAATGGCAGCAGGTAACCGCAAAACAGCGCGGCACCTGGGCGTAGTACTGGCTCTGATTACCGGTCTGGCGCTCTACCTTCCGTCCAACGCATCCGAGGCAAACGTCACCGCGGGCAACACGGCGCCGACGTCCGACCTAAGTGGTTATGCCTGGATCAGCTACTACCGCAGCCTGGGCGGGCTGAGTGCGGTCGGCCGCAACCCCATCTTCGAGGCGCAGGAAAGCATGCATGTGCGCTACCTCGCCAACCACTCCCTGAGCTGTGAGACCAACGTGCACGACGAGTTGGTCACCCGGCAGGCGAACTGCGGCGCCAACCCCTACGCCACCGCCGGCGGCAAGGCGGCCGCGAACAACAGCAACATCACCCGGGTCAATGCCCAGGTGCCGGACCGGGTCGCGGTGACGAACTGGTTCGTGTCGGCCTTCCACGCGCTGACGCTGCTGGACCCCCGGCTGCGCAGCACCGGCTACGCCTCGTACTTCACGCCGAGCCCGACCGGGGCGCAACCCGACGCGTACAAGTTCACCGCCGGGACCGACGTCTACCGGGGCCGGACCGGCAGTTACAACGGCCAGACGCTGGCCTTTCCGGCCACCGGCGCGGCCTCTCCGCTGCTGTCCTACCAGGTCGGCACCGAGTCGCCGGAGCCGTTCCGGTCCACCCTGGCCAGTTCGCCCTGCCATTCCTGGGGAAACCTGACGGCCGTGTCGGCGCCGATCATCATGCAGTGGCCGCTCAACTCGCGGGCCGCGCAGGGACCGGGCAGCATCGTCGACCTGTCTACCGGCCGGGCGCTGCCGACCTGCTCGCTGACCGCCAGCCAGTACCCGGCCGGCTCGCTGGCCAAGATCTTCCTGCTCGGCACGAACCGGGTGACCAAGGCCGCGCTCTACTACGCGTCGGCCCCGTTCACCGCCGGCCACCGCTACCAGCTTCGGATCGCCGGAGTGCCGGCCACCACCTTCAACACCAGCAACCTGCCGGCGGTACCGACGGTGCGCACGGCCAACCTGAGCAAGGCGATCCGGGTGAACTGGTCGCTGCCGTCCACCGGCAACGGGGTGGTGGCCTACTACCGGCTGACCCGGTTCGTCGATCCGGAGTGCGTCCGTCCCAACTGGACGGTGACCACCACCGGCAACAGCTACACCATGACCAACCTGGTCAGCGGACGGTGGTACTTCGCGCAACTGGCGGTGAAGAACAGCCTTGGTGCGGTGCGGTCCACCCGGTGCATCATCCTGCGGGCGCGCTAACCGGTCGAAGCCGAATCAGGCCTGGCCGTCGGCTACTTCGGCCTCGACTACTTCCGTTTCGGACGTCTCGGCTTCGGCTTGGTTCTCGGCTTCGGCTTCGGCTTGATCCTCGGCTTCGTTCTCGGCCGATTCGGCCGGCTGGCGGCGGGTGATCCGCACCACGCCGGATTCCAGGTCGATCCGCCGGCCGCCGGAGGAGTCGCCGATCTCTTCGCGGGTCGACTGCAACCGGCGCTTTTCTTCGTCCATATGGCGCTTGCCCGGATTGAATAGCGTGTCGATGCCCCACTCGGTCATTCGCCCAGCCTACCCGCGCCAACGATGGGTCCCCCGGAATGCCGCCCATACCGCACAAAATCCGGGACAAATCGAGGCACGCTCCCGCGAACAGCAGATGCAGATGGCTATAGCGAGTGAGGATCGCAGCGAGCGCCAGCGAGTGAGGACCGGAGCGAGCGGGCGATGAGCGCTCGCGCGAAGAGCAGATGGCGATAGCCTGGAAGCATGAGCCTGTTCCGTCCGAAGATCGAGATGGTGACCGCCGAAAACGCGCTGCGCGGCCAGCAGCAGTACCAGTACCAGGTGCCGGAAACCCACTACGTCACCGGTCGCCGGATCCGGGAGCCGTTCGAGCGGGACGGCTTGAGCACCGCAGTCTTCGGTATGGGTTGTTTCTGGGGCGCCGAGAAGGACTTCTGGGAACTGCCGCGGGTCTGGTCGACCGCGGTCGGCTACTCCGGGGGCATCACCCCGTACCCGACCTACGAGCAGACCTGCACCGGACGGACCGGGCACGCCGAGGTGGTACGGATCTTCTTCGACGAGTCCGAGATCAGCTACGCCGAGCTGCTGAAGGTGTTTTTCGAAAACCACGATCCGACCCAGGGCATGCGCCAGGGCAACGACGTCGGCAGCCAGTACCGCTCGGCGGTGTACTACACCTCGGACGAGCAGCAGGCCCAGGCCGAAGCGGCGGCGAAGGCGTTCGGCGAGCGGCTGGCCCAGGCCGGCTACGGCGCGGTCACCACCGAGATCGCCCCGCTCGGCGAGTTCTACTACGCCGAGGGATATCACCAGCAGTACCTGGCGAAGAACCCGTACGGGTATTGCCCGGTATTCGCGACCGGGGTGAGCTGCCCGGTCGGGCTGTTCACCGATCAGACCTGACCGGCCGCCGGCTCCGTCAGCGTCCGCCGCGCTGCTCAGCAGCCCGGCGAGGCAAAAGCCTTGGCGTAGGCGGCGGTCTGGTAGAAGAACTGCTTCGCCCAGGTGACTAGCGCCGGCTTGCCGGGCGCGGCCACCATCAGCACGGTTCCCGGCATGCACCGCTCGATGATCAGCCGGGCCCGCGAGATGTGATAGGTCGAGGTGATCACGATGACGGACGTCCAGTGGTGCTCGCGAGCCAACCGGCCGATCTCCCTGGCCTCGCCGCGGGTGGTGCCCGGATCCGGCCGGAAACAGATCACCTGGTAGCCGGGATTCTGATTGCGGCAGGCGCCCTTGACCTGCCGTTGCAGCTCGGATTCCACCGATACCACAACGGTGTTCGCGTAGCCAGCTCGGGCCAGCGCGTAGCCGGCCTCGGCCCGGCCGTCCACATCCGGCGGCCCGAGCACCAGGATCGCGTCTGCCCTGGCCGGCTTGTTCACGGTCGGCTCGACCAGCACCAGATAGCAGCCGAGCAGCCATATCACTAGCAATGCCAGCAGGATTCCACGAAGCCAGCGCCACGAACGCCGCCCCTTGATCGGCCGCCGGCCGCGGAGACGCCAGGCACGCTGGGTGGGCATCGGGTCAGCCTAGTGGCGGGTTTGCCCGCGGCGCGCCAGCCGGCGCCGACGGGCCCGACTGGGTATCCCGGCTACTACGCTGGTCACATGCCGGAACTACCGGAGATCGAAGCGTTGGCCGCCTTCCTACGCGAGCGCGCAGTCGGACGCATCGTGATCCGTTCCGACGTGGCCGCGTTCAGCGCGGTCAAGACCTTCGACCCGCCGCTCAGTGCGATCAACGGGCTGACCGTCACCGGGGCGGACCGGCATGGCAAGTTCCTGGACCTGGACATCGACGGCCTGCACCTGATCACTCACCTGTCCCGCGGCGGCTGGCTGCAATGGCGGGAGAAGCTCTCGCCCGTCCCACCTAAGCCCGGCCGGGGCCCGCTGGCCTTCCGGCTGCATCTGGCCCCGGATCCGAATGCCGCCGAGCCCGAGTCGGACGCCGCGGCCGGCTTCGACCTCACCGAGGCGGGCACCCAGAAGCGGCTCGCGGTGTACCTGGTGCGTGATCCGATGGACGTTCCCGGCATCGCCCGGCTCGGTCCGGACGCGATGCGGATCAGCCTGGACGAGTTCGCCGCCGTGCTCGCCGGCCAACGGGGCCAGCTCAAGGGCGCGCTCACTACCCAGTCGGTGCTGGCCGGCGTGGGCAACGCCTACTCCGACGAGATCCTGCACGCGGCCAAGCTGTCGCCGTTCGCGATCGCGGCCCGGCTGACCCCGGCCCAGGTCAGCACGCTGTACGACGCGATGCGTAAGACGCTGTCCGACGCCGTCCAGCGATCCGTCGGCCAGCAGGCGGCCACCCTGAAGTCGGAGAAGCGCAGCGGCCTGTCGGTACACGCCCGCACCGGGCTGCCCTGCCCGGTCTGCGGGGACACCGTGCGCGAGGTCTCGTTCGCCGACAAGTCGTTGCAGTACTGCCCGACCTGTCAGACCGGCGGCAAGAACCTGGCCGACAGACGGCTATCCAGGCTGGTCAAGTAGTGACCCACCCGGCCGGCAGCTAACCCGCCATGGTCCGTCCGCTATCCCGCAGCCGCCGCCCACCACGGCCGCCCTGCGCGCACCCGCTGGTGATCGCGCACCGGGGCGCGTCCTCCGAGGTGGCCGAGCACACGCTGCCGGCGTACCTGCAAGCGATCGAGGACGGCGCGGACGGCTTGGAGTGTGACGTCCGGCTGACCCGGGACGGGCACCTGGTGTGCGTCCACGACCGGACGGTAAACCGCACCTCCAACGGGCAGGGCATCGTCAGCGAACTCGACCTGTCCGGCCTGGAAAGCCTGGACTTCCAGTCCTGGCATGACGACCTGCCGGCCTCGGCCGACGAACTGCTCGAGCAGCCGTATCTGGCCGGGGTGGCCCCGGACCGGCTGGCCCCGGGCAGCCCGACCGTGCTCACCCTGGAAAACCTGCTATCGGTGGTCGCCGACACCGACCGGCCGGTGAAGCTGCTGATCGAGACCAAACATCCCACCCGGTACGGCGGCTTGGTCGAGCAGGAGCTGGTCCGGATGCTCCGGCGGTTCGGCTGGGCCGGCGACGCAGAAGCCGAGCACCGGGTCACCATCATGAGCTTCGCCAGCGTGGCGCTGCGCCGGGTGCGGCTACTGGCGCCGGCGGTACCGCTGGTGCTGCTGCTGGATCGGGCTTCGCTGCTGCGCCGCGCCGGCACCCTGCCGGCCGGGGTGCACACCGCCGGACCCGGGATCGGGGCGCTGCGCAGTGAGCCGAGCTACGCCGAGCGGGTGCATGCCGCCGGCAACCGGGTGTACTGCTGGACGGTCGACGAGCCGGCCGACGTCGAACTGGTCCACGAATTGGGCGTCGACGCGATCATCACCAACCGGCCGCGCCAGGTGCGCGGCCAACTCGGATACGCCTGATCACACCGCGCTTTCCGAAAGGCGAGATTTCGCTACAGCCAGTAGCGTTCCCGATGAGTTGCTAGGCAGTGTGCCTGGATTCGGCCTTCCTGCTGTTTATCCGGTCAAGATTGCGGGTACAACCTTTACCGACCGGGGGGCGCGCAGCGGGACGGCCGGAGCAGTGGCCGACCAGCGAGGCGGGAGGGGTTCGATGTCCATATTGATCGTGCGGCATACCCCGTCCAGCGCCTCGATCGTCCGGAGAGAAGTCCAGGCGGCCTTTCTCGACGCGGGCGCGTCCGAAGAGGACGCCTTCGATGCGGCCCTGATCGCCAGCGAGTTGGTGAGCAATGCGGTCCGGCATGCCGCCCCGCTACCGTCCGGGCAACTCGCCGTCGAATGGCTGCTGGACGGCGACGGTTACCGGATTTCGGTCACCGACGGTGGCAGCCCGCACCGGATCGGCTCGCGGGTGGCCGGCGCTCGCGACCTGAGCGGGCGCGGCCTGACCATCGTCGCCGCACTGGCCGAGGACTGGGGGGTGTCGGCCGGCAGCGGGCCCGGGCAGACCACGGTATGGGCCCGCGGGCTGCTCAACCGGTCGAGCCACACCGGGCTGGCGTCCACCCACTGACCGCTACCGGCAAACGTCAGACGCTCAGACGGCTGCCGATATCGGTCCGGCGGTTGATGCCGAGTTTGTCGTAGACCCGGGCCAGATGCGTCTGCACGGTGCGAGCGGAGATACCGAGCCGGTCGGCGATGGCAGCGTCGGAGTCGCCACTGGCCGCCAACGCGGCAATCTGCCGTTCCCGGGTAGTCAGCGGCACCGCCACCGCGGCGCCGGCCAGCCAGGGCGTCACCGCACCCTCGCAGCGCGCCCACAGCAGCGCCGCTTGGGCCGCGCTGGCCCGAGCCGGACGAGGGTGCCCGGCAGCGGTATGCGCCAGCGCAGCCTCGGCAGCGGCCTCGGCCGCCAGCAGCATCGCGTGGTGCGCCTCGAACCGGCGGGCGACCTCATCCAAGCCGACCGGGTCGCGGGCGGCCAAGGCCGAGGCGTGGTCGATCAGGCACCAGGCGAACGTCCCGTCGACGTGAGTGGCGGCCTCCCGCAGCGGGATCAGGATGGCTCGGGCGGCGCCGTAGCGGGCCGCATCGTGATAGCCCGCAAGGGCGACGTTCCATTGCTCCCGGTCAGCGGCCAGGCCGGCGGCCCAGGCCGCATGGTCGGCGGCCTCGGCCATCCGCAGCCCGGCGGCCTGCACCGCCGCCACCGCCAGCTCGAACTCCGGTTCGTACATCTTCATTCGCGGCGCATCCGCGCAGGCGTCCAGGCTCTGCTGAGCGGCGCTCAGATCTCCGACGGTTGCCGCCGCCCGGGCCAGCATCGAACTGATATGCCGCAGGAACGACTGGTCGAACGGGGTCAATGAGCCCAGGCAACGGCGGAATCCCCGCAGCGCGGTGGTCGGCCGGCCGCGCATGAGCGCCACCCGGGCCAGGCAGTACTCGCCGCGCGGGCCGGTGAACGGGTCGTGGTCGGCCACGGCCTGTTCCCGCATCCGGAGTGCGCGTTCCTCGGCACGGTCCAGCTCGCCCTCTTCGAGCAGGGCGCAGATCGCGATCAGCTCAATACTGGCCGCGCCGAACGGCACCACGTCCCGGACCGTCGCGGCGATTGGGCCGACGGCGTCGGCCAGCGCGACCGCCCGGCGGGTATGGCCGAGCCAGTACTCGGCCCCCACCGCCGCGATTGCCGCGTGCGTCCGGGCCACCGGGTGCACGGCCGGGTCGTCGACGAGGACGCCGGCCACCGCGATCGCGTCGGCCAACCGTCCGTCGAAGGCCAGCAGCGATGCGTACAGCCCACGCAGTTGATCGCTGGCGGCCGGCTCACCGGCCATCACCCCGGCCACCAGATCGGCGGCGCCGCCGGCATCGCCGGTCAGCAGGCCCTGCCCGACCGCGGCGCAGTACACCAGCGCTTCCCGGTCGGCTGAGGTGAGCGAGTCCGGCGGCAACGCCTCGGTCAGCTTGCTGGCCTCGGCAGTGCGTCCGGCGTGGGTGAGGATCTCGGCGAGCAGCAGCGTTGCCTGCATGGAGCCGGTTACCTCGTGCGCGTGCCGGGCCAACCGCTCGGCGGTGTCCAGGCTTAGCGTGCGCGCCGCTCGGGCGGCCGCCAGCAGCCGCTCCGGGTCATTGGACCATCCGCTCTCCAGCCGCCACAGCGCGGCGCGGACCAAGTCGTGCGGCGACGGGTGCTCGATCGCCTCCAGCTTGCTCGCCAGTGACAACCGAAGCCGGCGCAGCCGCAACGGCGGTATGTCGGCGCGCAGCACCTCACCGTGCAGTGGGTGCGCGCTGCTGACCTCGGGGCCGGCCAGCCCGGTACGGACGGTGATCAGCCGGTCGGCGTCCAGCTCGTCCAGCACGCTCTCCCCGACCAGGGTGGTGACCACCGAGATCGCCAGCGGCTCGCCGGCAGCCACCGTTTCCAGCGCGGACCGCTGCGCGTCCGGCAGTGCGGCCAGCCGGGACCGGATCAGCTCCCGGACACCGCTACTGATCGGCGGCTCGCCGGCCAACGTCCAGGCGGTGCCCCGCCACACCAGGGTGGACACCTCCAGCGCGGCGCTGACCAGCTCGCGCAGCAACAGCGGATTGCCCTGGGCCCGGCCGGCGAACGCCCGAGCTACCGCCGAGTCGACCGGGCCGCCGAGCACGGCCTCGATGAGCTCGGCAACCTGGTCGTCGGTCAAACCGGCCAGTTCGATCCGCTCGCACCAGCCATCGCACCACAACCGCTCGATGCCGGCGGGCAGCTGGAGATTGCGGGCGGTCGCCAGCACCGTGGCCTGGGAGTCGGCGACCAGCTGGAGCAGCACCTGTGCCGAGCGCGGGTCGAGCAGTTGGGCGTCATCGACCACGAACAGCACCCGGCTACCGGCCGGTCGGGCGAACGCCTCGGACACCCGACGCGCCACCTCGACGGGGTGTAGGAGCGACGTGTCGGCGGCCCGCAGCGCCGCCGCGAAGGCCTCGAACGGGGCGCCATTGGATACCGCGTGTCCGACCACGCGGCCGACCGGCATGGTCCGGCCGATGGTTTCCTCCGCGCGCCGGGCCAGCGCGGTCTTGCCGATGCCCGGCTCACCGACGATGAGTGCGCCGACACCGGAGGTCACCAACGAGTCGATGCGCGCCAGCTCTTCGGCACGACCGACGAAGGGCCACCGATGGGCCATGGCTCGCACCGTACCGCGACCGGCGCGGGCCCGTCCCGGCGATCGAGTTCTTGACACCGGCCAGCATCGCGCGCCGGCCGGGGAGGGCACATCGGTAGCCAGTACGTAGTGGCTACGGATGCGCAACCTGTCCGCACCGGCTTGAGTAGCCATACCGACAATTAGCGGACCAGCCCGACCGAGGACGAAGCCATGCGACGCCTAACCCAGCCAGCTCGCCGCAGCCGCGGCGCAGCGACCACCGCTTGGCTAGCTTGCCTGGCCTGCCTGGCGGCTCTGGTCACCGGATGCAGCAGCAGCAAGGCCAAGTCGCCACCGCCGACCGCGCGGAACAGCATCTCGCTGCCGACGACCGCCAGCACCACCTTGCCCAGCTCGTCCACCCCGGCGGCGCCCACCACCACCGCCGCCGCCAAGAGCGACCTGTCGGGCACCTGGTCCGGGCAGTACAGCGGCGCGTTCACCGGCACGTTCAAGCTCACCTGGGTGCAAACCGGGTCGACCCTGACCGGCACCATCAACCTTTCGACGAGCCCCGGCGAAACGCCGCTGACCGGCACGGTCAGCGGTGACACGATCAGCTTCGGCACCGTCGGCTCGGCCGCGATCACCTACTCCGGCAAGGTGTCCGGCAATTCGATGTCCGGCAGCTACCAGATCGGTGGGGCACCCGGCGGTCCGTGGAGCGCCACCAAGTCCTAAGCCGCAACGGGCTCAGCTGGGCAGGCTACGCATCACCCGCAGCGCCACCGACAGCGTCGCCAGATCTATCTCATCCCGGGACAGCGCCTCGGCGAAGGTGGCCCGGGCCCGCTCGATCCGTTCCGGATTCTGCTGTGCCCACTGAGCCATTCGCTCGGTGGCGAGCAGGTCGGAGTCGGTGTTGCGCAACACCGAGGTGGTGATCGCGGCGAGGGCGGCGTACACGTCGTGCCGGATCGCGGCCCGAGCCAGCGCCGACCAGCGATCCTCGCGCGGCAGGTTCGTCACGGCGGACAGGATGTCGTCCGCGCTGAGCTGTTCGGACAGCGCGAAGTGCAGGTCCGCGATCTCCTCCGGCGACCGGTCGTTCGCAACCGCGATCTCGACCACGTCCAACAGCAGGAACGAGGTGAGCAGGTTGGTGATCCGCAGCGCCAGCTCGCGGGGCAGGCCGTGCCCGATCAGCCGGTCCACGTCGGCATAGTGGTTTTCCCGCTCCCGGCCGCGCAGCAGGTCGGGCACCTTCGGCGTCAACGCGTCCACGGCCGGCTTGAACCGGGCGATCTCGGTGGCCACGTCTCCGATCGGGAACCGCACGTCGATCAGCCAGCGCACCGCCCGGTCCACCGTCCGACGTACCTCGCGGTAGCCGATGTGCTGGGCATTGGTCGGCACGTGGTTATCCAGCGCCTGCAACTCCTGCCAGATCGCCGGCAACCCGAACACCTCGCGGACCACGGTGTAGGCGCGCGCCACCGTCGCGGCGTCCGCACCGGTCTCCTCCTGCGCCCGGAAGACGAAGGTGGTACCGCCGCGGTTGACCATGTCGTTCACCACGCAGGTGGTGATGATCTCCCGGCGCAGCGGATGCTCATCCAGCGAGGATGCCAACTGCTGGGCGATCGGATGGGGGAAATACTCGCGCAGCACCTGCTGGAACCACGGCTCGTCCGGCAGCGTCGAGTCGCTGAGCCGTTCGGCCAGCGCGATCTTGACGTAGGCGGCGAGCACCGCCAGTTCCGGTGAGGTGAGCCCGGTGTGCTCGGCCTCCCGAGCGGCAAGTTCCTTGTCCGACGGCAAGAACTCGATGTGCCGATCGAGCAGGCCGGCCTTTTCCATTTGCATGATCAATCGGCGGTGCACCGAGACCAGCGCCCGGGCACCGTGCCGGGCGACCCCGAGCAGGACGTTCTGCTGGTAGTTGTCCACCAGCACCAGCCGGGCCACCTCATCGGTTACCGAGGCCAACAGCTCGTTACGGTGCGGCGTGTCGAGCAGGCCGGCGCGGACGGCTGAGTCGAGCAGGATCTTGATATTGACCTCGTGGTCGGAGGTGTCCACCCCGGCCGAGTTGTCGATCGCGTCGGTGTTCACCCGGCCGCCGGCGCGGGCGTACTCGATCCGGCCGCGTTGGGTGAGGCCGAGGTTGCCGCCCTCCCCGACCACCTTCGCTCGCAACTCATCACCGTTGGCCCGCAACGCGTCGTTCGCCTTGTCGCCGGCGTCCAGGTTGGTCTCGGTGGAGGCCTTGACGTAGGTGCCGATGCCGCCGTTCCAGAGCAGGTCGACCGGTGCGGTAAGGATGGCGTGGATCAGCGCCGCGGGCGCCAGCGAGCAGCCGCCGGCGCTGATACCCAGCGCTTCGGCCACCTCGGCGCTCACCGGAATCGACTTCATGGTGCGGGCGAAAACCCCGCCGCCGGCCGAGATCAGGGCCGGGTCGTAGTCGGCCCAGCTCGAGCGCGGCAAGGCGAACAACCGCTGCCGCTCGGCGAACGAGGTCTCGGCATCCGGGTTCGGGTCGAGGAAGATGTGCCGGTGGTCGAAGGCGGCCAATAGCCGGATGTGCTTGCTCAGCAGCATGCCGTTGCCGAACACGTCACCGGACATGTCACCGATGCCCACCACGGTGAAGTCCTGCCGCTGGGTGTCGACGCCCAGCTCGCGGAAGTGGTACTTCACCGACTCCCAGGCACCCTTTGCGGTGATGCCCATGGCCTTGTGGTCATAGCCGACCGAACCACCTGAGGCGAAGGCATCGCCCAGCCAGAAGCCGCGATCGATGGCGATCCCGTTGGCGATGTCGGAGAAGGTGGCGGTGCCCTTGTCGGCAGCCACCACCAGGTACGGGTCGTCCCCGTCGTAGCACCGGGTGGCCGGCGGCTTGGCGACGTACTGCACCCCGTCGGCGTTGCGTCGGTAGTTGTCGGTCAACTCCAGCAGCGAGGTGACGAACACCTTGTAGCAGGCGACCCCTTCGGCGAACCAGGCGTCGCGATCCACCGCGGGATCCGGCAGCGACTTGGCGACGAACCCGCCCTTGGAACCGACCGGCACGATAACGGTGTTCTTCACCATCTGGGCCTTGACCAGGCCGAGCACCTCGGTGCGGAAGTCCTCCCGACGATCCGACCAGCGCAGGCCACCTCGGGCCACCGAGCCGAACCGCAGATGGACGCCCTCCACCCGCGGCGAGTACACCCAAATTTCGAACTTGGGGCGCGGCTCGGGTAGTTCGGCCACCGCCCGCGAGTCCAGCTTGACGGCCAGTGCCGCGGACGGGTTGCCGTCGGCGTCCCGCCGGTAGTAGTTGGTTCGCAGCGAAGCGTTGATGACATCCAGCAATGAGCGCAGGATCCGGTCCTGGTCCAGGCTGGACACCCCGGCCAGCGCGTCATCGATGGCGGTCCGAGCAGCCTCCTGAGCGGACGCCGAGCTCGCCTCGTCCAGCCTCGGGTCGAACCTGGCCTCGAACAGCTCGACCAGCAGCCGGGCGATCGCGGTGTTCTGGCTCAGGGTCTGCTCGATATAGCCCTGGCTGAAGGTGGTTCCGGCCTGCCGCAGGTACTTGGCGTAGGCCCGCAGCACGGTGGTCTGCTGCCAGGTCAGGCCGGCTCGCACCACCAGGGCGTTGAAGCCGTCCTGCTCCACTCCGCCCTGCCAGAGCACCCGCAGCGTGTCGAGCACCGCCAGCGAGCGTTCCGGGCCGAAGTCCACGCCCTCGCCGAGCTTGAGCCCGAAGTCGTACACCCAGGCCGCGGTGCCGTCGGTTCGCTCTATTTCATAAGGACGTTCGTCCAGCACCTCGATGCCCATCAGCTCCAGCATGGGCAGCGTGCGGCCGAGCGAGAGCGGGGTGCCGGTGCGGAAGATCTTGAGCCGGCGGTCGGCCGGGTCGTCCGGCCCGGGTGTGTAGACATCGAAGCTGAGCCCGTCCAGATCGGGTAGCTGTTCCAGCTTGCGCAGGTCGGCAACCGCCGTGGACGCGCCGAAATCCTCTTTGTATGCCTCGGGAAACGCTCCGGTGTAGCGGCGCAGCAGCCGCGCGGCCTCCTGCTCGCCGAGACCCAGCGTGAGCAGGTCGGCCAGGTCGTCGCTCCACCGGCGGGTGACCCGGGCGACCGCGCTCTCGACCATCGACCGGTCTGGGTTCGGCACCTCCTCGCCCGGTCGCAGCGCGATCAGGAACTGCATCCGCGCCATGTCGAGCTCGACGATCCGGTCGTCCCGACCGATGATCTTGCCCGGCCAGTGCGCCAGCACCACCTCGCGCACCCGCCGCCGGGTCTCCGGGCCGAGCCGGTCACCGGGGAAGTAGACCAGCACGGTGACGAAGTCCCGGTTGAGGTGGACCCGGGCGAACACCCCGATACCGTTCCGCTCGGCCCGATCGACCACCAGCTGGGCCAGCCGGAGCAGATCCGGCGTCGGCGCCTCCAGCAGTTCGTCGCGGGGCAACGTGCGCAGCGCGGCCAGCAGCTGCCGGCCGGTGTGGCTTTGAGCGCGCACGCCAGACCGGCTCAGGATCTCGGCGATCCGGCGGCGGACCACCGGCACTCGGCCGACCGTGCCGTCGGTCTCGTCGGTGATCAGGCCGAGAAAGACGTGGATCCGGGCGTCCTGGTCACCGCCGTCCGGCGCGATCACGGTGACGCAGTCGTATCGGGTGGAGCGCCGGACGGTGGACACCATCGGGGACTTGAAGATCACCAGTGGGGCGCCGGAGCGGTAGGCGGGCAGCAGCTCCAGCGGCGAGATGCTGGCCTGGCCGCGCAGCACGCCCTGCTCGGAGTCGGCCGAGGTCGCCGAGCGGGACGGGTTGGTCAGCTGGTTGGCTGAGTAGGCGGCGTGGCCGAGGATCATGAAGTTGCCGTCGGCCAGCCAGCGCAGCAGCGCGCCGGCCTCGGTCGAGGTGTCGCGGTCGAACTCGCCGGGATCCGCCTCGATCCGGTCGGCCAGTTCCCGAATCAGCGCGTACATGCCCGGCGCGTCGGCAACCGCGTTGTGCACGTCGGTCAGCACCCGGCGCAGGTCGGCGGCCACATCGGCCTGATCGGTGGGCGGGATCAGCGCGGTCTCGATGTGCATCCAGGACTCGGCCACCGCGCTCGCGGGCAGCTCCGCGGTGTCGTCCAGATCCAGCACCGCACCGATCCGGCCCTCGTCGTCCCGGCACACCACGATCTGCGGGTGCAGGAAGTGCTCGATCTGGTGGCCGGTGCGTTCCAGCTCGGCCCGCAGCGAGTCCACCAGGTACGGCGCGTCGGTGGTGACGATGTCGATTGCCGTGGTGTCGCCGTCCAAGTCCCGCATCGATAGGACTACCTCGCCGGCCCGGCGCACCTTCCCGGCGGCGAAGTGCGCCGCGGCCAGCTCCTCCAGCAGGTGCGACTGACGGCCGGGCAGCTGGCTGTTCGCGCGGAGCAGGTAGCGCTGGCGGAAGACCTCGGCGCGCTGCTGGCTGTCGGCCCCGGCGGGATTGGCCTCGGCTCGAGAAACGTCGGTCATGTGCTCTGTCACCTCGTTGTGACTGGATCAGGCTGGCTCGCCGCCAGGGCGTGGCGGTGCGGGGTCGTACCAGGTGCGCTGCCACGGCGTCATTGCCGTCGCAACCCTCTAATGGAACCACAGGCAGCCGGCCGCGACTCGCCACACCCGCTCGGCCGGAGCGTGCCGTGCGCCGCAGGTTTGCGAGGATGACTCCCATGTCCGAACCTGATACCGCCCGGCCCCGGCCCGTCCCGACCTCGGCGTCGTACTCGATCACCGTGCGGATTTACGCGGTTCCCGACTCCTCGGTGGTGGGACGGGTGGCCACCGCGGTGTCCGAGGCCGGCGGCCTGGTCACCGCCGTGGACGTCTCGGACTCGCGGCACGACCGGATCACCATCGACGTCACCTGCTCGGCGGTGAACGGTGAGCACGCCGCGCAGATCGTGCAGGGCCTGCGGGCACTGTCCGGCATCGAGGTGCACCGGGTGTCCGACCGGACCTTTCTATTGCACCTGGGCGGCAAGATCTCGGTCGAGTCCCGGGTGCCGTTGAAGACCCGGGACGACCTGTCGATGGCCTACACGCCCGGGGTCGGCCGGGTGTCACTGGCGCTGGCTGAGCACCCGGAGGACGTTGCGAAGCTGACCATCAAGGGCAACTCGGTGGCCGTGGTGACCGATGGTTCGGCGGTGCTGGGCCTGGGCAACCTGGGCCCGGGTGCCGCGCTGCCGGTGATGGAGGGCAAGGCAGCGCTGTTCAAGCGGTTCGCCAACATCGACGCCTGGCCGATCTGCCTGGACACCCAGGACACCGACCGGATCGTGGAGGTGGTGCGGCTGATCGCGCCCGGCTTCGGCGGCATCAACCTGGAGGACATCTCCGCGCCGCGCTGCTTCGAGATCGAGGCCCGGCTGCGACTACTGCTCGACATCCCGGTGTTCCACGACGACCAGCACGGCACCGCGATCGTGGTTCTCGCCGCGCTGACCAACGCGCTGCGCTGCGTACGTAAGGCGCTGGGCCAGGTCCGGGTGGTGATCGCGGGCGGCGGCGCGGCCGGCACCGCCATCGTGGATCTGCTGCTGGCCGCCGGGGTGCGGCACATCCTGGTCTGGGACCGGGAGGGCATCCTGTCGCCGATGGACGGTTCGCTGAGCGCGGCCAAGCTGTCGCTGGCGGTTCGGACGAACCCGGAGGCGGTGACCGGTGACCTGCATGACGCGCTGCGCGGTGCCGACGTATTCATCGGGGTGTCCGCGCCCAGGGTGCTGCCGGCCGAGTGGATCGCGGACATGGCCGAGGATCCGGTGGTATTCGCGCTGGCGAACCCGGACCCGGAGACCGACGTGGACGCGGCCCGGCAGTACGCCACCATCCTGGCCACCGGGCGGTCGGACTACCCCAACCAGATCAATAACGTGCTGGCCTTTCCCGGCGTGTTCCGGGGGCTGCTGGACTCGCATGCCAGCCAGGTCACTACCGAGATGCTGCTTCGGGCGGCCACCGCGCTCGCGCACTGCGTCAGCGACGACCAGCTCAACCCGGCCTATATCGTCCCGTCGGTCTTCGATCCTTCGGTGCCGACCTCGGTGGCGGCCGCGGTGGCCGAGGCGGCCCGCCCGCTGGCCCGGCCACTCGGCGAGCGGGGCACGGAGTAGCGGCCGCGGCCGGACGATCGCTGGTCGCTTGCCTGGGCCGGCTGGTCGCTCGGCTCGCCCGGCTCGTCGTTGACCGCGACCTGGACCCGGTTGCGGCCGCGGTCCTTGGCCAGGTAGCAGGCTCGGTCGGCCCGGCGCAGCAGCAACTCGGCGCCGCCGGCGTGGTACGGGATCGCGGCGATCCCGAAGCTGGCGGTAATCGGCTGCGACAGGTGCGGAATCTCCTCCCGCATCAGCGCCTCGCGGAGCTTCTCGGCCAGCACCAGGGCACCGTCGACGTCGGTATCGGGCGCCAGCACCAGGAACTCCTCGCCGCCGACCCGGGCCGCGAAGTCGCTCTGGCGCAGGTTCTCCCGTAGGCACTCGCCGACCGCGGACAGCGCCGCGTCCCCCACCTCATGGCCGTACCGGTCGTTGACGGTCTTGAAGTGGTCCAGATCCAGCGCGATCGCCGATAGCGGTTCGCCGCTGCGGCCGGCATGCGCGGCCATCCGCTTCAGCGTGTCGTTCATCGCCCGCCGGTTGGGTAGGCCGGTCAACGCATCGGTGGACGCCCGGCTCTCGGCGATGGCGATGGTCTTCAGGTTGGCCAGCACCGGTGCGGCCTGCGAGACGGTGTCATTGAGCGCCCGGCGTTGTGGTTCGGTCATCGGCTCCCACCGCTCGACCAGCACCGACCCGATGACCTTGCCGCTGACCAGCAGTGGTTCGCAGGTGGCGGTGCCGGGCACGTGGCTGCACACCGAACAGGCCAGCAGTTCTTCGTGGTCGGTGCCGTCCAGGTGGCACCGTCCCAACCGGATCGCCAGGCAGGCGCGGGGTTCGGCATCGGTCAGCGACTGGCAGAGCACCGAATCGGCGGCCGGCGTGGTGGCCGCTTGCAGCCGGTTATCGGAGTTGTTGCGGATCAGCACGGCGGCGTGGGCGCCCGGGATGGCCCGCTCCAGGTGCCGTTGCACCAGCTGGTGCGCCTCGGCCTCGCTGTCCACCGCCTGGACCAGGTCGGAGAATTCCCGCTGCCGGGCCCGGTAGCCGAGCTCGGTTTCGCCGCGTGCAACGGCCAGCCGGGACGAGCGTTGCATCAGCAGCAACCCGACCAGCGCGAACAGGCCGCCCAGCAGTATCACGATGGCGGTGGCCTGCATGCCCGAGGTGCGCAGCGTGGCGTTGCGCCGGTCGTTCAGCCGAGCCCGCAGCTGGGTGTTGACGTCGCGGAAGCGGTCCATCTGCTGTTTGCCGAGCAGCGCTTGGCTGAGTTGCGCGGCGGTACTCGCGGTGGCGCCGGACTGCCGGCGGGCGGCGATGGCACGTGCGGCATAAGCCTGCCAGCTGCGGGCAGCGCTGTCCTGGCTGCTGGCCAAGGTCAGCGATCGGCGATCATGCCCCGCCGCGGTGAATACCTCACGGCGGGCCTGCTCGTAGGCAGCCTGCCCGGTGAAGTAGGGCTGGAGGAAGTCCTCGCGGCCGGTATATAGAAAGCCTCGCAGGCCGGTTTCCTGATCGAGCATCGCGGTTAACGCGGTCACCGCACTGTCGGAGCGGTTACCGGCCTGGATCGCTTCCAGCCCCTGCCGCCGAAACGCGTACAGCAGGCAGCCGGTCACGACGATTACCGCGACCAGTAGGTAGCCCACCGAACGACGTGAATGAGTCACGCCTGCCCATCGGCACAAAACGGCCGATGCTGAGCAGAGCGTGACTAGCGCTGCGGCTTTTGATTACTCGCAGTCACCGTACCCGCAGAGGGGCCGCCGAACCCGGCGCTCACCAGCGCTCAGTCGGCCCGGCGGCCCTCGCCACCCACTCGACTCTCATCAACGGTTGTTCGAAGCGCCGTCGGGTCAATGGGATTAGGACTTTCCTGGTGCCTAAATTCCTGGACACGTCAGGACAATCAGCATCAGATCAGCTACTCTCCCAGTGCGAGTCTGAGTAGGAACCGTCCGTTAAAGCGTGTCGTCGTACGAATGCTGTCACCATATCCAGTTGGACACGCTGACCACCTCCTCGTTCGCGAAGTGCGACCAGTATCAAGGAGACGATCGGGCATGCGCCGGAAAATCGCGAATTGGCAGGTCTGGACGGTTCCGGCCGCCGTTCTGGCGCTCATGCTCGCTATCGAAGTCGCCGCGGTGGCCGTCCCGGCCGCGGTTTCGGCGCCGATCACCCTCTCCAACGTCTGGATGGCGGCGTTGCTCGCCTCGCTGAGTATCGGCTACTCGATCGACCGGCTCACCTCCGAGGCTGCCAGAACAGCGCTCACCGCCCGACGCGGCGCGTTGCCGTTCAGCCTGCTGGCGACCTGGACCTTCCCCGCGGCCATATTGTTGCCGGTCCGGTTGTCCTGCGCGGTGGTCATTGTCGCGATGATCTGCGAGTGGCCGGTGCGAAACATTGCCGGCACCGCGCAGCTCTATCGACATGTGTATACCACCGCCTGCGTGCTGATCGCCGTCGAATCCGCGGGCGGCATCATGGCCAACTCGTGGCCGCCCGGCATCCGGTTGGCGGTGGCGGCGCTCTGTTACGCGGTAGTCGAAACCAGCTCGCTCGCGGTCGCCGTCGGGCTGTCCACCGGCTTCCCGTCGCTGCGGTTCATGCTGAATCCGCGCATGCACCTCAACGAACTGTTGACCATCTCGGTCGGCATCGCCGAGGTGCTCTGCTGGCGGGCCCATGTACCGCTGATCTGGCTATCGCTGCCGATCGCCATCGGAATCCAGCGGGTGGCGATCCGCTCGGAGATCCGCGAGACCGGCCGCAAGGACTGCCGGACCATGTCGCAGAAGGTCTGGACGACCGTCGCCACCGAGGTGATCAACGCCTGCGCCACCGGATCGGTCTTGCGGATCGACACCAACGACCCCCGGGCAGCCGCCACCGTCGCGCAGGTGCAAGCCGGCTGCGACGCTATCGGGACGGTCGGCAAGTCGGGGCTGGCGATTCTGCTCGCCGATTGCCCCGGCCCGAACGCGGACTCACTGGCGCTGCGGCTGCGCAGCGCGCTCGGCTCCAGCGGTATAGCGGCAAACGTGGCGGTGGCCGCCAAGCCGCGCGACGGTCAGTCCCTGGACGAGCTGCTCGCGGTCTCCGAAGCCGAGCTGATCACCAGGGACGCGGCCACCATCTCGGCCAAGTCGGCTCGTCCCGACGCCGTCAGCTGATCGATGTAGCTCTGTACCTCGGCTCGCTCGTCGGCCGATAGCTGGCCGGTGACCGCGCTGACCGGGATCAGCTCCTCGGTGGTCGGCTGCGGGGCCGGCGCGGTCGGACCCGCCAGCACGGCGGCGACCGGCATCGGCCTCGGCCTCGGGTCGGCCGGTAGCAGCTCGCTGGCAGCCACCGTCGCCTTGATGAACGCCTCGAGCGCCCGCCGCTGAGGCAGGGTCAGCCGGTTGGCCTCGATCGGCGGCACCCACGGTTGTTCGACACCGACCGGCTGGTTGGCCGCCGCTCGCAGGTCGACCACGGTGACGCCCGGCAGCACCGAGGCGAACTCCTGAAGCACGCTGTCGTGCGGGTTCTGCGGATGGCTGCCGGCCAGGTACTTGTACACCGTCGCCCGATCGAGCCGGCCGTTGAGCGCGTCGACCAGCTGCGGCTTCTGCCAACCTTCCGGCAGGTGCGCATTCAGGTAGTCCGACAGGCTGCTCACGGTATGCCGAGCCCTTTCGATAGAACTTCGGGGCAGGGCGCCAGCATAACCATGCTCGCCGACATTACGTCTTGCTCCCGCAGCAAAACTGTCTTGCAGACGCCCTGTCCCCCGGATACATTAGCTGTCGTTGGTCGTCGACGACAAGCGACTTTCGCCGGGAAGCTGATTTTGGCCCTAAGACCCCGGCCGGCAGCGTTGCTGAGGAGGCACGTGCATGCAACTGCGCAGCCGTGCGGCACTGGTTGAGTGCCTCGAGGTCTCCGGGCTGTCCGAGCGTGAGCTCGCCCGCGCCGCCGGCCTCGGCCATGCCACGGTGAACCACCTGCTGACCGGCCGGCGGGCCAGCTGCTCCTTCGCCACCGCCCGCGCCATCGAGCAGGTGTTCCTGATCGAGGCGGGCGGGTTGTTCATTCCGGACACCGCGGCGGACCTGGCCAGCATGCAGCAGCTGTCCGTCTACCAGGCCGGCCTGCGGCCATGAGCGCAGATTTCATCGGACCGCTGGACCCGGCCGCCCAGCAACACTGCGAGCAGGCGGCCCGCAACGACCGAATCGCGGCCATCTCCGAGCCGGCCTCGGTCATCGTGCAACGCCGGCTGGCCTCGATAGCCGAACTGAACCGGACGGCCGCGCTGATGCTGCTCACCGGCGACGTCGCCACCGCCCACACCATCGCCGCCAGCGCGGTCGCCGAGGGGCGGGCGTTGCTGGAATTCCAGGCATCCACCCCGCCGCACTGCTTGGACTGCTTCGTCTACGGCCACCCATGCGCGGTGCATGCCGCCCGCTGCCGAGGATCCGAGCCGCAATGGCATCGCTTCGGTAAGTAACCAGACGCCGGGAGGTGGAAGATCTCCAAACGCACTACGGGGGGAGATCTTCCACTTCTCGGACCAGGTCAGCTCTCGCGTAGCTGCCGCGCCGCCTCGAGGAACCGGTCGTTCTCGGCGGCGTTGCTGATCGTCACCCGCACACCCGAGCCGGCGAACGCCCGGCCGATAAGGCCGAACCGCTCGCAGCCGGCAGCAAATTCCATCGCGTCGATGCCGCCGTCGGCCGCCGGCCCCTGCGACAGCCAGATGAAGTTCGCTTGCGAGTCCGGCACCTGGTAACCGTAGGACCGCAACGCCGCGGTCACCCTCGCCCGCTCGTCCACCAGGTCGGCCACCCGCTCGGCGAGCTGCTTTTCGGCCTGGTCCTCCAGGCTGGCCAACGCCGCCGCCTCGGACAGCTGGGTCACCGCGAACGGGATCTGGGTCTGCCGGACCGCCATCGCCACCGCCGGATCGGCCGCGATGCCGTACCCGATCCGCAGACCGGCCAACCCGTAGGCCTTGGAGAAGGTGCGCAGCACGATCAGGTTCGGGTACCGATCCAGCAGCCGGATGCCACTGGTGACGGTCGGGTCGGTGATGAACTCGGTGTAGGCCTCGTCCACCACCACCAGGACGTCGCCCGGCACCTTGTCCAGGAATTCCATCAGCACCGCGCCGGAAACCACCGTGCCGGTCGGGTTGTTCGGGTTGCAGACGAAGATCAACCGGGTGCGGTCGGTGATCGCGGCGGCCATCGCGGTCAGGTTGTGTACGTGATCCATCAGCGGTACCTGCACCGCGGTGCCCCCGGCGATCGCGGTGATGATCGGGTACGCCTCGAACGACCGCCAGCCGAACAGCACCTCATCGCCCTGGCCGGCAGCCGCCAGCACCAGCTGCTGGCACAGCGACACCGAACCGCAGCCGACCACCAGCTGGTCCACCGACACCTCGTACCGGCCGGCAAGCGCCTGCATCAGCATGCTGGAGTTGGTGTCCGGGTACCGGTTGATACCGCTCGCCGCTTCGCTGATCCGCTCAATGACATGCGGCAACGGCGGGTAGGAGTTCTCATTGCTGGCCAGCTTGATGGCGCCCGGCACGGTCTTGCCCGGCACGTAGGCCGGCAACGAGGCGAGGACGGGGCGGAGCCGAACGGTCATGGACTTCAGGCTATCCCGAGTGGCCAGCACGCAGTGCGGCCACCGCCGCTAGCACCGCCAAGACCGCGAACAGCACCGCGGCGAGTCGGTGGATCAAATGCAACGGCACCCGGCGTAGCACCACCTTGCCCAGCAACACGGCCAGGCAGGCGACGCCGAGCAGGGCGAGGAAGGCACCGAGCCCGATCGCGACCGGCTGGCCGTACCGGGCGACCAAGCCGGCAGTGGCCAACTGCGAGGCGTCGCCCCACTCGGCAGCGAACAGCACCCCGAACGAGACGGTGAAGACCCGCCGCCCGGTGAGCACCCCGCCCGGCTCCGGACCGTCCGGGGCGGCTGGGCCGTCGTCGAGCTGGCTGTCCGACTCATCCGACCAGCTCTCCCGCAGTAGCAGCACCGCTCCGGTGGCGAACAGCACCGCCACGATCGCCTCCAGCACGCGATGCGGCAGCAGGTGCAGCAGGCCACCGGCGGTAACAGCGATGACGCACTGGACCGCGAAGGCGGCCGCCACCCCGGCGAGCACCGGCCGCGGCCGGTACTTGGTGGACAACACCAGGGTGGCGACCAGGGTCTTGTCCGGCAGCTCCACCAGCAGGACGGCGCCGAAGGCGATCGCGAAGACCGCGAGGAAATTGGTCATCTCCTTCCATTGTGCCGATGCCGAAACCGGATCTGACTCCCGGCCCGTGTCCTGGCCGGGTACCGGCCGGGCAGGCAATACCCTGGGCCCAATGGACGACTGGCTCGCGATCTTCGCGGTGTGCTTCGGTATCGCCGGCCTGATCACCGGGGTATTGGCCTTACGAACATTGGCGAAACTGCGTCGGTCGGTGACCCTGCTGTCGCGCGGCTCGTCCGGTCGGGAGACCATTCTGGAGCTGGCCGATCGGCACATGGCGGCCAGCGAAGCGGTCCGCAAGGACATCCTGGAACTGCAACGGGATCTGACCGCCGCCGCCCAGCGGATGCACGCCGAACTCGCCACCGAACGCGAGCGGTTAGCCGGCACGGTGGAGTCGGTGACCAGGTCGGTGAGCACGGTGCTGCGCCGGGTGGCCTTGGTCCGCTACGACGCCTTCGACGAGCTGAGCGGCCGGTTGTCGTTTTCGCTGGCAATCCTGGACGACGGCGGTAGCGGGATCACGCTGACCTCCATCGCCGGCACGTCCGACACCCGGCTCTACGCCAAGTCGCTGACGGCGGGGGTGGCCGAGCACCCGCTGTCGCCGGAGGAGGAGCAGGCGGTCGCCGCGGCCATGACCCGCTGAGGCCGTCCGGCCGCCGGCTCTATGCTGCTCGGGTGCCGGCTCGCTACGCGTTCCTCGGACCCCGGGGCACCTTTGCCCATGCCGCCGCCCAGCAACTGTCGGCCGAGCCGGAGTTGGTGCCGTACCCGAGCGTGACCCAGGCAATCGACGCGGTGCACGACGAGACGGTCGAGGCGGCGGTCGTCCCGCTGGAGAACTCGGTGGAAGGCGCGGTGCCGGCCACCCTGGACGCGCTGGCCGGTGACCGGCCGCTGGTGATCCTGGCCGAGACCCTGCTGCCGGTGATCTTCGATCTGATGGCCCGCCCCGGCCGAACGCTGGCCGACCTGCGCACGGTGGCTACCCACCCGCACGCCGAGGCGCAGGTTCGTCGCTACCTGCTGACCCACCTGCCGTCGGCGACGGTCGAACCGGTCGCCTCGACCGCGGCCGCCGCGCAGGCCGTCGCCGAGGGTTGCTACGACGCCGCGGTCGCCCCGGCGCTTTCGGCCGGCCTGTACGGCTTGCAGACGCTGGCCCACGACATCGCCGACAACGAGGGCGCGATCACCCGGTTTGTGCTGCTGAGCCGGCCGCAACCGCCGCCACCACCCACCGGCAACGACCGGACCACGCTGGTCAGCTACCTACGCGATGACCATGCCGGTGCGCTGCTGCAGATCCTGACCGAGTTCGCCACCAGAGGCATCAATCTGACCCGCATCGAGTCGCGCCCGACCAAGGGCCGGATCGGGCAGTACTGCTTCTCCATCGACTGCGAGGGCCACATCGCCGACGCCCGGGTGGCCGATGCGCTCGCCGCGCTGTACCGGGTGTGTGCCGCGGTTCGCTACCTCGGCTCCTACCGCCGCGAAGACGGCAAGCAAGCCCCGGTGTTGGCCGGCTGTGCCGATCCTGATTTCGGCGACGCGGAAGCGTGGCTGGCCAAGATCCGGCAATTCGGTACGGCCTGAACCGGGACGGACCGGCTACTTGCCACTTCCTGAGCCGCCACGACGTGCCCGCAAAATGGTGGCCATTGCGCACAATTTGCGGGACGAACAACCGATAGGCCGGCGGAGCGAGCAGGCTACTTGGCCAGCACGGCCCACAGGCCGACCGCGATGGTGGCCAGCACCACCAGCAGGCAGCCGGCAGCGATCAGCCGCCGTCCGGTCGCCGCGTCCGGGTGCTCGTCGGCGGTGACCAGGGCTCGGATAGCGATCGAGAACAGGGCGGTAATCCCCACTCCGGCCACCAGGGCCACCACCACCACGTTGCGCAGCGTGGCCAGGTCGAGATAAGCACTCATCCGATCAGCTCGCCCGCTGCTGGAGCACCGGCTGCTTCAACTCGCGCACCGTGGGCTTCGGCGGCGGCTCGTGGTACTCATTGACGTTCTCGGCGGTGATCGGGTTCCGGTGCGACCAGCGCCAAACCCCGAGCAGCGCCAGGCCGGCGATCGCCGCCACAATGCTGACCTGGACCGAGCCGCCGCCGTCCACGATCGCGCCGATGCCGGCCGCAACCAGGGCCGCCGCCGGCAGGGTGAGCACCCAGGCCACCACCATCGAGCCGGCCACCCGCCAGCGCACCCGCGAGCCGACGCGGCCGGCGCCGCTGCCCAACACCGCGCCGGACGTGATGTGCGTCGTCGACAGCGGCAGGCCACCCTGGGTGGCGGTGAGCAACACCGCGGCGGCAGCGGTCTGCGCCGCGAAGCCCTGCGGTGGCTCGATGTGAGTCAGCCGGTGCCCCATGGTGCGGATCACCCGCCAACCACCGAGGTAGGTCCCGGCCGCGATCGCCAGCGCACAGGCCACGATCACCCAGGCCGGCGGCCCGGCCTTGGCACCCAACCGGTGGTCCGCTATCAGCGCGAGCGTGATCACACCCATGGTCTTTTGCGCGTCGTTGGTGCCGTGGGCCAGCGATACCAGCGATGCCGAGGCGAGCTGGCCGTAGCGGAAGTAGCGGTGGCTGCGGGGCCGTTCGGACGGCAGCGCCGTGCGGTAGGCCACCCGGGTGGCCAGGAACGCGACCAGCGCGGCGATCACCGGCGACAGCACCGCCGGCACGACCACCTTCGCCACGATGGAGTGGCCGTGGATCGCCCCGGTCCCGGCCGACACCAGGGTCGCGCCGATGACGCCACCGATCAGCGCATGCGAGGACGAGGACGGCAACCCGAACGACCAGGTCAGCACGTTCCACACGATGGCGCCGAGCAGGCCGGCGAACACGATCGGCAACGTGATCGCTACCGACGAGACGATGCCGCTGGCGATGGTCGCGGCGACCTTCAGCGATAGGAAGGCACCGATCAAATTCAGCACAGCGGACAGCGCGACGGCTGCTTTCGGCCTCAGCGCCCCGGTCGCGATCGAGGTCGCCATCGCGTTGGCGGTGTCATGAAAACCGTTGGTGAAATCAAAGGTAAGCGCGGTGACCACAACGATGAACAACAGCGCGGCATCGTGCACATCGCGAACGATCCACGACCGCCCTCGCCAAGGCAAGTCTTCACCGGCTTTTAACGCCACTTCGTGTCTTAACGCAGTCCATATTGCCGTTTCGTCGCTTCTTCGGGCCGTTTTCGCCGGCCGATATCGTGGACCGGTGATCGACCTGCGCACAGTTCGCGACAACCCGGAACTCGTCCGAGCCTCCCAACGAGCCCGGGGCGGTGACGAGTCGCTGGTGGATGCGCTGATCGCGGCCGACCTGGAACGGCGTCGGCGGATCGCCCAGGCCGACGCACTGCACGCCGAGCAGAAGGCGCTGAGCAACTCCGTCCGGTCGGCCGGCCCGGACGAGCGGCCGGCGATCCTGGACCGGGCCCGCCAACTGTCGGCCACCGTCAAGGAGGCGGAGCTGGCGCAGGCGGCGGCCGAGGCGGAACTGCGGCTGGCGCACCTGGCACTGCCCAACATCGCCGCCGCCGAGGCTCCGCCCGGCGGCGAGGACGACTTCATCACGCTGGCCACCGTCGGCACCCCACCCGAGGTCGCCGAGCCGCGCGATCACCTGGAGATCGGCGCGGCGCTGCGGGCGATCGACATGGAACGGGGCACGAAGGTCTCCGGCTCACGCTTCTACTTCCTCACCGGCCTCGGCGCGCAGCTGGAGTTGGCGCTGGTGAACCTGGCGATGGCGCAGGCCGACGCCACCGGCTTCGTCCCGGTGATCGCACCGGCCCTGGTCAAGCCGGAGACGATGGAAGGCACCGGCTTCCTCGGCACGCACGCCGAGGAGGTGTACCGGCTGGCCGGCGACGAGCTGTACCTGGTCGGCACCTCGGAGGTCGCGCTGGCCGGCTACCACGCCGATGAGATCCTGGACGCCGAGCAGCTGCCGCTGCGCTACGCCGGTTTCTCCTCCTGCTTTCGCCGGGAGGCCGGGTCCTACGGCAGGGACACCCGGGGCATCATCCGGGTGCACTGGTTCGACAAGGTGGAGATGTTCAGCTACGTCCCGCCGGAGCAGGCGGCCGATGAGCATCAGCGGCTGCTCGAGTGGGAGCGGCAGTTCCTGGACACCCTCGAGCTCAGCTACCGGGTGATCGACGTGGCGGCCGGTGATCTCGGGACCAGCGCCGCCCGCAAGTTCGACATCGAGGCCTGGTTCCCGTCCCAGGGCGCCTACCGCGAGCTGACCTCCACCTCCAACTGCACCACCTTCCAGGCCCGCCGGCTGAACATCCGGTGCCGTACCGGGAACGGGGCGCCGGCCCCGGTGGCCACCTTGAACGGCACCCTGTGCGCGATCTCCCGAACGATCGCCTGCCTGCTCGACCACCACCAGCAACCGGACGGCACGGTATACCTACCGAAGGCACTGCGACCGTGGCTGGGTGGCCGGGAGCTGCTCAGCCCGGTCACGTGACGAACCCACCGGCTTTGGCGTCAGGCATCCGGCTGCTGGCCAGCGACCTCGACGGCACCCTGCTGCGCAGCGACAACACGGTCAGCGGTGCCACCCGAGCGGCGCTGGCCGCCGCCGAGCAGGCCGGCCTGATCATCGTGTTCGTGACCGGCCGGCCGCCCCGGTGGTTGCACGAGGTCGCGGCCGCGACCGGGCATACCGGGATCGCGGTCGGCGCTAACGGGGCGATCACCTACGACCTGCACACCGAGACGGTGCTCACCGAACACCTGCTGCCGCCGGAGCTGCTGGCCCAGGTGACCGGCCGGCTGCGCACGGAGATCCCGCAGGTGCGCTTCGCCATGGAGTACGGGCTGGACTTCGCCTACGAGCCGGAGTACCGCCACGACTGGGAGGTCACCCCGCTCGCCGACCGCAGCGGCCGTCGGATGCCGGACGTGGTGACCGCCGAGCTGCCCGACCTGCTCGGCAAGCCGGTGATCAAACTGCTGGCCAAGGGCCGGGACCTGAACCCGGACCGGTTCATGGACGAGGTGGAAGAGCTGGTCGGTGACCTGGTCACGGTGACCCGGTCCGGGCACTCGCCGCTGGTGGAGATCTCCGCGCTCGGGGTCACCAAGGCCTCCGGCCTGGCCGCGCTGGCCGCCTCGTTCGGGGTGGACCGCCAGCAGGTGGCCGCGATCGGTGACATGCCCAACGACGTGCCGATGCTGGCCTGGGCCGGCCGGTCCTACGCGGTCGCCAACGCCCACCCGGCCGCCTGCGAGGTAGCGGACTCGGTGTTGCCCGATACCAACGACGAGGACGCGGTCGCCAAGCTGATCCGGCAGCTGCTCGGCTAAGCCCCTCCCGGTTGGGCAACTTCCTGGTGGCGTCTGGCTGGGCCGCTAAGTTGCTGATCGTGGGTTTGATCGACCGGGTCGCGAAGGGCGCGGGGGAGTTCCTGCTGTTCGCGCTGACACCACCGCGTTCGACCAGCGCCGGTGAGCAGGCGCAACAGATCGCCGACGCCACCCTCGCTCGCCTCCGGCACTTGGACCTCGATGGGTTGGTCCTGTACGACATCGCTGACGAAGCGGCGCGCAACCCGGCACAGCGTCCATTCCCGTTCATGCCGACCCTCGACCCGGCGGCCTTCCTGGCGGACAACCTCACGACCTGGGCAGCCCCCGCCATCGTCTACCGCGCAGTGGGCAAGTACTCACGCGCGGAGCTTCGGACATGGTTCACCGAGCAGGATCCTTCGCGCGTGCTCACGGTGCTTGTCGGAGCCGCCAGTGGCGCCAGCCGGTCAAAGACGTCCTTGGCCCAGGCCCAGGCGTTGAGCCGCGAGGCGAACCCGGAGTTGTTCGTGGGTGGTGTGGCGATACCCGAACGACACAAGCGGCGAGACGACGAACACCTCCGGCTCCTGGCCAAGCAGGAGGCCGGCAGCCGCTTCTTCGTCACCCAGATCGTCTACGACGTCAACGCGGCGAAGGACCTCGTCTCCGACTACCACTACGCCTGTGCCGAGCGCAGCATCGCGCCGGCGCCCATCGTCTTCACCTTCTCGGTATGCGGATCGATGCGCACCCTGGAGTTTCTGCGCTGGCTGGGCGTTGACGTACCGCGCTGGATCGAGAACGACCTCAAACACGCGGCGGACGCGCTGGAGGCGTCCTACCGGTTGGCCCTCACCACGGCTACCGACCTCATCGCTTACTGCCGCCAGCTCGGCGCTCCGTTCGGCATCAACGTCGAGAGCGTGTCCATCCGCCGAGTCGAAATCGAGATGGCGGTGCGGCTGGCAGAGCAACTTCGGGCGCAGCTTCACCGGTGATCCGACCGCTTCGAACCTATCCGGTTAGAGGTACTGGCCGGTGCCGTGGCCCTCGGCATCCGATCGACCGGGCATGCCGACAATCACTTGACCGGGGCCGACCTGGCCGGGCAGCGCTCGTCCCCGCATCTGCTCCAGCTGCGCCCGGACCGCCATCTGCTGGGCAAACAACGCGGTCTGGATGCCGTGGAACAGCCCCTCCAGCCAGCCCACCAGTTGCGCCTGTGCGATGCGCAGCTCCGCCTCGCTGGGCACCGAGTCCTCCGAAAACGGCAGCGTCAGCCGGTCGAGTTCGTCGCGAAGGTCCGGCGACAGTCCCTCCTCGAGCTCCCGGATGGACGACCGGTGAATCTCGCGCAACCGCATCCGGCCGGCCTCGTCCAGCGGTGCCGCCCGCACCTCCTCCAGCAGCTGCTTGATCATGGTGCCGATCCGCATCACCTTGGCCGGCTGCTCGACCTGGGCCATCAGGTCCTTCTCGTCCTGGTCCTGCTCGTCCCCGCCGTCGTCAGCGCGGCCATCGGTCGGACGCCCGTCCGGTCCGAACACCACGACCGGGATGCCGTCGGCGACCCGGGCCGAGCCGCCGGGCTCGGCGTCAGGCTCGGTCGAACTCGAATCGGCTGCCGTCATGACCATCTCCTGTCCTAGATACCGCGATACCTGCGCGTACAGCTCGGCGTCGTCCATCCGCTCACTGTCGTTCATCGGTCTACGTCGTTCATCGGTCTACGTCCTTCATCGGTTCATCCGGTGACCAGTACCACCTTGCCGATATGGGTACTCGCCGCCACCACCCGGTGGGCCTCGGCGGCGTCGGCCAGCGGCAACACCCGATCGATGACCGGACGGACCGTCCTGGCCGCGATCAGCGGCCAGACGTGGGCCTCGGTGCCGGCGACGATGGCCGCCTTCTGTTCCAGCGGCCGGCCGCGCAGGCCCGCCGCGTGGATGGTGGCGCGCTTGGCCAGCAGCATCGCCAGGCTCAGCTCGCCGGTGCTGCCACCGACCATGCCGATCACCGCCAGCCGGCCACCGACGGCCAGGCTGGCCAGGTTGCGGGGCAGGTACTTCCCGCCCACCGTGTCGAGGATGACGTCGACCCCCTCGCCGCCGGTCTGCTGCTCGATCACCGCGGCGAAGTCCTGCTCCCGGTAGTTGATCGCCACCGTCGCGCCGAGCTCCCGGCACGCTTGCACCTTCGCGTCGGTGCCGGCAGTCGCGAACACCTGAGCGCCCCGGGCGTGGGCAAGTTGGATCGCCATGGTGCCGATCCCCGAACTGCCGCCGTGCACCAGGAACCGCTCGCCGATGGTGAGTCCGGCGGCCGGCGGGCCGTCGAAGACCATCGACCAGACCGTGCAGCTGACCTCGGGCAGCGCGGCCGCCGCCACCAGGTCCAGTCCGTCCGGGATCGGCATCAGCTGGACGGCCGGCACGCACACCAGTTCGGCGTAGCCACCGCCGGCCAGCAGTGCGCACACCTCGTCCCCGACCTGCCAACCGGTCACCCCATCACCCAGTTGGACGATCCGGCCGCTGCATTCCAGCCCTAGGATGTGCGAAGCGCCGGCGGGCGGTGGGTAGCTGCCGGCCCGCTGGAGCAGGTCGGCCCGGTTGACGGCGGTCGCCGCCACCGCCAGCAGCACCTCGCTGGCGGCTGGCTGTGGGTCGGCGACGTCGGCCAGCCCCAGCACGTCCGGGCCGCCCGGCTCGCGAGCGACGGCTGCCTTCATCCTTCGAACCTACCGGTAGCCGACCGGACCAGCCGGTCCGCGGTGTGGTGTGCGGCAGGATGACGGGTATGACGACGATCTCGGTGGGCCCCGATCCGCTGTCCGAAGCCGACCTGGTCGCGGTGGCTCGCCACGAGGCGCCGATCCGGCTCAGCGAGCAGGCGCTGGCCGCGATGGCCGCGTCCCGCGAGGTGGTCGACGCGCTGGCCGGTGACGTCGAACCGCACTACGGCATCTCCACCGGGTTCGGGGCGTTGGCCACCCAGCACATCCCGACGCAGCGGCGGGCCCAGCTTCAGCGCTCGCTGATCCGCTCGCACGCGGCCGGCTCCGGTCCCGAGGTCGAGCGCGAGGTAGTGCGGGCGATGATGCTGCTGCGGTTGTCCACGCTGGCCACCGGGCGTACCGGCATCCGGGTGCGGACCGCGCAGACCCTGGCCGGCCTGCTCAACGCCGGGGTGACGCCGGTGGTGCACGAGTTCGGTTCGCTGGGTTGCTCCGGTGACCTGGCGCCGCTGGCGCACGTCGCGCTGACGCTGATCGGTGAGGGCGCGGTTCGTGACCGGGCCGGCGTGCTGCTACCGAGCGGGCAGGCACTGGCCGCGGCCGGGCTGGAGCCGGTCACGCTGGCCGAAAAGGAAGGGCTGGCGCTGATCAACGGCACCGACGGCATGCTGGGCCAGCTGCTGCTCGCCTGCACCGATCTGGATCTGCTGCTGCGCACCGCCGACGTCACGGCGGCAATGTCGGTCGAGGCGATGCTGGGCACCGCGCGGGTGTTCGCCGAGGACCTGCAAGCGCTGCGGCCCCAGCCGGGCCAGGCGGTGTCGGCGGCGAACCTGCGGGCGTTGCTGGCCGACTCCCCGATCGTCGCCTCGCATGCCGGCCCGGGCTGCACCTACGTCCAGGACGCCTACTCGATGCGGTGCGCGCCTCAGGTGGCCGGCGCCGGACGGGACACCGTGGTGCACGCCCGCCGGGTCGCCGGCTACGAACTGGCCTCGGCGATCGACAACCCGGTGGTGACTCTTGACGGCCGGGTCGAGTCCAACGGCAACTTCCACGGCGCCCCGATCGGCTACGTGCTGGATTTCCTGGCCATCCCGGTCGCGGATCTGGCCAGCGTGTCGGAGCGGCGCACCGACCGGTTGCTGGATGTGGCCCGGTCCCGTGGCTTGCCGCCGTTCCTGACCGACGATGCCGGCGTCGACTCAGGGCACATGATCGCGCAGTACACCCAGGCGGCAATCGTGTCCGAGCTCAAGCGGCTGGCGGTGCCGGCGTCGGTGGACTCCATACCGTCCTCGGCGATGCAGGAGGACCACGTGTCGATGGGCTGGTCGGCCGCTCGCAAGCTGCGCCGGGGCATCGACGGCCTGCGCCGGGTGTTGGCCATCGAGCTGTTGTCGGCCGCCCGGGCGCTGGACCTGCGCGCGCCGTTGCAACCCGGGCCGGCCACCGGCGCGGTGCTGGCCGCGCTGCGGGAGCGGGTCGAAGGCCCGGGCCCGGACCGGTTCCTGGCACCGGAGATCGAAGCGACGGTGGAGTTGATCGGCGCCGGCGCGGTGGTGGCGGCGGCCGACTCCGCGTTGCCGTCCCCGCTGTCCTAGCTCCTAGCCCCGGGTACAGCTCAAAGCGCGGTGCTGAAGGCCTGTTCGCGCAGGGTGTCCAGCTCGGCCCCGAGCTCGGTGACCAGGTCCCAGTCGATCACCGCGCCGCAGCGCGCCAGCCAGTTCGCCAGCATCCGGTGGCCGCCCTGGGTCAGCACCGACTCCGGGTGGAACTGCACGCCGTCGATCGGCAGCTCGCGATGCCGCAGTGCCATCACCACGCCGGAGGCGGTCCAGCCGGTCACTTCAAGCTCGGCCGGCAACGTCTCGGCCCGGACGGCCAGCGAGTGGTACCGGGTGGCGGTGAACGGTTCGGGCAGGCCGGCCAGCACCCCGACGCCGTTGTGCCGCACCTGGCTGGTCTTGCCGTGCAGCAGCTCCGGCGCCCGATCCACGACCCCACCGAACGCGGCGCCGATGGCCTGGTGGCCCAGGCACACGCCGAAGAGCGGCACGCCGGCCCGAGCCGCCTCGTCCACCATGGCCATGCTGACGCCGGCCTCCTCCGGGGTGCCGGGGCCGGGGGAGATCAGCACGCCGTCGACGGCCAGCCCCGCCAGCTCGCCGGTGGCGACCGCGTCGTTGCGCCGGACGATCACCTCGGCGCCGAGCTGGGCCAGGTATTGGACGAGGTTGTAGACAAAGCTGTCGTAGTTGTCCACCACCAGGATCCGGGTCACCGACCCAGCCTATTGGCCCAGCCTATTGGCGCACCGTGCCCGGTCCGGTGATCGGGTTGGACGGCAGCCGCGGCTCGACCACCGGGAAGATCACGAACAACAGCAGCGCGCTCACCGCGGCAACCAGCAGGACGGCTTGCAGTACGCGCAGTCCGGTGCTACCCGGCAGGTGGCGCCAGATCCATAGGTACATGGCTACAACGTCCCTCCGGGCAGTTCCCGGGGCACTCCGGAGCCCCGGTTGGGTATCGACCTGGTGAGCACCGCGTGCACGATCATCCTTTGGTTGGCGGTGTATTTCGGATGGCAGGTGGTCATGGTCAGCAATGCCCGGGTGGGGGTCTCGTCCGGGTGGTCCGGCACCGGCGCGATGACCTGCACCGCGTTCGGCGAGACGATCTCCCGGCCGGGGACGCCCTGGCTGTCGGTGGCGGCGAGCGAGGCGGCGATGGCAGCCGCACGGGCGGACGGGCTGCTCAGCCGGAGCGCCGCCGCGTAGGCGTTCGCATCGCCCAGCACGGTGTAGACGTACCAATTGCTGGCCGTCTGCACGATGACCTTGTCGCCGGGATGCAGCTGGTCGAGGTTCAAGAACGGCTCGCCCTTACCGACCCGGTGGCCGGCCAGCGCGAAGTTGCCGATCTGGCCGGGCAGCTGGCTGTTGACGTAGTGGCCGGGGCCCTCGTCCAGGCTCGCGTCGTCGGTGCCCTGCACGATCGTCTTGACGAAGTCCTCGCCGAACTGCGGGATGTAGAGGTTGGCGAAGCCGTCCCCGACCGGCAGCACCACCTGCTTGCCGATCGGCAGGTTGAGCCGGTCCTGGCCCTTGAGCGGGTCCTGGCCGGTGCGCCAGGCGGTGGCGAGTTGCTGATGAACCTGGTGCTGTTTGCGGTCGGCGAATAGGTTCGACACCCAGATCTCATAGACCACGAACAGCAGTAGGACGAGGCCCGCGGTGATCAGCAGCTGGCCGAGGCCGCGCAAGCCGGCTCGGATGGCCTCGCCGGTCCGGCTGTGGCCGTCGCCTCGCCCGGGTCCGCGGTAGCGCGGCCCGCCGTCGCCGGTGATCGGACCGCGCGGTGGTGCCGGCGGCGGTGGACCGCCACCGTCGGCGGCGGTTGGCCGGTCCTCGACGTCGGCCAGCGCGCCGGCCGGGGTGGCAGCGGCGGTGGAGAAGTCCCAGCCACCTCTGCTCTGCTCGCTCGTCACGCTGTTCTCCTCATGGCAGCTGTCACCGCTGCCCTACCTATCGCCGGGTTCCGGCGCTGTCTTACCCCATCGGCAGCGGCGGTACCGGCCAGCCGGGCCGCTCACCGGCCGGCCGCCGCATAGCTCAGGCCGATCGGCGCGTCGTAGGCCGGCATCGAAATCCGGTCCTCGGAGGTGAGGTCGTAACCCAGCCCGTAGGTGGCGGCGTCCTTGCGGTACTGCTGCAACCCGACCGATCGGTTCAGCGCGGTGCGCATCGAATCGGCCGGTCCGATTGCGGCAATGCTAAACGGCGGAGAGAAGACTCGGCCGTTCAACAACAGGGTGTTGCCCACGCAGCGCACCGCACTGGTCTGCACCAGCCGTTGGCCCATCACCATCACCGCCTCGGCACCGCCAGCCCAGAACGCGTTCACCGCGGCCTGCATGTCGGACTGGTGGACGACGATCGCGTTGGCGGTGTTGGGGTCGGTCGGTGGCTGCGCCGGGTGCGCGTCGTCCAGGGTGAGCCGGAGCCCGGGCCCGGTCATGGCGACCAGGCCGGCCGGAACCCGCAGCGGCGCGACCCCGGCGTCGATGCCGGCGATCGTGCGGTCGGACTGGGCGATCTTGTCGGTGGCGGCGGCCACTTCGCGCTGTAACTGGCGTACCTGGTTGTCCTCCACGGTGACCCGGGCCTCGGCCTGCCTGATCAGGTCGGCGACGTTCGACCGGCCGGCCGAGCGCAGGTCGGTGCCGCGCGCGGTGTGCGCGGTGGTGGCCACCAGCAGGCCGGTGAGCAGCGCGACGACCGGGACCAGCAGCCGCCATGGCCCGAGCCGGCTTGGCTGTAATCGGCCGAGGACGCTCGGCCTGAACCGTCGCGGGATGACCTGCACGTGCCCACGGTAACCGTGGTGGTTAGGCTGAGCGCAGGAGCGGTCTGCCGATCGGCCGGCCGCCGTCCGGAGCGGCTGCGGGCCAGCCGGCGGACGCCACCGAAGGAGACGCAGTGCCGAAGTCCAAGGTTCGCAAGAAGACGAGCTATTCGCCGTCGCCGGCTGCCATCTCCGGGTCGCCGACCGGTGGCAAGGCCGCCAAGCCGAGTCCGGCCTGGTACCCGATCGTGATGGCCGGCTTCCTGGTCCTCGGGCTGGCCTACATCGTCGTGTACTACATGGCCGCCGAGAGCATCCCCTTCATGAACAGCCTGGGCAGCTGGAATTTCGCGGTCGGCTTCGGCTTCCTGGTGGTCGGCCTCGGCATGGCGGTGCGTTGGCGCTGACCGCCCGACGCGGGTTTATCCACAGCTCCTTCCACTGCTGTGATTACACAGGTGTAGTTCTCCCCAGGCTGATCCACAATGTGGACGAGCCGCTGCCCAGCTGATGGCTTACCCCGGCGGCGGCCAGCAGCTCATGGTGGATCTGCGCCGTGCGCCAGAGCGTCAGCAACACCAGCGCCGCGAACAATCCGGCCAGGCTGAGTGCCTGGAT
>DATFHF010000041.1:0-10376 GCA_035248685.1 Jatrophihabitans sp.
ATCACGATGCCGGCCGCTCCGGAGGCCGCATCCAGCAGCGCGGCCCGGCGGGCGGCGGCCGACATCGACCCGGTCAGCAACACCACCCTGGTGCCGATATCGGCACCACCGAGGGTGCCGGCCTGAGCCAGTTCACCCAGCAAATCATTGATGGTTACCGCATGCTGGGCGGCCAGCACCTCGGTCGGCGCCAGCAGCGCGGCCTGCCCGCCGGCATCGACGACCTGAAGCATCGCGCGCAGCGCCACTACCGTCTTGCCCGAGCCCACCTCGCCCTGCAGCAGCCGGTGCATCGGGTGCGCGGCGGCCAGCTCCTCCTCCACCCGGGCCGCGACGGCTGACTGCTCCCCGGTGAACTCAAACGGCAGCCGGCTCTGGAAGGCGTCCACCAGTCCGCCGCTGATCCGGGGACGGGCCAGCGCGGGGTTGGCCGCCAGCTCATGCCGGCGCTGGGCCAGGATCAGCTGCACGCCGAAGGCCTCATCGAAGGCCAGCCGGCGCCGGGCCTGCCGGTATTCGGCCATGGTTTCGGGCCGGTGGATCCGACGCAGTGCGGTGTCCAGGTCCATCAGGCCGGCCCGGGCCCGCACCTCGAACGGCAACGACTCGGGCACCTCGTCCAGCTGGCTGAGCACCAGTGCCACGCAGTGCGCGATGGTCCAGGACGGCAGGTTGGCGGCGGCCGGGTAGACCGGGATGAGGCTGCCGGCAAAGTCCGCGGCGCGCGGATCGCTCGACACCAGGTCGTCGGACGGATCCAGCAGGTCGTCTTCATCCAGCAGCAGGTAATCCGGCGAGTTCAGCTGAAGCCGGTTGCGGAACCGGCTGACCTTGCCGGCGAACATCCCGATCCGGCCCGGTCGCAGATCCTTCTCCCGCCAGGCCTGGTTGAAGAAGCTGAGCGAGGCCTTGTGCCGACCGGAGGCGATCACCACCTCGAGGATGGTGAGCTTGCGGCCGGGGATCCGGCGCTGGCGGGCCGACTCGATCCGAGCTTGCACGGTGACCTCGTCGCCCTCGACCAGCTCGGACAGGTCGGTGAGTTCACCGCGCTCATTGAACCGGCGCGGGTAGTGCCGGATCAGCTCGCCGACGGTGGTCAGATTCAGCGCTTTCTCGATCGCTTTCGCCGACCGGCCGCCGAGCACCTCGCTGAGCTTGGTGGTTCTCGTCGGCATGCCAACACTGTGCCAGACCCCACCGACGGGTAACCGATCATTCGACGCCGATCAGCAGTGGGCAGTGCGGCTGGCCGCCGGCAAGTTCGGTCACCTCCACCAGCGGATGGTGCCGGCGCAGGTAGCCGGCGACCAGCGCGGCCGCGGCCGCCGCGCCCGGTTCGTTGCCGGCCAGCACGGTGACCAGCTCACCGCCGGCGGCGACCAGCCGGCTGACCAAGCTGATCCCCATCCCGCCGATCTCCGAGCCGATCTCCACCACTTCGCCGTCGATCAGGCCGAGCACATCACCGGCCTCGCAGCGTCCGGCGTAGGTGATCGACGCCTCGGCCGCGATGGTGACCTCGGCGAACCGGGTGGCTGCCGCCGCTTCGGCAACCGCGATCACGTTGTCCTCGAACCGCCGGCCGTCGTCGTGCACGGCGACCGCGGCCAGCGCCTGGAGCGGCGACTTGGTCGGCACCACCGCCACCACGATGCCCTGCTCGCGGGCCGAATCGGCCGCGGCCTCGGCGATGCCGCCCAGCACGGTGGAGTTCGGCAGCACGATCACTTGGGCGGCCCTGGTATCCACGATTCCGGCCAGCACCGCATCGGCCGTCAGCTGCTCGTCGTCGCCCGGCTCGATCACCGTCACGCCCTCGGAGCGGAACAGGTCGGCCAACCCTTCGCCGGGCGCGATCGCCAGCACCGCTACCCCGGCCCGGCTCGGCCGGTCCGGCTCGGCGGCGATCTGGTCGGCGAACCGCACCACGGTGATCCGATGCGGCCGGCCGGCTTCGATGCCGGCCTCGACCGCGGCGCCGACGTCATTGGTGTGGACGTGCACGTTGTACAGCCCATTGCCGGTGCCGACCACCAGCAATGAGTCGCCGAGCCCGCCGAGCGTGGCCCGCAGGCCGGGCAGCTCGCTCTCCTTGCCCTCGAGCAGGTACTGCACCTCGTAGCCGAACTCCGAACTGCCGGCCTCGCGGGCGATTTCCAGCGCCGTCCGATTGCGCGGGACGGGACGGGGCCGGCCGCCGTCGACCGGTTCGCCGGTCACCACCGCGGCCAGTTCCTCCAGTAGCACCAGCAGCCCCAGGCCGCCGGCGTCCACCACGCCGGCCCGGGCCAGCACCTCAAGCTGCTCCGGGGTGCGGCTCAATGCCGCCGACGCCGACCGGACCGCCTCGCAGGCCACCGTGTCGAGCCGGGCACCGGACGACGGCGGCAGCTGCTCCACCGCCTCGGCGGCCGCTCGCAGCACGGTGAGCATGGTGCCTTCCACCGGTTCCGGCACGGCGGCGTAGGCGGCGTCGCTGGCGGCGCGCAGGCCGACCGTCAATACCGTGCCGTCCACCTCGGCCAGGCCTGCGAAGGCGTCGGCCAGCCCGCACAGCACCTGGGCGATGATGCCGCCGGAGTTTCCCTGCGCGCCGACCACCGCGCCCTGGGCCATCGCCTGCAATACCGCGCCGGCTGCCGCACTACGGTCACCGGCCACCGCCTCGGCAGCGCTGCGCAGGGTCAGGGTCAGGTTGGTGCCCGCGTCCCCGTCGGCGATCGGGTAGACGTTCAGGTCGTTGATCTCGTCCCGGTGGGCGGCCAGCGCCTCGGCCGCGGCGTGCGACCAGCGGCGCACCGCGGCGGCGTCCAGCAACTCCAGCATCCGCCCCCGGCTCCTTCCGGCTGACCCACCGGCGTCACCCTACTGCGCGCAGCGCCGGTAACCGGTTTGGACCGTCCCCGCCGGGCTGGCTACACTTCGTTGGTTGCCCCGAATGCGGTGCTCGCTGATCGGATCGCGGCAACAGTCGTGTTCGTTCTCTCAGGATTCGAGGAGGCCATTGTGGCCAGCCACTGCGATGTCTGCGGCAAGGGGCCCGGCTTCGGCATGTCCGTCTCACACTCGCACCGCCGGACTCACCGCCGGTGGAACCCGAACGTGCAGACCGTGCGCGCCCTGGTTGCCCCAGGCACCCGCCGCCGGGTCACCGTGTGCACGTCCTGCCTGAAGGCCGGCAAGGTCACCCGCTAAGGCCCGAAGCACCGATTCGATTGCCGGCCGCCGCCCGCGGAGCCGGCAATCGCCATGTTCAGGTCCGGAAGTGCTCGTGGCCGCCCTCACTCCACCGCAGGCCGTCCACCCGAACCCCGGAACCCTCGCTGACCCGGCCGATGACCTGCCACTGCTCCGGCAGCCTGGTGTCGGACGCAAAGGTGGCCACCAGCGCATAGTCGTCACCGCCGCCCAGCACCCAGTTCATCGGGTCGGCGTTGAGTGCCGAGGCCACGTCGCGAAGTTTCGCCGGCGGCGTGAGCGCGCCCCGGTCGAGATCGATGCGCACCCCACTGGCCTCGGCGATGTGCTCGAGGTCGGCGACCAGGCCGTCCGACACGTCGGTCATGGCAGTGGCTCCCAGCTCGGCCGCCCGCACCCCCTCGGCGTACGGCGGCTCCGGTCGGCGGTGGGCGTTGACCACCTGCACCGGTGACCGGAAGCCACGCGAGAGCACCGCGAACCCGGCGGCCGCCCAACCCAGCCGGCCGGTGACCGCCACCTGCTGACCCGGTCGCGCGCCGGACAGCAGCACCGGGGGCCGGCCGTCCAGATCACCCAGCGCGGTGACCGCCAGCACGATTAGCCCCGCCTCGGAGACATCGCCGCCGACGATGCCGGCGCCCACGTCGGCGCATTCCTCGGCGAAACCGGCCAGCAGGCCGTCCAGCCAACCCAGTTCCAGCCCACCCGGCACGGCCAGCCCGACCAGCAGCGCGGTCGGCCGGGCACCCATCGCCACGATGTCGGCGAAGTTGCGGGCCGCCGCCTTGCGGCCGATGTCGTTGGCGGTCGACCAGTCCCGCCGAAAGTGCCGGTTCTCCAGTAGCAGGTCGGTGCTGGCCACCACCTTGCCGTCCGCACAGGCCAGCACCGCGGCGTCGTCGCCCGGTCCGACCAGGGTGCCGACCGGCTGCGCCAGGCCGGTGGTCAGGCGCCGGATCAGGCCGAACTCCCCCAGCTCAGCCACCGTCCTCGGCTCGGAAATCTCCAACCCGCCTCCTGCCCGTCTCGGCCAACTGCTTCCGGTGTCCGCCCTCCGGCGTCAGTGCATCCTCACATAATCGGTGCACGCCGTTGCGATAGGTTCAATCGTCGACAGCCGACGACTGAGGCCGTCCCTGACGAAAGGACCCGTCGTGCCCGATACGGTCAGCGCATACATCCTCATCCAGACCGAGGTAGGTAAGGCGGCTTCGGTGGCGCAGCAGATCGCCGGCCTCCAGGGCGTCACGCTGGCCGAGGACGTCACCGGGCCCTACGACGTCATCGTCCGGGCCGAGGCGCAGAACATGGACGAGCTCGGCCGGTTGGTGGTGGCCAAGGTGCAAGGCGTGGACGGCATCACCCGAACGCTCACCTGCCCGGTCGTCCACCTCTAGCCATTAGCCGGGAAGCAGCATCGACACCACCCGACGGCGAGCCGCCCTGATCGCGACCGCGCTGGCGCTGCCGGTGACGGTACTGCTGGCATTCCTGCTCAGTGCGCACGGCGGCTCGGGCAAGCCGGCGACCAACCACTCGAGCGGGCCGTTGCCGGCGGTGACCGCTGCGGCACCGCCCAGCCCGGCGCCGGCCACCGCGACCGCCTGCGTGCGGGTGTTCGCCAAGCTGCCGGTCCGGCTGGGCAACCTCGCCCCCCGCCGGACCGACACCGATTCCTCGTTCGTGGCGGCCTGGGGCAATCCGGCGGTGGTGATCCGCTGCGGGGTGGCCAAGCCGGCGGTTTTCGGCACGCCGGGGGCGGCGCAACTGCTGGACGTGAACTCGGTGCTCTGGCAGCCGGATCCGCAGCGGAACCAAACCGTGTACACCACCGTGGACCGCAGCGTCTATATCGAGGTCACCGTGCCGGCCGGTGCCGACCAGCCGCTGCCGCTGCTCGCCGGTGCGGTAAGCGCGCTGCCGCCCATCTGCACCGGCACCGACGCCGCCGGAAACCCCGGGGCGAAGCTGCCGATCTGCCGGGGATAGCTGCTTAGCGAACTGCCACTTCGCTCCGCTCCTCGCTCGTCCCTCGCTCGATGCTCACTCAGCTATGGGCCAGCGCGCTGGCGATCAGCCGGTCCAGCAGCTCGGCGTAGCTGACCCCGGAGGCCTCCCACATCTTCGGATACATCGAGATCGCGGTGAAGCCGGGCATGGTGTTCACCTCGTTGACGACCAGATCGCCGTCCGGTCCGAGGAAGCAGTCGACCCGGGCCAGGCCGGCGCAGTCCAGTGCCTGGAACGCCCGGCAGGATGCCTGCTGGACGGCCGCGATAGCCGGCGCCCCGATCTCGGCCGGGATGTCGAAGTCCGAGGCGTCGTCCAGGTACTTGGCGTCGAAGCTGTACCAGTCGAAGTCCGAATGCAGCCGGATCTCGGCCGGCAGCGACGCGGTCACGCTGCCGTCGGCGTCCTGAAGCACGCCGCACTCGATTTCCCGGCCGGTCATCGCCTGTTCGACCAGGGCCTTGGAGTCGTACTCGAAGGCCAGCTTCAGCGCGTCCGGCAGATCCTCATAGGACCGCACCTTGCTGATCCCGACGCTGGAACCGGTTCGGGCGGGCTTGACGAACAGCGGCAAGCCGAGCGGTTCGACGTCGAGCATCGAGACCGGCTGGTCTCGCCGCGCCACCCGATAGGGCGCCACCTTCAGGCCGGCGGCGGTCAGCACCAGCTTGGTGAACGTCTTGTCCATGCAGGCTGCGCTGGCGAGCACCCCGGAGCCCACGTAGGGAATGCCGGCCAGCTCCAGCATGCCCTGGATGGTGCCGTCCTCGCCGAACCTGCCGTGCAGCATCGGGATCACTACGTCCAGGCCGTCCAGCTCAGCCACCGCCGAGGACGGATCGAACAACGTGACCTCACGCCGGGCCGGCTCGGCAGGCCGCCGGCGGATTCGGTTCAGCGCGGTTGCGGGCGCATCGGCCGGCTGCGGGGCGGCGACCAGTGGCAGCTGCCGGTGTCGGATGGTGAGCTCGGCGGGCGACACCTCGGTGCGTACCCACGTCCCGGCCTGGGTGATTCCGATGGTGACGATCTGGTACTTCCGGGCATCGAGCGCGTTCAGAATGCTGCCTGCGCTCAGCACCGAGATGGCGTGCTCACTGCTCTGGCCGCCATAGATGACGCCGACCCGGATCCGCTTGGCCATGACTTTTGAGGCTAGCCGATACTTAGTCGCTCTTCGCGCAGGCGCTCATCGCTGGATTCGCTCCGCTCCTCGCTCGTATCTCGCTGCGATGCTCACTCAGGCTCACTCGCTCTTGGTGGAGCGGCTCATCAGCAGTTTCACCGCCTGCTTCGGGCCGACGGTGCCGTTGCAGACCGAGTCCATCACCTTGGTGATCGGCACCTCGATGCCGTGCCGGCCGGCCAGGTCGAGCACCGACTGGCAGGACTTCACGCCTTCGGCGACCTGGCCGTGGGTGGCCTGCTGCGCCTGCTCCAGGGTCTCGCCCTTGCCCAGCCGCTCACCGAAGCTGCGGTTGCGGGACAGCGGGGACGCGCAGGTGGCCACCAGGTCCCCCAGGCCGGCCAGCCCGGCGAAGGTCATCGGGTCCGCTCCGAGCGCCATGCCCAGCCGGGACGTCTCGGCCAAGCCGCGGGTGATCAGCGAAGCGATGGTGTTGTTGCCGAAACCCATGCCGGCCGCCATGCCACAGGCCAACGCGATGACGTTCTTGACCGCGCCGCCGAGTTCGGTGCCGATCACGTCCGGGTTGGTGTACGGCCGAAAGTACGGCGCGGTGCAGGCCAGTTGCACCCGCGAACCCCGGTCCCCGTCGATGCAGGCGACCACGGTGGCGGTCGGCTGTTCCCGCACGATTTCACCGGCCAGGTTCGGCCCGGATACCACCGCCACCCGGGCCGGGTCGGCACCGGTGACTTCGCTGATCACCTCGCTCATCCGCTTGACGGTGCCGAGTTCGATGCCCTTCATCAGGCTGACCAGGGTCGCGTCGGCCGGCAGCAGCTCCGTCCAGCCCGTCAGGTTGGCCCGTAGGGTTTGCGAGGGCACCGCCAGCGCAACCAGGTCGGCCCCGTCCAGCGCCTCGGCCGGATCGGCGGTCGCCCGCAGCGACGGTGGCAGCGGCAGGCCGGCCAGGTAGTCGGGGTTGACGTGCTCACGGCAGATGGCTTCGGCCAGTTCGGGACGCCGTGCCCACAGCACGGTCTCGGTGCCCGAGTCGACCAGCACCTTGGCGAAGGCGGTGCCCCAGTTGCCGGCGCCAAGCACCGCAGCCCGCCGCACCTGCTCGCTCATGAGATTTCCCGGCTCTTCGCGCGAGCGCTCATCGCTGCATTCGCTGCGCTCCTCATCGGCAGCGCTCGCGCTGGCAAGATCGGCTGCTCGCTCATGTAGCTGCCGGCCGCTGGTAGAAACCCGCCGGCGCCGGTAGCCCCCGCAACTCAGCCACCTGGGCGCGGACCGCGGTCATGATCCGATCGGTCATCTCGTGCAGCACCTGCGCGGTCGGTGGCCGGCCGGCGAACTCGGACAGATCCACCGGCTCGCCGACCGACACCGACACCTTGGTGCGCGGCAACGGCCGGAACCGCCGGTGGTAGACGTCCAGAAAGTTCTGCGCTCCCCACTGCCCGACCGGGATCACCGGGACGTGCGGCACCAACAACGCCAACCGGGCCACCCCGGTCTTGGCCTGCATCGGCCAGAAGCTCGGGTCCCGGGTGACGGTGCCCTCCGGGTAGATCAACACCATCTCGCCACGAGCCAGCGCAGCCACCGCGCCTTGCAGCGACCGGGCGGCATCCGCGGTGCCGCGGTGCACCGGTATCTGGCCGGCCCCGCGGATGATCCGGCCGATCGGAAAGGGCAGCTCGAACAGGCTGGCCTTGGCGAGATACCGCGGCACCCGGCCGGCGTCCCAGATGAACCGGCCGAACACCAGCGGATCGGCGTAGGACACGTGGTTGACCGCAACGATGGCCGGTCCGCTCTTCGGGAGCCGTTCGCTGCGATACCAGCGGCGGCGGAAGAACAGCGTGGTGAGCGGGTAGATCAGGATCACCGCCAGCCGCAGGTAGGGGCCGACTCGCTCGCTGTGACGGGCCACCGGGCTTCCTTCCGCTGCGCCGCTCGTTCGGGTGTGCTGTGCGCTGGTGGGTGCGAGTCTGCCACCGCCGCCAGCACATGGCAGCATCGTTGGGGTGGCATGGCGAGTCCTGGTTCCGATCAAACATTCGGCTCTCGCCAAGCGCCGGCTCCGCGAAGCTACCCGCAGCAGCGACGATCACGTCCAACTGGTACACGCCATCCAGCTGGACACTTTGGACGCGGTGCTCGCCGTGCTGACTCATCCACTGATATCTGGTTTGGCGGTGGTTGCCGACGAGTTGGCGATCGCGCTACCGGCCCAGATCGAGCAGCTTCCGGACGCCGGCGGTGGCCTGAATGCTGCGCTCCGGGTGGCGGCCCGAGAGCTGGCCGCCCGGTTCCCGGATGACGGCGTAGTCGTCATGGTCGGTGACCTGCCGGCGTTGCGATCGGCCGACCTGCTCGGCGTGCTGGCCACCGCGCTCCAGCATGATCGCAGCTTCGTACGGGACCTGGGTGGCACCGGCACCACGCTGCTCGCGGCCAGCTCACCCGACCGGCTCGCTCCGCAGTTCGGACCTGACTCGGCCGAGCGGCACCTGCGCTCGGGAGCGTACGAGATCGAGGCGCCGGCGAGCGTCCGCTGCGATGTCGACTCGGTCGCCGACCTCAAAGCCTGCCTGGCACTCGGTGCCGGGCTGCTCACCTCACAGTTGGCCAGCCACCTGGTGTGAATCGGCTTATGTCAGCCATCCCGGCTATGGTCCGACCCATGGCCGAGTTCACCCAGCAAGATCTGAGCGGTTCACGCTTCGAGCGGGTCAAACTGACCGCTGCCGAGTTCCGAGCTACCGACCTGTCGGGCACCCGTTTCCTCGGGGTCGATCTGACCGGCGCGCTGATGCGCGGCGTTGAATTGGTTGATGTGCGGATCGACGGTGAGGTCGGCAACCTGGTGATCAACGGGGTCGAAGTAGCCCCGCTCATCGAGGCCGAACTCGACCGGCGCGATCCGGAACGGGTCAAGATGCGGCCTACCGACCCAGCCGGCTTCCGGCAGGCCTGGGACATCGTCGAGCGGCTCTGGGACGGCACCGTCGAGCGCGCTCGCGGCCTGGATCCGGACCTGCTGCACCGGTCGGTGGACGGTGAGTGGTCGTTCGTGGAGACGCTGCGGCATCTGGTGTTCGCAACGGATGCCTGGGTGCGCCGCGCCATCCTCGGCGACCCGGCTCCGTGGCACCCACTCGGCCTGCCCTGGGACGAGATGGCAGACACCCCGGGCATCCCGCGCGACCGCACGGCGCGCCCCACCCTCGACGAGGTGCTGGCACTGCGCCGGGACCGGATGGCCACGGTCCGGCAGCTGATCGACGGTCTGACCGAGGAATCGCTGGCCGCGCATACCGAGCCGATCGACGCGCCCGGCTGGCCGCCACCGGTCTGCTTCCCGGTGCAGGAATGCCTGCGGGTCGTGCTGAACGAAGAGTGGCACCATCGCCAGTTCGCCGAACGTGACCTGGACGTGCTGACCGCCGACGGCTGACGGGTTCTCGATCGATTCACCTGCCGGTAATCACCGGCAGGGCATGATGTTGTCATGAGTGAGACGGTTACCGAGGTTGAGACGGCGACGGCGGTAGAACCGGCAGAGGTCGTCGAGGAGCTGCCCGAGGACCGCTTCTCCAACCGGGAACTGTCCTGGCTGCACTGGAACGCGCGGGTGCTCGCGCTGGCCGAGGACCGTCGGCAGCCGCTGCTGGAGCGGATGAAGTTCCTGTCCATCTTCGCCAACAACCTGGACGAGTTCTACATGGTGCGGGTGGCCGGCCTGAAGCGCCGGTTGGAGATGGGCCTGAACGTGCGCTCCCCGGACGGGCTATCCACCCGGGAGAACCTGAGCCTGGTCAGCGAACGTAGCCGCGAGCTGATGGCCCGCCATGCCCAGTGCTTCCTGGCGGATGTGCAGCCCGCACTGGCCGAGGAGGGCATCCGGATCCTGGCCTGGGACCAGTTGGACCAGGACAAGCAGACCGAGCTCACCGAGTACTTCCACTCCAAGATCTTTCCGGTGTTGACGCCGCTGGCGGTCGACCCGGCGCACCCGTTCCCC
>DATFHF010000042.1:0-8450 GCA_035248685.1 Jatrophihabitans sp.
CGGGTGGCGGCCGTCGGACCGGACGGAGCGGTGGTCGAGGTCGGCGGCAGCAGCGGGATCGGGCTGGCGGTGTCCTGCTCGCCGGCCACCCTGGCCAGGCTGCGGGTCGGCGAGAACGCCCGGCTGTCCACCAGCCTGGTGGTCCGGGAGGACTCGCTCACCCTCTACGGCTTCGCCGACGACGACGAGCGCGGCCTGTTCGAACTGCTTCAGACCGCCAACGGGGTCGGGCCGAAGCTCGCCCAGACCATCCTCGGTGTGTACCCGCCGCGCGAGGTGCGGCGGGCGATCGCGACCGGCGATTACCCGGCGCTGGTCAAGGTGCCCGGGATCGGACGCAAAGGGGCGGAGCGGATCGTGATCGAGCTCCGGGACCGGATCGGTGCCATCGACGGGGACGCGCCGGGTGCCCCGCTGGCCGGCGTGACGGCGATCGCCCCGTGGAAGGATCAGGTGCTGCACGCGCTGGCCAGCCTGGGCTTCGGCGGCAAGGAGGCGGTGGAGGCGATCGAGGCGGTGGCTGCCGACAGCCAGCAGGCCGGGACCGATAATCCTGAGGTGGCGGTCATCCTGCGTCGGGCCATTCAGCTGCTCGGACGAACCCGGTAAGCCCGTGAACCAGCATTCTGGCGAGTTCCCGGTGGTGTCCGCGCTGCCGGCGGCCGACGACATCGAGATCGAAGCCAGCCTGCGGCCGCGGCAGCTGTCGGAGCTGGTGGGTCAGCCGAAGGTGCGCGAGCAGCTTCAGGTGGTGCTCGAAGGCGCGATCCGGCGCAACCGGCCACCGGACCACGTGCTGTTCTCCGGCCCGCCCGGATTGGGCAAGACCAGCCTGGCGATGATCATCGCGGCCGAGCTCGGCGCACCGTTCCGGTTGACCTCCGGGCCGGCGATCGAGCGCGCCGGCGACCTAGCCGCCCTGCTGACCAGCCTCACCGACGGTGAAGTGCTGTTCATCGACGAGATCCATCGCATCGCGCGTCCGGCCGAAGAACTGCTCTACCTGGCGATGGAGGACTTTCGGGTCGACGTGATGGTGGGCAAGGGCCCCGGCGCCACTGCCATCCCGCTCGAGCTGGCGCCGTTCACGCTGGTCGGCGCAACCACCCGGGCCGGCCTGCTCACCGGACCGCTGCGGGACCGGTTCGGCTTCACCGCCCACCTGGACTTCTACGAGGTGGCCGAACTGGAGCAGATCCTGCTTCGATCGGCCCGGCTGCTGGACGCCCGGTTGACCCCGCCCGGCGCCACCGAAATCGCCGGCCGGTCCCGGGGCACGCCCCGGATCGCCAACCGGCTGCTGCGCCGGGTGCGGGACTTCGCCGAGGTGCGGGCCGACGGGGTGATCACCGCGGAGGTGGCGCACACCGCGCTGCGGGTCTACGACGTGGACGAGCTGGGGTTGGACCGGTTGGACCGCTCCGTGCTGGACGCCCTGGTCCGGCGGTTCGGTGGTGGCCCGGTAGGTCTCGGCACGCTGGCGGTGGCCGTCGGCGAGGAGATCGAAACGGTGCAGGAGGTCGCCGAGCCGTTCCTGGTCCGGGCCGGGCTGTTGGCCCGCACCCCGCGCGGCCGGGTGGCGACGCCGGCCGCCTGGCAACACCTGGGCCTGGCCGTCCCGCCGTCCTCGACCGCTCCGACGCTGTTCGACGCCTAGACTGGGCTGACCGGCCGGGACGTCCGTCCCGCCGGAGCCACCTAGCTTGTTGAGGACCCACGTCGTGCGTCAGTTCCTGCCACTGCTCGTCCTGGCCCTGCTACTGGTCATCATGATCACCTTTACCCGCCGGAACAGGCAGCGCGCGGCGGCCGCCGACGTCGCCCGGAGCCAGCAGCTAGGCCCCGGTTCGCAGGTGATGACGACGTCCGGGTTGTACGCGACCGTGGTGCGGATGAACGACGACGGCACCGCCGTGCTGTCGGTGGCTGACGGGGTCGAGGTCCGGTGGGCGGTCGCAGCGCTGCGGCTGGCCGACGAGCTGCCACAGCGCTACCGCGGCCCGATCGGAGACGCCGAAACCCCGGCGAAGGACGTTGCGGCAACCCGCGTCGAACCCGTCGAACCCGAGCAGGGTTAGCTCCGGAGGGCGGCTGCTGAAGCAATACCCAACCGGATCGGTCATACTGTCCGGCGAGTCCGGTTACGGCTCGGCCGGCAGGCTGAGCTGAAAATCCGGCGCAGGCACCTGTCCCGTTGCCGGGCGTACAGGTGGTTAATGACAACTGAGGAGAACAATTTCCGTGGCACCATCTGCCGGAACGCTGCGCGTCGGGCGTTACTTCGCCGTGCTACTGGGTCTGTTCGTCGTGCTGTACGGCATCGTGTTCTGGCCGCACCAGCCCCGCACGCCCAAGCTCGGCCTGGACCTGGAGGGCGGCGCGCAGGTGATCTTGAAAGCGCAGACGTCCAACGGCAAGGCGCCGTCGAAGTCGGCAATGGACCAGGCCCGGCAGATCATCACCAACCGGGTGAACGGCCTCGGGGTGTCTTCGGCTGAGGTGGTGACCCAAGGCAACGACCGGATCGTGGTGTCGGTGCCGGGTGCCAGCGCCAACGACATCAAGAACGTCGGCGGCACCGCGCTGCTCCAGTTTCGGCCGCTGCTGACCGACGCGGTGCCGGTCACCGCCCCATCCACCGCGACCGGTTCGGCCAGCGCGTCCCCATCTGCGACCGCTAAACCGTCCGGCTCGTCCACCGCGAAGGCCACCGCCAAGCCGAGCGCCACCGCTAAGCCCGCCAGCACCTCGCCGTCGCCGCACGGCCGGGTGGTGCCGCTGGCCGCCGGCAGCACGACGCCGGCCAGCCCCCAGCCGTCCGCGTCGACCACCCCGTCGACGACCACCAGCAGGGACCCGAGCGCTCCGATCGACCAGTGGAAGATCGTCGGCATCGACTGGTGCGCAGCCGGCCTGACCGCACCGCCTACCGGCAGCAAGTGCACGCCGGCGACGCCGGACGCGGTCGCCGCGCTGGCGACCAGCAACCCCACCGAGTCCCAGCAGCTTCAGACCGCGATCCAGTCCTGGCCGTGCAACAACATCACCAAGCCACTGGACGTACCGAGCAAGCCGATCATCACCTGCAACCAGGCCAACAACACCAAGTACCTGCTCGGCCCGGTGATCGTCGCCGGCACCGAGGTCAAGTCGGCCGCTGCGCGGCCGCCCGGCTCCACCCAGGGCCAGTTCCAGTGGACGGTCACGGTGGACCTCAAGCCCAAGGGCCAGGCGGCTTGGGCCTCCTACACCGCCAAGCACAACGTGACGATCAGCACCAGCGACATCGGTAACCAGGTGGCCGACACCCTGGACAGCAAGGTCATTGTGGCCTCCACCATCCAGTCCACCATCACCGGCACCACCGAGATCACCGGCAATTTCACCGGTTCGGAGGCCACTAACCTGGCCAACTCGCTGAAGTACGGGGCGTTGCCGCTGAACTTCACCCAGCAGGACGCCACGTCCGTCTCGCCGACGTTGGGCACCGATCAGCTCAAGGCCGGCCTGCTGGCCGGTGGCATCGGGCTGGCCCTGGTGATCGTCTACTCGCTGGTCTACTACCGCGCGCTGGGCTTGGTCACCATCGCTTCGCTGGCCACCTCGGGCGGTTTGACCTACGCGATGCTGGTCATCCTCGGCAAGCAGATCGGCTTCACGCTGACCCTGGCTGGGATCGCCGGTTTCATCGTGGCGGTGGGTATCACCGCCGACTCGTTCGTGGTGTTCTTCGAACGGATCAAGGACGAGGTGCACGAGGGCCGTACCGCGCGCACCGCGGTCCCGCGGGCCTGGTTGCGCGCCCGGCGAACCATCCTGTCCGCAGACACGGTGTCCTTCCTGGCCGCCGCGACGCTGTACTACTTCGCCGCTGGTGACGTGAAGGGCTTCGCGTTCACGCTGGGCCTGTCGACGATCCTCGACCTGGTGGTGGTGTTCCTGTTCACCCACCCGCTGGTCTCGCTGTTCTCTCGCAGCTCGGCGTTCGGCTCGGCCAGGTTCACCGGACTGGACCACATGCGGGCCGGCGGCATCGCCACCCGCGACCCGGTACCGGCCGGTGCCGAACTGGTCACCGTGGGCGCCGGCGTGGCCACCACCGCGCCGGCCAGGCCGGAACCGGCGGCCAGCAAACCGGCGGCCAGCAAACCGGCGCCCAGCAAACCGGCGCGCCGGCCGGCGAACGGACGAGCGCCGGCTAAGCCATCGACATCCGGACCGGTAGTCGGCACCACGGCCGCCGAACGGGCCGCCAGCCGCCGTGGCCTCAAGCGTCCGGACACCGAGACTAAGGACGACGACCGATGAGTCGCGATGAGCGCTCGCGCGAAGAGCAGGTAATCCTATGAGCGTCTTCACCCGGCTCTACCGGGGGGAAACCCGGATCGAGTTCATCGGCACCCGGCGGCGCTGGTACCTGGCCTCGCTGATCCTGATCGTGATCTGCGTGCTGAGCATCGCCTTCCGTGGCTTCAATGTGGGCATCGACTTCAAGGGCGGTACCCAGTTCCAGATCAAGGCCAACGGCACCTCGCTGTCGCCGAAGATCGTCGAAGATGCGATGGCCAAGACCGGTCACCCGTCCGACGGAGCCGCTCAAGAGGTCGGGTCCGGCGCGACCCGGCAGATCGTGGTCAAAACCCACGAGCTCAACCTGGCTGACGTCAACTCGGTCGAGACCAAGCTGACCAGCGAGTTGCACCTGAAGCCCAACACGATCTCCACCGATTCGGTGTCGTCCAGCTGGGGTAGCGAGATCACCCGCAAGGCCATCCAGGGGCTGATCGTGTTCCTGGTGGTGGTGTTCGCCTACATCACGCTGCGCTTCGAATGGAAGATGGCGGTCGCGGCGCTGACCGCCCTGCTGCACGACCTGGTCATCGCGGCCGGTATCTATTCGATCGTCGGCTTCGAGCTCACTCCGTCCACCGTGGTAGGCCTGCTGACCATCCTCGGTTTCTCGCTCTACGACACCGTGGTGGTGTTCGACAAGGTCGCCGAGAACTCCAGGGATCTGATTGCCACCGCGCGGATGAGCTACCCGGAGGCTGCCAACCTCGCGGTGAACCAGACCCTGATGCGCTCGATCAACACCTCGCTGATTTCGTTGCTGCCGGTGGCCGGCCTGCTGTTCGTCGGGGCCGGGCTGCTCGGTGTCGGCACCATCAAGGACCTGGCGCTGATCCTGTTCGTGGGGCTGGCGGTCGGCGCCTACTCCTCGCTGTTCCTGGCCACTCCCGTGGTGGTCGACCTCAAGCAGCGCGAGCCGCAGTACCGGGCGTTGGCCAAGCGGGTGCAGGCCAAGCGGACCGGCAGCCGGGTGGCCGGCACCGCGGAGCCGGTGCTGGCCGGCCCCCCAGTGCCTGCACTGCGGGGCAAGCCCGCGCCTGCGCCGAAGCCCGGGGTTCGACCGGGTAACCGGCCGGCGAAAAAGCGTCCGTGACCGTCGACCTACCGGAACGGGCACTGCCCGAGGTGATCGGTGGCCTGCTGCGCGACGTGCCGGACTTTCCCAGCCCGGGCGTGTTGTTCAAGGACATCGCGCCACTGCTGGCCGACCCGGTCGCGTTCGGCCGGTGCGTGGACGCGCTCGCCGAATCGCCCGGCGCGGCCGACGCCGACCTGATTGCCGGCGTCGAAGCCCGGGGGTTCATCGTGGCGGCCGCGCTCGCCCGGGCGGTCGGCGCCGGCATGCTGCCGGTGCGCAAGGCCGGCAAGCTGCCACCGCCGACGCTGTCCGCCAGCTATCAGCTGGAATACGGCCGAGCCGAGATCGAGGTGCCGGCGGGCCAACTCGACGGCCGTCGGGTGTACCTGGTCGACGATGTGCTGGCCACCGGCGGCACCATGGCGGCCAGTGCCGACCTGCTCGGCCGGGCCGGTGCTCAGGTGCTCGGACTGGGCGTCCTGGTCGAGCTGGCGTTCCTGAACGGCCGGGCCGTATTGGGCGGCCATCAGCTGACCGCGCTGCTCACGCTCTAGCGTCGCGAGCCAGCGACCGATCGGTAACCGGCCTAGACTGGTAGCTGACACCGAAGGCTGCCGGCCGCGTGGGAGGGCGTACTGACCACCGATGCAACTGGGCCGCGCTCGGCCGACAAGGGTTCGGCCGGCGTGGTCAGTAAGCATGCTTCGTCCGCGGCCGTCCAAACCCCCACCGCCACGCCGGCAGTGGTCAACCAGCCTGCGAAACCGGTTACCGGATCCGACCTGCCGACTCCCGCCGATGTCGCCAACGGTGCCCATCGGCGCCGGGTTCGGGACCGGATCGCGCGCCGGCTGGTGGCGCCCCCACAGCGGCAGTTGGCCATCAAGCCGGTGCTGGAGCCGCTGCTGGCGGTGCACCTGGCCGCGCACCCGAAGGTGGACGCCCGGCTGCTCCAGCGCGGTTACGACCTGGCTGAGGAACGGCACCGCGACCAGTTGCGCAAGTCCGGCGACCCCTACATCACCCACCCGCTGGCGGTGGCCACCATCCTGGCCGAGCTCGGGATGGACACCATCACCCTGGTGGCCGCGCTGCTGCACGACACCGTCGAAGACACCGGCCTGAGTATCGACGAACTGGATAACCAGTTCGGCACCGAGGTAGCCCACCTGGTCGAGGGTGTTACCAAGCTGGACAAGGTGAAGTACGGCGAAGCCGCCGAAGCCGAGACCATCCGCAAGATGATCATCGCGATGGCCCGCGACCCCCGGGTGCTGGTGATCAAGCTGGCCGACCGGCTGCACAACATGCGCACGCTGCGCTTCCTGCCACCGGCCAAGCAGGAGCGCAAGGCGCGCGAGACGCTCGAGGTGCTGGCCCCGCTGGCCCACCGGCTGGGCATGAACACCGTCAAGTGGGAGCTGGAGGATCTGGCCTTCGCCACCCTGTATCCCAAGCGCTACGACGAGATCGTCCGGCTGGTCGCCGACCGCGCCCCGCAGCGCGACGTCTATCTCAACGAGGTAATCGAGCGGGTCAACCGCGATCTCAAGGCGGGCGGTATCAAGGCCAACGTCTACGGACGTCCCAAGCACTATTACTCGATCTACCAGAAGATGATCGTGCGCGGCCGGGAGTTCACCGACATCTACGACCTGGTGGGCATCCGGGTGCTGGTGGACTCCGAACGCGATTGCTACGGCGCGCTCGGGGTAATCCATGCGAACTGGCAGCCGGTGCCGGGCCGGTTCAAGGACTTCATCGCGATGCCGAAGTTCAACATGTACCAGTCGCTGCACACCACGGTGATCGGTCCGGGCGGCAAGCCGGTGGAGCTTCAGATTCGCACCCAGGCGATGCACCGCACGGCCGAGTTCGGCATCGCCGCGCACTGGAAGTACAAAGAGATCGGCACCGAAACCGCCACGCCGACCTCGGTCACCGACGAGATGGGTTGGCTGCGACAACTGCTGGACTGGCAACGCGAATCGCAAGAACCCGGCGAGTTCCTGGACAGCCTGCGCTTCGACCTGGGCGCGCGCGAGGTTTACGTGTTCACCCCGAAGGGGGACGTGATCCCGCTGCCGGCCGGCTCCACGCCGGTCGACTTTGCCTATGCGGTACATACCGATGTCGGCCACCGCTGCATCGGTGCCCGGGTGAACGGCAAGCTGGTGGCGCTGGAAACCCAGCTGGATCACGGCGACACCATCGAGGTGTTCACCTCGCGGGCCGAGAGCGCCGGACCGTCTCGGGATTGGCTTGCCTTTGTCGCCTCACCGCGGGCCAAGAACAAGATCCGGCAGTGGTTCGCCAAGGAACGCCGGGAGGACGCGGTCGAGGCCGGCAAGACCGCACTGACCCGGGCGATGCGCAAGTCCTCGCTGCCGATGCAACGGCTGCTCGGCGGTGATCAGCTGCTGACCATCGCGCGGGACATGCATCTGGCCGATCTGACCGCGTTGTACGTGGCGATCGGCGAAAACCACGTGTCGGCCCAGTCGGTGGTACAGAAGCTGGTCGCCTCGCTCGGCGGGGTCGAGGGCGCCACCGAGGACCTGGCCGAAACCGCGCTGCCGACCAAGCCACCACGGCGGTCCAGCGGTGGCAACGCCGGCGTAATGGTGTCGGGCATGACCGACGTCTGGGTGAAGCTGGCCCGCTGCTGCACCCCGGTGCCCGGCGACGACATTCTCGGTTTCATCACCCGCGGTGGCGGCGTGTCGGTGCACCGGCGCAGTTGCACCAACGCCTCCGCGCTGGAACAGCAGAACGACCGGCTGGTCGAGGTCGAATGGGCGCCGTCGGCGGACTCGGTGTTCGTGGTGTCCATCCAGGTCGAGGCGCTGGACCGGCATCGGTTGCTGTCCGACGTCTCCCGAGCGCTGTCCGACGAGCGGGTGAACATCCTGTCCGCATCGGTCACCACGAACCGGGACCGAGTCTCGATGCTGCGGTTCACCTTTGAGCTGGCCGAGGCCAAGCACCTGGCGAACCTGTTGCGCACCGTGCGCGGCGTCGC
>DATFHF010000043.1:0-17085 GCA_035248685.1 Jatrophihabitans sp.
CTCGGTCTCGCCCCGGCGCCGCGACCACACGGTCGGCCCGAAACCGACCATGTACTGCGTCACCCGGACGCCGAACAGCTTGGCCGGGGTCAGGTGCCCGATCTCGTGCAGCGCGATGGAGGCCAGCAGCCCGACCGCGAATGCGATCACGCCCAGTGCGTACAGCACCCGATGGCCGTCCTCTCGTCTCGCTTCGATCGGCGCCGCTGCCTGCCGGCGACGCTCGGTGTCCCATCGACAATTGTGCCCTGTGCTTCAGCGCGGATCGGTCAGCCGAGTCGATCAGTTGAGCCGAGCCAAGGCTGTCCGACGTCCCCAGTCCTGTGCCGCCTCGACGTCAGCGATGTCCCGGGGCTGGCCGGCCGCGGCGTGTTCGGCGGCCAGCCACTGTTCCAGCACTGCCCCGGCCACATCCACTATGTCCAGGAATCCACAGCGTCCGCTGTGAAAGGCGGCGACCAGTTCCTCGTTGGCCGCGTTGAACACCGCCGGTGCGCAGCCGCCGGCCGCCCCCGCCATCCGGGCGAGTTCGATAGCCGGAAAGGCGGTGTTGTCCACCGGCTCGAAGGTCCAGTCCTGGACCTTGGTCCAGTCCAGCGCGGCAGCCGCGCCGGGGACGCGGTCCGGCCAGCCGAGGGCCAGCGCGATCGGCAGCCGCATGTCCGGCGGGCTGGCCTGGGCCAGGGTCGCGCCGTCGACGAACTCCACCATCGAGTGCACGATGGACTGTGGGTGGACGACTACCTCGATCCGGTCATACGGGATGCCGAACAGCAGCTGCGCCTCAATCAGCTCCAGCCCCTTATTCACCAGGGTCGCGCTGTTGGTGGTGATCAGCTGCCCCATCGACCAGGTCGGGTGCGCCAGGGCGTGCTGCGGGGTGACGTCGGCCAACTGGTCGCGGCGGCGGCCGCGGAACGGGCCACCGCTGGCGGTGAGCACCAGCTTGCGCACCTCGGCGGCCGACCCGCCGCGCAGGCACTGGGCCAGCGCCGAATGCTCGGAATCGACCGGGACGAGCTGGCCCGGCCGGGCCGCGGCCAGCACCAGCGGTCCGCCGGCGATCAGTGATTCCTTGTTCGCCAACGCGACCGTGCGTCCGGCTTCCAGCGCGGCCAGCGTGGCGCGCAAACCCTGGGCGCCGGCGACCCCGTTCAGCACGATGTCGCAGTCCAGGCCGGCAAGTTCGGCGGTGGCCTCGGGGCCGGCATGCACGGTGGGCGGCGCCAGGTCGGCCGGCCGGTGCGCGGCGAGCCGCTGCCGCAACTCGTCGGCGAGCTCAGGGTCGGACACCCCGACGTGCGCCACCCGCCAGCGGACTGCCTGCTCGGCCAGCAGCTCGAGGTTGCCGCCACCGGCGCAAATGCCGGTGACGGTAAACCGGTCACCGGCGCCGGCGATCACCTGCAATGCCTGGGTGCCGATCGAACCGGTCGACCCGAGCAGCACAATGCGTCGAGTTCCCTGCTGGCGTGGCTCGGTCATCGGCACCCGGTCATTCTCACCCATGCCCGGCCCGGGCGAGCCGGTGCCACCGCGCCGAGCGGCCGGTGCCAGAATGGCCGGATCAGCACCTCTGCCGTAGGAGTGATCCAGTGGACGCCGACCACGCCCTGCCATCGAGCACCGGCTCCGAACTCGAGCACCCGCATGTCCCGCACGAGGTGCCGGAAGACTGGGGCTGGCACCACGAGTTCCGGTCCGGCCGCCAGATCGGTGGCTGGCTGACCTTTCTGATCCTGTTGGCACTGATCACCACGACCCACTACAACGGCGCGGGCACCATCGCGATCGCGCTGACCATGATCGCGCTGGCGGCCGGCCTGCTCTGGGACCGTCACCGCCGCCGCACCCAGTGGCGCAGCTAGCTAACGGCCGCCGATCGCCGCGTCGCTAGCTAACGGGGAGTTCCATGATCCCCCACGGTGAGCCGTAGTCGCCGGCCAGCAGCTCCAGGAACGGCACCGCGTCGAAGGCTTCCGGGCCCAGCACTCCCGTCCCGGACCAGACGCCGGTCTCGATCAACTCCAGCGCCACGATCGGATTGACCGCGGTCTGCCACACCACCGCCTGCGAGCCGTACTCGGCCATCGACCATTCGTTGTCGACCACGTGGTACAGGTAGCTGGACCGCGGCCGGCCGTCCTTGCCGGTGCCGCGTACCCAGGTACCCGCGCAGGTCTTGCCGCGCATCCGATCGCCCAGCTCGGCCGGGTTGGGCAGCGCCGCGGCCACCACGTCGCGCGGGCTGACCTGCACCGGCCCGACCTGAAGTGGTTGCACCGAATCCAGCCCGAGCTTGTGCAGCGTCTGCAGCACGGTGATGAAGTCCGTCCCCAGGCCGTATTTGAAGGTGACCCGGTTGGCGTCCAGCCAGCGCGGCATCAGCAGTACCTCTTCGTGCTCGACGTTGACGCACTCGACCGGGCCGATGCCCTCCGGAAAGTCGAAGATCTCCGGCTCGCTGAACGGCTCGGTGGTGTACCAGCCGCGGTCCTTCTGAAAGATCACCGGCGGGTTCAGGCACTCCTCGATGGTGGTCCAGATCGAAAAGGTCGGCGCGAAGATCGGCTCGCCGTCCGGGCCGAACACCTCGAGGTTTGCCCCGTCCCGCACGCCGTATTCCTCGACTTCGCTGAACAGCTGGTCCTGGGCGTAGCGGGCGAAGACGTCGGACAGTCCCGGCTCGACGCCGATGCCGAGCAGCGCCAGCTTGCCGGCAGCGCGCCACTGCTGGTCCAGCGCGAACTGCTCGTCGCCGAGCTTCACCCCGGTCAGCGTGTACGGCTGCTCCGGGTGCGGCCGGGACAGTGACATAGCCATGTCCAGGTAGTGCACTCCGCTGGCCAGCGCCGCCTGAAAGATGGGCATGGTGAACCGTGGGTCGGTGGCGCCGAGCACCGCGTCGACACCGGTCTCGGCGAGCAGCCGCTCGATGGCCGACTGGTCGCCGGCGTCCAACCGCGCCGAACTGAACCGCGGATCTCCGGCGGCCGCGGCGGCCCGCTCGGCTCGTCCGGCGTCGTAGTCGGCGAGCACCACCCGCTCCAGGAACGGGCGCCGGGCGGCGATCTTGGCCGCGGCCGAGCCGACCCCGCCGGCCCCCAGGATCAGCAGTTTCAAGGCCGTCCCTTCTGAAGTCAGCGGCCGTCGAGCAGCGGCTGGCGGGGATCCCAGCGGGTGCCGTCGGCGGCGTCCCGGCGCCGGCGGGCGATTCCGGTCAGCGCCTCCAGCACCACCCGGTTGGCCAGGAACGCGGTGATCTCGGCGTGGTCGTACGGTGGCGAGACCTCCACCAGGTCCATCCCGACCACCGGCAGCTCGTAGCAGATCCGCCTTACCGAATCGAGCAATTGCCGAGCGGTCAGGCCACCCGGCTCGGGCGTCCCGGTGCCAGGCGCATGCCCCGGGTCACAGACGTCGATGTCCACCGACAGGAACACCCCGTCGCAGTCGTCCAGCGCGATCTCGAACGACTCGGTCAGGCACTCGGTCAAACCACGCGCGGTGATCTCGCTCATCTCGTACGAGCGCATGCCTTGCGCGGCCATCCAGTCCAGCGTGTCCGGCGGCGGCCAGTAGCCGCGCAGGCCGATCTGGAGGAACCGGTCGCCGCGCAGCGCCCCGGATTCGATCAGCCGCCGCATCGGCTGGCCGTGCCCGATCAGCGAACCGAATTCGATGTTGCCGGTGTCGGCGTGCGCGTCGAAGTGCAGCATCGAGATCCGGCCCTGGCCCAGGTGCTGGGCGACGCCGGCGGCATCGGGCCAGGCAATGGTGTGATCACCGCCGAGCACCAGCGGGATGGCACCGGTCGCGGTCACCGCGTACACCGCGGCCTGCAGGTCGTTCACCGAGCGCTGGGCGTCACCGGAGAACATCTCCACGTCACCGGCGTCGAAGATCCGCAGGTCGCGCAGGCCGTCCACTCGCATCGCCAGCGACGGCCGGCTGCCGTCGTGCGGCAGGTAGCAGGTCTGCCGGATGAACTGCGGCCCGAACCGGGTGCCCGCGCGGTGCGAGGTACCGCCGTCGAACGGGGCGCCCAGGATCACCACGTCCGCGCCGGCGTAACTGGCCGGATCCGCCCAGTCGCAGCGCTGCACGCCGAGGAAGGTGATGTCAGGTCCGAACTGAGCGCCGTAGCGGGCCATACTTCCTCCAGCGGGTGATACTCGGCTCCGGCGGCTCAGCGGGCGCGGCGCCGGCCGGCCAGTTGGCCGAGGGCCACCGCTAGCACCGCCAGCACGAACATCGCCGTTCCGATGACGTTGATCTGCACCGGCGTGCCACGGGCTGCGGCGCCCCAAACGTACATCGGAAAGGTGACCGAGGCGTTGGAGGCGTTGAAGTTGGTGATGATGTAGTCGTCGAAGGACAACGAGAAGGCCAGCAACGCCCCGGCGGCGATACCCGGCGCGACCAGCGGCAGGGTGATCCGGCGGAAGGTCTGCCACTCGTTGGCGTATAGGTCTGCGGCCGCCTGTTCCAGCCGGGGATCGAGCCCGGCGATCCGGGCCTTGACGGTGACCACCACGTAGCTGAGGCAGAACATGATGTGCGCGATCAGGATGGTGATCCGGCCCAGCGGAATCCCCATGCTGACGAACAGCGTCAGCAGCGACGAGCCCATCACCACCTCGGGAGTGGCCATCGGCAAGAAGATCAGCAGGTTGGAACCGGTCCGGCCGCGAAAGCGGTACCTTGCCAGCGCGAAGGCGATCATTGTGCCCAGCAGCGTCGAGGCCACGGTGGCCGCCACCCCGATCTTGAGCGACAGGCTCAGCGACTGACACATCCCGGCCGCCGCGCACGGGTGCAGCCAGGCGTCCAGGGAGAACCGCTGCCAGGTGTAGTTGAACCGGCCGTTGGGCTTGTTGAACGAGAACAGCACCACCACCAGGTTGGGCAGCAGCAGGTAGACCAGGGCCAACACCGCCACCAGCCAGACGACGTTCTCGCGCAGCACCACCCAGGGCGAACGGCGGCGCCGGCGTGGCGCCGCCGCCCGGGCTGTCCGAAGCCGGCCCTGCGGGAGGGTGGCAACCATCAGACCAGCTCCTCGGTTCCGGACCTGCGCACGTACACCGAGACCAGGACCAGGATGGTGAACATCAGCGCGAACGACAGCGCGGCAGCGGTCGGATAGTCATTGATCCGCAGGAAGTAGCCCTCGATCACCTGCCCGATCATCGCGGTGTTCGGATTGCCCAGCAGCTGGGAGTTGATGTAGTCACCGGCCGCCGGGATGAAGGTCAGCAGGGTGCCGGCGACCACGCCCGGCATCGACATCGGCAGGGTTACCCGGCGGAAAGCGGTCAGCGGGGTGGCGTACAGGTCACCGGCGGCCTCCAGCAGCCGGGGGTCCAGCCGGTCCAGGTTGGCGAACAGCGGCAACGTCATGAACGGCAGGAAGTTGTAGGTCAGGCCGGTCACCACTGCCAGCGGTGAGCTCAGCAACTGGCTGCCGTTGGTCCAGCCCAACGCGCTGGTCAGCTCGATCAGGTGGGTACCGCGGAAGAACTTCATCACCAAGCCGTCGGAGTTCAGGATCGTCTGCCAAGCCAGCGTGCGCAGCAGGAAGCTGGTGAAGAACGGGGCGACCACCATCACCAGCAACACCGGCTTCCAACGGCCGGACTTCAACGCGATCGCGTACGCCAGCGGGTAGCCGATCAGCAGCGCCAGCACGGTGGCCAGGAACGCGTACTCGAACGAGCGCAGGAACTGATGGGAGAAGTTCGACAGGGCGTCGCTGTAGGTCGCGAAGTGGAAGGTCAGCCGGTAGCCGGTCTCCAGGGTGCCGGTCTGCAACGATTGGGAGAGCAGGAAGACCATCGGGACCACGAAGAACACCCCGAGCCACAGCAGCCCGGGCAACAGGAGGAAGTACGGCATCCCGGCGATCCGGCGGCGCGATCGGGCAGCCGGAGTCCCGGCGCTCGGCCGGCTGCCGCTGAGTTCGGTGGTGCTGGTCATCCGAGCACCTCGCTGTCCAACTCGATGCCCGCTTCGGCGTCCTGGCCGGCGTCCAGGGCGAAGGTGTGCTCGGTGGCGAAACTGAGGCTGACCGTCTCACCCGGCCGGTGGATTCCGGTGCCGCCGCGGTTCTGCTCGAACACCATCAGCTCCTGCCCCCACGGCGTGCGCACCAGGTACTGGGTGCTGACCCCCATGAAGCTGGCGTCGGTGACCACGGCGTCGGCGATGTGGTTCAGACCGGCGGCAGGCGGGACCGGCTCGCTGTGCACGCTGATCTTCTCCGGCCGGACGCCAACCCAGACCTCGTCGATCCCGGCGGGCAGCCGGTCGGTCGGTACCAGCACCGATCCGGTGGGTAGCGCCACCGTCGCCGCCTCGGCCTGGCGCTGTCGGACGGTGGCCCGGATCAGGTTGGACTGGCCGAGGAAGTTCGCCGCGAACGTAGTGGCCGGCTTCTCGTAGAGTTCGGCCGGCGCGCCAAGCTGCTCGATCCGGCCGGCGTTCATCACCGCGATGGTGTCGGCCATCGTCATGGCCTCCTCCTGGTCGTGGGTGACGTGCACGAAGGTCAACCCGACCTCGGTCTGGATGCGTTTGAGCTCAACCTGCATCTGCCGGCGCAGCTTGAGGTCCAGTGCGCCCAGCGGTTCGTCCAGCAGCAGCACCGCCGGCTTGTTCACGATCGCGCGTGCCAGCGCCACCCGCTGCTGCTGGCCGCCGGACAGTTGCCCCGGCTTGCGGCCTGCCAGGCCCTGCAGTTCGGTCAGCTCCAGTACCTCGGCGACCTGCCGGTCCACCTCGGTGGAACGGCGCCGCTTGAGTCCGAAGGCGACGTTCTCCCAGACGTTGAGGTGCGGGAACAGCGCGTAGCTCTGGAACACGGTGTTGACCGGCCGCCGGTAGGGCTTGTGGTGGGTGATGTCCTGCCCACCGATCCGGATCTCACCGAGGGTCGGCTGTTCCAGGCCGGCGATCATCCGCAGGGTGGTGGTCTTGCCGCAGCCGGACGGTCCCAGCAGCGCGAAGAACGAGCCCTGCGGGATGCTCAGGTCCAGGCCGTCCACGGCGGTGAACGGCCCGAACCGCTTGGTCAGCGCGGTGAGCGCCAGATCGCCAGAGGGCGCGGTGTCGTTACCAGGCTGCGCCTCCACCCGGTCAGCCACCGGTAGTCAGGGCCTGGAATGCCTTGTTGTACTTGGTCTCCTCGGCCTCGGTCAGGCCGCGGAACACGTGAGCCCGGCCCAGCACCTCCTCGGACGGGAAGATCAGCGGGTTCTTCGCCACGGCCGGGTCGTCGGCCACCAAGATCTCCTGGGCGCCCTTGACCACCGAGATGTAGTTGACGTAATCCACCACCTGCGCCATCACCTTGGGGTCGTAGTAGTAGTTGATCAGGATCTCGGCGTTCTTCTTGTGTCTGGCCTTGTTGGGGATCACGAAGTTGTCCGACCAGATCATGTGCCCGGTGGCCGGCAGCGTGTAGCCCAAGCTGGGATTGTCGGCCTGCAGCTGCACCACGTCGCCGGTCCAGGCGAGGCAGGCGGCGATGTCACCGGAGGCCAGGCCCTTGCCGTATTCGTTGCCGGTGAAGCCCTTGAGCTGGCCGGAGTTCTTGACGTCCTTCAGCTGGGCGATGGCGGCGTCGAAGTCGTCGTCGGTGAACTTAGCCGGGTCCTTGCCCATCGCCAGCAGGGTCATGCCGACGGTGTCGCGCATCTCGGTGAGCAGGGTGACCTTGCCCTTGAGCGTCTTGTCGGTAAACAGCTGCTCGAGCGTCTCGATCTTCTTGCCGCCGGTGGCCTTGGGGTTGTAGCCGATACCGGTGAAGCCGGACTGCCAGGGCAGCGAGAACTGGCGGCCAGGGTCGAACTCGACGTTGGCCAGGGTGTCCTGGATGTTCTTGGCGTTGGGGATGTTGGCCTTGTCCAGCTTCTGCACCCAGTTCAACCGCATCAGCTTGGCCACCATCCAGTCGGTGGAACACCACACGTCACGGCCGGTGTCGGCACCGGCCCGCAACTGCGGCTGCACCTTGGCGAAGAACTCGTCGTTGTCGTTGTAGTCCTCGGTGTAGGTGACCTTGATGCCGGTCTGCTTGGTGAAGGCGGCCAGCGTGGGGTGGGCCTGAGTCTTGTCGTTGACGTCGATGTACTCCGGCCAGTTGGACCAGTTGACCACCTTCTCGGTATCCGAGTGGTCCTCCGCGGCCTGCGCCGAGGGGTTGGCCTTGCCGGCGGTGCCCTTCGTCCCGCAGGCCGCCAGCAGGCTGACAAGCCCGGTCGCCCCGATCCCGGCGAGCATGCTGCGGCGGCTGAGCAAGCCCCGGGTAAGGGCCGGGTCGAAGTGCGGATCCCGTTCGGAAGGGCGGTCGGTCATCAAATGTCTCCCTCGTCGGATCGACGCGACGCAACGCTGGCGCCACCGGATAGGCCATGCTAGCCACGGATGGTTGCATCTTCACCGCTGCCACGACAAACAATTCCGTGACGATTCGGCGGGCACGCAACGAAATCCATAGACCTTTCCGTCGGGCGGGCAGAATTCCCACGCGGCGCGCTCGTACCGGGCCAATCGCGACCCTCCCAGCCACTTTGCCGGGCTCGGTCGGCCTGCGATGATAGGCTTGAGTCGGCGGATTTAGCAGTTGTTAGCGGCAAATCGCTTCGGATTCGCTTGCTTTAAGTGGCCAAGTACTGCATTATTCGTTCCATGTCAGTGTCACGGCGCCGGTCCGGCCGCCCGCAGCTGGACGACACCTCCAAGGCGATCATCGAACAGCTCCAGCAGGACGGCCGGCGGCCCTATGCCAGCATCGGTAAGGCGGTCGGACTCTCCGAGGCGGCGGTACGCCAGCGCGTGCAGAAGCTCATCGAGTCCGGCATGGTGCAGATCGTGGCGGTCACCGACCCGCTGCAGATCGGCTTCGCCCGCCAGGTGATGATCGGGATCAACATCGATGGTGACATCCAGGACGCGGCCACCGCGCTATCCCAGATCCCGGAGCTGGTGTACGTGGTGCTGACTGCCGGCTCGTTCGACCTGCTGACCGAGGCCGTGGTGGTCGACGACGAGCACCTGCTGGAACTGATCAACGAACGGATCCGCAAACTGCCCGGCGTGCGGCGCACCGAGACTTTCATGTACCTGAAGCTGGCCAAACAGACCTACAACTGGGGTATCGCATGACAACAACCGACTTTTCCGTGCCCGAACCTGCCGGCTACGACCCGGCGTACCTGTCCAACGCCGCCCGCAACCACCTGTGGATGCACTTCACCCGGCTGTCGGCTTATGAGAAGTCGGACGTGCCGATCATCGTCCGGGGCGAGGGTGCCTACATCTACGACGTGCACGGCCGTCGCTACCTGGACGGCCTGGCCGGCCTGTTCACCGTCCAGGTCGGACACGGCCGGCGGGAATTGGCCGACGCTGCGGCGATGCAAGCCTCCGAACTGGCCTACTTCCCGGTCTGGTCGTACGCGCACCCGACGGCCATCGAGCTCGCCGAACGGTTGGCCACCGCCGCGCCCGGCGACCTGAACCGGATCTTCTTCACCACCGGCGGCGGCGAGGCGGTGGAGACCGCCTGGAAGCTGGCCAAGCAGTACTTCAAGCTGACCGGAAAGCCCGAGAAGCACAAGGTGATCTCGCGTTACGTGGCCTACCACGGCACCCCGCAGGGCGCGCTGTCGATCACCGGCATCCCCGGCGCGAAGACCATGTTCGAGCCGCTGGTGCCCGGTGCGCACAAGGTGCCGAACACCAACTTCTACCGGGCGCCCGAGCACGGCGACGACCTGAAGGCGTTCGGCCTGTGGGCTGCCGATCAGATCGAGGCCGCGATCATCATGGAGGGCCCGGAGTCGGTGGCTGCGGTGTTCCTGGAACCGGTGCAGAACTCCGGCGGTTGTTTCCCACCGCCGCCCGGCTACTTCCAGCGGGTACGCGAGATCTGCGATCGGCACGATGTGCTGCTGGTGTCAGATGAAGTCATCTGCGCCTTCGGCCGGCTCGGTCCGATGTTCGGCTGCGACAAGTTCGATTACCAGCCCGACATGATCACCTGTGCCAAGGGGATGACCTCGGGCTACTCCCCGATCGGCGCCTGCATCATCACCGACCGGCTGGCCGAGCCGTTCCTGCACGGCACCGACTACTTCCCGCACGGTTACACCTTCGGCGGCCATCCGGTCTCGGCCGCGGTGGCGATGGCCAACCTCGACATCTTCGAACGAGAGGGCCTGAACCAGCGGGTGTTGGACAACGAGCACGCGTTCCGGACGACGCTGGAGAAGTTGAGCGACCTGCCGATCGTCGGGGACGTCCGTGGCGACGGCTACTTCTACGGCATCGAGTTGGTGAAGGACAAGGCCACCAAGGAGACCTTCAACGACGAGGAGTCCGAGCGGCTGCTACGCGGGTTCCTGTCCAAGGCGCTGTTCGAGGCCGGCCTGTACTGCCGGGCCGACGACCGCGGTGACCCGGTGGTGCAGCTGGCGCCGCCGCTGATCTGCGGCCAGGCCGAGTTCGACGAGATGGAGCAGATCCTGCGTGCCGTACTGACCGAGGGCGCCAACCGGATTTAGCCCTTCACAGCTTCACGAGTGGGCGGTTCGAGGCACGAGTGGGCGGTGGTAACCGCCCACTCGCGGCGCAACCGCCCACTCGCCGTGAGGCGGTCGAGACGGGCGCGGCTCAGTAGCCGGCGCTGGCCCGGATGTGTTCGAAGATCAGGTTGGTCTCGGTCAGCGCCACGTCCGGGTTGCCGCTCAGGTTGACCACCACGAAGTGCCGCAGGTTCTCGGTGCTACGGGCCGCCACGTGCACCAGGAAGTCGTCGGCGCCGGCCAAGAAGAACACGTTGAGCACCTCGGGCAGCGCCGAGACCCCGGCCGCGAACTCGGTCAGGTGGCTGCGGGCGTGCGACTGCATCCGCACCGCGATCATGGCCTGGATCGGCCGTCCGATGGCGGCCGGATCGATGTCGGCGTGAAAGCCCCGGATCACGCCGCTCTCGCGCAGCGCACGCACCCGGCCCAGGCAGGTTGAGGCGGCGACGCCGGCCAGTTCGGCCAGCGCGTTGTTGGGGATTCGGGCGTCGGCGGCCAGCGCCTGCAGGATGGTCCGGTCCACCGAGTCCAACGCCGGGCCCGCTACTGCGGCGCCGGCCGGTCGCTGGCGGGATCGCAGCCCATTCGATGGAGCAGGCCGTCTTGTCGGCTTCTTCGAACCAATGCCGGTCATTCCGCAAGCTTGACAGAATTATCTTCACTCGACTAGCGCATGCACGGGTGATCATTCATTCTCATACCAGACGATGCCGGTCTGGCGCGCCCTCCGACGTGCCCTGGCAGGCGCGAAAACCGTTCCCCCACCGATGCACGGCGCGCACTCAGGAGGCTTGGATGAAGGTCGGGATTCCCCGCGAGATCAAGAACCACGAGTACCGGGTGGCAATCACCCCGGCCGGCGTCAACGAACTGGTACGCAACAACCACGAGGTGTTCGTCGAACGCGACGCCGGCGTCGGCTCATCGATCCCGAACGAGGAGTTCGTCGCGGCCGGCGCCCGGATCCTCGACACGGCCGACGACGTCTGGGCCGAGGGCGACTTGCTGCTCAAGGTCAAGGAGCCGATCGCCGAGGAGTACGCGCGGATGCGCGCGGACCAGACCCTGTTCACCTACCTGCACCTGGCCGCCGACCGGAACTGCACCGACGCGCTGCTCAAGGCCGGCACCACCGCGATCGCCTACGAGACCGTGCAGCTGCCGGATGGCTCGCTGCCGCTGCTGGCCCCGATGTCCGAGGTGGCCGGCCGGCTTGCCCCGCAGGTCGGCTCGTACCACATGATGCGCCAGGGCGGCGGTGGCGGCGTGCTGATGGGCGGCGTGCCGGGTGTGTACGCGGCCAAGGTCGTGGTGATCGGCGCCGGTGTCTCCGGCCAGAACGCCGCCGCGATCGCGCTGGGCATGCAGGCCGAAGTGCTGCTGCTGGACCGCAATGTGTCACGGTTGCGGCAGATGGACGCCATCTATCAGGGCCACTGCCAGACCATCGCCTCCAACAACTACGAGGTCGAGCGGGCGGTGCTGGACGCCGACCTGGTGATCGGCGCGGTGCTGGTGGCCGGGGCCAAGGCCCCCAAGATCATCAGCAACGAGCTGGTGTCGCGGATGAAGCCGGGCTCGGTGCTGGTGGATATCTCCATCGACCAGGGCGGTTGCTTCGAGGACTCCCGGCCGACCACGCACGCCGAGCCGACCTTCAACGTGCACAACTCGGTGTTCTACTGCGTGGCCAACATGCCCGGCGCGGTGCCGCACACCTCCACCTACGCGCTGACCAACGTCACGCTGCCGTACGCGGTGGAGCTGGCCAACCGCGGCTGGCGGGACGCTCTTCGCGCCGACAAGGCGCTGTCGCTCGGCCTGAACACCTACGACGGTCAGCTGACCAACACCCCGGTCGCCGAGGCGCACGGCTACATCAGCCGCCAGTTGGCCGAGGTGCTGGCATAACCGACGGCTACACCAGCTCGCTCTGGTATGCGACGGCCGGGCCGGCTCCAGCGGCCCGGCCGTCGCTGGCCTCGGTCGAGCCGGCCGGCCGGGTGGCCGACGTCGCCATCGTCGGCGCCGGCTACACCGGCCTGTGGACCGCCTACTACCTGCGCCGGGCCGAGCCGACGCTGCGGATCGTCGTGCTCGACGCGCAGACCGCCGGGTACGGCGCATCGGGACGCAACGGTGGCTGGTGCTCGGCGCTGTATCCGGTGTCGCTGGCCACGCTCAGCCGTGAACACGGTCGCGACCAGGCCGTCCGGCAGCATCGGGCCGCCCAACAGGCCGTCGCCGAGGTCGGCCGGGTGGCGCGGGACGAGGGTTGGTCGGTGGATTGGGCGGCCGGCGGCACAGTCACGCTGGCCCGCAGCCGTCCGCAGCTGGACCGGGCGGCCGCCGAGGTGGCCGAGGCCCGCGGCTTCGGATTCGGACCGGACGATCTTCGGCTGCTCGATCCGGCCGAGGCGAGCACCATGCTGGCCGCCAGCAACGTGCTCGGCGGCACCTTCACGCCACACTGCGCGGCGATCCAGCCGGCCAAATTGGTGCGCGCCCTCGCCGACCAGGTGAGCAAGCTCGGCGTCGCCATCTACGAGCACACGCCGGTCACCGCGATCGAGCCCGGCCGGGTACGCACGACTCATGGCGCGTTGCGCGCGGACCTGATCGTCCGGGCGACCGAGGGCTTTACCCCGACGCTGCAAGGGTATCGACGTACGGTGGCACCGGTGTACTCGCTGATGATCGCCACCGAGCCGCTGCCCGAGCAGCGCTGGCAGCAGATCGGGCTGGCCGAACGGCAGACCTTTGCCGATCACCGGCACCTGATCATCTACGGCCAGCGCAGCGCCGATGGCCGGCTGGTCTTCGGTGGCCGGGGCGCGCCGTATCACCTTGGCTCCCGGACCGCGCCGGGGTACGACCACGTCCCTTCGGTGTTCGATGCACTACAGCGCACACTGGCCGACCTGGTGCCGGCCGCGGCCGATGTGCCGATCACCCACCGCTGGGGTGGCCCGCTCGGGATCGCTCGGGACTGGCACCCCTCGGTCGGTCTGGATCGATCGACCGGGTTGGCTTGGGCCGGCGGCTACGTCGGTGACGGGGTGTCCACGGCGAACCTGGCCGGCCGGACGCTGACCGACCTGCTGCTGCGCCGGAACAGCGAGCTGACCCCCCTGCCCTGGGTCAACCACCGCTCCCCGAGCTGGGAGGTCGAGCCGCTGCGCTGGCTCGGTGCCAATGCCGGGCTGCGTGCGATGACCTGGGCCGACCATGCCGAGCAACGGTTCGGCCGGCGCTCGCTGCTCGCCGGCGCGGTGAACCGGATGATGGGCAGATGACCGAACCGAGCACGACCGACCCGACCCGTTCCAGGACCACTCCGGCCAGGATGGTGGAGCGGGTCAGCGACACCGACCGAGCTGGCCTGGATCAACTGCTCGACTCGACCCCGATCGGGCATGTCGGGTTCGTCGCCGACGGTCAGCCGGTAGTGCTGCCGATCGCGATCGCCCGGGACGGCGCCGATGTGCTGCTGCACGGCTCAACCGGATCACGGTGGCTTCGCCTTATCGCACAAGGCATTCCGGTATCGCTGGCGGTGACCGAGATCGACGCGCTGGTGGTTGCCCGGTCGGCCTTCGAGTCCTCGATGCGCTACCGCAGCGCGGTGCTGTTCGGCACCTGCCGGCAGCTGGCCGACCAGGCCAAGCAGGACGCCCTGGATCTGTTGACCGACGCGCTGATTCCGGGCCGGGTCGCCGAGGTACGCCGGCCGAACGCCAGGGAGCTCGCCGCGACGCTGGTACTACGACTGATCGTCGAGGAGTACACGATCAAGATTTCCCAGGGCTGGCCGGATGATCCGCCTTCGGACGTAGCCGGCCCGGCCTGGGCGGGCGTACTCCCCCGCCGGACCAGCTACCCGCAAGCCTGGCCGGCGCCGGATCTGCGCGACGGCATCGAGCTACCGGAATCGGTGCGCCGATTACTCGGCAACGACTGATCCATCGGTCGCTCAGGCGTGCGATAGCGCGTGCCGCTCCAGGGCTCGCTCGAACGGCTCGCTGAGGTTCCAGATCGCGTTGAAGGCATAGCGCAAGCTCGCGGTCAGCGACGGGTGCTCGACCAGGATGTTGGTCGAGGTCAGCCCGCCGGCGATCGGGTCGGTCAACGAGAACAGTGCCCGATGGCCGTCGGCCAGGCACAACTTCATCGGAACCTCGCGCGCCACCCTGGCCCCCTCACCGGCGTCGATGAACTCCCGGGTCTCGGCGATCCGGTTTGGGTCGTCCAACACGCTTGATTCGTAAATGCACCGCACGTCGCCGCCGGCTCGCACGATCCGTCGAGTCGCGGCCAAACCGACCTGGTTGTCCGGCATGGCGAACGGCTGCTTGGAGAAGGTCAGCAGCTCAGACTCCGCCTCGCGTTGCAGGTCGGCGAACCGAGCACCGAGCAGGCCCGGATCGCGCAGCACCTCCACGTAGTCCAGCGGTGCGGTCTCTTCCCGCCCGACCAGCCAGGTGTCGCGCAATTGCGCGGCCAAGGTGGCCGATTGTGATTCCAAGCCGCGCAGCGCCTGTCGCTGCACCGTCACCAGCCGCTCGACGGCACCCTCCGGATCGGTCGCCGCGTACCGGGTGACCGGCCCGGGCCAGTAGCGGGCCAACCCGCGGGACACCAGGCTGTTGAGCACGTCGTAAATCCGCTGGCGTGGAATGCCCGCCTCGATGGCCAGTTCGGACGCGGCATAGTTCTCGCGCTGGATCAGGGTGAGGTAGGCCTTGGCCTCGTATCGGGTCAGCCCCAGTTCCACCAAACCGTGCACATGGAGGTTCAGGTCTGCCATGCCCGCACGTTACCGAGCTACTCGGAGTACCGGCGAGTACGGCTATCGAGACACACCGTACTCAGGGTGGAAGTAACCCGATTTCGGACGGACTGTCTACCCTCGCTCCTCGGAACCGCTTCCGGCACTCGCGCAACTCTTAAGTAGCTCTCACCCAGCTCTTAATTTGGTTGCGGAACCATAAACACGCAAATCCGGGCGCACTTCCCATTGACGTACGAACGCCCGCGTCGCTACCTTTCCGCGCAATGGGCACCACTGGTTGGTGGTGTCAGCCTCATTCCACTGCCGTCCGACCAGCATGTTGGTTGGTTCCGTGCCGTCCCGAAAGGAGTCTTGCCCTCCGCTGGGACCAGACCGGGACTCCTCGCTTTCGAGTGACGGATCAGACACCCGCCATCCCAGCGCCTCCCGTCCTTACCCCTGAAAGGTCACACATGACGTCCTTCACTCGATCGCGGCGCAGCGTCGCGATCCTCGGAGCTGCCGGGCTGGCATCGATTGCCCTTACCGGCATCGCCGCCGCTACCTCGGCCAATGCGTCCCCCGCCGCCAACCCGGCCAGCAACACGACCAACCCGTACTCGCCCGCCAACGGACATCCTTACCGGCACGGGGTAATCCCCACCGTGTCGCAGCAGGCGAAGATGAATGCCTACGCCAAGGCGCACCCGAACGTGGTCACCGCAACCGGGCCGGAGACGCTGTCCTACGGCGGCGGCATCGACGGTATCGGTGTGCAGAGCGGGCACTCCAAGGTCTACGTGGTCTTCTACGGCAACCAGTGGGGCACCCAGACCACCGACGCCAATGGCAACCTGAAGTTCTCCAACGACTCGGCCGGCGCGGCCGGGGTCACCCAGCAGATGTTCAAGGGCATCGGCACCAACGGCGAGTTGTGGTCGGCCGACCTGACCCAGTGGTGTGACGGAGCAGGCGTCGCGACCGGCGCAGTGGTCTGCCCGGCTTCGGGTGCCAGCTATATCCCGTATCAGACCGGTGGCGTGCTGGCCGGTGTCTGGTATGACAACTCGGTCGCCGAGCCGCAGACCGCCAGCGGTCACCAGCTGGGTGTCGAGGCGGTCAACGCCGCCGCGCACTTCGGCAACACTACCGCCGCCTCCAACCGGTACTCCTACTACGTGATCATGTCCCCGCACGGCACCAATCCGGACAGCTACCAGGGCCAGTACTGCGCGTGGCACGACTACAACGGTGACACCACCCTGACCGGTGGCGCGGTGTCCTCACCGTACGGCGACATCGCCTTCTCCAACCAGCCGTACAACATCGACTCCGGCGCCGGCTGCGGCGTGGGCTTCGTGAACTCCCCCGGCACCACCGACGGTTTCACGATGACCCTCGGCCACGAGTGGCACGAGATGATGTCGGACCAGAACCCGGCCGGCGGCTGGACCAACCACACCGGCTCCTCCTACAACGGCCAGGAGAACTCCGACGAGTGCGCCTGGATCTCCCCCGGCCAGCCCGGCGGCGCCGCCAACATCTCCTTCGGTTCGTTCGGCACCTACGCCGAGCAGGCCAGCTGGTCCAACGACACCAACAACTGCGCGATCAGCCACGCCATCGTCAACCACGGCACCGGCGGCGTGACGGTAAACAACCCGGGTAGCCAGACCGGCACCGTAGGCACCGCGAAGAGCCTGCAGATGTCGGCCAGTGGCG
>DATFHF010000044.1:0-25574 GCA_035248685.1 Jatrophihabitans sp.
TGACCGGTACCGGGGCTTCGGCCACTCACACCAGCTCGATGTCACTGACCGTCAATCCGGTGGCAGACGATTTCTCGATCGGGGCGGCGCCGTCTGCGGTGTCGGTGACGGCGGGGCAATCCGGCTCGTCCACTATCAGCACCGCGGTGACCGGTGGCAATCCGCAAACCGTGGCATTGAGCGTGAGCGGTTTGCCTTCTGGAGTAACGGCATCGTTCAGTCCGAGCTCGGTGACGGCCGGCGGCAGCTCGACCATGACCCTCACGGTCGATTCCAGCGCGACGGCCGGGACGTATTCGTTGGTGGTGACCGGCACTGGTGCATCGGCCACCCACACGGTCTCGGTGTCGCTGACCGTTAATGCCGTTCCCGTCGATGATTTCTCGATTAGTGCGGCGCCGTCGTCGGTGTCGGTGACGGCGGGGCAATCCGGGTCGTCCACCATCAGCACCGCCGTGACCAGCGGCAATCCGCAATCGGTTGCGCTGAGCGTGAGCACGCCGCCTGCCGGTGTCACGGCGACCTTCGACCAGACGCCGGTAACCGCGGGCGCCGGCGCGGTGTTGACCCTGGCCACGGCAGCGAATACCGCCCCGGGCAGCTACACCCTGGTGGTGACCGGCACCGGGAACTCGGCCAGCCATACCACTTCGGTAACCCTGACCGTCAATCCCGTCGTGGTCGATGATTTCTCGATCGATGCGGCGCCGTCGTCCGTGACGGTGACGGCGGGGCAGTCGGGGTCCTCGACCATCAGCACCGCCGTCACGAGTGGGAATGCGCAGAGCGTGGCGCTCAGCGCCAGCGGTATGCCGAGTGGGGTAAGCATTTCGTTCAGCCCGGCGACGGTCACCGCCGGTGGCAGTTCGAGCATGACCATCACCACCACACCGAGTGCCGCGGCCGGCACGGTCACGCTGGTGGTGACCGGCACCGGGGCGTCGGCCACCCGCACGGTTTCGGTGTCGCTGACCGTGAACGCAGTGGTAACCGATGATTTCTCGATCGGCGCGACGCCCGGTTCGGTCACCGTGACCGCCGGCCAGACCGCGACCACAACGATCAACACCGCGGTTACCAGTGGAAACGCACAAAGCATTTCACTCAGCGCCAGCGGCACGCCTACCGGCGCCACCGTCTCGTTCACCCCGGCCACGCTGACCGCGGGGCAGGGTTCCAGCCTCGCCGTCGCCACCACCTCGGGCACACCGCCAGGCAGCTACAGCCTGACCGTCACCGGAACCGGAGCTTCGGCCACCCACACGGTCACCGTGTCGGTCACGGTCACCGGCGGCACCACACCGCCGCACCAGGTGCAGTCCGCGGCGGCGACCGAGACCAGCGCCGCGACGGCGCTCACTGCGACCCTGCCGGTGGCCAGCACTGCCGGCGACCTGCTGGTGCTGTCCGCGAGCGTCTACACCGGAGCGACGAACCACCTCACCTCAATCACCGATTCGGCCGGCAACGTATGGCGAAAGGTCAACGCCTGGAGCACTGCCAGTCATAACTCGGACGGTGAGCTGTGGTACGCGGCCAACGCGGCGCCTACCACGATGGTGACCGCGCACATCGCGACGGCGGCCACCATGACATTGCAGGTACAGGAGTTCGCTGGTATCGCGGCGGTCAATCCGCTGGATACTTCGGTGGGTGCGTCAAATACCGGGACGAGCGCCAGCTCGGGACCGCTTACCCCGGCTGCCGCAGGGGAACTCCTGGTCGGCTTTGTCGCCGGGCATGCGAACGCCCAGGCCATCACGGTCGCGCCGGCTGGCTACACCGTGCTGCCGCAGCAGGCCAGCACTGGCACGATCACCACGGTCGTGGTGGGCTATCAAGTGCTGAGCCCGGCGTCGGTGAGTTTCACGGGCAGTTATTCGGCGGCGATGTACTGGGCAGCCGGGTTGGTTGCCTTCAAGCCCGCATAATGGTCGGCTACGGCGGATCGTTTTCTGTGACCAGCCCTTGTCGGCGGAGTGATGTGTGTCGTGGATCGGGCGGGAGTCCAGTCCATACGACATCGGGTTCGTCCCGCGTCGGCCGCTCAGCGGCCGGTAGCTGGTCAGTGAACAGGGCGAGCGTGTGGCCCAGTTTGGTCGCCGCAGGAGTGATCAGGCCATGTAGTCCGAGTTGATGGGCGACTTGGGCGACTCGTTGGCAGGCGGCGTAGCCGTCGCGATCGTCGGTGGCGCAGGTCAGAGTAGCTGTCGTCAGTTGGAGTTTGGCTCGGGTCTGGGGATCCCGCAGATCGAGAATGTTGCTGGCTATGACGTTCGCGGTGACCAGCACCCGAGGAGCAACGTTGCGCGCCAGCGCAATACGTTCGGCGGGATCTTCAATCGGATCGACTATATGGCGGTAGGCCTCGACGATCACGGAATTGAGGGGTCGGCCGAGGTATAGCACTGGAAAACCCTCAGGAGTACCCCAGCGTCCATTTCCTCGACGTCCGTCGAGCGCGCGTTGGGCCTGGCGGGCCGCGCAGTGGCGTTGCCACCGGCCGGTCACAGTGGTGACAGCGAGCCGGGATAGATCGTCGTGCACTCGCTACATCGCTGCGGCCAGCCGCTGCGCCTCCTCCAGCACAATGTCGATCTCTCCGGCGGTGATTAGGTCGATCGGCCGAGAGCCGCCGAGGTTGCGGTTACGTGCATGTAGCCAGATTTCGATGCCTTCGTCGGTGTAAACATCGCGTAGTTCCGCTACCAGGTACTGCACGTCGAGTAACCGCTGGCGGCTACCTACCCTGGGGGCCGCGTGCCCGGATGCCCAGTTCTGAACCGTCCGAACGCTAGCTCCCACGGCTCGCCCCAATTCCTGCTGAGAAATTCCGGTCCGGGTCACCTGACCGACGATCTGTAGATAGGTGAGATTTTCCGGTACCTCGGCAGGCTGTCCGGCCGCGTGGGCTCGCCTCCGCTCGGGTGTATTCCTTAGGCGGCGCGGTTTGGCCTCAGGCATGGGTCCTCCTGCGTTCTTATCTGCTCGTCATACTACATCTCCAGTTGCATATTGAGTTACAGATTTTATTGCATCTTGGCCGAGGGTCATGTGACCCCAACTATCGGCGGGTGGCCAGTCAAGCGGCCTGATCGTGCAGACCTCGGCGGATACCGGGCACCGTGCGGCTCGTTCAGAAGCTCAGCTCGATCCTGAAGGCGCTCCACGACGCGTAAGGGCGAGTTATCCACAGATTGTGCGTTTGCTCTGCGCCAGCTCTCAGGTGGCGTTAGGCTGCCCAGGACCAATAGTCCGATATCGGGGGAAAGGGCTGTACGAGTGTCCAGCGGCATGGCCATCATCGAGGACGAGGTGCGGGAACTCGTCCGGCGCCGGTCGCTGGATCCAGTGTTGGAACCGGACGCCACCCGCCGTCTGGTGGACGAAGTGGTGGCCGACTACCTCGACCGGGCCGCGGTGTCGGCGTTGCCGCCGTTGGCCGATCCGGGCAGCGCGGCCCGGACGGTCTTCGACCAGGTGGCCGGGTTCGGGCCGTTGCAGCGCTACTTCGACGACCGGTCGGTGGAGGAGATCTGGATTAACGAACCAGGCCGGGTGTTCGTCGCCCGGCGCGGACGTTCCGAGTTGACCAATGTGATCCTGACCGGCGTCCAGGTGGCCGACCTGGTAGAGCGGATGCTGCGGCTATCCGGTCGGCGGCTGGATCTAAGCGCCCCGTTCGTGGACGCCCAGCTGCCGGACGGGTCCCGGTTGCACGTGGTGATCCCGTCCATCACCCGCCAGCACATGGCGGTCAACATCCGCAAGTTCGTCATTTCGGTGTCCGGGCTGGGGGAGTTGGTCAGGCTCGGCTCGCTCACCGACCGGGCGGCGCGATTTCTGGAGGCGTCGGTGGCCGCCGGGCTGAACGTGCTGGTCAGCGGTGGCACGCAGGCCGGCAAGACCACCATGCTGAACGCGCTGTGCGCCGCGATCCCCGCCCAGGAACGAGTGATCACGGCCGAGGAAGTCTTCGAGCTGCAAGTACCGCTGCCGGACGTGGTCTCGATGCAGACCAGACAGCCGAACCTCGAAGGCACCGGCGAGATCACCTTGCGCCGGCTGGTCAAAGAGGCGCTGCGAATGCGGCCGAACCGGATCGTGGTCGGCGAGGTGCGCCAGGAGGAGTGCCTGGATCTGCTCATCGCGCTTAATAGCGGCCTTCCCGGGATGTGCACCTTGCACGCCAACTCGGCCCGCGAGGCGCTGCTGAAGATGTGCGTTTTACCTTTGCTGGCGGGGGAGAACGTAAGTGCGGCGTTCGTGGTGCCGACGGTAGCGGCATCGGTCGACCTGGTAGTGCAGCTGGCCACCGATCACCGCGGCCAGCGCCGGGTCAGCGAGATCATCGGGGTGACCGGACGGGTAGAGGGCGAGGTCATCGAAACGTCCGAGCTGTTCGTCACCGTCAACGGCAAGCTGGTGCCCGGTGCCGGCTACCCACCGCATGGGCAGCGTTACGCCAGCGCCGGGTTCGACATCGCCGACCTGATGCGCGGAACAGCGCCGCACGCCCTGGCATCCCATCACGCGCCTGGCGGTGAACCGTGGGCGCCCTGACCGGACTGCTGGCCGGGGTCGGGCTGCTATTGATCTGGCGCAGCGGTCCACGTGCGCCGCAGCGAGCCGCTCGCCGTCCGGGCTGGTTCACCCGCCGGGACGAACTGATCGCCCAGGCCGGCATCGAATCCGTCAGCTCGGCTCAGTTGCTCAGCATGCAACTGATCGCCGCGGCGCTGGCGGCGGTGCTGGTGCAGGTGATTACCGGCACGGTGGCGGTGGCCGCCTGTTTCGGCCTGTTCACCTTTCTGGCTCCGGTCGCCATCGTGCGCCGGCTGCGCCAACGACGGCAGGTTGCCCTGCGCGAACTCTGGCCGGAAGCGATTGACAATCTCGCGTCGGCGGTTCGAGCCGGCATGTCGTTGCCCGAGGGCGTGGCCGGCCTGGCGGTGCACGGTCCGGCTCCGCTCCGACCCGCATTCGCCCGGTTCGGTGCGGCATATCGGGCCAGCGGCCGATTCGCCGACTGCCTTGACACCCTGAAGGACGACCTTTCCGACCCGGTCGGTGACCGGGTTTGCGAGACGCTGCGGGTGGCTCGGGAGGTCGGCGGTACCGACCTCGGCACCGTGCTGCGCACGCTGTCCGAGCTGTTGCGGGTTGACGCCCGCACTCGGTCGGAGTTGGAGACGCGGCAGGGTTGGACGGTTAACGCGGCCCGGCTGGCGGTGGCCGCCCCGTGGCTGGTGCTGTTGTTGCTGGGCAGCCAGTCCACCACGCTGCGAAGCTTCGACTCTTCCGGCGGTGTGCTGCTGCTGGCCATCGGCGGCGCGGTGTGCGTAGCCGCGTATCGGATCATGGTTCGAATCGGCCGATTACCCGAGGAACCCCGGGTGCTGAGATGAGCGCTTGGCTCGGTGCGTTACTCGGCTTGCTAGCCGGGCTTGGCCTGGTGCTCGCCGTGCGGTCGGCGCCGCCGATGCGACCGATCCGGCTGAGCGACCGGATCGCGCCCTACCTGGCCGACGCGCCGGCACCATCGAGTTTGCTGACCCGAGCTACCACGCCGACTGGGCCGTTCGGTGCCACTCGCCGGCTGCTGGGACCGGTTGCCGGTGACGCCGTGCGCTGGCTGGATCGGTTGGTCGGCGGCGCCGAGTCGGTACGCCACCGGCTCGGCGGCTTGGGTCGGCAGGGCAGCCGAGCCGATATCGAGGAGTTCCGGATCGAGCAGGTGGTGTGGGGCGGCATCGGGCTGCTGGGCGGTGCCGGTGGGATGAGCGCGCTGACTTTCCTGCGCGGTGGCCTGGACCCGGTGCTGATCGCCGGCGCGGCGTTGATCGGCGGGGTCGGCGGCGTACTGGGCCGGGACTGGTGGCTGACCCAGCAACTCCGGCGGCGGGAACGGGCGATGCTGGCCGAGTTCCCGGTCATCGCCGATCTGCTGGCGCTGGCGGTGGTTGCCGGAGAGGCCCCGGTCGATGCCATGCATCGGGTGTGCCGGCTGACCACCGGCGAGTTGACCCGGGATCTGCGTGGTGCGCTGGCCGAAGCTCGGGCGGGCACGCCGATTACCAGGGCGCTAACCGAGCTGTCCGATCGCAGCACGCTGGAGCCGTTCAGCCGCTTCGTCCAGGGCCTGGTGGTCGCGATCGAGCGGGGCACTCCGCTGGCCGGCGTGCTACGGGCCCAGGCCACCGACGTGCGCGAGTACTCCAAACGGGCGCTGCTGGAAGCAGGCGGCAAGAAGGAGTTGCAGATGATGGTTCCGGTAGTCTTCATGATCCTGCCGGTGACCGTGCTATTCGCGCTCTATCCCGGCTTGTTGACGCTAATTTCGCTTACCCAGTAAGGACGTTCCACATGTCGAGAGGTCACAATGGTTGAGGCTCAATTGTTCGCCGCCTGGTTCGGCAACCGCTATCTGGCGGCTATCCGCCGGGTTCGAGGCGCCGACTCCGAACGCGGTGATGTCCCCGGCTGGGTGATGATCACCGTCATGTCCGCTGGCCTGGTGGTCGTGATCTTCGGTGTGTTCAAGTCCAAGATCACCGATGCGATCTCGCATGCAATCGATTCGGTGACCGGGCAGACCAACCAGTAACAGTGGTTCGCATCGTCCGGCGCCGATTGGTTGAGGACCGCGGGTCGTCGGTGATCGAGTTTTCGATGATCAGCGTGCTGCTGGTACTGCTGCTCTTCGCGGTGCTCCAGGTCGCGGCGCTGTTCTACGTCCGATCGGTGACCGCGGCCGCGGCGGCCGATGGTGCTCGTTATGCCGCCAACGCCGATGTCGATCCGGCCGCCGGCGGGCCCCGGGCATCGATGCTGATCGCGCATGGCATCGGCAGTCGGATGTCGGATCAGCTGCCCTGTCAAGGGCAAACGGTCTCCGATCCGGGCAGTCAGCTGCTCGCTGCCGAGGTGCACTGCCAGGGCCGGATCCGGTCGCTGCTGCTGCCGATCGGCGCCTTCGTAAGGGTGGACGTCACCGCGCGCTCGCTCAAGGATCCGCCGTGAGGTCTTGGCTGCTGGCGCGCTTGCGGCCAGGTCGGGACGACGGCAACGCCATTATCGAGTTCGTCTTCGTCGCGGTGCTGGTGCTCGTCCCGCTGATCTACCTGATCGTCGCGGTGGCCGTGGTGCAGCGCGCCCGGCTGGCGACCACCAACGCGGCCCGCGACGTCGGACGGGCGATAGCCACCTCCGATTCCACCGACCAGGCCGACAGCCGAGCACAGGCGGCGTTGCGAATCGCGGTTGCCAACCAAGGCCTGCGTCCGGCCGACGTGCAGCTGCGCTACGTCGCGCCGGGCGCGGACTGCCAGACCGGTCAGCAGGTGGTGCCGTCGCTAAGCGCCGGTGCCGAGTTTCAGGTGTGCGTGATCAGGCACCAGCAACTGCCGGCGGTACCAACCGTGCTGAGCGGGCGTGGTGTCACCACGATCGGCGCCTACCTGGTGCATGTCGATGAGTTTCGGACTATCCGATGAGATCGCACCGACTACGCGACGACCGAGGATCAGTCACCCCGCTGATCCTGGGCTTCTTCCTGATCGGCCTGCTGGTGGTGGCCGGAGCCGTGCTGGCCAGCGACGCCTTCACCCGCCAGCGTGAGCTGCAGAGTGTGTGCGACGGAGCGGCGGTGGCTGCGGCCAATGCGGTCGACTCGCGCGCCGCCCGCACCGAGCAACTGACCGATGCCTTGCCGCTGGCCGACGTCGAGCAGGCGGTTGCCGACTATCTGGCCGGCGACCCATCGCGGGCCGGAGTGCGGATCCAGGCCCGACTGGCCGCCGACGGCCGGACCGTGCTGGCTGACTGCCGCCGGCAGACCAGGGTCGCGTTCGGTGCGGTCATCGGACGTGGCGGCGGCATCGACGAGCATGCTACCGCCAGTGCGCAAAGCCGACTAGGCTGAGATCGACGAGGTTTCCTCGGTCGCAGGCGGCCGTAGCTTGATCTGGTACTTACCTGACGTGATCCCCCCGATCCGCGAACGTGGTTATCGGAACTCTCGTTCTGGCCATTAACGTCGATCTCGCTACGACTGGGTAATCCAGCATGCGGCGCCGAGACGGCGTTTATCCTCGGCGGGTTTGGATCGGCGGCGTTAGTTCACACGAGCAGCGGCCCACAGCTTCACAATCTCCTTGGCGTGCGTGATGTGCAGCATCCACCTGTCGTGTCCAGCGTCTGCCTCGCAGCTATTCTCCGCGATAGTGCTCAATACCGTGTCAAGCTCTGATAACAGCACATCGCGTACCCAGTCACGCAGCAACGAAGGGTCGGATGGTGGACGCAGGAAGGCAGGGTCGGGGTGGGTTCCCCAACCAGGCATGACGTCGCCAATGTGCAGAACGATGAGGTCGCTAAGAACATAAGGATCATCGTGGTGCCGCAAGACGCCAATCCACAGAGCATCAAGTCGTTCATACGACTCCTGGTCTGATCCCCGAGGGGAGAGGTCTTCGTCGGAAAGTCCCATGCCGCAGCCCTTCGCCCGCTGTCCAGGGCCCGGGTGCTGTAAGTCACCCAAAGCCTCTTCACTAGTATCCCAGGAGACTCAGGTATGCCCTGATCGTTGAAGGGATACGAATCGGTTATATGAGTAAAAATCAGCGCAAGCGCGGCCACGCCAAGCCGATGCCTGGTGGGCAGAGTGGGCAGGAGCCAGTAGGTCTGGACACGAACGCCGCTCCCCTTGCTGGCGTATTCGCGGATGTCCTTGAGGCGAACGCCGCGTTTAGCGTTCAGGACGGTTTCGATGAGTTGACCGGTCGAGCTGCACGGGGGCTGGCTGTCTTGACATGCATGGATTCCCGAATCATCCCACTTGCCATGCTTGGTCTCGAACCTGGCGATGCGAAGGTGCTTCGAAATGCGGGCGCACGAGTAACCGACGACGTGCTTCGTACACTAGTGCTTGCGACCTATCTCCTTGATGTCAACCGAGTAATGGTCATCGCCCACACGGATTGCCGAATGGCCGACTGCGTCGAAACGGACGTACATAACGCAATTCACGATGCGGGCGGGCCCGATACTCGCAGTATTTCATTCCTGACCACCGATGATCAGCGGCAAACCCTGCTGGATGATGTTCAGAGGATCCGCTCTTGGCCATACCTCGGAAACGTAAATGTCGGCGGGTTTTTATGCGATACGCCACATGCCAAATTAACGCAAGTCTGTTAATTCCTAGAGCTTGTTCAAATCGATACGTAGCCCTGCCGCCCGCATCTCCTTTGCAACTTCAATTCGCCAGCTCTGAGAGGCGACACTGTCCACTTGCACGTACACGAGGCCTTCCACATCGGACGGAAGTTCAATGTCTGGCTCCACAAGTGCGGCAACACGCTGAGGTCCTAACTTTCCCACGAAGTAGCCGAATTCGAACACGACATTCTGCCTGGCTCGCGGATTGTGCGGTCGACCAGCAAGTGCTCCCTCGTCGTCTGCCGTTAGAAGTATGATTGCGAAACCTACGCGTGAAGCCTCGCCAGCGAATTTCTCTAGAATCATCCGACCGCGACTCTCCCGTTCATGAAGGATTACGACTTCGATGCCGAGTTTTTCGACTAAGCGCGCAACCGACTCTTTGAGTGCGACATTGCGGCCGTGTACGATAAAAACGACATCCCGCTTCCCGTCAGCATCCTGAGCAGCCAGCTTGTGCATAGGTACTCCTCGCCTTTCTGGCTCGCCTAGCTCACGACGATCAGTCACCCTACCTTGTGCGCCGAGAACTGATACACCGCGCGGCGGGTACCAGCCGTCGCTGTGCATCGACCCGTAAAAAGCGGTCTCCCTGACATCTAACTGGCGTGACCGAAATGCTCGTTCTATCTCAACGCTGATGTAGTCGGCTACCGCAAAAGCGATCTGTGTTCGCTTCTCCTCATCGAGAGCCCGTAGCTCGTCGATACAGGCCTCGAGGTATGCGTCCTTAGTCGATAAGGATGTATCGGTAGCACTACCCAATCCAAGGGCAAAAAAGACAGAACGGAGTTTGGTCAGCGTATAGTAATGAGGGAGAATCTCGCGCATGAGTTGCAGTGAGCGGTTCGAGATTGTCATTGACGATGCTCCCGTTGCTATGCCTCGCTATGATGCAGCCTTTACCTCAAGGAACGACGGTAACATGGAAGGGTATCGGAGTGCGCACGATATCGTCTGTCAATTTGCAGAGGGATTATGACGCGCGGAGTGCTGCCATTGTCGCACATCTCCGTATACAGGGTGACCGGCTTGATGGCGATGAACTGCGAAAACTCTATAACGAAATCCCGGTTCCTGTACGTAAGGCTAAGGGTAGTTTAGTAGCCGGCCCCGATCACGAAGCAATTGCTGATGTACTGCACGAAGCAGGCTACGAAGATCGGACGTCATTATATAGCCAAGGAGCTGATGCGCTGTCCTTGATTTGCCAAGCGACCGAAGACCAACTCAAAATTGATAAATTGGTAGGCGCCTTTTCCCTAGGAGTCAACAATTTATTTGACGTAAATGGCCTAATAAGTCATGGCCCCAATGGAACTCTGCAGATTCGGCTAAGGGCGGCACCTCAACACTTATACAGGGCTACTGATCGGCTACTTAAAGAAATTGCGAGAGTTGACCGGCACGTAAATGCGGAGGATCTGTCGTCGATATCCAAGGAGCGAGGTCAGGATGATATCGCCGAAACGGCGGAGATCAGGTTACTGCGCCGTCGTGGAAATTTCTCAGTCCTGCGCGAGGCAACTCGCCAGCGAATTGTAGACCCGGGGGTCTGGTGGCTTCTAGGCTTGGCGGTATTCGGCGGGGTGATTTCATGGCTAGACCACTTTCATCCTGGGCTTCTCATGATGAGACATTGGAACGAGACCGACATCACCTGGTTTGACGGATGGGTTGGAAGGTTGGCAAGTGCCGCTCTGTTCGGTGCAGTTTCCGCACTGGGAGTTCTCGCTGCGACAATTAGGCGAGTATTCGGTGAGGAAGATGGGATCTATATGACGGTGGCGTGGGATCGAAATTGATCTTCGCCTGATCGCGACTGCCGGATTGCCATCCCGCCGCTCGATTCCAAGGGGTAGGCCAGTCGATGCTTACGATACGTAATGTCCGAGCTTCGAGTGAAGCACATACTCGAAACTAGTCCTTAGACTCATCGAGATACCGGAATTTCCTGATGAGTTGCTGGTAGTGGCGGATGCAGGGCTGTCAGCGATGCCCTGATCGGCAACGGAATTTGCAGAGCATCTGTGTGGGGCCGCAGTCGCGATTGCTAGATCAGTCTGGCTGCCGACGGCCGGACCGTGCTGGCTGACTGCCACCGGCAGACCAGGGTCGCGTTCGGTGCGGTCATCGGACGTGGCGGCGGCATCGACGAGCATGCCAGCGCCAGTGCGCGAGGCATACTCCGCTGAGTCGGAGGAGCCTTGAACCATGATCCTTCCGAAGGTTAGAGACCCGCGCTTGGTGACCATCCGCCGCGGCGGGACGCTGACCGACGCCGATCACCAGCTGCTGGCTCATTGGGCGGCATCGTGCGCGGAGCACGTCCTTGAGCTGTTCGAGTCGGTTCAACCCGAGGACCTACGGCCGCGTCAAGCGATCGAGCATGCGCGTGCTTGGGCGCGTGGGGAGATCACCATGACCCGGGCTCGCGCCGCGGGCGGTCATGCGATGGCCGCTGCCAGAGAGCTGCGAGGGGCGGCACGGCATGCCGCATACGCCGCCGGCCAGGCCGCGGTGGTCGCGCACGTCGCCGCACACGAACTCGGCGCGGCCGCTTATGCGATCAAGGCCGTTCGCGCTGCTGCGCCAAAGGGCGTGGACGAGGCGGCCGGGCGACTCGAATGCCGGTGGCAGCGTGACCAACTGCCGGAGCAAATCCGCGAGCTGGTCCTTGACGACCAACGATTGCGCAACGACATCTGCTGGTCAGTGTTCGACTAGTGAGGCACCGAGTCGTGGGACGATCCGCACGTGAACACGCAGACTCAGTCGAACAAGGCTTCCAGGGTCGGTATCGCGACCGATGGTAGGTCGGTCCCGGCCCGTGGGCGACCAACCTGAGGACGCGGCGTCTCGACCACATCCACCGTCCGCAGCGCATCCTCGGTGAGGAACCGGCTTTCCGGCGCGTAGCTGTGCCGGTCGTCCCGGCTTCGTCGGTGATGCGGCATCCGCAGCGGACTGTAGATCGCCAGCGAATCCCGCGCCCGGGTCACCGCGACGTAGAACAGCCTTTGTTCCTCAGCCAAACCGTCCGACGTAGACAGCGCCATGTCGGACGGGAACGCCCCGTCCACCGCATGCAACACATGCACGTGCGGCCACTCCAGCCCCTTGGCCGAGTGCACCGTCGACAGCGTCAGATAGTCCTCATCCTGTTGTGGAGGCTTGGCAAAGTCTCCGGTGCTGGCCGGCGGATCCAGGGTGACCTGGGCGACGAACGAGGCCAGATCGGTCGAGGTTCCGGCCGCCGCGGCGAGGCGTTGCAGATCCGCCAGCCGTGGCCCGGCATCGGTGTAGCGGCTGCGCACTAATGGTTCGACGATCGACGAGCAGGCCGCCGCCCGGCTGGCGGTGCTGCCATGCCCGCGAGCACCGTGCCAGCCGCGCAGGGTGGCGGTCAACTTGGTTCGGGCCTGGGCCGGTGCCGCGGCCACGATGCCGTTCAACCAACCGTCCAGGTCAGCGGGCCCGTCGTCGCCGAGCAACAGCGGCAGCAGGGTGCGCGCCCGGGCCGGCCCGATGCCGTCGTGCAACCGCAGCAACCGGAACCAGGCCACCTCGTCCTGCGGGTTGCTCACCAGCCGAAGCGTGGCCAGGAAGTCCTTGACGTGCGCCGCCTCCAGGAACTTCAAGCCGCCGAACTTGACGAACGGGATCCGGCGCGCGGTGAGCTCCAACTCCAGCAGGTCGCTGTGGTGCCCGGTACGCATCAGCACCGCCTGCTCGCGCAGCCGGCCGCCGTCCTCCACCGCGGCCAGCACCGCATCGGCGATCAGCCGGGCCTCCTCGGCCGCGTCGTAGCAGCGCACCAGCTTCGGTCGCCGGCCGTAGCCCGGACGGTCCGCCCGCAGCGTCAGCCGACCCCGCTCGTCCTCGCCGGGCCGGACCGCATTCGCCAGATCCAGCAAGGGTTGCCGCGACCGGAAGTTGCGCTCCAACCGAACCACCGCGGCGTCCGGGTAATAGTGCGCGAGGTCGAGCAGGTGACCGCTATGCGCACCGCGAAAGCCGTACACCGCCTGCGCGTCGTCGCCGACCACGGTCAGCCCACGACCGTCCGGACGAAGTGCTGCGACAATGTCGACCTGGATCTGGTTGACGTCCTGGTATTCGTCCACCAGCACGTGATCCCACCGGCGGATCAGCCGTTCACCGATTGCCGGCTGGGCCAGCAACGCCCGCCAGGCCAGCAACAGATCGTCGAAATCCAGCAGCCCGCGGCTGCGCTTACGAGCCACGAAGTCCTTGAACAGCCCCATGATCTGGTCGGCGTGCGGTTCACACCACGGGTAGTCGGTACTGATCACCTCGCGCGCCGGCCGGCCGGTGTTCACCGAGCGGGAGTAGATCTCGGCCAGCGTGGCCGCCCGGGGGAGCCGGCCGGTATCAGCCGCCGACTCACCGCTCAGCCCGTGCTCGTCCCGGAGCAGGTCGATCAGGTCGACCACATCGGCCGGATCGATCACCGATATTTCGGCCAACCCGAGCTGGCCGGCATGCTCGGCGACCAGCCGGTGTGCGATTGCGTGGAAGGTGCCGCCCCAGACCCGGCGGGCCGCGTCCCGCTCCGGGCAGAGCGCCGCGGCCCGGGTCAGCATGTCCTCGGCGGCCCGGCGGGTGAAGGTGAGTAACAGAATCCGCTCCGGCGGTACTCCACGTTCGAGCAGGTGCGCCACCCGGCTGGTCAGCGTTCGGGTCTTACCGGTGCCCGCCCCGGCCAGGATGATGAGCGGCGCGTCGGCGTGGGTGACCGCGGCCAGCTGGCTGTCGTCCAGCCCGGCGTCCCAACGAGAATCGAACATTCTGGCGACTCTAGCCGATGCCGACGCTGTTTCCGGGTAGGTGCCCAAGAAGCCGCTTCTGCGCGGCGCTCGTAGGGTGAGGCCAGCAGCGGGCTTCGGACGGAGGAATCAGGTGGACAAGCGCATTCTCGGCTCGGCCGGGCTGGAAGTGTCCGCGCTCGGGCTCGGCTGTATGGGCATGAGCCAAAGCTTCGGCCCCAACCCGGGCGACCGCGGCGAGATGATCGACCTGTTGCGAACCGCGGTAGACCGGGGGGTCACCTTCTTCGACACCGCCGAGGTCTATGGGCCGTTCGTCAACGAGGAACTGGTCGGCGAAGCGCTCGCACCGATGCGCGATCAGGTCATCATCGCGACCAAGTTCGGGTTCGCCATCGATGAGCAGGGCAAGTCGACCGGCCTGACCAGCCGACCGGACTCGATTCGATCCGCCGTAGACGGCTCGCTGCGGCGGCTAGGCACCGACCGCATCGACCTGCTCTACCAACACCGCGTCGATCAGCAGGTACCGATCGAGGACGTCGCCGGCACGGTGGCCGAGCTGATTGCGGCCGGCAAGGTGACGTACTTCGGGCTGTCCGAGGCAAGCGTGCAGACCATCACTCGGGCCCATACCGTCCACCCGGTCACCGCCCTGCAGAGCGAGTATTCGCTGTTCTGGCGCGAGCCGGAGGCCGAGATCATCCCCACGCTCGAACGCCTCGGCATCGGGCTGGTGCCGTTTAGCCCGCTAGGACGGGGCTTTCTCACCGGACGCCTCGATACGACGACTCCGTTCGGCGAGGGCGACATCAGGGCCAACCTGCCCCGGTTTACCCCCGAGGCAATGGCTGCTAACCAAGCGCTGGTCGACCTACTGGGCCCCATCGCCAGCGCCAAGAACGCCACGCCCGCGCAGGTGGCACTCGGTTGGCTGCTTGCCCAGAAGCCGTGGATCGTGCCGATCCCAGGCACCCGCCGACTGCCGCGGCTCGAGGAAAACCTCGGCGCCGCCGACCTGCACCTCACCGCCGCCGAGCTAGCCGAGATCGACACCGCCGCGGCCGAAATCACCATCCAGGGCGACCGCTATCCCGAGGCGATGCAGCGAATGATCGACCGCTGACCGGCCAGCTCGGCAGGCCCGATCCTTGCGCGCCTGCTGAGGCAAGACCGACCATGATTGGATGCGGCGCGTAACCGATCCCGGCGATCTGCCGTCCGGTGACATTGCGATCCGCGAAATCCACGGCACGGAGTGGGGCGAGCCGAACACGCCCCCTCCTCGCCGACGCTGGCCGGCAGCTCTGGTCACCGCGGTGCTGGTACTGGTGCTAGCCCGGCTCGCCGCCGGCCAGCAGCACACCGACCAGCCGGTGGAGCAGGCACCGTCGGTTGCCGCGCAGACTCCGCGATCCGTGGCACCGACGGCAGCCAGCACGTCGAATGCCACTTCGATCGTGGATCCGCTCAGCATCCCGCTGCTGAACGCACGTTCTGGCTCGGCTCCGGCCGGCCTGCGGTTGCTCACCAACGATCCGGTCCCCGGCATCCTCGACCTGGACACCGGACGGCGGACCCGGTTGACCGGGCTGTCGAGCGTCGACCAGCACCAGACACCGCGGCTGACCGCGCTGCCCGGCGGCGATGTGGTGCTCGTCTATCCCGACCCGGCCGGCAGCAGCGGCCGGGCCTACCTGGCGGACCAGCAGGGACGAGCACGGCTGATCGGGGTCGGGGCGGTGGCCTTGCCGGGCGCCGACGGCAGCATCCTGCTCAGCAGGTTCGCCACGGTGGCCTCGACAGATCCGACCTGGCCGTTGCAGACGCTCACCGCGATCGACCGCCACGGCAACGAGTTGTGGTCCTACCCAGTGCCCGGCAACAGCGTCGCGCTGGCCGGCACCGAACGCGGGGTGCTGCTGGCCGTCTACCACCCCGACGGCATAACCGCCCAGATCGTCCTGCTGGACCCGGACACCGGACGCCTGCGCGAGCTCGGTACCGGTAGCTCCGGGCTGACCGCCGACGACCAGCACGCGCTCTGGTTGAGCACCGGCTGCTCGCAGCAACCGGCGACGCACTGCCTGCTGATGGTGACCGACCTGGTAACCGGAACCAGCCGCAGTTGGCCGGTGTCGGGCAACGGCCCGTCATTCGGACTGATCGCTCCGGACGGCCGCAGCGTGGCGCTGGCCTGGTATACCACCTTCAGCGCCGACGGCAGTTCGGCTCAGCCCGGCCACCTGGACATCCTGGATCTGGCCACCGGGCGCAGCTCACGAGCAGCCGGCGTCGCCCCGGCGGTCAAACGGCTGCCCAGCCTGGCCTGGCTGCCAGACAATCGCACCCTGCTGCTGGCGCTGGCCTGGCCCGATCACTGGCGGATCGCCTGGTGGCAGGGTGGCGGTTCGCGGCCGACCAGCTGGCCGGTCTCGCTGCCGGCGACCGAGGACGATCAGCAGCTGCTGTTCCTGCCGCGGTGAACATGCCGCTGCCCGCCCGGCGGACCGGACGGGCAGCAGCCGAACGATGGAACTTACGGGGTCGGGTCGGCCAGGCTCGCCCCCCGGATATCGCTGTTGCCGAAGTTCGCCGGGCAGGAACCGAGCACGTCCGGTTTCGCTATCGGCGAATTTGCCTCGAGCGAAGCCCGGTAGGCATCGATCGCCGGGCAGTCCGCCGCGTTGCTGGTGTCGTTCCAGACACCCACCATGCCGCTGTTGGTAGCTGCGGCGTAGACGTAATCACCGAGGAACTCCGAGATCAGGCTGTTCGCGCTGGAGCCCCGCGGATCGCCGTTGGCCGAGCGATCCAGTTCGGTGAACGCCCCCGGCACCCCACCGGTGACGTCGGCATGCAACACCACCCCAACCAGGTTGCGTGGATCGGTGGTGTTCGTCCGGTAAGGCGTGGTGAAGGCGTTGTACACCAGGTAAAGATCCTGGCCGTTCGGCGACACCGCCGGTGCCGTGTAGAACGGCCGATCGCCTGGTGCCAGTGGCACCGCCATCGGGGTGGCCCAACTCTGGCCGCCGTCGGTGGACCAGGTCAACATGAGCTGCTCGTTGTTCAGGCCGGCGCGGCCGTCCGCCCAGCTCATGAAGATCTCGTCGGTGGCTCCGCTGCCGGTCGGCCGGCCGTTGGCGATGTCCACGCTGGGCCCGGGCGCCAGGTCGACCCGAGCGCCGGCGATGCCGTCCATCACCGGACGTCCCTGCACCGGGTCGAACACGCCGGGCGCCACTACGGGAGCAACCGCGGTCGGGCCGACCCAGTGCTTACCGCCATCGGTGGAGCGGTACATCAACTGGAAGGACTGGCCGTTCCGGTTGCCGATGCCGAAGACGTAGGCGTTGCCCTGGCTGTCGGTGCGCACCGTGCAACCGTCCGGCTGGCTGTTGAGGCCGTTGTCGGTAGCCGGGCCGACCTGCTGGGTGGTCCAGCTAACGCCACCATCGCTGGACCTGGCCACCATCAGCGGGGTCGGGAAGGCATTGCCGTGGCTATTGCTGCGGAACGATGCCCAGCACACGTAGACGTTGCCGAAGAACGGGCTGCTCGCCGAACTGTCGGCGGTGATCTGCTCCTTGTCGGAGAAGGTCGTCGAACTCTGCCTGGACACGATCACCGGGCCCTGCCAGGCCGCGTTGCTGCCGGCCGCCGCTGCCGCGACATCGTCGGTACGAGACACCGTGATCGCCTCGGCGCCACGGAAGGTCTCCGACACTGCCGCGGGGAAGTTCGACGCCAGCGATGCGTAGTAGAGCCGTGAGCCGTTGGACCAGGAGAAGTTGCCCTGGGCGTCCGGCCGGGGTCCGAAGGACAGCGCCGGGTCGCCGTCGCCGGTCAGGCCGGCCTCGACAAAGCCGGGCACCGTCCCGATCGGGCCGATGTGTGCGGTGCAGGGTGCCGGGCCGAGGCAGTCACGGGCGGTCCAGCCGGTGTAGGTCGGCTGGGTCCAGGACGAGCCACCGTTGAACGAGAAGTAAATCCCGTTGACGCCGACGCCCGGAGTGAACGGGCAGGTGTTCGGCGCGCCGGCGGCACAAGACTCCATGTCTATCTCGTCATTCGAGCCCGCCACCACCACGTTCGGGTTCGCCGGGTCGATAGCCACTGCCGGTTCGTTCTGCTTGTTCTGCGAGAACGGCGTGGGTGGGCTGCCCACCGTGACCAGCTGGTCAACCGGTGGTGCCGCTGTCGCAACCGTTACACCGGTGAACGCTACGGCCGCTGTTACCGCCGCCAGCATCACCAGATACGTTCTCGGTTTCGCCATGTATTGCCTCCCCCTTGAGACGAATCGGCCCGACGCCGGGAACCCGCACCGAGCCCGAACACCGAAAGCGTCACTCTTCAGACCCTGCGTTGACAAGGCCCTACCGGCATTTGGTTGCGCTGGCGCCGTCCCGGTACCGGCCATAGTGTGGGGCCAGTGGCCGACAAACCGAACAACGACAGCGGTGGCGAGAGCACCGTCACGGTGCTGCTCGCGCTCGGCGCTAACGTCGGGGTCGGCCTGCTGAAGCTGGCGGCCGGCCTGATCACCGGCTCCGGCGCCTTGCTGTCCGAAGCCGCCCACTCGGCCGGGGATAGCTCCACCGAGTTGCTGTTGCTGACCGCGTTGCGTCGCTCGGAGCGGCCGGCCGATCGAGTTCACCCTTTCGGTTACGGCAAGGAACGCTATTTCTGGTCACTGCTAGCTGCCGTCATGATCCTGGTGTCCGGCGCGGCGTTCTCGGTGTTCCAGGGCCTGCATACCATCCTCGGCGGATCCGAGGACTCGGGCCGGCTGTGGATCAACTACCCGGTGCTGGCCATCGCGCTGGTGCTCGAGACGGTCTCGTTTCGGCAGGCGATCGGCCAGGTTCGCGGCGCGGCCGCCCGCGGTCGGCGCTCGGTGCGCTCCTACCTCCGGGATCCGGAAGATCCCACCGTCAAAAGCGTGGTTTTAGAGGATTCCGCCGCGCTGATCGGGCTGTTGCTAGCCGCCGCCGGTGTGGGCCTGCACCAGCTGACCGGCTCGCCGCTCTGGGACGGCGCCGCCTCGCTGGCCATCGGGGCATTGCTGGTTGCTGCCGCGTTCGCGCTGGCCCAGACCTGCAAGGGCCTGTTGATCGGCAAGCAGGCCGATCTGCGGCTGGTCCGGGCGGTGGCGGCCCGGCTGGAGCAGCAACCGGAGATCTTGGACGTGGTCGACCTGCTGACCATGATGACCGGCGTCCATCGAATCCTGCTCTGCGCCCGGGTCGACTTCGAGGAGAGCTGTACCGCGTCCGACCTGGAGCGGACCTGCATGCGCCTCGACGGCGAGCTGCGCGCGGAATTCCCTTCGCTGGACGAGATCTTCATTCAGCCGGTGCCGCGCAGCGACGCCATCTTGCGCAACCGGGTGCTGGAACGCTACGGCCGGGTGCTGGCCGACGAGCCGGACTCCGAATCCGACGCCCGCCGGCGGTCGTCCGAGCAGATCCAGGTCGAGCGAGGCGGCCGATGACCGCGCAGCCGACCGAGCCGGCGGAGCCGAACCAGTAGGCTGGTCTGCTGTGACTGACGTACCCGCCGAGCTGAAGGAGCTGTCGGCAACCCTGGCCAGCATCGAAGCCGTCCTGGACGTTCCGAAGCTGCGGGATCAGGTTGCCCAGTTGGAGCAGCAGGCCTCCGATCCGGAGCTCTGGAACGACCCGGCAAACGCCCAGCGGGTGACCTCGAAGCTCAGCCACACCCAGAACCAGATCCGCCGGGTGGAAGACCTGCGCTCCCGGCTGGAGGACACCGAGGTGCTGTGGGAGCTGGCCGAGAGCGAGGATGATGCCGGCTCCCGGGTCGAGGTGGAAACCGAGGTCGGCCGGCTGAAGAAGGCGATCGGCGAGCTCGAGGTGCAGACCCTGCTCAACGGCGAGTACGACTCCCGGGAGGCGCTGGTCACCATCCGGTCCGAGGCCGGTGGGGTGGATGCCGCCGACTTCGCCGAGATGCTGATGCGGATGTACCTGCGCTGGGCGGAACGGCACAACTACCCGACCGAGGTCTACGACACCTCCTACGCCGAGGAGGCCGGCATCAAGTCGGCCACCTTCCAGGTCAAGGCGCCGTACGCCTACGGCACGCTGTCGGTCGAACAGGGCACCCACCGGCTGGTCCGGATCAGCCCGTTCGACAACCAGGGTCGCCGGCAGACCTCGTTCGCCGGCGTCGAGGTGCTGCCGGTGGTCGAGCAGTCCGACCACGTCGAGATACCCGAGGACGAGATCCGGGTGGACGTCTACCGCTCGTCCGGTCCGGGTGGCCAGGGCGTGAACACCACCGACTCGGCGGTTCGGATCACTCACCTACCGACCGGCATCGTGGTCAGCTGCCAGAACGAGCGCAGCCAGATCCAGAACAAGGCGTCGGCGCTGGCGGTGTTGCAGGCCAAGCTGTTGGAGCGACGCCGGCAGGAGGAGCAGGCCGCGCTGGACGCGCTGAAGGATGCCGGCAACAGTTGGGGCAACCAGATGCGCTCCTACGTGCTGCACCCGTACCAGATGGTCAAGGATCTGCGCACCGAGCACGAGGTCGGCAACCCGTCCGCGGTGTTGGACGGCGACATCGACGACTTCATCGAGGCCGGCATCCGCTGGCGCCGTTCGGCCTGAGCCGGCTTAACTAGCCGCGTTCAGCAACGCACTCGTGCTGGCGTTGCCGCCTGCCATCACCTGGCCGTTCGACACCGAAGTGCAGCCGCGCTGGTGCAACCACAGGTCGACCGCCGGCCGACCCGGGTAGTCCAGTACCAGGACCGCCGCCGACCCGTCGTCCATCGCGCAATGCCTGAGGCCGTCCGAGTGCGAAAGGTCGACCTGGTGAGCAAGGCTTCCCAGCCGGCCGGCCTCGTCAGCGGTCAGGGGGCGGCCGGACAGCAAGGCGAACCGGTTCCCGTTCAAGCCCGCGTAGGAGCACAGCAGGCCGCCGGTCGCGGTCGCCGCCGGAGCCAGCTGCCGGCTGAGATCGATATCGGGATTGCGCACCCCGACCACCCCGGCATCGCTGGCCGGACAGTGTTCATCCGCCTCGATCCGCAGCCGGGCCCCGGCCGCGTCGTCCTTGACCGGTCGAGGATCGAGCCAGTACTGGCCGGCATCCACCCGCAGGTAACTGCTGGTCGTGTCGATCGGCGCCAGCACCATCGACAGCTGACCCTGAACCGAGCTGCCGGACGGCCCGTCCCAGGCGTAGCCGACGGTCTGGCCGGGGCTGCCGGTGCTCGAGCCCGCTTCGATCAGGCCGGCCGGCGGATGCGTCCGGACGAACTCGACCGCCGCGGCGAGCGACAGCGGGAGCCGGTAGTACCTCGCCAGGTCGACGTAGGTCTGCTCGCCGGGCATGCCGAGCGCTGGGCCGGGCAGGCTGGCCGGTGCGTCGTCCTGCGCCGTTGCGCCGGGTGGGATGACGGCGTAGGCGAGCAACCGGCGAGCCTGGTCGGTCGCCCGCTGCCGGTCATGGGCTGCCTGCGCATCCAGATCGCTGGCCGGGGCGCTGGTCGACCCGACCGGCCCGGCCGGCTGTGCCGATCCACTGGCACAGCCAGCCAAGCCAACGGCAAGCAGCAGTCCGACCGCCGCGATGCTCGATCGTCGGATCATGCCTGGTTGACGCTGTCGGCGCCTCGATCTGTTGCCGGACCTAGGGCAGATTCACATACGGCGCCAGGAAGCTCCGGGCGGATGCGGTGTCCGTTCGGTAGGCCACGTTGGTCGCATAGCACGGGGTGTCGCCGGTGACCGTGTCGCCGACCAGCAGCATCACCCCGTTGATGGTGGTGTAGTTCGGTCCGCCGGAGTCGCCGTAGCAGGCGCCGCCGTAGCCCTGCGACTGGATCATGGACAGTCGGAGCCAGGACGGGGTGAGCGAGTTGAAACCGAGTGGCGCCTTCCACCGAGCACCGCCGCCCGGGTGGGTCGGCTGGCCGCCGCCGGTCATCGCTTCCTCGGTGCCGTAGCCGACCGCCAGCCAGGACAGGTCATTGAGCTGCTTGGAGCTCAGTGCCGACAGCTGCCCGGCGCTGGGCAGGGTGGCCGGAGTGAAGCTCCACCGGTCGGCCGGGGTGACCGCCCAGTGCGCGAAGTCGACGACCCCGATGTCGTGCGGATCACCCTGGCTCTTGGCGTAATCCGGATCGGAGATGCCGGAGCCCTCCACCGCCTCACCGTGCGAGACGAAGTACTGTGCCTCGGCGGTGCCGGACAGGCCCATCGCCGCGGCCGCGTCCAGTTCGCTCTGCACGTCCTGGTCGAGGGAGACGTAGAAGTGGTTCAGCGATGGGTCGGCCGACCAATCCACGATGCAATGTGAGGCGGTCAAGAAGGTGTCGTTGTCGATCATCGCACCGCTGCAGTGCCAGTCGAAGGAGTCGTCGACGCCATCACCGTTGGTGTCCCACAGCACCAGGAACGCACCGGTCTCGGTGCGCTCCGGAGCCGGGGAGCCGTTGTAGCTGTCGATCGCGTGCGCCGGTGCGCTGACCAGCAGGCCGGCACCGAGGGCGGCAGTCGCGGTCAAGGCGAGAAGTTTCAGAGGACGTGTCATGCGGGCAGCTTGGCAGTTACCGGTTGTCCTGAAAAGTACCGAGCAGCCGGCACGCCAGCGGTGAGACAGAAGCATAAGCAACTTATATAACTAAGTGATACAGTTGACGCCATGTCCGAGCCGGAGCAGCTGACTGCCGAGCAACTGACCATCACCAGGGCGTTTGAGCAGCTGATCACCTGGGCCCGCCGGGTGAAGCCGCCGCAGGGCCTTTCGGCCAGCGCCTTCACCACGCTGGACACGCTGAGCTTCGCCGGCCCACTCCGGATCAGCGAGCTTGCCGAGCGGGAAGGCATCACCCAACCGGGCATGACCACCTTGGTGAACCGGCTGGCCAATGACGGACTGGCCGTGCGGGCCGCCGACCCGTCCGACGGCCGGGCCGCACTGGTCTCGGTCACCGAATCCGGCCGGGCTCGGGTGACTGCCTACCGAGCCGCCCGGGCCGGCGTCATCGGCCGCCGGCTGGCCGAGCTGGACGAGGCGGACCAGGCGGCCCTGCTAGTGGCGGTCGCCGCACTGAGCCGGCTGACGCAATCCGGTATCACTTCGAAGGAATCAGGTATTCGTTCATGACCAATCGCACAGCCCGTGCGGCATCCGAGACGCCGACCAGCAGTCCGTTCCGGCAACCCCGCGCGGTCTGGGCGGTCGCCTTCGCCTGCGTGGTGTCCTTCATGGGGATCGGCCTGGTCGACCCCATCCTGAAGTCGCTGGCCGGCCAGCTGCACGCCTCGCCGTCCCAGGTCGAGCTGCTGTTCACCAGCTACCTGGTGGTGACCGCGGTAGCGATGCTGGTGACCGGCTGGGTGTCCAGCCGGATCGGCGCCAAGCGCACCCTGATCGCCGGCCTGCTGCTGATCGTGGTGTTCGCCGCGCTCGCCGGTAGCTCCGGCAGCATCGGTGGCATCGTCGGTTTCCGGGCCGGCTGGGGACTCGGCAACGCGCTGTTCATCGCCACCTCGCTGGCGGTCATCGTCAGTTCGGCCAGCGGCGGCTTCGCCGGTGCCATCATCCTGTACGAGACCGCGCTCGGGGTGGGTATCGCGACCGGCCCGCTGGTCGGCGGCATTCTGGGCAACATCAGCTGGCGCGGGCCGTTCTACGGAGTGTCGGTGCTGATGGGCATCGCGCTGGTGGCCACCGTCGTGCCGCTGCCTCGCACGCCGGCACCGACCCATCGACAGCAGCTGCGCGAGCCGCTGGCCGCGCTCAAGCACCGCAGCCTGGCCACCACTAGCGTCACCGGGCTGCTCTACAACTGGGGATTCTTCACCCTGCTCGGCTACTCGCCGTTCCTGATGGGCATTGACAGCCCGATCCGGCTCGGCCTGGTGTTCTGCGGCTGGGGTGTGCTGGTCGCCATCTTCGCCGTCTTCGGAGCGCCCTGGCTGCAAGCCCGATTCGGCACGCCGCGCACGCTGTACGTGAACTTCGCGCTGATGGCCGTGGACCTGGCCATGATCGGAATCTTCCCGCACTCGCCGTCCACCGTCATCGTCGCGGTGATCGTTTCCGGTGCGTTCATCGGCATAAACAACACCCTGGTCACCACCGCGGTGATGAGCATCGCACCGGTCGAACGGCCGGTGGCCTCGGCGACCTACGGCTTCGTCCGGTTCATCGGCGGCGGGCTGGCGCCGTTCGCGGCCGGCAAGCTGGCCGAACACCTCAACGACAACGTGCCGTTCCTGCTCGGCGCCGGCACCGTAGTGCTCGCCGCGCTGGTGCTGGGCACCGTGCACCGAGCTCTCACCGCGGCCGATCGGGGCGAGGTCGAACAGCCCGAACTTACCGAGCTGGACCGGATTGAGGATGACCATCCGCTGGCGCCGGCGGTCAGCTTCGGCAGCGCAGACTGACCGTCGGCTTCGCCCGGAACCCGCCAGCGCACCGCGGCAAACCGGCCACGCCGATGACGGGCGGTAGGATGGCCTCCCGTGATCGCGCTGAAGAACGTCACCAAGATCTATGCCGCCAGCACTCGACCGGCACTGGATGGGGTGTCGCTGGAGATCGAGAAGGGCGAGTTCGTCTTCCTGATCGGGGCGTCCGGTTCCGGAAAGTCGTCGGTGTTACGGCTGCTGCTGCGTGAGGACGTGCCCACCCGCGGCAGCGTGATCGTCAACGGCAAGGACATCGCGAAACTGCCCGGACGCAAGGTTCCTGAGCTTCGGCGCGGTATTGGCTGTGTGTTCCAGGACTTTCGGCTGCTGCCGAAGAAGACCGTGTTCGAGAACGTCGCCTTCGCCCTTGAGGTGATCAACAAGTCTCAGCGCGCGATCAACCGGTCGGTCCCCGAGGTGCTGGAGATGGTCGGGCTGGACGGCAAGGCGCACCGCTATCCGAATGAACTGTCCGGCGGCGAGCAGCAGCGGGTGGCCATCGCTCGAGCTTTCGTCAACCGGCCGCTGGTGCTGTTGGCCGACGAACCCACCGGAAACCTGGATCCGGATACCAGCCAGGGGATCATGGGCCTGCTGGAACGGATCAACCGCAAGGGCACCACCGTGCTGATGGCCACCCATGACAACAACATCGTCGACGCCATGCGCCGGCGGGTAATCGAATTGGACCTAGGCCACGTGGTCCGCGACCAGAACCGCGGGGTGTACGGCATCGGCCGCTGAGGCTTGGCCCGTCCCTGTTTGAGATCCGACTTACCCACCGCGCAATACCGATCGGAGCCAGAACCTGATGCGTGCCAGCTATCTGATGTCCGGGGTCGCCACTGGGCTGCGTCGCAATGCCAGCATGACCATCGCGCTGGTGCTCTCCACGGCCATCGCGCTGCTCTTCCTCGGCGGCGCGCTGCTGATCAACAAGGAGATCTCCAAGACCCAGACGGCTTACAAGGACAAGATCAACGTCTCGATCTACCTGTGTACCGCGACCGCGAACCAAACCCCGGGCTCCAACTGCAAGCACCAGGTGACCGACCCGGAGCGGCTGGCGCTGCAATCCCGGCTGCAGTCCGACCCGCAGATCACC
>DATFHF010000045.1:0-23610 GCA_035248685.1 Jatrophihabitans sp.
GCCAGCCGGGCTTGGCCTGGGCTGGTAGGTGAGTCAGGACTACGTTGGACGGTGGACCACCTACAACGGCGAGGATGTGGAGGCTGGCATGGAGATCGGTCTGATCGGGCTGGGCAAGATGGGCGGCAACATGGCCGAGCGGTTGCGCAACGCCGGCCACTCGGTTGTCGGCTACGACCGATCCGAATCCGCGCCTCGCAACGTGTCGACGCTGGAGGAGCTCGTCCAGGCACTTGCCGCGCCACGGGTGGTGTGGATCATGGTGCCGGCCGGCAAGCTGACCGATGACACGGTGGTCGCGCTCGGCGACCTGCTCGCGGCCGGTGACCTGGTCATCGACGGTGGCAACTCCAAGTACACCGACGATGCCGTGCACGCCGAGTACCTGGCCGGCAAGGGCATCGGTTTCGTCGATGCGGGGGTGTCCGGTGGCGTCTGGGGCCTGAAGAACGGTTATGCGCTGATGGTCGGCGGTGCCGCCGACGACGTCGCGAAGGCCCAGCCGATCTTCGATGCCCTCAAACCAGAAGGTGAATCCGGGTTCGTGCATGCCGGGACAACTGTCGGTGCCGGCCACTTCGCCAAGATGGTGCACAACGGCATCGAGTACGGAATCATGCAGGCCTACGCCGAGGGTTACGAGCTGATGGCTGCCTCGCCGCTGCTGGACAACGTGACCGAAACCTTCCGGTCCTGGCAGCAGGGCACCGTGATCCGGTCCTGGTTGCTGGATCTGGCGGTGCTGGCACTGGAGGACGATCCGGGGCTGGAGAAGATCCGCGGCTACGCGGCCGATTCCGGTGAGGGCCGGTGGACGGTGGAGGCCGCCATCGACAACGCGGTTCCGATGCCGGTGATCACCGCCGCGCTGTTCGCCCGGTTCGCCTCGCGGCAGGACGATTCGCCGGCGATGAAGATGGTCGCCGCGCTGCGTAACCAGTTCGGCGGCCACGCCGTCGAGGCGGCCGGTGCGGTCACCGCCGCCGAAGCCATCTCGCCCGGCGCCTCCTGACCCGCCTGCTCGCAGCCCGAAGATGCACGTCGCGCACTTGAGCGTCGCCGATTTCCGAAGCTGGCGCCGGGCCGACGTCGCTTTCGAACCGGGCGCCAGCGTGCTGATCGGCGCGAACGGCGAGGGAAAGACCAACCTGCTGGAAGCCATCGGCTACCTGGCCACGTTGTCCAGCCACCGGGTGGCGTCCGACGCTCCGCTGGTCAGATCCGGGGCCGACCGAGCCGTGGTGCAGGCGGCGGTGGTCTCCGGCGGCCGGCAGCTGGTGCTCGAGGTCGAGATCACGCCGGGACGGGCGAACAAGGCCAAGCTGAACCGTTCCCCGGTCAGCCGACCCCGAGACATCCTGGGTGGTCTGCGCACCGTGCTGTTTGGGCCGGAGGATCTGGCGATCGTGCGGGGCGACCCGTCGGAGCGCCGGCGCTTTCTCGACGACCTACTGGTGCAGCGCACGCCCCGGTTGGCCGGCGTCCGGGCTGACTACGACCGGGTGCTCAAGCAACGGGCCGCCCTGCTCAAGACCGCCGGCGCCGCGCGCCGGGCCGGTGCCAGCGGAGATCTGCGCACCTTGGACGTCTGGGACGGCCACCTGGCCGAGCACGGCGCGCAGCTGCTGGCGGCCCGGCTGGAGCTGGTCGACGCGTTGCGGCCGTATGCCGAGGAGGCTTATGCCCGGCTGGCTCCGACCGGCGGACGGTTCGGCCTTAGTTATGTCAGCTCGATCGTCGACGCCGTGGCTAATGACACCGGTGTGATTCCTGAGGCATCGGCGCTCTCGGCCGCCCTATTGGCAGAGCTTGCCCGAGTACGTCCGCAGGAGGTGGAGCGCGGCGTCACCCTGGTCGGGCCGCACCGGGACGAGCTGGAGCTCACCCTCAACGACCTGCCGCTGCGCGGTTACGCCAGCCACGGTGAGGGATGGTCGGCGGCACTGGCGCTGCGGTTGGCCTGTTACGGGCTGCTCGGCTCGGATGGGGCGGAGCCGGTGCTCATCCTCGACGATGTGTTCGCGGAGTTGGACACTGTGCGACGGGACCAGTTGGCGGCGATCGCGGGCAAGGCCGAGCAGGTGCTGATCTCGTCCGCTGTGGTTTCCGACGTGCCCGAGTCGCTGGCCGGTGCCCGCTACGACGTGATGGACGGAGAGGTGCGGCGTGTCCGCTGAGGATGATCGTCCACAGGATATCCACTCCGATCCGGACCGGAAAACCAGCGATTACCGCAGCTCATCCCCAAGGCCGGGTGAGTTTTCCACAGCACGGGAGAAGAAGGCATCCACAGTTTCCCAGCCGCTCGACAGCGCTGACGATGCGTCCGAAGACCACGCTGGCGACCTGCCCAGCGAGGCACTCCGGTCGGCCCGCGCGATAGCCACCGGTCGATCCGGCGGTCGACCCACCGGCCGATTGGCCCGCCGCCGGCGACCGTCGTCCACTACCGGATCCGGCGGCGGCTGGAGCGGTGCGCGGCCGGACGAGCGGGATCCGATGCCGATCGGAGCCATCGTCGGCCAGTCCATCACCGAGCTGGGCTGGGTCGGCCCGCTGGCCGAGGCCCGGCTGCTCGGGCACTGGTCCAGCGTGGTGGGTGCCGAGATCGCCAGCCGCTGCCAACCGGTCAGCCTGGTCGACGGGGAGCTGAGAATCTCCGCCGAGTCCACCGCCTGGGCCACTCAGCTGCGGATGATGGCCCCGCAACTGCTGGCCCGGATCTGCCACGAACTGCCGCCCGGGACGGTCCGTAAGCTGGTCATCAGCGGCCCGTCCGGCCCGTCCTGGAAGCGGGGACCCTGGTCGATGCGCGGCGGCCGCGGCGTCCGGGATACTTATGGTTGACCCGCTGAGCCGGGATCCGGCCGGCTCGCTGAGGACGCCAGCACCCTAGACCGCACCACGTCGCTCGTATCCCGATTCACCGGGTACGAAAAAATCGCTCTGTGACGCGCTCAGCGGCGCTGCGACACCATCTCACTCCGCCGACCCAGTAGACTGGACGAAGTCACGGTGCGGCGGCCGGCGAATGAGCCCCGCCGAATTTTTCTGCATGGCGTGGCGGGGCATTGTTCGAAGATCTAGCTGAGGGAGTACCGCGTGGCGGCAAGGGCTGCGTCTGAATACGGGGCAGATTCGATCACCGTTCTCGAAGGCCTCGAGGCTGTGCGGAAACGTCCCGGCATGTACATCGGCTCGACCGGTGAGCGCGGGCTACATCACCTGGTCTGGGAGGTCGTGGACAACGCCGTCGACGAGGCGCTGGCCGGCTTCTGCGATCGGATCGAGGTCACCCTGCTGCCCGACGGTGGCGTCCGGGTAATCGACAACGGCCGGGGCATGCCGGTCGGCATGAATACCGCGCAGAAGAAGCCGGCGGTCGAGGTGATCCTGACCATCCTGCACGCCGGCGGAAAGTTCGACAGCGATGCCTATGCGGTCTCCGGCGGCCTGCACGGGGTCGGCGTCTCGGTGGTCAACGCGCTGTCCAGCCGGCTCGAGGTGGAGATCAAGCGGGAAGGCTTCGTCTGGACCCAGCCGTACGTCAACCAGAAGCCGGCCGCTCCGCTGCACAAGGGAGCGCCGAGCAAGGCCACCGGCACCACCGTCACGTTCTGGCCGGACGAGCAGATCTTCGAGACGGTGGTGTTCTCCTTCGAGACCATTACCCGTCGGTTGCAGGAAATGGCCTTCCTGAACAAGGGCCTGACCATCGTGGTCCGCGACGAGCGCGGCGGCGAGCACGAGCCGCAGGAGGTCAGCTACCACTACGCCGGCGGCATCGCCGACTTCGTCAAGCACCTCAACGCCACCAAGTCACCGATCCACAAGTCGGTCATCTACTTCGAGGCCGAGGACAAGGAGCTGCGGCTGTCGGCGGAGGTGGCTCTGCAGTGGAACGAGTCGTACTCGGAGTCGGTGTACACCTTCGCCAACACCATCAACACCCACGAGGGCGGCACCCATGAGGAGGGCTTCCGGGCCGCGCTGACCAGCGTGGTGAACCGGTGGGCGACCGACAAGAAGATCTTCAAGCCGAACGAGGACAAACTCACCGGCGACGACATCCGGGAAGGGCTGGCGGCGATCATCTCGATCAAGCTGGCCGAACCGCAGTTCGAGGGGCAGACCAAGACCAAGCTGGGCAACTCCGAGGCCAAGTCCTTCACCCAGAAGGTGTGCAACGAGTGGCTGGCCGACTGGTTCGAGCGCAACCCGACCGAGGGCCGGCTGATCATCACCAAGGCCACCCAGGCGGCCCGGGCCCGCAAGGCGGCGCAGCAGGCGCGCAAGCTGGCTCGCAAGAACGCCCTGGACACCATGGGGCTGCCGGGCAAGCTGGCCGATTGCCGGTCCACCGACCCGGGCCGGAGCGAGCTTTACATTGTCGAGGGTGACTCGGCCGGCGGCTCGGCCAAGTCCGGCCGGGACTCGCTGTACCAGGCCATCCTGCCGATCCGCGGCAAGATCATCAACGTGGAGAAGGCCCGGATCGACCGGGTGCTGAAGAACAGCGAGGTCCAGTCGCTGATCACCGCGCTCGGCACCGGGATCCACGACGACTTCGACCTGACCAAGCTGCGCTATCACAAGATCGTGCTGATGGCCGACGCCGACGTGGACGGCCAGCACATCACCACGCTGTTGCTGACCCTGCTGTTCCGGTTCATGCGGCCGTTGATCGAGCACTCGCACGTGTACCTGGCCATGCCTCCGCTGTACAAGATCAAGTGGGCCAAGGGCGATCCGGACTACGCCTACTCCGACCGGGAGCGGGACGGCCTGATCGAGGCCGGTGAGCACGCCGGTCGCAGGCGGGTGACCGGTGATTCGATCCAGCGGTACAAGGGCCTGGGCGAGATGAACGCCAAGGAGCTGTGGGAGACCACCATGGACCCGGCCACCCGAATGCTGCGGTTGGTCACCTTGGACGACGCGGCGACGGCAGACGAGCTGTTCTCGGTGCTGATGGGCGATGACGTCGATGCCCGCCGGTCTTTCATCGTGCGCAACGCCAAGGACGTCCGCTTCTTAGATATCTGACGCCGTCGCACCGAACCGGTGGCCGGCCCGGCCGCCGCTGCCCGTCCTGCCTGATCTGAACTGTTCCAGCCCGAAAGGCCGTCATGACTGAGACCCCGCCACCGCCCATCAGCGACCGGATCGAACCGGTCGACATCCAGCTGGAGATGCAACGCAGCTTCCTGGACTACGCGATGAGCGTGATCGTGGCCCGGGCGCTGCCCGACGTCCGGGACGGGCTCAAGCCGGTGCACCGGCGGGTGCTCTACGCCATGTACGACAGCGGTTTCCGGCCCGACCGCGGCTATGTCAAGTGCTCGCGGGTGGTCGGCGACGTGATGGGCAACTACCACCCGCACGGTGACTCGGCGATCTACGACACCCTGGTGCGGCTGGCCCAGCCCTGGTCGATGCGGGCGCCGCTCATCGACGGCCAGGGCAACTTCGGCTCGCCCGGCAACGACCCGGCTGCCGCCATGCGGTACACCGAGGCTCGGTTGTCGCCGTTGGCCATGGAGATGTTGCGCGACATCGGCGAGGACACCGTCGATTTCAAGCCGAACTACGACGGCCGGTCCCAGGAACCGGTGGTGCTGCCGTCCCGGATCCCGAACCTGCTGGTCAACGGCGGAGGCGGGATCGCGGTGGGCATGGCCACCAACCTGCCGCCGCACAACCTGCGCGAGGTGGCGGCCGGCGTGACCTGGGCGCTGGACAACCCACAGGTCACTGGCGAGCAGTTGCTCGAGAAGCTGATGGAGTTCATCCCGGGCCCGGACTTTCCCACCAAGGGGCTCATCGTCGGCCGGGACGGGATTTCCGACGCCTACCGCACCGGCCGGGGTTCGATCCGGATGCGGGCCGTCGTCACCGTCGAGGAGGACAGCCGCGGCCGCACCATCCTGGTAGTCACCGAGCTGCCGTACCAGGTCAACCCGGACAACCTGGTGGAGACCATCGCGGGGCTGGCCCGCGAGGGGAAGGTCGGCGGCATCGCCGACATCAACGACGAGTCGTCCGACCGGATCGGCATGCGGATCGTGGTCACCCTCAAGCGCGACGCGGTGGCCAAGGTCGTGCTGAACAACCTGTACAAGCACACCCAGCTGCAGACCACCTTCGGCGTGACGATGCTCGCGATCGTGGACGGGGTGCCGCGCACGCTGCGGCTGGACCAGGTGGTGACCTATTACGTCGCGCACCAGGTCGAGGTCATCGTGCGACGGACCCGGTTCCGGCTGGATCAGGCCGAGAAGCGCGCGCATATCTTGCGGGCGTACCTCAAGGCGCTGGACGCGCTGGATGCGGTGATCGCGTTGATCCGTAATTCGCCGGCGGCCGAGCAGGCCAAGTCGGGCTTGATGGAGCTGCTGGACATTGATGAGGTGCAGGCCATCGCGATCCTGGACCTCCAACTGCGCCGGTTGGCGGCGCTGGAGCGGCTGCGGATCCAGGAGGAGGCCGCCGAGATCGAGGCCAAGATCGCCGACTTCCAGGACATCCTGGCCAAGCCGGAGCGGCAGCGGGCGATCATCCGGGACGAGCTAAACGAGATCGTCGAGAAGTACGGCGACGACCGGCGTACCCGGCTCATCCCGTACGACGGCGACATGTCGATGGAGGACCTGATCGCCGCAGAGGACGTGGTGGTCACCATCACCCGGACCGGGTATGCCAAGCGGACCAAGACCGACCTGTACCGCTCGCAGCGTCGAGGCGGCCGGGGCGTGCAGGGCGCGGCGCTGAAGACCGACGACCTGGTGGCGCACTTCTTCGTGTGCTCCACCCACGACTGGATCTTGTTCTTCACCAACAAGGGCCGGGTGTACCGGACCAAGGCGTACGAGCTGCCGGAGGCTAACCGCAACGCCCGGGGCCAGCATGTGGCCAACCTGCTGGCGTTCCAGCCGGACGAGACCATCGCCGAGGCCATCACCATCAAGAACTATGAGGTGGCGCCGTACCTGGTGCTGGCCACCAAGGCCGGCCTGGTGAAGAAGACCAAGCTGAGCGACTTCGACTCCAACCGGTCCGGCGGCATCGTGGCGATCAACCTGCGCGAAGAGGACGAGCTGATCGACGCCGCGCTGATCTCGCCGGCCGATGACCTGCTGCTGGTCAGCAAGAAGGCGCAGTCCATCCGATTCAAGGCTGACGACGAGACGCTGCGACCAATGGGACGGGCTACCTCCGGTGTGATCGGGATGAGGTTCGGTGGCGATGACGAGCTATTGGCGATGGAGGTGGTGCAGGATGATATGGAGATCCTGATTGCCACCGACGGCGGGTACGCCAAGCGAACCAAGGTTGGCGAGTACCCGGTGCAAGGTCGGGGCGGAAAGGGCGTCCTCACCGCGCGTATAGTCTCGACCCGAGGTGGATTGGTCGGTGCGATGACGGTCCGTCCGGAGGACGAGATCTACGCCATCACCTCCGACGGCGTGGTCATTCGGACATCGGTGTCCGAGGTCCGGCGAGCACAGCGCCAGACAATGGGCGTGCGACTGATCAACCTGGATGAGGGCGTAAGTCTGGTCTCGATCGCCCGCAATGCCGACGAACCCGAGGAGCAGGAGTAGCTATCGTGACTGAAGGTCACCAGCCACCGGGTTACCAGCCACCTACTTCGCGAGGCAGCGGCGCCAACGCCGATCAGGACACCACCACGTTGCCCAGGATGGGTTCACAGCGCGGGGGCTCGCAGCCGTCCGACGGTAGTTACGGTCAGTACGGCCCGAACGCCGGTGGGTGGTCCGCTCCGTCCTTGTCGGACGAGCCACGCCGGCCGGAGGACGGGCGCGGCGGTGACGCTTCGGCCAACGGAGGCATCGGGGCCCGGTTGGCAGCCGCCGCATCGGCGGCCGCGAGCACCGCCACCAGCGCGGCGAGCAGCGCCAAGGGTGCCATCCGCGACGCCGCCAACCAAGCTGAGGCCAACGCAGCTCGGCAGCCCCGGCGGTCCGGACGAACCGGCCGCCAGCCCCGGCGGGCCAGGTTGACGCTCAGTCACCTGAACGTCTACTCGATCTTCAAGTTCTCCTGCGTGCTGGCGATCGCACTGTTCTTCGTCTGGTTGATCATGATCGGCGTGCTGTACGGCATCCTGGATGTCTCCGGTGTGTTCAGCAAGGTCAACGACACCGTGCACACCATTTCCGGCGATGGCAAAACCAACGATGTGGTGACCGGGTCGCTGGTGTTCGGCGGTGCCATCATCATCGGTGTGGTCAACATCGTGCTGTTCATCGCCTTGAGCACGATCGGCGCGATGGTCTACAACCTCTGCGCCGATCTGGTCGGCGGTGCGGAGGTCACGCTGTCCGAACGGGAGTAGTGCTGGTTAGCGGCTGGCCCGGTTTGGGGCCGGCTCGGCCAGCCGGGTAAAGTTTCACCTCGCGCGCCAGCGCAAAGGGCCTATAGCTCAGACGGTTAGAGCGCATCCCTGATAAGGATGAGGCCGGAGGTTCAAGTCCTCCTAGGCCCACTTCGATACCTTGCCTGTCCGGCCTTCCGGCTGCGGCTTCGGCAGACCAAATACAGCTGGAGGACGGATGAAGAAACTGCTGGCCATGGCGCTGGCGGCGGCCGGGATCCAGTACCTGCTCAAGCGCAAGCGGGGCCAGCAGAGCCAGGACGTGTGGCGACAGGCCACCCGTCCGTAGGATCGGTCGCGGCAACCCGGGTCATCGGGTCGCGGGGACGTAGCTCAATTGGCAGAGCACAGCCTTTGCAAGGCTGGGGTTGGGAGTTCGATTCTCCTCGTCTCCACCAGGTGGTTGGCCCTTGGCATTCCCTCATGAACTATGGCGGCGGAGGTAGCTCTCACCGCCGGCGGTTGGGAGCCGGTCGGTGGCGATCGCATCGTCGAGCGCAGTGACGATGGCACCGACGAATGATCTGTCGTTAGGAAACACTCGATTGACGACGTAAATCAACCCCGCGTGGTTACGCCCGTGATTGCTCCAGACGGCGTGTATCGAAGCGAAGTCCCGTACATTGGCTGTCACCAGCACGCGCTGGTCTGAAGAGGCGTAAGCGAGCAGATCCTCGTCGGATATGCCGACCAACGCCAGATCATCGACAACTGCGGTCAGGTCGTGGCCTTTGGCTCTAAGCTGCGCGGCGATGTCGCCGCTGAGCATCTTGTCGAGCAGCAGCCTCTGCGCAGACGTCACCGGGCGAGCAGATCCTGGCGCCGCTCCCATGACCGCAACGCCCGCTCTTCGAAGGTTTCGGTTTCCTCGATCCAAAGATCGATCTCGTCCGGGTAGGCCGACCAGTAGCGGATGGCGGTCTCGGCCAGCCTGGCTGGCACACCGGTGTTGGCTGATACCAACGCCACTATTGCATCAGCGTCCAACTCGGGCTCTCCCGCACGCGCAGACCTAACGGCTCGAATTACTTCCCGAACATCCGGGCCGCCCATGAGGACCGCGCGTCGGCCGGTCGGACCATCGCGGAAGACGACGCCGGGGTGCTCCGCCATGCGCAGGGCTTCATCGACGAACAGGTTGATCACCGACGAGCGAGACCAGCCTGGGTGACTGACCATGTAAGCGGTCAACCGATCACTCACGCCTGCGTCGAACCTGATGGACCGAGGCGAGCCACTACTCATGACTACATTGTAGCGGCCAGGCTTCGGGCCGCGTTGGCTTGCCGCGTTCGGCCTTATGCTGACGCGGTGAGCGAACCCGGGAGGCCCGGCAGCACCAATGGTGAGCAACCGGTAGAAGGGATGCGCACGGACCGGTTTGTGGATGCCGTGCCGGTGGCCGTGGTATTTCGGCGTGCTCCGCAGTTGGACTGGGTCCGGATTCGCGAAGAGATTGATCAGTGCGTAGATCAGGGGATTTCGCTGGCGGGCGGATGATGAAGGGCATGGGCGCACACGTCGACATCGAGCTACTGGTGGTGCCGGACTGCCCCAATGCGCCGGCTGCGAAGAAACTGCTCCGCGCAGCCCTCGATGCTGCCGGCCTGGCTGACCCAGGCGTTCGCGTAACTGTGATCAGGTCCCAGCGCGAGGCGGAGGAGCGCGGCTTCGTGGGTTCACCGACGGTCCTGATCAACGGCCTCGACCCGTTCGGCGAGCCAGGCCGCCCGCCGGCTATGGCCTGTCGGATCTACCCGGGCGAGGACGGCCCGACCGGCCTGCCGCCGACCGGTGAACTGGCCAGGGCGCTCACTGATTCCTGATCGTCAAGATGCGGTAGCACGAGCTGATCGCCGTGGTAGCCGCGGTGCGGCTTTCCCCTCGGCTCGACGTGATGCTCGGACTCGTCCCCCCACACCGTCCAGCCGGCGCGCGGGTGGCGAGCGAATAACTCCAGAAACGGCCCGGGCGAGCAGGCTTCGATCAGCTGGTACTGCTCGTCCGGCTTGCGGGAGTGTTCCCGCTTCCGTGTCTCGATCATGTTGACCTGGCGGCGGGCCGGGGCCAGCGTGCGATTGTTCTTGCCGCGCACGCCGAACAGCAGAAGCTCGGTCACGTTGCGGAAGTAGAACCCCACCCCGCGACCGTCCGGGCCGCCGTCCTTGCGCCGCTTGGCCCAGACGATGTTCGAGACGTAGCGAAACCCCCAGCACTCCAGCACCTTCAGTCCCTCGGGCAGCAGCGCGTTCGGCACCCAGAGGTAGAGGTGCGCCTGGTCGGCGACCACCTCGGCCACCCCTAGGCGGCAGATGTCATCGAGATCCAGCGTCGAATACCGGTCCAGGCGGCGGTGCTCGGGGGCGACCTTCCCGGTCCGGTTGTCGAACCGCCACGGCGGATCGGCCAGCACGGTGCGGAAGCCACCCGGGGTGTTCGGCAGCGGTGGCGGCGCCTGCACGAGACGCAGTGGGATCGGACCGGAGCTGTCGTGCCGTAGAGCTGCCACGGTGCCTCCGCACAAGATCTACTTAAGCGATAAAGATATTAGCCGCCGGATCGGGTCAAAGCGGGGTGGCGAAGCCGGCCGGCGTCAGAGCGCCCTTGAGAGGATTTAGAGCGGCGGCTCTCAGGGGGTTCCCATATTGCCGTACGGTGCCTAGATTGGCGCCCACACCTATCGGCTGACGGTGCCCGCCCCAACCAAGGAGCAGCCCTACATGCGCAGATCCGGATTACTCATTGCGGCAGCAGCCGCAGTCTTGGCGGTACCCGCCTTGGCCGTAAGCACCGCCGGCGCCGCGACTCAGAGCGCCGGCCAACAGTCCACCGAAGTGGCGGCAGCGTCCTACGTAGTGCTCACCACGGCCGGTGGGTCGGCCCAGGCGCTGGCTCAGCAACTCCGTGCCGGCGGCGCGATTGTCACCTCGGTCAACCAGGCGATCGGCATGGTCACGGTCACCTCCCGCGACACCGCGTTCAGCACCCACACCCGAGGACTCGCGGGCGTGGCCGCCGTCGGCCGGGATCGCTCGATCGGCTACGTCCCCAAGGTGATCGCCGGCCGGGACGTGGTGGAGCACGAGGCCGTGCTGGCCACGCCGGCGACCGCCGCACCCGCGGCCGGCAACACCGCCAAGTCCGGCGACCCGTTCGACAGCCAACTCTGGGGCATGGACATGATCAACGCCCCAGCCGCGCACAAGATCAACTCCGGTGATCACCGGGTCACCGTCGGTGTACTGGATACCGGCATCGAGGGCTTCCACCCCGACCTGGTCACCAACTTCAGCACCAAGCTGTCACGCAACTTCACCACCGACATGCCCGACATCGACGGCCCGTGCGAGTTCGCCGGCTGCGTCGACCCGGCGAACTGGGACGACAACGAGCACGGCACGCACGTCGCGGGCACCATCGCGGCGGCGGCCAACGGGTTCGGCCTGACCGGTGTGGCGCCGAAGGTCACCCTGGTCAACATCCGGGGCGCTCAGGACAGTGGCTTCTTCTTCCTCGGTCCGGTCACCAACGCGCTCACCTACGCCGGTGACGTCGGGATCGACGTGGTGAACATGTCGTTCTACCTCGACCCGTGGTTGTACAACTGTGCCGGTGGTGCGCCGGAGGACAGCCCCGCGGCGGCTGCTGACCAGGCCGTCATCATCGAGGCGATGAACCGCGCGCTCAACTACGCCACCGCGCACGGCGTCACCCTGGTCGGTTCGCTGGGCAACAACCACGAGGACCTGTCCAACCCGCGGCACGACTTCTCCAGCCCGGACTTCGGCGGTACCCCGTACGAGCGCACGATCAGCAACGCTACCTGCGTGGACCTGCCGGTCGAGGGACCGAACGTGCTGGGCATCTCCTCGCTCGGCCCGTCCGGCAAGAAGTCGGACTTCTCCAACTACGCCACCGACCTGAACTCCGGCGAGATCGAACTGTCGGCTCCCGGCGGCTGGTTCCGGGACGGCTTCGGCACACCGACCTACCGCACAGCCGGCAACCAGATCCTGTCCACTGCCCCGACCCACGTAATGCAGGAGGAAGGCTTCGTCGATGCCAACGGCAACGTCACCCCGGCCGGTGCCGCGGTCGGCGTGCAGAAGGCCTGCAACGACAAGGGCCAGTGTGGCTTCTACCAATTCCTCCAGGGCACCTCGATGGCATCGCCGCATGCCTCCGGAGTGGCTGCGCTGGCGATCAGCGCGCACGGGCACAAGGACGTCACCCCTGACCGTGGCCTGACCTGGGATCCGGCTTCGGTGGCGGCGTTGCTGGCCTCCACCGCGACCGACCACGCGTGCCCGGCGGGCGGTGTGCAGTCCTACCTGCAAGAGGGACGGTCTGCCGAGTTCACCGCTACCTGTGTCGGGACCGCCGCCTTCAACGGCTTCTACGGTGCCGGGATTGTCAACGCGCTGGGGGTCGTCCAGTAACCCTTGCGCTTTCAGTTGTACGGCGAGTGCGGCGGCGGCTTCGGGACGCCGCCGCACTCGTTTTGACTCTGGCCGCTCAGTTCAGGCAGAGGCAGAACGGGTGCCCGGCCGGATCCAGGAATACCCGGAACGTCGTGCCCGGCTGGGTCTCGTGCTTGGTAGCGCCCAGTTCCAGCACGGCCGCCTCGGCGGCGTCCAGGTCCTCGACCACCACATCGATGTGCATCTGCTGCGGCACGCCCTGGCCAGGCCACGCCGGCGGCGTGTAGTCCGGTACCTGTTGGAAGGAAATGCACTGGCCGTCGCCGCGGATATCGACCCAGTCAGGGGCGACGTCCACCTTCCAATCCAATAAGGCGGCGTAGAACGCCGCGAGGGCGTCGGGGTCCGGACAGTCGATGACGATGCTGGGGTAACGAGCGATAGCCATGCCGGCAACGATAAATGCGGCCACTGACATCGTCGCGCCGAGAGCGTTCGCCGGGGTGACGCGGGGCCAGCGGCGACGTTTGTCGGGCGTTCCTACCATCGTGCGATGCCGGATCCGATCTTCGCGCAACCGCGGTTGGCGATGGTTTACGACGCCCTCGCTGAGCTCAGCCTCCACTCTGCGGTTCCGCGGTCGGGACGAGCTCGCCGCCTCCCTTGAGGCCGAGGGCTTCACCGTTCGTGACGTCCGCGAAGCCCCGGACCGTCCCGGCCGAGAATTCGTCTTCCTCGCCCAACGCCGCTGAGCCGGCGGGTTAGCCTGGCGCGCCTGGTTCGGATGGTCAGATAGCTCACCTAGGCTTGATGTGCCTTCGTGCGCGGAGACCGCCGTCTCGAGGCGTGAACTTCTGACAGTGAGGAACCGAAGCGAAGATGAGGGTCCCGGGTCGGCATTCGTCCCATCGCCTGGCGCAACGCGTGTGTGCCGTCACTGCCGTAGCGGCATTGTTGGGTGGGGTCAGCGCGTGCAGTAAGGACAAGACCAAGCTGGATCCGAAACGGGCGGCGGCCGAGCTGAGCTCCGGGCTCAAGGCGCAAGCGGCCGGCTCGCCCAGTGACGCGGCCAGCCACTACAACGAGGCGCTGAAGTACGACCCGAAGAACAAGTACGCGCTCTACGACTTGGCCCTACTGGACGCGGGTGATTCGAACTACGGCGAGGCGGAGAACAAGTACCGCGCGGTGCTCGCCATCGATCCGGCCTACGAGCCGGCGCTATTCAACCTGGCCATCCTGGAGAAGGCGAAGGGCGACAATGCGCAGGCGCTGTCGCTGTACGAGCGGGCCATCGCCGCGGCACCGAGGGACGCTGCGGCGCACCTGAACCTAGGCCTGCTGCTGCGCGAGATGGGGCAGAAGGCCCTCGGGGACGCCGAGGTCAAGAAGGCCATCCAGCTCAATCCGAAGCTGCGTGACCCGGCGAAGACCCCGGCGCCGACCAAGTCCCCGGCCGCTACCTCGTCGCCCTCGCCGTCCGGCTGATCACAGCTGGTCGATCGACCAGTGCAGGTTCTGCCGCAGTCGATCCCGGTCCGGGTTGCCCAGCTCCAGTGACCGTAGGTTGGCCTCGATCGCTTCGGTATGCCGGCCGGCGTTGGCCAGGCACACTCCGAGGAAGTCCCACGGCCGCCAGCTGTAGTCGGTTTCGTAAATGAAGCCCGCGCTCGGACGGACCGCTGAGGCGGCGGCCGCGTAGTAGGTGGCGGCCTGTTCCCACTGCTTGAGGTCGTAGTGGAGTTTGCCGAGGCCGAGGAATGCCTCGGCGCGCGAGGAGTCCAGCGCTATCGCGGCGAACAGCTGATCCCGCGCCTGCTCGGTTCGTCCCAGTCGCAGTGCGCATTCGCTCATGCTGATTCGGGCGGAGTATTGCTCCCAGTCGATACCCGGGTCGTTCAGGTACTCCTGAAACCACTGCAGTGCCTCTTCGTCCCGACCGGCGTCACGTAGCTCGCGGGCGTAGTAGAACAGCGTCCTGGGGCCGCGGTCGCCGGCCAGCACCGCCTTCTCGATGATGTTCAGGTTGCGGCCGACTCGACGCAGCGTCTTCTGCGGATCCGGGCGGTGCTCGATGTAGAGGTCGTCGCGTTGCAGCAGGCGGGTGCCGGGAATCTCGATCGTTTCGTGGACGACGCCCACCCAATGCACGCCGGGTGCCCGACGAACGATGCGCTCGCGGTTGAAGGCGTACGTGCATTGGCCGGTGTCCGGATCGAAGTGGTAGCGGTAGGGCGTGTAGACCGCGTCGAGATCCTTGGTCAGGATCTGCTCCTTGGCCTGCCGCATTCGCTGCTGCACCTCGGGTGGGACGGCGTCATCGGCGTCCAGCCAGATGATCCACTCGCCGTGGCAGGCATCGAAGGCGTGCTGGCGGGCGGCCGCGAAATCATCGATCCACTCGAAATCGAACACCCGGGCCCCGGCCTGCTTGGCAATGTCCTGCGAGCCGTCGGTCGATCCGGTGTCGACCACGACCAGCTCGTCACAGAACTGCGCCGCATCGGCCAGGATCCGGCCCAGGGTCTCGGCCTCATTGCGGACGATCATCGCCAGCGACAGCTTCAGCTGGCGCAGGGTAAAGCCGCCGGTTTGCTGGCTTGGGCTGTCGGGGCTAGCAGGTTGCACGGCGGGGTTTCCGTTTCTCTTCATGGCTGTTGTGGCGTTGGTCGGTCGGGCGCTGTTCAATGCTCGCCTGTTGGGTTGGTCCGCACACGACGACGCGCGGGCCTGCCGAAGTTTCTCGACAGGCCCGCAGCGTCTGAGGGCTGTTCTTAGCCGCAGATCACGTATACGGCGTTGCTGCCGCTTCCTGAGAAGACGACCGTCCATGAAGTGGCCGGACCCGAGGTCACGGCGGTACCGCCACTGGTCGAGGGGTAGGACTGCTGGATCACCTTGCTGGTCGAAGTCCCCCCGCCGCCCAGAGCGACCTTGCCGGTACCACAGGTAGCGGTGAGGGTCGCCCCACTGCCGCTGGTGCTGGCGACCGTGGCGCCGGTCGTCCCGGACGGGCCGGTGGCACCCGTAGCACCGGTGGCACCCGTAGCACCCGTAGCACCCGTAGCACCGGTGGCACCCGTAGCACCGGTGGCACCCGTTGCTCCGGTCGGGCCGGCGGGACCCTGCGGGCCTTGAGCGCCGGTGGCGCCCGTTGCACCCGTTGCACCCGTTGCACCCGTTGCTCCGGCGGGACCCTGCTGGCCAGCCGCGCCGGTGTCACCCTGCGGGCCGGCCGGGCCAACCTCACCGGTGGCGCCAGTGGCTCCGGTTGCACCCGTGGCACCAGTCGCGCCGGTGTCGCCCTGCGGGCCGACCGGACCCTGAGGACCTTGCGGTCCCTGCGGACCTTGAGCGCCGGTGTCACCGGTTGCGCCGGTGGCACCGGTGTCACCCTGCGGGCCTTGGGCACCGGTTGCGCCGGTATCGCCGGTAGCGCCGGTGGCGCCGGTCGCACCTGTGGCTCCGGTGGCGCCGGTGTCACCCGTTGCCCCGGTAGCGCCGGTTGCACCAGTGTCACCGACCGGGCCTTGGGGACCTTGAGGCCCCTGCGGTCCCTGGGCACCGGTAGCGCCGGTGTCACCCGTTGCCCCGGTGGCGCCGGTGTCGCCCTGCGGGCCCTGAGCGCCGGTCGCACCTGTGGCTCCGGTCGCACCGGTGTCACCCGTTGCCCCGGTCGCACCGGTTGCACCGGTGTCACCCGTTGCCCCGGTGGCGCCGGTGTCGCCCTGCGGGCCCTGAGCGCCGGTCGCACCTGTGGCTCCGGTCGCACCGGTGTCACCAGTGGCGCCGGTTGCACCCGTGGCGCCGGTTGCACCCGTGGCGCCGGTCGCGCCCGTTGCACCAGTGTCACCGACCGGGCCCTGGGGGCCTTGCGGCCCTTGCGGGCCGACAGCGCCGGTAGCACCAGTGGCGCCAGTCGCGCCGGTAGCACCCGTGTCACCCTGCGGTCCTTGCGCGCCGGTAGCACCCGTTGCTCCGGTATCGCCGGTGGCTCCGGTCGCGCCGGTGTCGCCGACCGGGCCCTGCGGTCCTTGCGGTCCTTGCGGGCCGACAGCGCCGGTAGCACCAGTCTCACCAGTGGCGCCAGTCGCGCCGGTAGCACCCGTGTCACCCTGCGGTCCCTGGGCGCCAGTGGCTCCGGTCGCGCCCGTGGCTCCGGTAGCACCCGTGTCACCCTGAGCACCGGTCGCGCCGGTGTCGCCCTGCGGGCCTTGAGCGCCGGTGGCACCCGTTGCGCCGGTGTCACCCGTCGCACCCGTGGCCCCGGTGTCGCCCTGCGGGCCTTGAGCGCCGGTGGCACCCGTCGCACCCGTGGCCCCGGTGTCGCCCTGCGGGCCTTGAGCGCCGGTTGCCCCCGTGGCACCGGTAGCTCCAGTGGCGCCGGTGTCACCCGTCGCACCAGTGGCGCCGGTTGCCCCCGTGGCACCGGTAGCGCCGGTAGCTCCGGTCGGACCCTGCGGGCCGGCAGGGCCGGTTGCTCCGGTCGGGCCGGTCGGACCCGTCGGACCGATAAGACCCCGAGGGCCGGTAGCTCCCGTTGGGCCGGTTGCTCCTCTTGCGCCAGTAGCGCCGGTCGCCCCACGGGGACCGGTCGCGCCCTTCTGGTTCCAGGTGATCCGACTCTCACCCGAGTGGCAGGAGGCGGACGCATCGATGATTCGCGCCGCGCCGCTGCTGGTGTTGTAGCAGGCGCTGATGACGCCGCTGGACGACGGGATCGAGGCATGTGCGATGGCCGTGACTCCGCCAAGCAGGCCGAGGCCGGCGCCGGTGGCGATAACCGCCTTCTTGCGCCTGCTCATTCCTGGGGTTGGCGAAGCATGCCGGGGCAGCCGCTGACGGTTGGACATGGGGTCTCCCTGCGCTCATATGTTTCCCGTGAGCGTGGGGTTCGCCTCTCGCTCCCCACCAGGCCGAGGGCGACCATGCTGCCTAGTGGATCTATGCTCCGCTCGATCGAGAGTGGGTGCACTCTTATGGATCAGAGGCGACCGTACCAGATGTCAAGGCCTTGTAAAGAACTTCACGGAAATCTGCTGCCAGGTTCAGGGAATTAGGCAGATCATCTAGGCAGCAATCGCCCAGGTCGGACGAAACAAACCACGCCTCTAGCCCCGCTACCATCGGCATACACCCATTTGCGCGTCCATGCGCTGAGAGGACCACCATGTCGAGCCGACCCCCCGGCGCCGAAAAGGCCGAGAAGGCGGAGAAGAAGCCCCTGCCGGTTGCCGCAGGCACCAGCTACGGCGATGCGGTTCGCGAGGCCGGCCTGCCGATGTCCGGTCCGAACGCTGTCGTGGTGGTTCGGGACGACGCCGGCACCCTGCTCGACCTGGCCGGCGCTCCGGCTGCGGACACAACCGTCGAGCCGGTCGCGATGTCAAGCCCGGACGGACTGAACGTCCTGCGGCATTCCACCGCGCACGTGCTCGCGCAGGCCGTCCAGGATCTGTTCGACGAGGCCAAGCTGGGCATCGGCCCGCCGATCGAGAACGGCTTCTACTACGACTTCGAGGTGCCCAAGCCGTTCCAGGCGGAGGATCTCGAGCGGCTCGAGGCCCGGATGCGGGAGATCGTCAAGGCCGGCCAGCGGTTCAGCCGCCGGGTCTTCCCGTCCGCCGAGGCAGCCCGCGACGAGCTCGCTGCTGAACCGCTCAAGCTGGAACTCATCGACGTCAAAGGCGGGAAGGCCGGAGCGGACGATCCGGCCGCGGTCGAGGTCGGCGGCGCCGAGCTGACCATCTACGACAACCTGGACGCCCAGACCGGCCAGGTCTGCTGGTCGGACCTCTGCCGCGGCCCGCACCTGTCGTCCACCTCGCTGATCCCGGCCTTCGCGTTGCTGCGCAGTTCCGCCGCCTACTGGCGCGGTGATGAGAAGAACCAACAATTGCAACGGATCTATGGAACCGCCTGGCCGACCCGCCCCGAGCTGAAAAAGCACCTCGCGATGCTCGAGGAGGCCGCCAAACGCGACCACCGGCGGATCGGTGAGGACCTGGATCTGTTCGCGTTCAGCCCGGAAGTCGGCAAGGGCTTACCGCTCTGGCTGCCCAACGGAACGATCATCCGGGACGAGTTGGAGGGATGGGCGCGGCAGACCGAGCGCAAGCTCGGTTACCAGCGGGTGGTCACCCCGCACATCACCCAGGACAGCCTGTACTACCTATCCGGGCACCTGCCCTACTACGCCGAGGATCTGTACGCGCCGATCGACATCGAAGGCGAGCAGTACTACCTCAAGCCGATGAACTGCCCGCACCACCACATGGTCTACCGAGCGCGTCCCAAGAGTTACCGGGAACTGCCGTACAAGATCGCCGAGTACGGAACCGTGTACCGCTTCGAGCGCAGCGGCCAGCTACTTGGGCTGATGCGCGCCCGCGGGTTCACCCAGAACGATGCGCACATCTACTGCACCTACGCCCAGGCCAAGGAGCAGTTCCTCGAAGTGATGCGGATGCACGACGAGTACTACCGCACCCTGGGCATCACCGACTTTTACATGGTGCTGGCGTTGCGCGACCCGGCCAACACCACCAAGTACCACGGCGACGATCAGATGTGGATCGACTCGGAACGGATCACCCGGGAGGCCATGGAGGAGTCGGGTATCCCGTACGTCGAGGAGATCGGCGGCGCCGCGCACTACGGGCCCAAGGTCGACTTCATGATCAGGTCGGTGACCGGCAAGGAGTTCGCCGCCTCCACCAACCAGGTCGACCTGTACACCCCGCAGCGCTTCGAGCTCACCTACCACGACTCGGACGGGACAGCCAAGCAGGTGGTAGTGATCCACCGGGCGCCACTGGGCTCGCACGAGCGGTTCGTGGCGTTCTTGACCGAGCACTACGGCGGGGCGTTCCCGGTCTGGTTGGCACCCGAGCAGGTGCGCATCATCCCGATCATGCCGGAGCTCGGCGACTACGCCGCCGAGGTGTGCCAGCTGCTCCGGGACGCCGACGTCCGGGCCGACGTCGACTGGAGCGATGGCCGGCTACCTGCCAAGGTCCGAGCCGCGGTAACCCGCAAGATCCCGCTGATCGTGGTGATCGGACGCCGCGAGGTCGAGCAACGTTCGGTGACCGTCCGCTACCGATCCGGCGAAGAGAAGCCGATGGCGTTGGCGGGATTCCTCGGCCACGTTCGCGAGCTGATCGACACCAAGAGCCTGGCCGGTGCCGGCCACCTGCGGGCCGACGAAGACTAAGCAGGCCGGGCTGCCCGTCGGGGCGTCCCGGTAGCCTGGCAGCAACCATGGATATCCTCGCGATCTGGCTCGGCAAGCTGATCCTCGTGACGGTGCGAGCCGTCGGCCGCCGTGGCACCGCGCTGCCCGGCCTGGTGGTCGAGAAGGTGTTCCCCCGTTTCCTGAGCCGCCGGCTGGCCCGGCTGCCGCAGGGCGTAGTGGTGGTCAGCGGCACCAACGGCAAGACCACCACCACCAAGATGGTCGCCACCGTGCTCGGTCAGCGCTACCGGGTGCTCACCAACGGCACCGGCGGCAACTTCGTCCGGGGCTGCATCACCGCGCTGCTGGAACGATCGTCCTGGCTCGGCCGGACCCCGGTCGACGTCGCCGTCTTCGAATTGGACGAGGCGCACGCGGTGCGGTTCTGCCAACTGCACCAGCCGGAACGGCTACTGCTGTTGAACGTGCTGCGCGACCAACTCGATCGCTTCGGTGAGATCGACACCACCGCGCAACTGCTCGGCACGGTGGCCCGGCAGGTGACCGGCGACGTGGTGTTGAACCGGGACGACCCGCGGCTGGCCGGGTTGGCCGGGGCACTGCGCGCCAAGGTCAGCTACTTCGGGGTGGCGCCCGGGCTGCGGCCGTTGTTTCCGATCGACGAAGAGTTGTACGGCGGCGAAATCCAGCTGTCCCAGCTGCCGGCCACGGCCGAACTGTGCGAGGTCGAGCTGGGGGTTGGCACCGAGCTCACGCTGCGGATCGATGGAGTGGACGAGCGGCTCATGCTGCGTGCCGAAGGGGCGCACAATGCCCAGAATGCAGCCGCGGCGGCCGCGCTGGCGTTGACCCTGGGGCTACCCCCGGACACCATCGCCGACGGCCTGCGCGCGGTCGAACCGGCCTTCGGCCGCGGCCAGTCCTACACCGTGGACGGCCGCCGGGTCGTGCTCCAGCTGGTGAAGAATCCTGCCGGATTCCGGCAGTCGCTGCGGACCGTGGCCGGGCTGCGACCGGCGGCCACCGTGATCGCCATCAACGACGACTACCCGGACGGCCGCGATATGTCCTGGCTCTGGGATGTGGAGTTCGCTTCGACGCTGCGGCCGGAGGGCGGCCGGGCCGGCTCCGGCCGGCTGATCACGGCAGGCGTCCGGGCGGCGGACATGGCGGTTCGGCTGCGCTACGACGGCCTGGCCACCGAACTGGTGGAGCCGGAGCTGGCCGATGCGGTGCGGCAGGCGATCGCCCGGGTGCAGCCGGGCCAGACCGTGCTGGTGTTCGCTACCTACACCGCGATGTGGGAGCTGCACGCCGTGTTGACCAAACTCGACTCGCCGGCCGCCGTCCGATGAAGCCGCTGGTGATCGCGCACCTGTACCCGCGCGAGATGAACATCTACGGCGATACCGGCAACGTGCTGGTGCTGCGCCGGCGGCTGGAGTGGCGCGAGCTGCCGTGCCGGGTGGTGGCCGTCAACGTCGGCGATGCGCTGCCGACCGACACCGATCTGGTGCTCGGCGGTGGCGGCCAGGACGCCGCCCAGGGCGAGATCGGCCGGGACTTCGTCAGCCGCGGGCCGACGCTACGCGCGATGGCCGACGACGGCGTGGTGATGCTGACCATCTGCGGCAGCTACCAGCTGCTCGGACATCACTTCCTGACCAAGGACGGTCGGCGGATCGAGGGCGTCGGCGTGCTCGACCTGACCACCCACGGCTCGGACACCCGGCTGATCGGTAACAACAACATCCGAACCGAGTGGGGTCGGCTGGTCGGCTTCGAGAACCACAGCGGCCTGACCGAACTCGGCGCGGGCGTTCGCCCGCTGGGCCAAACCGACACCGGCCGCGGCAATAACGGCGTCGACCGAACCGAAGGCGCGGTTCGCGACAACGTGTTCGGCACCTACCTGCACGGCCCGGTGCTGGCAAAGAGCCCGGGGTTCGCCGACGAGCTGCTCCGCCGGGCGCTGGCTCGGCGCGCCGATGCGGCGTCCTTGCCGCCACTGGACGACTCACTGGAGCTGGCGGCCGCCGAGGTGGCCGTCCGGCGGCCTCGGTAATACATCAACGATCAACAGGAGGACGAACCCGTGTCTGCTACTCAGACGGCCACCCTGCACACCTCGGCCGGCGATATTCGGATCAACCTGTTCGGCAACCACGCTCCGAAGACGGTGGCGAACTTCGTCGGGCTGGCGACCGGTGCCAAGGAGTGGACGGACCCGCGCACCGGGCAGCGGACCACCGGCAAGCTCTACGACGGCACCATCTTCCACCGGGTCATCGACAACTTCATGATCCAGGGCGGTGATCCGCTGGGCCGCGGCACCGGCGGCCCGGGGTACAACTTCGCCGACGAGTTCCACCCGGAGCTGAGCTTCGACCGTCCCTACTTGTTCGCGATGGCCAATGCCGGGCCGAACACCAACGGCAGCCAGTTCTTCATCACCACGGTTCGCACCCCGCACCTGAACTTCAAGCACACCATCTTCGGCGAAGTGGCCGATGCCGACAGCCGGGCCGTGGTGGACTCGATCGGCACCACCAAGACCGGTGCCGGCGACCGTCCGGTGCAGGACATCACCATCAACTCGGTAACTATCGGCGACGCCTAGCCGTTGAGCTGGCATGCAGCCGACGCCACCGCCCGCCGGTCCCGACCCGCTCCACGGGTTCGCCGGTTGTTACCGGCATCCGGACCGGTTGACCGGTGTGCGGTGCGTGCGCTGCGACCGGCCGATCTGTCCGCAGTGCCAGCGGCCGGCATCGGTCGGCTTCCAATGCCCGGACGACGTGCGGGCCGGGGCGGCCACCATCCGCCGCGGTCGCACGGTGGTCGGCGCGGTGGCGACCAATCGGCTGCCGCTGGTCAGTTACCTGCTCATCGCGGTGAACGTGCTGATCTACCTGATCACCGCGCTCAGCCCCGGCGGCACACTGGTCGACAACACCGGTGGCACCCTGTTCGCCGACTGGCAGCTGGCTCCGGCGCTGGTCGGCTACAACCACGAGTACCTACGCCTGGTTACCGCGGCCTTCCTGCACTACGGCCCACTGCACATCTTGTTGAACATGGTGGCGCTGTACGTGGTCGGCCCCCCGGTCGAACGGGTGCTCGGCTGGTGGCGGTTCCTGCTGGTCTACCTGCTGTCCGCGCTCGGCGGTTCGGTGGCGATCCTGCTGCTCGGCGACATCCGGCAGCCGGTGGTCGGGGCGTCCGGCGCGATCTTCGGGTTGTTCGCCGCCGCGCTGGTGCTATCCCGGTCGGTAGGTTTCGACACCAGGGCACTGCTGATCACCATCGGGATCAACTTCATCTTCACCTTCTCGGTGCCGAGCATCTCCAAGCAAGGCCACGTCGGCGGCTTCGTGGTCGGCGGCCTGGCCACCCTGGCGTTGCTCGGTTGGTCGTTGCAACCACGCTCGCTCGGCCCGCAACTGCGCCGGATCCAGGCACTCAGCCTGGCCGGATTGTTCGCGGCGCTGGTGTTGCTGACGCTCTGGCGCACGGCGCAGATCCACCATGAGCTGCTGGCCGCCGCCGGGGTAAGCCATCAGCTGGGCAGCGGCTCGTCCACATTGTGGATC
>DATFHF010000046.1:0-26464 GCA_035248685.1 Jatrophihabitans sp.
TGGCGGCGGTTGCGGTACCCCCGGTCGGACTCGAACCGACACTGGGCGGATTTTAAGTCCGCTGCCTCTGCCATTGGGCTACGGGGGTGGTGCCGGCCGACGTCCCCGGCGCTGCCAGCCTAGGGCACGGCCGCCGGCTCAGGAGGCAGCAGCCGCCCGTTCGAAGTCGTACCTGGGCATCTGCAACTGGCCCATCGACACCACCTCGCGAGGGAAGAACAGCGCCGCCGTCCAGTCGGCAAGCACCCGAACCTTGCGGTTGAACGTCGGCACCCGGGACAGGTGGTAGGTCCGGTGCAGGAACCAGGCCAGCGGTCCGCGCACCTTCACCCCGTACAGTTCGGCCACCCCGCGATAGAGCCCCAACGAGGCGACCGAACCCGCATAGGCGTGCTTGTAGTCCTTCAAGGCCCGTCCGTTGAGCGTGTTCACCAGATTGTCGGCCAGCACCTTGGCCTGCCGCACGGCGTGCTGGGCCGACGGCCCGCACAGCGCGTTCGGATCCTTCTTCGACAGATCCGGCACGGCCGCGGTGTCACCGGCCGAGAACACCCCATCGGCTCCGATCACGGTCAGGTTGGCTCGGCAGGTAAGCCGGCCCTTGTCGTCCACCGGCAGCCGGGAATCGACAGCCAGCCGGTGGGCCTTCACCCCGGCGGTCCAGACCAGGGTGTCGGCGGCGAAGGAATCGCCGTCACTCAGCACAATCTGGCCATCGACCGCGGACTTGAGCCGGGTGGCCAGCCGGACGTCGATGTCGCGCTCGCGCAACCGGTCCACGGTGTAGGACGCCAGCGACACCGACACCTCGGGCATGATTCGGTCGGCGGCCTCCACCAGCACCCACCGCATCTGGTCATCGGCCAGGTTCGGGTAGTACCGGCAGGCATAACGGGCCATGTCCTGCAACTCGGCCAGCGCCTCGACCCCGGCGTAGCCCCCGCCGACGAAGACGAAGGTCAAGGCCCGGGTTCGGGCGGCGGCATCCTCGGTGGACGAGGCGAAATCCAGCCTGGACAGCACGTGATTGCGCAGGTAGATCGCCTCACCGATGGTCTTGAAGCCGATGCCCTGCTCAGCCAGGCCCAGAATCGGCAGCGTCCTGGCGATGGATCCCGGTGCCACCACCAGCAGGTCGTAACCCAGCTCGTAGGCCGGACCCTCCGCCGGCTGGATGGTCACCGCCCGCCGGTCGTGCTCGATCAGGGTCACGCTGCCGGTGATCACCCGGCACTTCTTCAGCACCCGCCGCAGCGGGACCACGACATGCCGGGGCTCGATGCTGCCGGCGGCCGCCTCGGGCAGGAACGGCTGGTAGGTCATGTTGGGCTGCGGGTCGACCACCACGATCTCGGCCCGGCCGGCCGATAGCTGGCCCTGCGTGTGCAACGCCGTGTACATGCCGACGTATCCGCCGCCGACAATGAGGATTCGCTTCGGTCCGCCGGTCATCTGGGCCCCCTTAGCCGTCACTTCCACCCTACCGACCACGCCGTCGGCCGATGCCATGCTCCTAGACTGGGGCCGGCATCGACTCCCTACCTCGAAGGGCGGTAACTGGCGATGGCAGGCGCAGCAGGCAGGATCGCGTTCAAGCTGATCGCGGCGGCGATCGCCATCCCGGTGGGCCGCGTGGTCACCAAGGGCACCCGAAAGATCTGGGCCACCGCGCGCCCGAACGACCCGCCGGTGAACCCGAACGATGTCGACACCAACTGGGCGGACGCGCTGATCTGGGCCGGCCTCACCGGGGTCGGGGCCGGGGTCGCTCAACTACTGGCCAGCAAGGGCGCCGACACCGTCTGGCGCGCGCTGACCGGCCGGCCGTCCCCGAAGCCGAAGGTGAGCTGAGCCGCTCAGCGCCAGCCGGCCGCGCTCAGCGTGATGCCGTCCAGGATGTCGTGCTCGCCGGCGATCACCGCATCGGCGCCGACGAACTCCAGCACGGTCCGCAGCACCAACGCGCCGCCGCCGATCACATCGACCCGGCCCGGATGCATGACCGGGATCGCCGCCCGCTCCTGGTGCGTCATGGCTAGCAACTGGTCGGTCACCTCGGCCACCTGCCGGTAGCTGATCACCGACCCGTGGATCGCGGCCGCGTCGTAGCGGGGCAGGCCGAGTGCCATTGCCGCGATGGTGGTCACCGTGCCCGCGACGCCGACGAAGCTCGCGGCCTGTCGCACCGGAACCACGGTGCCGGCCACCGCCAGCGCACTGCGCAGGTCGGCCAGCGTGGCCTCGATCTCCGCCGGTCGCGGTGGATCGGTATGCAGGTGCCGCTCGGTCATCCGGACGCAGCCCACGTCCATGCTGTGCGCAGCCAGCACGCTCGGCCGGCCGGTCCCACCGGTGACCCCGGTGCCCAGCACCAGCTCGGTCGAACCACCACCGATGTCGGCGACCAGCAGCGGGTCAGCCGCACCCGGCAGCCCGGCCACCGCGCCGGTGAAGGACAGTTCGGCCTCGGCCAGGCCGGTGATCACCTCCGGGTCGATACCGAGCAGTTCGCGGACCATCGCCACGAACTCGTCGCTGTTACCGGCATCGCGGGAGGCCGAGGTGGCCACCATTCGGGTGGCCTCAACCGAGTATTGCCTGATCAGCTCGGCATAATCGGTGAGCGCAGCCCGGGTACGGGCCAGTGCCTGCGGCGAGATCAGGCCGGACCGATCGACGCCTTCACCAAGCCGCACCACCCGCATCTGGCGATGCAGGTCCACCAACCGGGGCAGGCCGCCGGCATCGTCGCCGCAGGCATCGGCGATCAGCAGCCGGATCGAGTTGGTGCCGCAGTCGATGCCGGCGACCCGCTTCACCGGTCCGTCCCGGTTGCCGGCATTACGCACGGGCCGTCGGCCCACCAGTCCGCCAGCTGATCCAGGGCCTCGTCGCCCAGCGGGTTCACGCCCGGCCCGGCCGCCAGCGCATGCGCCACCAGCACGTGCAGGCATTTGACCCGGCTCGGCATGCCACCGGCCGAGATGCCGGCGATCGCCGGCACCTCACCGTGCCGGGCGCGCCGGGCCAGGTACTGCTCATGCGCCGCCCGGTAGCGCGCAGCCAGCTCCGGATCGTCGGCCAGCCGGCCGGTCATCCGGGCCATCAGGCCACCGGCCTCCAACGTACCGATCAGCGAACAGGCCTTCGGACAGGTCAGGTAATACAGCGTCGGAAACGGCGTACCGTCCGGCAGCTGAGGCGCCGTCTCGACCACGTCCGGGTTGCCGCACGGGCAGCGGTGGGCCACCGCGACGACAGCCCGGGGCGGCCGGCCGAGCTGCTCGAACACCACCTGCCGGTCCCGGTCGTCGATCGGCTCGGTCACTTCGAGGCGTCGCGCACGCTCGCCCACAGCGTGGAATTCCAGCTCGGCTGGTGCGCGGCCCGGATCACCCGATGCCCGGACGGGGCGGCCTCGGCGGTCAGCGGCCGGCCTTGCGCGTCGAGCACGGTGTACAGGGTGTCGCCCGGTCGGATGTATTGCAACCGCACCCGGGCCTGCCGCTCGATGTAGGCCGGGTCGTTCCACTGGTCGGTCTGCTGGCGCAGTTGGGCCACCTCAGCGGCCAGTTGCCGTTGCTGGCGCTCGGAACTGGCCACCGACGCCCGCCGGCTCAGATAGGTCTGGAACGGCGAGGCCAGGATGATCACCAGGAACAGCGCCATCGCGACCACCATCATGGTCCGCCCGGTCACTCGCGGCCGGCGCCGACCGATCAGCCGCAGTCTGCTGGCTGCCACCGGCTAGCCCTCACTCCGGTACCGGGGGAACGCCCGGGCACCGGCATAGCGGGCGGCATCGTCGAGTTCCTCCTCGATGCGCAGCAACTGGTTGTACTTGGCCACCCGCTCCGAGCGGGCCGGCGCTCCGGTCTTGATCTGGCCACAGTTGGTGGCAACCGCGAGGTCAGCGATCGTGGTGTCCTCGGTCTCGCCGGACCGGTGGCTCATCATGCACCGGTAACCGGCCCGGTGCGCCAACTCGACCGCGTCCAGGGTCTCGGTCAGCGTGCCGATCTGATTCACCTTGACCAGCAGCGCATTCGCCGCGCCGGCCGAGATTCCGCGGGCAATCCGCTGCGGGTTGGTGACGAACAGGTCGTCGCCGACGATCTGAATCGCCTCGTCCAGCTCGGTGGTCATCGCCACCCAGCCGTCCCAGTCTTCCTCCGACATCGGGTCTTCGATCGACACGATCGGGTAGTTGGCGATCAGCTCCCGGTAGTAGGCCACCAGCTGCTCGGAGCTGAGTGCCGAACCCTCGAACTGGTAGGCGCCATCGCGATAAAACTCGGTCGCCGCGACGTCCATTGCCAGCACGATGTCGGTTCCCAGGTTGAGGCCGGCTTGCTGCACCGCCTCGGCGATCACGTCCAGTGCGGTCCGGTTAGAGGCCAGGCTGGGCGCGAAGCCGCCCTCGTCGCCGAGACCGGTCGACAAGCCCTTGCCCTTCAACACCGACTTCAACGCGTGGTAGACCTCCGCGCCCTGCCGCAGCGCCTCGCCGAACGTCGGTGCGCCGACCGGGGCGATCATGAACTCCTGGACGTCGACGTTGGAATCGGCGTGCGCGCCGCCGTTGAGGATGTTGAGCATCGGCACCGGCAACAGGTGCGCGTTCGGGCCGCCGAGGTAGCGGAACAGCGGGAGCTCGGCCGAGGCTGCGGCCGCCTTCGCCACCGCCAGCGAGACGCCCAGGATGGCGTTGGCGCCGAACTTCGACTTGTCCGGCGTGCCGTCCAGATCGAGCAGTGCGGAGTCCAGCAGTCGCTGCTCGCTGGCCTCGAAACCGAGCAGTTCCGGCCCGATGTCATCCAGCACGGCGGCCACCGCCTTCCTGACGCCCTTGCCGCCGTAACGGGCCCCACCATCACGTAGCTCGAGCGCCTCGAAGGCACCGGTGGACGCCCCGGAGGGCACCGCCGCCCGAGCCAACGTGCCGTCGTCGAGGGCTACCTCGACCTCCACCGTGGGGTTGCCACGCGAATCCAGGATTTCCCGAGCCCCGACGGCCTCGATGCTGGCCACACCTGATCCTCTCGACGTATCAAGACCCTGCTGGCAGGCCAGCCTATCCGGCGCCGAACGGGATCGGTCGCAAGCTACTCGCCGATGGCGCCGTCGATCGCCTGCCGGATCAGGTCGGCGTGGCCGTTGTGCCGGGCGTACTCCTCGATCAGGTGCGCCAGGATCCAGCGCAGCGAGAACCGCTTGCCGGTGTCCGGATCGGTCGGGGTGAGCGCGTCCAGCGCGGTGTCGGCCAGAATGCCTCGGCTGGTGGCCGCGACCTCGGCGAAGCGGGCGAAGGCCGCCGTCACCGCCTGCTCGTCGGCCTCGGTCACCTCGAGATCTGCATCACCCGGGCCGTAGAGCTGGACGTCCTCGCTGCCGGCAAAGTTGACATGCAGCCACCAGTACTCGACATCGGTCAGGTGCCTGACCAGGCCCAATAGGCACAGCGAGGACGGCGGCGCGGCACGCAGCAGCAGCTGCTCCGGGGTCAGGCCGGCGCACTTGAGCAGCAGGGTCTGCCGCTGGTAGTCGACGAAACCGGTCAGGGTGGCCCGCTCGTCGCCGGCCAGCGGCGGCTCGATGCGCTTGTCGGCCAGCGCGTCGTCGGCCTGCGGCCGTCCGGTCATCCGGCCGCCTCGACGTCCCGGATCCGCTCGGCGTACTGCCGGGCGCTGCGGCGCAGTGCCTGTTCCGGGTCCACCCCGGCTGCCACCGCCTCGTCGACCAGCGCCAGCAGTCGCTCACCGATGCCGGGTCCGGACGGCGGTGCGACCGGCAGGCCGGCCCTGCGAGCTCGGCTAACCAGCTTGGCCGCCAAGGACAGCGCCGGTTGGCCGAGCGGTATCCCGTCGGTAACCGAATCCCGCTGCTTTTCGGCCTGCTTGATCTCCTCCCAGTTCACCGCCACCGCCTCGGCGTCGGCGACCGGTCGATCGGCAAATACGTGTGGATGCCGGCGGGTCAATTTGGCGACCAGGTCGGCGGCAACGTCCTCGATGCCGAAGCGCTGATCCGGCCCGGCTTCTTCGGCCAGCCGGGCGTGAAAGAGCACTTGCAGCAGCAGATCGCCCAGCTCTTCGCGCATCGCCGCCAGGTCACCGAGCTCGATGGCCTCCAGCGTCTCGTAGGCCTCTTCGATCAGGTAGGGGGCGAGCGAGGTGTGGGTTTGCTCGGCATCCCATGGGCAACCGCCCGGTGAACGCAGCCGATCCATGGTCCGCACCGCAGCGAGCAGGTGGGAGGCCGGTTCGCTCATTGCCCGGTGGGCGCCTGCACGTCGCCGGGCAGCCTGCCCTGATAGCTCAGCACCGAAGGCAGCTGCTTCGTGCTCAGGTCGGTCAGCGACAGCGACGCCTCGTCCCAGCTGCCGTACCGCGGGCTCACCGAAACCAGGTTCTTGATCTTGGCCAGCGCGTCGGTGACCTGCTGCTGGGTGGTGAGCTTCTTGGTGACCAGATCCCCCAGTTCCCGATCGCGCAGCAGCACCTCCTCGAACTTGGGCTTGAGCCCGACCGCGGAAATCTGGTTGAGCAGGCTCTGCTCATCACCGCCGATGGCGCTGGACCGGCCGGCCGCTAGCTGGCTTTCGCTGACCGGCGAGCCGGTTCGAGCCAAGATCAGCGGGAACAGCTTGTTGCGGATGAGGTATTGCAGCACGAAAATCCGGGCCGGGACGCTGGCGGTGCTGCCATCGCTGTTGGTGACGCTGATCGGTTTGGCATCCGGCGTCAGGTAGCTGGCCAGGTCGGATTCGGAGATCCGACTGCCGTTGACCACCGCCGCCGTGCCCGCCTTCGAGTCACAACCGGTCAGGCCCAGGCAGCCGAGTGCGAGTGCCGTCAGCACAGCAAGCGTACGGAGCTTCACCGGCCTAGTTTCGCATGAGCTGCCGGCCCGGTTCCGCTCGACCCGTTCGGTCCCGGCTTCGAGTTTGGCCGACCTCGAGATCATCTTCCGCTACCGTGTGCAGGCTGACTGCCGTGCGCCGACGATCGAGGTACCTCACATGCGTGGACGACGAGGGCGAGTGCGCCACCTGCTCTGCCCGGTCGTAGCTGTAGTGGCATTGGTCTGCGGGCTGGCTACGAACGCAGACGCGGGCACCAGCCCAGTGGGCGGCAGGTACAGCAGCTACGCCTACCTCGCCATCAGCCGGACCGGCGCGGCGGTGTACGTCAACGCGCTGCTGCATCAGGATTCCGCGACCGGTATCGCAGCCGGCCCGGACCGGACGGTATATCTGCAGCGGCTGCTGACCGGGCACTGGCAGAACGTGCTGGCCAGGCAGACCGACGCCCGCGGCCGATTCACCGTCGGCTTCCCGTCCGCGCCGAGCTTCAGCTATCGGCTGGTCGCAGCCGCCAGCAATGACGCCTGGGGTGCCACCTCGGGGACGGCGACCAGCCCGCTGTTGGGCACCGTCTTGCACCCGGGCCAGTCCCTGGTGGCCGGCGCGGCTCAGGGCAGCTCGCTCACGTCGCCGTCCGGACAGTTCAGGTTGACCGCCGAGTCAGTAGGCGCGTTCGGCTTGACGCAGGACGCCTACCTGGCCACGGCCGAATGGACCATCAGCGCAACCGTCCAAGAGGTGGACGGTCTGCCGTCGCCCATCGGTCGTGACAGATTGACCATGCTGACAAATGGTGATCTGGCGCTGATCTCGGCAGCCGGCAAGCCGCTCTGGTCCAGCCACACCAGCGGCGCGGGTAACTCGCTCTACCTGCAAGACGATGGCAACCTGGTCATCTACAGCCCACTCAGCCGCGCCCTCTGGGCCTCACACACGACCGCGGTGGTGCTGCTGCCAGGCACCATCGTCCCGGCTGGCACGATCTACGTGTCCGACACCTACCCGGAAACCAGCCCCGGCTACATCGGCCGGCTGGAGATGCAGCGAGACGGAAACCTGGTGCTGTATGGCAAGTCCAGGCTGATCTGGAACAGCAACACCCACGTAGCCGGCTCGCACGCTGCCTACACGGGCAATGGCACCCTGGCCGTCTACTCACCCGCAGGTACGGTCCTGTGGCATTCACCGAGCTATGGCGGACGCAGCGCGCTGGTGGTGAACTGCGGAAGCTTAGAGTTCTATCCGCTCCAGGGCACTTCAACCTTCTTCCCGTCCCCCTCGAAACCATCCAACTGCACCTAGATGGACAGCGCCGACGCCTTCGCCTATGCCCTGACCAAGCCAGGTGCCTGGCAGGACGACCCGTTCCACGAGAACCATCAGCTGGCCAAGGTCGGCAACAAGATCTTCCTGTTCCCGGGACAGCTGGACGGCCGGTCGACGATCACGGTGAAGAACACCGCCGAAGCCGTCGAGGAGCTCAAGCAGCGCTATCCGAAGCTGGCCGGGCCGGCGGCTTACCTGAACAAGCGGCTGTGGGTCCAGCTGATCATCGACGGTGTCGATGATGACGAGGTACGCGAACTCATCGACGATTCCTACGATCTGGTGGTGGCGAAGCTGCCGGTCAAGGACCGTCCCTAACTGCCCTTCAACCAGGGCGCGACCGCCCGCTGCGGGTGGAAGGTCTCCCCGTTGGCCAGCATCCGCACGAACTGCTCGATCTTGCGGGCCCGGCTGTCAGCCCGCTTCACCTGGCCGAGCCGGTAGGTCAGCGCGTACCGGTTGGCCGAGGTCAGCACGTCGAACATCGCCTGCGCCTTCGGGTCGGCCGCGATTGCCTCGGCGAAGTCAGCCGGGATCTCGGCGGTCGCCGGCCCGGCGTAGGCCACCTGCCAGCGCCCGTCGGCCTTGGCCGCGTCCACCGCCGCTTGGCCGGCCGGCATCATCCGGCCGGCCGCCACTAGCTGACCGACGATGCCGACGTTGCGGGCCGACCAGGCACCCTTGGGACGACGCGGGGTGAACCGTTGGAAGTAACTGCCCTCGTCCCGCCGCCTAACCTGGCCGTCGATCCAGCCGAAGCACAGTGCCTCTTCCAGCGCCTGGTCGTAGTCAACGCTGGTGACCTGGCCGCCCTTCTTGTGCAGCACCAGCCAGACCCCGGGCGAGTCGGCATGGTGGTCGGTCAACCAGGCACGCCACTCGGCAGCGTCGGCAACTAGCAGTTCGGCAAGTTCGACAGGCACGGCTGCCGATTCTGCCAGCCGCTAGTTCGCCTGCACGGCAGCCAGCACCGGACCGACGATGGCGTCCAACAGCAGCTCGCACCACTGAAGCAACGGCTGGTCCCGCAATGGCTCGCCACCGAACTTCGCTTCGGTCCAACTGCCGTCCGGCTTGGTCACCCCCTTCGGACGCGCGGCGGCCATTGTCGACACCGCCGCCTTGTAGACGGCCTTGTCGTAGCTGCGCTGCAACCGGACCTGTGCCGATTCGGGCAGCAGCACCGGCGAGAACCGGACCGACTGGCCCTGCAGCGACACCTCGGTGATCCCATACCGGCGGCAGACCACCTTGAACCGAGCGACGGCCAGCAGGTTGTCGACCTCGATCGGCAGCTGACCGAACCGGTCCAGCAACTCCAGCCGTACCGCGTCCACCGCCTGGTTGGTAGTGGCCGCCGCCAACGAGCGGTAGGCCTCCAACCGCAGCCGCTCGCCGGGCAGATAGTCCTGCGGCAGGTTGGCATCGACCGGCAGGTCGACCTTGACCTCGCTGACGATCTCCGCCGCGCCCTGCGGATCCCGGAACTCGGCGACCGCTTCGCCGACCAGCCGGACGTACAGGTCGAACCCGACGCCGGCGATGTGCCCGGACTGCTCGCCGCCCAGCAGGTTGCCGGCGCCACGGATCTCCAGGTCCTTCATCGCCACCGCCATGCCGGCGCCGAGCTCGGTGTGCTGGGCGATGGTCGCCAGCCGGTCGTGCGCCAGTTCGGTGAGCGGCTTCTCGGGCGGATAGAGGAAGTAGGCGTAGCCCCGCTCGCGGGCCCGGCCTACCCGGCCGCGCATCTGGTGCAGTTGGGATAGCCCGAAAGTGTCGGCACGTTCGACGATCAGCGTGTTCGCGTTCGGGATGTCCAGCCCGGACTCGACGATGGTCGTGGACACCAGCACGTCATAGTCGTTGCGCCAGAAACCAACCATGATGCGTTCCAGCGCATCCTGGCCCATCTGGCCATGCGCGACCGCGATCCGTGCCTCGGGCACCCGCTCGGCGAGCTTGGCGGCGGCCCGGTTAATCGACTCCACCCGGTTGTGGATGAAGAAAACCTGCCCGTCCCGCAGCAGTTCGCGCCGGATCGCCGCCGAGATCTGGCGCGGGTCGTAGGCGCCGACGAAGGTCAGGATCGGGTGCCGGTCCTCCGGCGGGGTCAGGATGGTCGTCATCTCCCGGATGCCGGTCAACGACATCTCCAGGGTTCGCGGGATGGGCGTGGCCGACATGGTCAGCACGTCCACCGCGGTGCGCAGCGACTTGAGATATTCCTTGTGCTCCACGCCGAAACGCTGTTCCTCGTCGACCACCACCAGGCCCAGATCCTTGAACCGAACGGTCTGCTGGAGCAGCCGGTGGGTACCGATCACGATGTCCACGCTGCCATCTGCAATGCCGGCCAGCACCTGGTCCACGTCGGCGTTGTGGGTGAACCGGGATAGCTCCTTGATGTTCACCGGAAACTGGTTCATCCGATCGGTGAAGGTCTGGATGTGCTGGTGGGCCAGCAGCGTGGTGGGCACCAGCACCGCCACCTGCTTACCGTCCTGGACGGCCTTGAAGGCGGCCCGTACCGCGACCTCGGTTTTGCCGTACCCGACGTCACCGCAGATCACCCGGTCCATCGGCAGCGGTTTCTCCATGTCGGCCTTGACCTCGTCGATGGCCGCCATCTGATCAGGAGTCTCCACGTACGGGAAGGCGTCCTCCAGCTCCCGCTGCCAGGGCGTGTCCGGGCCGAACGCGTAGCCCTTGGTCGCCATCCGGGCCGAGTACAGCCGGATCAGCTCGGCGGCGATCTCCTTAACCGCCTTGCGGGCTCGTCCCTTCGTCCTGGCCCAGTCCGAGCCACCCAGCCGGGACAGCGCCGGTGACTCGCCGCCGACGTACTTGGTGACCTGGTCGAGCGAATCGGTCGGCACGAACAGCCGATCGCCGGGCTGGCCTTTCTTGGCCGCCGCGTACTCGATGATCAGGTACTCCCGCTCACCGCCGTTGACGGTGCGGCGGACCATCTCGACGTACCGGCCGACGCCGTGCTGCTCGTGCACGACGTAGTCGCCGGAGGCCAGTTGGATCGGGTCAATGGCGTTGCGACGACGCGAAGGCATCCGGGACTTGTCCAGCGTGGTGCTGCCGCGCTGGCCGGTCAGGTCGGACTCGGACAGGATCGCCAGCTTGAGCTGCTCGGACACCAGGCCGGATTCCAGGTGCCCGGTTGCCACCGTGACCAGGTCGGTAGCCAGTTCGTCGATCGAGGACACCAGCCGGGCCGGCACGTCAGCGCCGCGCAGCCGCTCCAGGGCGCGTTCGGCGGTGCCGTGCCCGTCGAAGACCAGCGCCACCTGCCAGCCGGCGCGCTGCCAGCCGGCAATGTCACCCAGCAGCGCGTCGGTGTCGCCGCGATAGGCCGGCGCCGCCTCGAAGGACGAGGTGACCGCAGCGATATCGGTCAGCTCGCTATCAGTGCTGAACGGCGACAGTGTCCACCAGGGCAGCCCTAGCTCGGCTGCCGCCTCGGCCACCTCCTCCAGCGACCGCAACGACGCCGAGCCGAGGTCGACCGGCGCCTTGCCCCCACCGGCCGCGGCCGCCCAGGACGCGGCCAGGAACTCCTCGGAGGTGGCGACCAGATCCGCCGCCCGGGCCCGGACCCGCTCCGGGTCGCAGATCACTAGATGGGTGCCGGCCGGGAACTCCGCCAGCACCAGTTGCAGCTCGTCGACCAACACCGGCGCCAGCGACTCCATGCCCTCGACCTGCACGCCCTGGCTGATCGGCTCGAGCAATTCGCCGAGTTCCGGATGGGCAGCCAGCAGCTCGGCGGCCCGGGACCGCACCGACTCGGTCAGCATGAGCTCCCGGCACGGCGGCGCCCACACCCCGCCCGGGGCGATCTCCAGCGAGCGCTGGTCGGCCACCTTGAAGTAACGGATCTCCTCGACCTCGTCGCCCCAGAACTCGACCCGCAGCGGGTGCTCCTCGGTCGGCGGGAACACGTCCAGGATGCCGCCGCGGACGGCGAAATCCCCGCGCTTGTCAACCAATTCGGTCCGGGCATAGCCGGCCGCCGACAGCGCCTCGACGATCTCCTCCAGCTCGCGGCCGGAATCGCCGATCGAGATGCTGACCGGTTCCAACTCGCCCAGGTCCGGCACCTGCGGCTGAAGCACCGACCGCACCGGCGCAACTACCACCTTGAGCGGTCCGGTGGTGTCGTCCTGGCTGTTCGGATGGCGTAACCGGCGCAGCACCGCCAGCCGGCGACCGATGGTGTCCGGACGGGGCGAGAGCCGCTCGTGCGGCAGCGTCTCCCAGCCGGGGTACAGCGCCACGCTGTCAGCCGGCAGCAGGCTTTGCAGTGATAGCAGCAGATCCTCGGCTTCACGGCCGGTGCTGGTGACCGCCAGCACAGTCCGTCCGGAACCGGCCGCCAGGTTCGCCACCGCCAGTGGACGCAAAGCTGCCGGCCCGGCCACCGCGAGGGTGGGCCTACCGACCTGGGCAAGCATCGTGGTCAGCGCAGGATCCCCGGCGCCGGCGTCGGTCGCGGCGGCGATCAGTCCGGACAGGCTCATCAGGGCATCCCTCGCGCTGTGGTTACGGGCTCGGCAGCGGCCGCAGGTGAGGTTTGCACCGCAGCACAACTGGCCCTCGTCCGGACTCGGACGGGGGTTACCTCCAGGCTACCGAGCCGAAGCGCGCTCCGCCGGGACGGATGGGTCAGCTCTGCGACAGATAGGCCTTGGCCAGCGCAATCAACGCCGCTCGGATATGCGCCGCGGTCGGCTGGACGGAGCCGGCCAGGTAACCGCTGTATTGCAGGGTGAGCGCGCTGGATCCGGTCAGCACTTTGATCGTGTCGGTCGCCGGGACGTAGAAGGCGCTGATGCCCAGCGCCAGTGGCTGAGCGCCGGCGGTACTCCGCTTGCTCTGGGCGAAGGCGGCGGCTGGGTAGCCGCTGATCGCGGTTGCGGTGACCGCGCCGTACGGTCCGGCGCCGGCCCGGGCCAGGCTAAACGTGCACAGCGGGGACCCGATGCCGCTGGTGCTGACCTGCTCGTTCACCACGGTGGCGGTAAAGGCGGCGCTCACCGCGGCCTTGGTGGTCACCACGCACTTGTCCCCCGGCGCTCCGGACGCGCCCTCACTGCCGCCGGTCGGCTGCGATTTCGCCGAACCGCTCGCGGTGGCCGACACACTAGCCGTGCCGGTTCGGGTCGAGCTGCCGGCGGTCGGTTTGCCGGACGGGCCGGATGCGCCGGTAGAACTTGCCGGCTGAGTGGTAGCCGGATTTCCGTTCGCGGTCCGATGGCTGGACGTGCAGGCCGACAACGCGAGGCTGAGCACGATCGCCGCACCGGCGGCCCAACCGCGCCGGCGTGCCCCGCAGTGCACCGTCATAACCCGTCCCCCGATCAACGCGTCGGCATGCCCGTACTCCGCCGGGTTGCCTGCTCGTCCCCTAGACTATGTGAGATCCCGGTGTGCCGGGACGGTCGGGGGTGGATTGGCATGTATTTGACCGAGCGCCCCGCCCGCGCGCGCACCCGGGCCCCGAGCGGCGGCCGGGCAGTCGCCGGCACCGTGGTGCTGCTCGGCATCGTCAGCATGTTCACCGACATCTCCTCGGAGTCGGTAAACGCGGTGCTGCCGCTGTACCTGACCGCCGTGGTCGGCCTCGGCCCGCTGGCATACGGCTTCATCGACGGCATTTACCAGGGCGTCAGCGCGCTGGTCCGGATTCTGGGCGGCTGGGTGGCCGACCGTGGCGATCACCCCAAGTGGGTGGCGTTTTTCGGCTATGCGCTGTCGGCGATCAGCCGGATCGCGCTGATCCCGGCCGCCGGTTTGGCCACCATCACCACGGTCATCACCGTGGACCGGCTCGGCAAGGGGGTGCGGACCGCGCCCCGGGACGCGCTGATCGCTGCCGCCAGCGAGCCGGATTCACTGGGCCGGGCGTTCGGCGTGCACCGGGCGCTGGACACCTTGGGCGCGGTGATCGGACCGTTGCTGGCGTTCGCGATCCTGCAAACGGTGGCTGGGCATTCGCCGGTGATCGCCGACTTCCACGCCATCTTCGTGATCTCCTTCGCGGCAGCCGTGATCGGGCTTGCCGTGTTGTTGCTGGTGGTTCCGGACCTGCGGCCGCGTCGACTGGCCCGGCCGGCCAAGACCGAGCAGGTGCAGCCGGCCAACGAGCAGCCGCCGGCCGGCGAGCGGCCGGGCCGTCCTACCTTGGCGTTGCTGGCCGACCGCCGGTTCGCGCTGCTGGTGGTGGCGACCACCGTGCTCGGCGTCCTGACCGTCGGCGACGGCTTCGTGTACCTGGCATTGCAGAAGCGCGACGACCTGGCGATCAACTACTTTCCGCTGCTGTACGTGGGAACCAACCTGGCGTACTTCGCGATGGCGGTGCCGTTCGGGCAGCTCGCCGACCGGCTGGGCCGGGCTCGGATGTTTTTGGCCGGCCACCTGGCGCTGCCGTTGACCTACCTGCTCGCCGGCGGTCCGCTGTCCGGCCCGGTGGTGGTGCTGGGTTGCCTGCTGCTGCTGGGCAGCTACTACGCGGCGACCGACGGCGTGCTGGCCGCGCTGGCCGGCCGGATCGTGCCGGCGCCGGCCCGGGCCAGCGGCATCGCCACCGCGCAGACCGTCCAGGCGGCGGCTCGGTTCGTCTCGTCGCTGGCATTCGGCCTGTCCTGGACGCTGTATGGACCCCGGACGGCGCTGTACCTGGTGGCCGGCGTGCTGGTGGTGGCGCTGTCCGCCGGCTGGCTGCTGTGGTGGCGGACCGACGCCAAGACCGGCCGATACAGCAAACCCGCAGCCGATGACGGGATAGTGACCGGATGACCAAGCGGGATTGTGCGGCCACAGCTTGCCCGACACGCCGACGGCAGGCGCACGTTGTGGCCGCACAATGCAGCACATGAGCATGCGGGCCAGACTGCTGGCACTGGCGGTGGTCTGTGTGCTGGCGGTGGGTGGCGCGGTCGGCTACCTGCTCAATCTGCATGGCGCCAACGCCCGCCAGGTCGCGAACGCGCCCAAGGTGGCGATAGCCGACCCGGCGGCGCTGGCCCAGATCGCGGCCGGCCCGCACATCGTGTTCCGGAGCACCGCGCTCGGTACCGACTACGGCAAGCTGGCGATGGTGGCGTTGGCCGACCCCGGCGGCCCCCGGGTGCTCACCGGCACCTCCTGCGACCGGGTGTACGCGGCGGCCAGCCGGATCCTCTGCCTGTCCTCGGAGCAAGGTGTGCTGACCACCTACCAGGCCCAGGTGCTCGGCACCGACCTGCGGGCGGAGCAGAATCTGCCGCTGGCCGGCATCCCGAGTCGAGCTCGACTGTCGGTCGACGGCACGCTGGCGGCCACCACCAGCTTCACCGCCGGCGACTCCTATGCCGGCACTTCGTTCTCCACCCGGACGGTGATCAGCACGCTCACCGGCGGCAGCCGGACCGGCGCCAACCTGGAGGACTACACGCTGATCCACGACGGTGCTTCGATCAAGCCGACCGACCGCAACTTCTGGGGCGTGACCTTCGCCAAGGACGACAACACGTTCTACGCCACGGTTGCCTGGGGCGGTCACACCTACCTGGTGCGCGGTGACCGGCGGACGCGCATCGTGACGACCATCCACTCCGACGCCGAGTGCCCGTCGCTATCGCCGGACGGCAGCACCATCGTCTACAAGAAGCGCAACAGCCAGCCGCCCGGGCACTGGCGGCTGGCTAGCTACCGGATCGCCACCGGCACCGAGACGCTGCTCGGCGAGACCCGCAACGTCGACGACCAGGTGGATTGGCTCGATAACAACACGGTGATCTACGGCATCCCGCGCAGTGGATCACAAGCGGCGATCGATGACATCTACGCGGTGCCGGCCGACGGCAGCGGCAGCCCCCGGCTGCTCATCGCACAGGCCTGGTCGCCGGCCGTCGTGCACTAGCCACCCCAGCCGACCAAGCGGCTGGGCCTACTCGGCGTTGTCGGCCAGCGGTTCGTCCGGCTTGGGACGGCCGAGCTGGCTGGCGGCCAGCGCTCCGACACCCAGCGCCACCGCGGCCGCGCCGACGCCGATCGCGGGCAGCGGGTTGCTTCCGGTGAAGGGCAGCGAACTGCCGCCGCCGATCGAGGTGCCGCCACCGCTGCCGGTGACCGTCTCGGTCTTGGACGTCTGGGTCGGCACCGCAGCCGAACTGCTCGACGCGGCGGTGCTGGTGGCCGCGGTGGAACTCGGCTCGCTCGGGGTCACCGGAATGGTGGTGCCGGGCGGCGGCGGCGGATTGTTAGTGGGCGGGGTCGGCGGAGCGCTCGGGCTGTCGGCGTGGGCCGGGGTCATGGAGACGACCTGCACCAAGGGAATCGTCCAGGCAGCGGTGACCCCGACGACGGCGCCCTTTTTGAGAAGGTCGCGCCGGCTGACGCCGGAGACGGTGTCGCCGTGGTCTTGTGCGGTCATTGCGTCATCCCCGTAGTAAGTCCCGACGGTGGCTTTCCGTGTGAAACCTGGTTGTACAGCTAGCGTATGGCCTAACACTGGGTTTACGCCAGCGAACCGGAAAACTAGTCGGCGGCGCGGTAACAAGCCGGCTACACCCCGTCACCGTATGCTCCGATCCGTGGCCATTCGAGCTCAGCACGCGCCCGACGTCCTGGTGGAAGACCTCGATCAGGACGTCTGCCTGTACCGGCCGGACATCGACGAGGTGCTGGTGCTCAACGCCACCGCCGGCGATGTCTGGCGGCTGGCCGCCGACGGCGAATTCGAACTGGAGCAGGTGGTGCAGCGGCTGGCGGCAGCCTACCGGCTGACCGAGGAGGAGATTCGAGACCAGGTCCGGTCGGTGTTCACCGACCTGCTGGACCGGGGCTACCTGGTGCCGGCCGACCCGTCCTGATGGGATGCCGGCTGTCGCTGCTCGATGTGGCGATCGAGGTTGGCGGTGACCCGTCGACCGGGCAAGCCGTGCTGGACGAGCTGGGAAGTTTCGTCGCCATGGCGCGGTTGGCCGGCGCAACCGCCGATGCCGAGGTCGGGACGATCGAACTCGAGGTATCAGCCGGCACCGCCGCCGGGCAGCTGCTGGCCGAACTCACCCGGATCGCGGTGGATCACTCGCCGCGGTTGTGCATCCATGCCGGCGTGGTGTCCGCGGCCGGTGCGAGCATCGTGGTTCCCGGCGCGAGCGGCCTCGGCAAGAGCACGCTGACCGCCGCCCTGGTCCAGGCCGGCTTCGGCTACCTATCCGACGAGGTGCTCGCGGTGCCCCGTACCGGCGGCTTGCCGGCCCCATTCGCCCGTCCGCTGGCGCTGACCGCCGACTCCTGGACCGCGCTCGGCCTGGATCCGACCGAACGGCCGGCCGCCGGCGACGAGCGGCTGATCGCCCCGGAGCGGCTGGGCAGCCTGGGTGTGCCGGCGCCGGTGCGGCAGGTGCTGCTGGCCGAGCGTCGGCCCGGGCCGGCCGAGCTGACCATGGTGTCGCGGGGGGCCGCGGTGTCGGCGTTGCTGAGCCGCTCGTTCAACCACTTCCGCGACCCGGCCGGCAGCTTCCGCGCGGTAGTCGATCTGCTCCAGCAAGCCCAGGTGTGGACGGCCGGCTATCAGGAGGCGCCGGAGTTGGCCGCGCTGCTGGCCGGCCGCTGGCTCAACGACGGGCGCTGACTCAACGGCTATCGGCGACCGCGGCCAGGTAGCGCTGGCGAGCGGCCGGGTCCGGGACGTCCAGCATGGCGCTGGCGGGATTGTCGGCATCCAACCAGGCCGGCCGGACGTAGCGGCGACCGGCGCCGGACCGGACCCACAACCAGGCGTGTCGGGTCAGCTCCCGGGCCGAGCTGGGCCCGGTCGCCCGGACCGACCGGGCTACCGAGCGCGCCAGCGCCGGCCGGGCCGGATCGTCCTGGAGTGGGCTGAGCCGATCCAGGCCACCGGCCAACGCCAGCCAACCCCGGCCACCGGCCAGCTCGACGAGCACCTCGCGGGCAACCGCGGTGGACAGCAGCCGGGACGTCCGGCCCAACACCACCGCCAGCGACGGTCCGGCGCCGATCCGGCCGGCCGCGGCGAGCACTGCCGGCCAGTCCGGTCGGTCATCGGACGGGCCGTCGCCGGTGGCGCCGGCGGCAAGGTGTGCATCGAGCAGCCAGCCCAACCGATTGGCCCCCGACAGGGCCGCATGCAAACCGACGTGCACCAACTGATCGGCCGCCGACAGCGCCGGGAAGCCGGCCGCCAGCACCCGGCTGCGGTCCAGCAGGTCCGCGGTCGGGGCATCGAAGCTGGCCCGGCGGGTGGCATCGTTGAAGATCGACCAGTGCAGGTCGAGCAGCACGCCGCGCGGTGAGCGCAGCCGCAGCTCGCCGGGTCGCTCACGTGCCAGCAGCGGCCAGTTGCGGTCCACCAGGTGATAGCCGGCGGCCTCCAGTTCGGCCAGCACCCGCTCGAAGTCGGTTGGTGCCACCAGCAGATCCAGGTCGACGTAGTGCCGCAGGTCCGGTCGTGGATACACGCTGTGCGCCAGCGCAGGTCCCTTGAGCACCAACCAGCGGACGCCGGCCCGGTCGGCCAATCCACCGAACTCCCGCACGGCGGCCAGGCTGCGCGCCTGCGCGGCCAGGAACCGGGGGCGTTGCCGAGCCAACTCGGCCCAGGCCGGTTCGGTCAGCGGAGCGCAACCGGCCAGCCAAGCCTCGACCCCGTGCCGGCGGGCCAGCTGAATTACCGAATCGGCCTGTTCGGCGGTGCGGCCGGCCAGCATCGGCAACGCGCCGGGCCGGGCTCGCAGCACCGCAGTCAGTTCGGACAGCCGCCGGCCGGCGTGCTGACTGCGCGCGCGGCGGATCACCGGCAATGTGTATCAGGCCGGCGGGTATCAGACGCGGCGGCCGGGGCTCATCCGTCGGGGCGAAACCGACAGGCGTTGCATTAGTGCTCTGTCGAGCCGCCGTTTTCAGTTCTGGCTACCCAACGGCGGTTCGGCATGGCACCCTGTGTCAATACGGTGTGAAATTTATGTACAGATTCAGGGGAAAGACGAGCCGTGTCTAATACCAAGGTGAGCGCGAGCGAGCGGATGCGGGCCGTCGACGGCATGCCGGACCGGCAGCCGGTCGGGGCCGAGATCGACCAGCTTTGCGGCCTCGCGCTCAAGGCGTTGCCGGCGATGTACCGCACCGACAGCCGGCAGTTCGTCCAGACCGTCCGCAAGGATCCGAGCGCCGACGCCGGCTTGCGGCAGGAAGGCAGCAGCCTGCGCTACTCAGCGATCGTCGCGCTCGGTCTGGCCTGGACCGCACCGCGGACCCAACACAGCGTGCTCTCCGGCTGGACGGCCGCCGAGCTGGCACGGCACACCACCGAACTCAGCGTCCAGTCGGGGACCGACCTCGGTGCGGTGGCGCTCGCCGGCTGGGCCCGAGCCGAGGTCGCCGACGAAATCTCCGAGCCGGTGTACCACCGGCTAGTGACCGAGGTGCGGGCCGGCACCGCCCAGCCGATGGTTGACTTCGCCTGGACGCTGACCGCCCTGCTGGCCGCGCTGGCGGTGCAGGACCGGGCCGAGCTACGGCAAGCCGCGGCGATCGCCGCCGAGCGACTGTTAGCCGCCCAGGGCGGCAACGGCATTTGGGGCCATCATCTGCCGATGTCGGCGCTGGCCCGCTACCGCGCGCATGTCGGCTGCTTCGCCGATCAGGTGTACCCGATCCAGGCACTGGCCCGATACGCCCGGGCCACCGGCGACGGCCGGGCACTGGCCGCGGCCAACCGATGCGCTCGCCGGATCGTCGAGCTTCAAGGCCCGGCCGGGCAATGGTGGTGGCACTACGACGCCCGCACCGGCGATGTGGTGGAGGGCTACCCGGTGTACAGCGTGCACCAGCACGCGATGGCACCGATGGCGCTGTTCGACCTGCTCGAAGCCGGCGGCGCCGACCATCGCACGGCCATCCTGGACGGCCTCGGCTGGCTGCGCCGGCACCCGGAGCCGGGCGGCGCGCTGATCGATCAGCAGACCGGCGCGATCTGGCGAAAGATCGGCCGCCGGGAGCCGCGCAAGGCGACCAGGTCGCTGCGCGCGGTATCCACCTCGATCTCACCCAACTGGCGATTGCGCGCCCTCGACACACTGTTCAAACCAGGCGAGCTCGACTACGAGTGCCGCCCCTACGAACTCGGCTGGCTGCTCTACGCCTGGCTGTCCGGCGGGATCAGCGGCGCCCGCCCGCCCGGCATCGAGCCGGCGACCGAGGCCGGCGGCTGAGCCGATGGCCGGGCCGGGTACCCGCCGGTTGCTGTTCGGGCTGGAGGTCGACGCGCTCACCATGGGTGAGGTCCTCGAGCTGTGCGAACAGCGGCTGGCCACGCGGGAACAGCTCCAGGTCGGCGTCGTCAATGCCGCGAAATTGGTCCGGCTGCGTTCTGACCAACTCCTGCGGGATTCGTTGCTGACCTGCGATCTGATGCTCGCCGACGGGCAGTCGGTGGTGTGGGCCAGCCGGCTGCTGCGCCGGCCACTGCCGGAACGGATCGCCGGCATCGACCTGTTCGAACGGCTGCTGGAGCTTGCCGAGCGCACCGAGCGCTCGGTGTATCTGCTGGGCGCTCGGCCCGAGGTGCTGGCCACCCTTCGGCAGCGGCTGGCCGAGCGACTGCCCGGGCTGCGAATCGCCGGCGCCCGGGACGGCTACTACCCGCCGGAGCAGGCGGCCGAGGTCGCCCGCGAGATCCGCGACAGCGGAGCGGATCTGCTGTTCCTGGGCATGGTGTCGCCCAAGAAGGAGATTTTCCTAGGCGACTACGGCGAGCTGATGCAGGTGCCGATCATGCACGGGGTGGGCGGCTCCTTCGACGTGCTGGCCGGAGTAACCAAGCGCGCTCCGGTTCGCTGGCAGCGGCTGGGCTTGGAATGGCTCTATCGGTTGTTACAGGAGCCGAGACGGCTGTGGCGCCGCTATCTGGTCACCAACAGCGCGTTCGGATGGCAGTTGCTGCGCGAGCTGTTCCGACCCACCCCCGCCTACCGGCCGTCGACCACCGGCCGACCGGCGAACTGCGGTAGCGGCGGGACGCACGAATGACGGGAGAGCAGACGTGAGCGAGGCATTCACCGGAACGGTGGCGGTGGTGGGGCTGGGCTACATCGGCCTGCCGACCGCGGCGGCGCTGGCCACCCGGGGCATCGAGGTCATCGGAGTGGACGTCAATCCGGAAACCGTGCGGGCCGTCAGCAACGGCGAGGTGCCCTTCGTCGAACCGGATCTGGCAATCGCGGTGAGCGGGGCGGTGGCCATGGGGCGGCTGACGGCCACCGAGCAGATGCCGGAGGCGGATGCCTTCATCATCGCGGTGCCGACGCCGTTCCTGGCCGACCGATCGGCCGACCTGAGCTACATCCGCTCGTCGGTGAAGGCAATTGCACCGAAGCTGCGCGGCGGCGAGGTGATCATCCTCGAGTCGACCTCACCGCCTGGCACCGCGGCGCTGCTCAGCGAATGGGTGGCTGAGCTTCGTCCGGACCTCAACATGCCGCACAACCTGGACGGGGTGCCGGACGTTTACGTCGCGCACTGCCCGGAGCGGGTGCTGCCCGGCCGGGTGATGATCGAGATTGTCACCAACGATCGGGTGATCGGCGGCGTGACCAGGCGCTGTGCCGAGCAGGCGGCCACCCTGTACCGGGTGTTCTGCCAGGGCAAGTTGCTGCTGTCCGACGCCGCCAGCGCGGAGATGGCCAAGCTCGTCGAAAACGCCTACCGGGACGTCAACATCGCGTTCGCTAACGAGCTCTCGCTGATCTGTGACAAGTTGCGGCTCGACGTCTGGGAGATCATCAAGCTGGCAAACCACCACCCCCGGGTGAACATCCTCTCCCCCGGCCCCGGTGTGGGTGGGCACTGCATCGCGGTTGACCCGTGGTTCATCGTCGCCTCGGCGCCGGAGCTCGCCCAGCTGATCAGGACGGCCCGCGAGGTCAATGACAGCAAGCCGCACCACGTGGCACAGCAGGTCATCACCAAGGCCGGCCGGTTCAACGCGCCGACCATCGCCTGCCTGGGCCTGGCATTCAAAGCGAATATCGATGACCTGCGGGAGAGCCCGGCCGTCGAAATCGTCGCGCAGATCGCCGACCAGCTGCCCGGGGTGGACGTGCTGACCGTCGAGCCGTACGTCGAGAAGCTGCCGCCCGCTCTGGACAACCGGCCGAATGTCCGACTGACCAGGGCCACCGAGGCGATCGAGGCCGCCGATATCGTCGTGCTGCTGGTCGACCACGACCAATTCAAGACGATCAACCGCAGCCTGCTGGCCGGCAAGGTCGTCTACGACACCCGGGGTGCCTGGCGCTGACTTCGCCGACCGACCAGCCAGGCCAACCAGCCGCTCAGGCCGGTGCCCAGCACCAGCGTGGTTGCCATCGCCCGGGTTTTGCTGCCGGTCTGGTAGTAGATCGGTAGCGTGGGCGGGCTCTGCTCGAGCCTGATCAGGTTCACCGTGGCCACCCCGGCATCGCTCTGCAATCGATCCAGGTCATCGCGGATCTCGGCCAGCACCCGAGTGATGGTCGCGCTGACCTCGGCGACCGTGGTACCGGCGGCCTGCACGTCCAGCGCGGCCCGGTCGAAGTTGGTGGCGAACTGGCCGCCGGAATTGGGGAGCCGGACCCCGTAGCCGTGCCGGATCCCCTCCCCCACCAGGGTCACCGAGTCCGAGACCACCGCCGGTTCGCTCGGTGAGGCTCCGACCATCTTGGCAATCACCCCGGCGGTGCTGATCAGGCTCTCGGAGTTGACCGACAGCCCGTTCGGGTTGGCCGTGCTCTTGGGCGCGACCAGCACCATGGTGACCTGCGACCAGTACACGCCGGGACGGCGCGCCAACCGGTAGCCAACCGCGCCGCTGACCAGCAGCCCGATGAGCAAGATCAGCCAGGTCCGCAAGAGGAAAGTCGGCAACCGGAAGATTCGCCGCCGGGCCACCCGGCGACCGCCATCGGCCATCGACCCCCGGCTGGTTGCGATGCCGGCAACGGGAGAATTGCCGGTCACGGCACCTCCCCGCCTGTCGTCAGAAATCTCCGAGCCGGACTACTCTATGTAATATTCAGGTAGGTTGCCATTAGCGCGCACCGCGCGCACCTGCCTGATGTGTCCTAGGGGGCCGAGTGGCAACCAGCACGACCCGGTCTTTCTCGGACCTGCCGCGGATCATGCTCCAGCGGTGGTACTTCACCCTGGTCGGCTTGCTCATTACGGTCGTGCTGTGCGGGTTGGCGGCGATCGCCGTTCCGGTGAAGTACCAGGCCAAGGCCCAGATTCTGGTGCTGCCGCCGCACACCTCGGTAGGCACCGGCGGCAACCCCTACCTCGCGCTGGGCGGGCTGCAAGCCGCCGCGGACGTGCTGGCCCGCGCGATGTCGGACGGCAAGACCTTCCTGCTGCTGCGCAGCGAAGGCATCACCGGAACCTACACGGTGGCCCGCGATCTCACCACGAGCGGGCCGATCCTGCTGGTGGCCGCCGAAGACAGCACCCCGGCCGGCGCGCTGAACACGCTGAACGGCATCCTTGGCCAGGCCGCTCCCCGGTTGACCGAGCTGCAGGACGAGCTCAGCGTGCCGGCGAACACCAGGCTTACCTCCAACGTGTTCACCCAGGACACGGTGGCGGGCATCCAGCGCAAGAGCCAGATCCGGGCCATCCTGGTGGCTTTAGCGGCCGGCGTCTTCATCACGATCATGCTGGTGTCGGCGGCCGATTCAGTGCTGTCCCGGCGCCGCCGGCGGCGGCTGGCCCGCGCCGAGCGGGCCGCCCTGGATCGGCCGGACCCGGACGAGGTCGCCGCGGCTGCGGCCGCTAGTCGCCGGCATGCGATGGCCGGCAGCAGGCCGCCCGCGGACGCCGTGACCGGGCCGGCCGACACCGAACAGCTGCGCGAAATGCTGGCCGCCGCCGAGGAGCGGGACCGACCGGCCAGCACCGGTTGGTCGGCGGTGACCACCAAGCACGCCGGCCGGCGCGGGAATGGCTGAGGCAGGCAGACCACCGGTCACGGCCGAACCGCACCACCGGGCCGCCGGGCGCGGCGGCGTCGATGCCGTCACGCTGCTGTCGCTCTTGTTCGTCGCGCTGTTCGCCATCCCGTCCCGGCTGATTTTCGCGCCGCTCGGGGCGTCCGGCACGCCGGCTCAGGTGCTCAGCCTGGGCCTGGGCACCTGGTGGGCCGCTATCAAGCTGGCCGGCGGTGATCCCGATCCCCGACACCGGGACGTGATTCGCCGAGCGATGCTGATGTTCATCGCGGCCATCCTGATCAGCTACCTGACGGCCGCGACCAGGCCGATCAGCTCGGCCGAACTGCGGCAGGCAGACACCGGCCTGGTGCTGGCGTTGGGCTGGCTCGGCCTGCTGTTGTTCACCGGCAGCGGCCTGACCTCGATGGCGGCCCTCACCACCACGCTGCGCCGGCTGGTGCTCTCCGGCGGGCTGCTGGCCAGCCTGGGCATCCTTCAGTTCGTTACCAAGCGTGCATTCACCAACTACATACAGATACCAGGGTTGGCCACCAACAACACCCTGGTCAGCGTGGTGGGCCGAGGTGGGTTAACCCGGCCGGCCGGCACCGCATTGCACCCCATCGAATTCGGCGCAGTGCTGACCATGACTCTTCCGATCGCGTTGCACTTCGCCATGCACGACCGGACCCGGAATGCGTTTCGCCGGTGGTTTCCGGTGGCAGTCATCGCCGTCGCCGTGCCTATTTCCATTTCCCGCTCGGCAATTGTGAGCACGGTGGTGGTGTTGGCGGTCGTGCTGCCAAGTTGGAGCCGACCCGCCCGGCGACTGGCCTATGTAAGCCTGATCGGGCTGATGGGCTTGCTGTTCGTTGCCATACCCGGCCTGCTGGGGACGCTCGCCGGGCTGTTCACCGGTATCTCCGCCGACAGCAGCGCCCAGTCACGTACCGATTCCTATGCCTTGGCCGGGGCCTTCATTTCTCGCCGACCGATCTTCGGCCGAGGTTTTCTTACTTTCTTGCCGTCCTATCGAATCCTGGATAATCAATATCTCGGGCTTGCTATTGAAACCGGCATTGTCGGGGTAGCCGCACTGCTCATTCTATTCCTTTGCGGCATGGGCATCGGCAGGGCAATCAGAAAGCGCCCGACCTGTACCGTCGCGAGCGGCAGCCTTGCGAATTCGCTGGCCGCCTCGGTGGCTTCGGCTGCGGCCAGCTTTGCATTATTCGATGCATTTTCCTTTCCAATGGCAGCCACTTTGATCTTCTTTATGCTGGGCTGCCTATCCGCGCTTGATCGGTTGACGTGGCAACCTGCGACCATCGCAGCCGATCGCGCTGCGTAGCCGCTGTCGATCTTGTGCCCGGATTGCCCTAGAGTAAGAAACTTGCTTACTCACCCTGGGTGATCAAGAGGGTGTGCGTTCGGAGCACCGTCGATACCACTGACGAATCGGGCAATAGACTCTCAGCCCCGCCGTGGCCCGGTCGAGTTTCGGCCAGATGGGCGAGAAACTTAGGTAACGGGCCGATCAACTGGACTTTTTTCTTTCGGTGCGGCTAAGGTCCCAAGCCATTGTGGCGATGAATACTGTGACCGCATACCCCCGGCCGCGACACACACCGATATATGTAGCGAGGGCTGCCCTATGTCTTCTGTCAAGCACCGCGCATCCCGGCATCCCCGCCACGGCAAGCCGGTCAAGCTCGGTGCCGGATCGGCCCGTACCGCGATCCGAATCGCAGGCGTCGTAGGACTGCTACTGCTCGGCACCCAGGCGGTCGCCGCCAGCACGAGCGTGCGGCCGCGCTCCGGCCAATACCAGGCCGACACGGCCGGGCCCTGGCGGCACGGCGGCGGTAACTACGCCAACTGGTATCGCAAGCCGCATCCGAGCTCCAGCAGCCCGAAGCCGACCAAGAGCACGACCCAGTCGACCAGCGCCGCCTCGACCACCGCGGCCTCAACCAGCAGCGCGGCTAGCAGCACCAGGACCAGCAGCACGCCGCCGCCGACCAGCACCGCCAGCAGCAGCACCAGTTCCAGCCCGACCAGCCCGCCGCCCACCGGTGGCGGCACCGCCGGATCGTCGGTCCACAATTGTGTGGTGTCGCCGTCGGTGTGTGGGTATCCGGATGGGTCGAATACCGGGGTGCCGGCGTCGGTGGTGCTCAAGAGCGTGCCGTCGCAGGTTTCCTCCGGCCCGGGTTGGCATTGGGATTCCCGTGGCTGGGTCGAGGTTGACGGCAACAACGCCCTGTTCACCGGCTACTCGGTCAAC
>DATFHF010000047.1:0-88561 GCA_035248685.1 Jatrophihabitans sp.
CGGCACGCTGGCCAGGGTGCCCACGTTGTTCACCACGGTCGGCGCGTCGTACAGGCCGTTGGTGGCCGGGAACGGCGGCTTGAGCCGGGGCTGGCCGCGCTTGCCCTCCAGCGAGTCCAGCAGCGCGGTCTCCTCGCCGCAGATGTAGGCGCCGGCGCCGGCGTGCACGGTGATGTCGACGCTGATACCGCTGCCGAGCACGTCCGCACCGAGGTAACCGTGCTGATAGGCCTCATTCACCGCCTGGCTGACCCGGCGGATCGCGTGCACCGCCTCGCCCCGGATGTAGACGAAGGCCCGCTCGGCCCGTACCGCGTAGCAGGCGATGATGATGCCCTCGATCATCGAGTGCGGATCGTTCATCATCAGCGGCAGATCCCGACAGGTGCCGGGCTCGCCCTCGTCCGCGTTGACCACCACGTAATGCGGCTTGGCCGGCTCACCCGGCTTGGCCTGCGGGATGAACTGCCACTTCATGCCGGTCGGGAAACCCGCACCGCCCCGGCCGCGGAGGTTGGATTCCTTGACCACGGCGATGATCTCGTCCGGCTGCATGGTCAACGCCTTGCGCAGGCCGGCATAGCCGTCCAGTTCCAGGTAGTTGTCCAGCAACCACGGTGCGGTGGTGTCGAACCGTTGGGTCAGGACTGGGGTCAGGGGCATCTCAGTCCGCCTCTTTCTGCTGCGCCGGACGGCTGCCGGTCGCCGAATCGCTGGCTGCCGTGCGCAACGGCGCATCGTGCGCGCTGGACGGGCTGGCCGCGCCGGTGTTGTCGGCGGCGGCCCGTTCGGCGTGCCCGGCCGAGGCGCCCTTGCCCGAGGCGTTTTTGTCCGAGCCGTTCTTGTCCGATGGGTAGCGCGGCGGCTGCTCGTCCCGCTGCCGGGCCAGCCGGACGCCGACCTCGGTCGGACCACCGGTTCCGTTGGCGGTCCGTGCTTCCGGCCGGGTGTCGACGAAACCGGCGATCTGCCGCGAGATCTCGCGGAAGCTGCACAGCGGCGCGCCCCGGCTGGGCAACGGCCGGTTCCCCGCCTGCAACTGCCCGACCAACTCGGTGGCCGACGCAGGAGTCTGGTTGTCGAAGAACTCGTAGTTCACCGTGACCACCGGCGCATAATCACAGGCGGCCAGGCACTCGGCATGTTCCAGGGTGATCGAACCGGGGGTGCCCGGGTCACCGGAGGTTTCGTTGGTGCCGACGCCGAGCAGTTCGGACAGCGTCTGATAGATCTCGTCGCCGCCGAGCATGCCGCACAGGGTGTTGGTGCACACGCTGACCAGGTACTCCCCGGTCGGCTTGCGCTTGTACATGGTGTAGAACGTGGCAACCGCCGACACCTGTGCCTTGGTCAGCTCCAATTGCTCGGCGCAGAAGGAGATCCCGTCGGCCGAGACGTAGCCCTGCTCGGACTGCACCAGGTGCAGCATCGGCAGCAGCGCCGAGCGGGACTGCCCGATCGGGTACCGGGCGATGAGTTCCGCCGCGGCCGTTCGAACCGGCTCGCCGAACACGCTCGGGTCACCGGGGCGTTCGATGTCCAGCAGGCTCAGCCGGCCGGCCGGCGTGCGGCGCACCCCGGTCGGTACCGGCCCGGTGGTGGTCTCCACCGGACCGGTCCGTACGCCGGCGGCCGAGGCCTCCAGCTCACCGTGTTCGACACCCGGGCTCATCGGTCACATCCCCCCATCACCGGGTCGAGCGAAGCCACCGAGGCGATCACGTCGGCGATCATGCCGCCGATCGCCAGGGTGGCTGTGGCCTGCAGGTTGATGAAGGACGGCTCGCGCAGGTGCACCCGGTACGGCCGGGTGCCGCCGTCGGAAACCACGTGCGCGCCCAGCTCGCCGCGCGGCGACTCGACCGGGACGTAGGCCTGCCCGGTCGGTACCCGGAACCCTTCGGTGACCAGCTTGAAGTGGTGGATCAGCGCTTCCATCGAACCATTCATGATCTTGTTGACGTGCGCGGCGGAGTTGCCCATGCCGTCCGAGCCGATGGACAGCTGCGCCGGCCAGGCGATCTTCGGATCGTCCACCATGATCCGTCCCGGCGTCTGCTCGATCCGGTCGATGACCTGGCTGATGATCCGCAGGCTCTCTCGCATCTCCGCCACCCGGATCACGAACCGGCTCCAGCAGTCCCCGCCGTCATCGGTCGGAACGTCGAACTGGTAGTTCTCATAACCCAAATACGGCTCGGTCTTGCGGATATCCCAGGGCAACCCGGCGGCCCGCAGCAACGGACCGGTCAGGCCGAGCGACAGGCAACCCTCCACCCCGATCCAGCCGACGCCCTTGAGCCGGTTGATCCAGATCGGCTGGCCGCGCAACAACTTATCGACGCCGAGGATCTCCTTGTCGGTCTCGCGGATCCACTCGCGCACCTTCTCGATCGCGCCGTCCGGCAGGTCCTGGGCAAGGCCGCCGACCCGGATGTAGGCGTGGTTCATCCGCAGGCCGGTGATCAGCTCCAGCACGTCCAGGCAGCGCTCCCGGGCCCGGAAACCGTTGGTCATCGCGGTCAGCGCGCCGAGTTCCATGCCGCCGGTGGCCAGCCACACCCAGTGCGAGCTGATCCGGTTGATCTCCATCATCAGCACCCGGATCAGGTTTGCCCGTTCGGGCACCTCCGCGCCGAGCAGCTTCTCGACCGCCATGCAGTAGGCAGCCTCGTTGAACAGCGGCGCCAGGTAATCGCATCTGGTGACGAAGGTGCTGCCTTGGGTCCAGGTCCGGAACTCGGTGTTCTTCTCGATGCCGGTGTGCAGGTAGCCGACCACCAGCCGGGCGTCGGTGACGGTTTCACCTTCCAGTTCCAGCACAATCCGCAACACGCCGTGGGTGGACGGGTGCTGGGGGCCCATGTTGACCACCAGCCGTTCCTCGTGCAGCGGATCGCCGGCGAACACCGAGTCCCAGTCGCCGCCGCCGGAAACCGTATAGACGCGGCCTTCGGTGGTTTCCCTGGACGGGCTGTAGGAATCGGTCACCGGCTGCACCCTTGACTCTTCGCGCGAGCGCTCATCGATAAACCCTTCTCTCGTCCGGCGGCGGGATGCTCGCGCCCTTGTACTCCACCGGCACGCCACCCAGCGGGTAGTCCTTGCGCTGCGGGTGTCCCTCCCAGTCGTCGGGCATCAGGATCCGGGTCAGCGCGGGATGGCCGTCGAAGATGATGCCGAACATGTCCCAGGTTTCGCGCTCCTGCCAGTCCGCCGTCGGGTACACCGCGGTCACCGAAGGCAGGTGCGGGTCGGCGGTGGTCAGGCCCACCTCGAGCCGGATCCGGCGCCGGAAGGTCATCGAGGTCAGGTGGTAAACCACGTGCAGCCGTTCACCGTCGACGCCGTCCCGGGCCAGGTAGTCCACCCCGGACACCGACGACAGCAGTTCGAACCGCAGCGCCGGATCGTCACGGAAGACTTGGCAGGTGCGGGCAATATGCTCGCGGGCGATGTGAATGGTCAGCTCGTCGCGATCCACCACGATCTTGCGGATCGCCGCGCCGGCCTCGGCGTACGCCGCCTCGAACGCGTCCACCACCTCGTCGAAGTACCCGCCGTACGGCCGGTGCGCCGGCAGCTCGATCCAGGGCTGGCGCTTGAGGCCGGAGAAGCCTGAGGTGTCGCCGGTTCCGGTGACGCCGAACATGCCGGGCCGCTGCTGGTCGGCCGGCAGATCCGGTGGCAACGCACCTTGCAGCTGGGCCCGGTCGAGTTCCCGGTCGCCGGTCGGCCCGCTCACTTGGCGAACCTCTGCGACGACGGCACCAATTCGACCTTCTGGCCGGCCAGCTTCTCGGCCCGCTTGGGACCGAGCGGCTCGTGCGAGATCTTGTGGTGCAGCTTGAGCACCGCGTCGATCAGCATCTCCGGACGGGGCGGGCAACCGGGCAGGTACATGTCCACCGGGATGATGTGATCGACGCCCTGGAGGATGGCGTAGTTGTTGAACATCCCGCCGGAGGACGCGCACACCCCCATCGCGATCACCCAGCGCGGCTCGGCCATCTGGTCGTAAATCTGGCGGACCACCGGCGCCATCTTCTGGCTCACCCGGCCGGCAACGATCATCAGGTCGGCCTGCCGCGGCGAGGGCCGGAAAACCTCCATGCCGAACCGGGCCGAGTCGAACCGCGGCGCGCCGAAGGTCATCATTTCGATCGCGCAGCAGGCCAGCCCGAAAGTGACCGGCCACAGCGACGACTTGCGCGTCCAGTTCACCAGAGACTCGACTCCTGCCAGCAGGATGCCGTCCGGAAGCTTCTCTTCTAATCCCATGTCAGCTTGCCAATCTCCGTCCCGGCCGCGCCGGTATTAATCCCAGTCCAGGCCGCCGCGGCGCCATACGTAGGCGTAGGCGACGAAAACCGTGCCGATGAACAGGAAGATCTCGACCAGCCCGAACAAGCTGAGTTGCTGGTTTTCCACCGCGTACGGGTACAGGAAGATGATCTCGATGTCGAAGACGATGAACAGCATCGCCGTGAGGAAGTACTTGACCGGGAACCTGTTCGGCCCGGACGACATCGGCGCCGGCTCGATGCCGCACTCGTAGAAGTCCAGCTTGGCCTTGTTGTACCTTTTCGGGCCGGTAATGGTGGCGATGACGACCGAGAAGACCGAGAAACCGAACGCGAGCACGAACAAGATCACGATAGGCAGGTACATCGACAGCATCTTCTGACCCGCTTTCCTTCCTCGTTCGCTCGAGTTCCGCCGAGCGTGGACGAACCTTTGTCGCGACTCTTGACAGACGAGTCCGAGCCGTTGTCAGGCTAGTGGGCCTCGCGGTAGCGCCCATTATCGGGCCTGCCCCGGCGCGCCGCCGGTTGGGCGCTATTGCGCTCATCGGACGCCTCGTCATCGCAGTGCCGGCGTGATCCTGGTCAGCGCCGTGATGACCCGGTCACTGATATCCCCGTCGTGCGGATCGGTCAGGTTGGCAAGCAACTTCAGGACGAATTTCATCAATCCCGGACGGGGTAACCCGTGCTTCGTGCAGGTCCGCATGATGGCTGGGTTGCTGATCAGCTTCACGAACAATGCACCGAGCCGGTAGTAGGACCCCCATTCGGCGGCCATCACCGCCGGGTAGCCGGCCAGCGCGCGTTCCCGAGCCGGACCGGCCGGTCGGGCCAGCGCCTGGATGGTTGCCTCGGCGGCGAACTTGCCGGACTCCATGGCGTACGGGATGCCCTCGCCGTTGAACGGGTTGACCGAACCACCGGAGTCGCCGACCAGGAGCACGCCGTCGCGGTAGTGCGGGGTGCGGTTGAAGCCCATCGGCAGGGCGGCGCCCTGGGTGGGCCCGAGCGCGTTGTGCTCGCGAAGCCCCCATTCGGCCGGGGTGTTGTCCAGCCAGCTGGTGAGCAGCGTTCGGTAGTTGGCCTTCTGGAAATTCGCCGAGGAGTTCAGCACGCCCAGCCCGACGTTCACCGAGCCGTCCCCCATGCCGAAGATCCAGCCGTAGCCAGGCAATTGCCGGGCCTGCCCGGGCGGGCCGTCCCACAGCTCCAGCCAGGATTCCAGGTAGTCATCGTCGGTACGCGGGCTGGTGTAGTAGCGGCGCACCGCCACCCCCATCGGGCGCTTGTCGTTGCGCGGTAAGCCCATCGCCAGCGCGAATCGGCCGGAGACGCCGTCGCAGGCCAGCACGATCGGTGCCCGGTACTCCTGCTCGGACTTCGCCCCGTCCGGATCGGTGCGGCGGGCGTGCACTCCGACCACCCGGCCGCCGGCGTTGGTGATCGGCCCGGTGACGCTGGTGTCTTCCTGCAACCGGGCGCCGGCCTGTACCGCCCGCCGGACCAGCAGCTGGTCCAGATCCGCGCGCGGTCGGACCAGGCCGTAGTCGGGAAAGCTGGCCAGTTGTGGCCAGTCCAATTCCAACCGGACGCCACCACCGATCACCCGCAAGCCCTTGTTGTGCAGCCAGCCGGCCTGCTCGCTGACGTCGATGCCGAGCTCCACCAGCGCCCGAGTGCCGCGCGGGGTCAGGCCGTCGCCGCACACCTTGTCCCGGGGGAACCGGGTCTTCTCCAGCAGCAGCACATCCACCCCGGCGGTGGCCAGCCAGTATGCCGCGGCTGAGCCGGCCGGTCCGGCGCCGACCACGAGCACTTCGGCGTCCTGCTTGCGCCGGTCAAGATCATCATCGGATCGGGCGGCCACTGGGTCGCTCATCATCGGCGCGGCCGGATCGCTGGTCATCGCGGTCACCTGCGCCTCCCTGCCGCTACTCGGGCCTGCCACTGCGCTGGTTCGGCCGTGCGCGTCCTTGGCTGCTCGTGAAACTTTTCACGAGCTGTGCACGGAGCTCAGTCTAAGCCTCGCGGAATGGGCCAAGTCGCACGGCCTGCCGGTGCCCGTGGCACCCGAGCGGCCAGGCCGGGATCGACGGCAGGAATCCGTTCGAAGATTCCGCCAAAAGGTATTTACCGGTCTTAGTCCTCCTGGTACCTATTGGACACCCAGTCCCCTGAGATCCGGAGGCCTCCGTGCCACGCTTGCGTCCCCTGATCGTCCTCGCCGGTGCCGCGACCACGCTCGCCGTCACCGCCCTGCTCACCGCCGCCCCGGCGTCAGCCATGACCGGCGGCTATGTCGCGCTCGGCGATTCGTACTCCTCCGGCGTCGGCGCGGGCAGCTACACCGCCGAGAGCGGTTCCTGCGACCGCAGCACCAACGCCTACTCCGCGCTGTGGAACGCCGCGCACCATCCGAGCTCCTACGTCTCGGTAGCGTGCTCGGGCGCTACTACCAGCACCGTCAACAGCTCGCAGCTATCAGCGTTGAGCGCTGCTACCGGACTGGTCAGCATCACCATCGGCGGCAACGACGTCGGCTTCTCCAACATCATGACCACCTGCGTGCTCTACGGCACCGCGAGCTGCGTGGCTGCCGTCAACGCGGCCGAGACCAAGGCTCAAACCACGCTGCCCGGGCTGCTGAACACCACCTACAACAACATCCGCAGCCACGCTCCGAACGCCCAGGTCGTGGTGTTGGACTACCCGGTCTTCTACCAACTCGGAGTCTGGTACTGCATCGGGCTCAGCGAGACCTCGCGTTCCAAGATCGACGAAGGCATCAACCTGGTGGACGGCATCATCCAGAACGCGGTGTCCAGCCACGCCAACTTCACCTTCGGCGACGTCCGCAACAGCTTTGTCGGCCATCAGTTGTGCTCCGGCAACGACTGGCTGCACTCGCTGAACATCACCGACATCACCGAGTCCTACCACCCGACCGCGTCCGGCCAGTCCGGCGGCTACCTGCCGGTGTTCAGCGCGACCGTGCACTGAGCCTTTGCTTTTCCCGATCGTGCAACTTCTTCCGGTCCTGAGCCGGAAGAAGTTGCACGATCGGGTGATCAGCCCAGCTGTTCGGCGAAGAAGTTCTCGATCCTGCGCCAGGCATCGGTGGCCGAATCCGGCTCCGGTCCGATGTCCATCACTCGCAGCAGCGGTCGCATCAACTTCGGCCCGTTCAGCGCCTCGTTGAGGAACGCGTGCCCGGCGGTCGGGTACTCCTTGACGTCGTGCAGCACGCCGGCCCTGGTCAGCGCGTCGTCCAACTTGGCGGCAGCGCCGGGCAACCGGCGGTCCTTACCCCCGTAGCTGGCCACCACCGGGCAGGCGCCGGCCACGGCTTGATCCAGCTCCGCCGGCAGCGGGCCGTAGTTCGGGGCGGCCACGTCGAAACCGTTGTGCACGCTCATCAAAGCGAACCCGCCACCCATGCAGAAGCCGATGATGCCGACCTTGCCGTTGGTACCCTCGCGGGCCAGCAACCAGCGCCGGGCCGCCTCGATGTCGGCATAGGCCTTGCCCTGGCCGGACTTCAGCGCGGTCATGGTGGCGGCCAGGCAGCGCCGTGAGCCCCCGTCGCTGAACAGATCCGGGGCCAGCGCCAGGTATCCCATCGCCGCGATCCGCTGGACGTGCCGGCGGTTCACCTCGTCCAACCCGAACGCCTCGTGGATGACCACCACGCCGGCCCACGGTCCGGCGGTCACCGGTTGGGCGAAGTAGCCGGTCAGGTCCGATGACCCGCCGGTCTCGGCGGCCAGCTCGCGAAGATCGACAGTCGTCACCGCGCTCACCCTGCTGCCAGCCGGTCAGATTGTCCAGTGCCCGACCGAAATCGCGCTAGGAACTCCGCGACGGCTGACCGGCCTTCGCGGTGCGGCTGGCCGGCGGTAAGCCGGCCGCCTCGAGCAGCTGCACCGCCCGATGTCCGACCAGCTGGGACAGCGCCACCACCGAAGTGGAGCGGGCCACTCCAGGGATCTGGGAGACCTCGATCAGCACCCGTTGCAGGTCCTCATGCGAGGCGGCCACCAGCCGGCAGTGCACGTCGCCCGGCCCGGTGGTGGCATACGCCTCGATCACCGACGGGATCGCGGCCATCGCGGCGGTTACCTCGGCCAGCCGGCCCTGGGCGATCTCGAGGGTGGCGAAGGCCAGCACCGGAAAGCCGGCCGCGGTCAGATCCAGATCCGGGCCATAGCCGGTAACCACGCCGTCGCGCTCCAGCCGCTCCAGCCGAGCCTGCACGGTGGCCCGGGACACGCCGAGCGTGCGGGACAGCTCCAGGTAGCCGGCCCGGGGAGCGGACCTGAGTGCGGCCAGGATCGCCACGTCGAGTGAGTCCAAGTCCGTCCCCCTCCGGTCTGCCGGCGGAGCTTACGCTCATGCTGCCTGTGTCGGATCCGGTCGTCGCCGTTCGTAGACAAGGTGGAGGGTGGCCGTGGGAGCCACCCGATAAGGAGTGGACATGGCTGAATACCTCATCGCCTTCAACGGCGAGTGGGTGCCCGAGCACACGATCGAGGAGTTGCGCGAGAAGTCCCGGACACTCAAGCCGTTGCTGGCGGAGATGACGGCTGCCGGGGTGCTCATCTTCACCGGCGGCTTGGACGATGACGCCCCGGTGTTCAGCGTCGAGCCGTCACACGGCGAGCCGCTGTTCAGCGACGGCCCGTTCGTCGAGTCCAAGGAGCACCTCGGCGGCTTCGCCGTGATCGATGTGGAGGATGAGCAGGCCGCGCGGTTCTGGGCGGGACGAATCGCGGTGGCCTGCGGTTGGCCGCAGGAGGTGCGCCGCTTCATGGCCCGGATGAAGTTTTCATAGGACTCGTAAGGTAAATCGGACCGGCTAGAGGTTGCCGCGGCTGTCCTGCTCGCGTTCGATCGCCTCGAACAGCGCCTTGAAGTTGCCCTTGCCGAAGCCCAGCGAGCCGTGCCGCTCGATCAATTCGAAGAACACCGTCGGCCGGTCACCAATCGGCTTGGTGAAGATCTGCAGCAGGTAGCCGTCCTCGTCCCGGTCCACCAGGATGCCGCGGGACTGTAGCTCCTCGATTGGCGCCCGCACCTGCCCGATCCGAGCGCGTAATTCCGGGTCGGAGTAGTACGAGTCCGGCGTCGACAGGAACTCCACACCCTCGGCACGCATGGCGTCCACGGTGGCGATGATGTCGTTGGTGGCCAGCGCCAGATGCTGCACGCCGGGGCTCTGGTAGAACTCCAGGAACTCGTCGATCTGGCTCTTCTTCTTGGCGACGGCCGGCTCGTTCAGCGGAAACTTGACCCGGTGGTTGCCGTTGGCCACCACCTTCGACATCAGCGCGGAGTACTCGGTTGCGATGTCATCGCCGACGAATTCGGCCATGTTCACAAAGCCCATCACCCGGTTGTAGTAGCCTACCCACTCGTCCATCCGGCCGAGTTCGACGTTGCCGACCACGTGGTCCAGCGCCTGGAACATCCGCCGCGGCGAGCCGGGACGGCGCTGGTAATCCGAGTGCCGTTCGACATAGCCGGGCAGGTAAATGCCGCTGTATCGGGAGCGGTCGATCAGGGTGTGCCGGGTGTTGCCGTAGGCAGCCAGCGCCGCCATTCGGATCGTCCCGTGCTCGTCGGACACGTCATGCGGTTCGGTCAGCACGGTGGCGCCCTGCTGGCGGGCGTGCTTGATGCAGCGGTCGACGTCCGGCACCTCCAGGGCGATGTCGATGACCCCGTCACCGTGCGTCCGGTGGTGGTCGAGCAGCGTGCTGTCCGGTGCAACCCCGCCGCTGATCACGAACCGGGCCGAACCGCTACGCAGCACGTAGGACTTGTGGTCCCGGTTTCCGGTCTCCGGGCCGGAGTAGGCGACCAGCTCCATGCCGAACGCGGACTGGAAGTAGTGCGCGGTCTGGGTGGCGTTGCCAACCACGAACACCACCGCGTCCCAGCCGGTGACCGGGAACGGATCGGTGCTCTCGTCGTAGGGCACCAGCCCGACCAGTTGCTTGAGCTGTTCCAGGTCGAGCTGTGCGGCCTGCTCGGCAGGCGTCAACGCAACGTCGGTGCTCGTCAAGGCGGGTCCTCTCCGGTGTGCGGTCGTCCACTTCCAGCATGGGTCCGGCCGGCTTGGGTAGCAACATGCGCACCCAGCACTGCCATGGTTGCACAATCTGGTGGCCGATTCGGGAACGTAGCTAGGCAATCTGCCCAGTACTGGACAGCCGGGTGCTCAGCTTGCCGGGCTGGTCGACGGACAGGCCGAGGACTAGCCTTGCCCGGCCACGACGAGCAGATCGATAAGTTCGACGACCTGCTCAAGAACAAGCTGGAAGACATTTAGTCAGGAGTACCAGCCGCACACCGGGTACCAGACGCCGAACGGGTCGGCGCTGTAACCCAGTCGCGCGTCGAACCGCCGTCCCTCGGTGGCACCGGCCAACACCTGCCAGGCAGCCCGACCGGCCACCAGCAACTCGGCGGCAAGTTCGGCATCCAGCGCCGCCAGGCCGGCCGGGTCGCCGGCGGTGAGCGCTGCCTGCACCCGAGCGTCGAACGGCGCGGCCCGCTCGTCCAGGTAGCCCGGGGCCTTCACCCCCCGACACGCCGACCCGTCGGCCAGCACCAGCAATCCGGTGGCCTCGGTGATCCGGTCGGCGAGTGCGCGTCCCAGGTACAGACAGTCCGCGGTCGATGCATCATCGGCCACTACCAGTTCCTCCACCGGCAACGAGCCGTCGGCCTGCGACAGCAGCTGGCGGCCGACCTGCATGCTCAGCGGATTCCGGTCCGCCGCCCGCTCCCGGGCCGTGCAGCCACCGACCAGGACGATCCGCTCGGGGCCGCCGGCCAGCAGCTCTCCGACCGCCGCCAGGCAGGCTGCCCGCAGTTCTTCCACCTCGGCGACCGGTCGGCCGGTTATGCCGGGCAGCAACAACGGAGGCTGCGGACAGCTGACCACGCCGATGATCACGCCAGCCCTCGCACGGCTCGGTTGGGCGGCTGGCTGCCGCGGATAGTGGCCACCATGTCCAACACCTGCCGGGTCTCCGGCACGTTGTGCGCGCGAAACACCGTCGCCCCCTGCCAGGCGCAGACCGCGGTCGCCGACAGGGTGCCGAGCAGCCGCTGCTCCAGGGGCAGATCCAGGGCCTCGCCGACGAAATCCTTGTTCGACAACGAAACCAGCACTGGCCAGCCGGTGGCCACCAGCTCGTCCAACCGGCGGGTTAGCTCAAGGGAATGCCAGGTGTTCTTACCGAAGTCATGCCCCGGGTCGATCATGATCCGGCGGCGGTCGACCCCGAGCGACACCGCCCGCTCGGCCAGGCCGGTGGTCACCCGCAGCACATCGGCGACCACGTCGTCGTAGCAGATCCGGTGCGGCCGGGTGCGCGGTCGCACGCCGCCGGCATGGGTGCACACCAGGGCCGCGTCGAACTCGGCTGCCACCTCGGCCAGCACCGGGTCATAACCGCCCCAGGCGTCGTTGAGCAGGTTCGCCCCGGCCTGGCAGGCCGCCCGTCCCACCTCATGCCGCCAGGTGTCCACCGAGATCACCAGGTCGGGAAACTCGGCGCGGACCCGGGCCACGAAGTCGACGGTGCGCCGGATCTCCTCAGCGACGTCCACCTCATCACCCGGCGCGGCCTTCACCCCGCCGATGTCGACGATCTCGGCGCCTGCCTCGACAACCTCAATCACCCGATCGAAGGCCTTGTCGAAGGCATAGGTGGCGCCCCGGTCGTAGAACGAATCCGGTGTCCGGTTCACGATCGCCATGATCAGCAGCGCATCGTCGGGATAGCTGTGCCCGGCTAGCTCGAGCATGCCACCCCTGCCTCGTTACGGCGCGGGCGGTAATACCGATTCTCGATCGCCGCCGGCCGTTCCAGGGTCGGGACCGGACGGCTCAGCCAGCCGTCCGGCACCCGCCGGTCGTACTGCTGTAACCGGCCGGCCGGCTCCTGCGGTATCCGGCCGCCGGGCAGCCGGCGCATCGCGGTGGCCAGGATCTCGGCGGCCATCACGCCGAGGTCGTGCACGTTCTGGTGCCGGTGGCCGCGCCGGCCGAGATCCACCTGGGCAATCGCCGACAAGCCGTACCGCTGCCAGGTGTCGGTGAGGGTGGCGAACTCCACGCCGTAGCCGACCGGGACGGACAGCGTCTCCACCAGGCTGCGCCGGATCGCCCACTCCCCGGCCAGCGGCTGCACCACGGCTGCCAGTTGCGGCCAGTACAGGTTGAGCAGCGGCCGCGCGCAGAGCTCGGTCACCCGGCCGCCCTGCGGCACCGGGTGCTCGTCACCGGGCAGGTCGTCGGCCAGCCGGTCGTAGAACCCCTTCACCAGTTTGACGTCCGGGTCGGCTAGCAGCGGGGCCAGCAGGCCGGTCACGAAGTGCGGTCCCCACTCGGTCAGGTCGGCATCGATGAACACCAGCAGGTCGCCCGAGGTGACGAACAGCGACTTCCACAACGCCTCGCCCTTGCCGGGCACCGGCTCGGTGCCGGTGACGATATCGCGGGCGGCGAACACCTGTGCGCCGGCCGACCGAGCCCGCTCGGCGGTGCCGTCGGAAGAGTCGGAATCGATCACCACCAGCTCGTCCACCAGTCCGATGTCCAGCAGCGACTCCCTGATCTGCGACACCACGGCGGCAACCGTGGCCGCCTCGTTGCGGGCCGGGATCACCACGCTGACCGTCCGGCCGCTGGCTGCCTTGACCGCCGGTAAGGACGCCGGATCGCCGTCGGTGCCGCTGAAGGTGGCGGTGTTGAACCACTTCCGAGCGGCCGGATCCATCGCGGTGCGCCGGTCAGCCACGCGTGCTCACCGCACCCGCCAGCCGGCCGGCGATCCGACCGGCGGCAGCACCCGGGTCGTCGGCCTCGGTCAGTGCCCGCACCACGACCACCCGGCTCGCTCCGGTGGCCAGTACTTGATCGAGGTTGGCCTCATCGACGCCGCCGATGGCGAACCAAGGTCGGTCGGGCCGGCTGGCCGCCACCTCGCCGACCGGAGCCAGGCCGATGCCTGGCCGGCCGAGCTTGGTCGGGGTCGGCCAGATCGGCCCGACACAGAAGTAGTCGACGTCCGGGTTGGCCCGGGCGCCGGCGGCCTGCTCGATGCTGTGGCTGCTCAGCCCGATCAGCACGTCCGGCCCGACGATCCGCCTGGCCTGCGCTGGGCTGAGATCGTCCTGGCCGACATGCAGCACGTCGGCACCGGCGGTCACCGCGAGGTCGGCCCGGTCGTTGACCGCGAGCAACGCGCCGTGCCGCCGGCAGGCGTCGCCGAACACCGCCAGCAGGTCCAGTTCCTCGGCCGCCTCGAGGTTCTTCTCCCGCAGCTGCACCACGTCGACACCGGCGGCCAGGACGGCATCCAGGAACTGCACGAGATCGCCCTGCCGCCGGCGGGAATCGGTACACAGGTACAGCCGGGCATCGGTCAGCGATCGCTTGCTCACCCAACCATCCAACCAGCCGACCGCCGGTCTCGTCGGCCGCGGCCCTGACCGGCGGCGTCGTCCGGGCGGCCCGTAGTGATCGGGCAGGATGGTGCCCATGGCGCTGCGCGGACGGGTCGATCTCGTCCCGCCGCAGGGGCTCATCCTGATCGGCATCGCATCGGTGCAGTTCGGCGCGGCCTTTGCCGCCAAGCTGTTCGACCGGGCCGGGCCGGGCGGCGTGGTGCTGATGCGGCTGGTGTTCTCGGCCGTCGTCCTGCTGGCGCTGACCCGTCCGGATCTGCGCGGCCGGTCCCGCCGGGAGCTGCTCACCGCCGCCGGTTTCGGCCTGGTGCTGGGCGGCATGAACTGGAGCTTCTACCAGGCGCTTCAGCTGCTGCCGCTCGGCGCCGCGGTCACCCTCGAGTTCGCCGGACCGCTGGCGGTGGCCATCCTCGGTTCGCGGCGGCTGCTGGATCTGCTGTGGGTGGCGTTGGCCGGCGGCGGGGTGGTGCTGCTGGCCTTCGGCCGCTCGGACGGCTCGGCGCATTCACTGAACCCGCGCGGTGTCCTGCTGGCATTGCTGGCCGGGACGTTATGGGCCGGCTACATCGTGCTCTCGCAACGGGTCGGTTCCCGGTTCGCCGGGTTGCAGGGCTTGGCGCTCGCGCTGTCGGTGGCCGGGATAGCGCTGTTGCCGGTCGGGTTGATCCAGGGCGGCCGGGCTTTGTTACAACCGGCGGTGTTCGGCGGCGGCCTGCTGGTGGCCCTGTTGTCCTCGTTGATCCCGTACTCACTGGAGTTGATCGCGCTGCGTCGACTGCGTGCGGCCACGTTCGGACTGTTGATGAGCCTGGAGCCGGCCTTCGCCGCGCTGGCCGGCGTGCTGGTGCTGGGCGAGCAGCTGCGGCTGCGCACGGTGACCGCGCTGGTAATGGTGGTGGCCGCCAGCGCCGGCACCAGCCTGCAGCCCGGCCGGCCCGCCGTCGCACCGGTGCGTGGCGATACCCCACCGCTCGGCTAGCTAACCTGAAGGCCGTGACCGGAACCAGCTCGCCGGCCGGCGAGGTGCTGATCGTCGGCGGCGGGGTGATCGGCCTGGCGGCCGGTTACCGGCTGGCCGGCGCCGGCCACCAGGTCCGGCTGGTCGACGCGAGCGCCGGCCGTGGGGCGAGCTGGGTGGCCGCCGGCATGCTGGCCCCGGTCAGCGAGGCCGGCTTCGGCGAGGACGAGCTGACCAGACTGAACCTGGCGGCAGTCGAAGCCTTCGTGCGGTTCGCCGAGGAACTGGCGGCGCTACTCGGCGAGTCGATCGGGCTGCGGGACAGCGGCACCCTGGTGGTCGCGGTGAATGCTGACGACCGGGCCGCGCTGGACCGGCTGTCCGACCACCGGGAAACGCTCGGCCTGCGCACCGAGCGGCTCACCGGCAGCCGGCTGCGCGAGTTGGAGCCCTATCTCACCGCCGACGCCCGCGCCGGAGTGCTGGCTGCCGACGACCTGTCGGTGGACAACCGCCGCTACTTGGACGCGCTTCGAGCCGCCTGCCGGTCGGCCGGTGTCCGGATCGAACCCGGCGAGGTGTGCGAACTGCTTCGCGAGGACGGCCGGGTGAGCGGTGCCCGGCTGGGCTCCGGTGCCTGTTACCGCGCCGAGCTGACCGTGCTGTGCGCCGGCGCCGGCACCGAGCGGTTGTTACCGGTCGGGGTGCGGCCGGTGAAGGGGCAGATTCTGCGGCTGGCGGTGCCAGAACGGCTGGCCGCCGGTGGCCCGGTGCTGCGGCACACCGTGCGCGGCCTGGTCCGGGGCAGTGAGATTTACCTGGTGCCACGGGCCGGTGGTGAGGTGGTGGTCGGTGCCACCTCCGAGCAACAGGGCGAGGACACCACGGTCACCGCCGGCGCGGTCTATGAGCTACTGCGCAACGCCTACGAGGTGTTGCCGATCAGTTCCGAATTCACCTTCGTCGAGGCGTCGGCCGGTACCCGACCGGGCACCGGCGACAACGGTCCGCTGGTCGGCTGGTTCGAGCCCGGTTTGCTGGTGGCCAGCGGGCATTACCGCAACGGCATCCTGCTGTCGGCGCTGACCGCCGAGGCGCTGACCGCGCTGGCCGCCGGCGAGCAGCTCGCGCCGCACTGGCAGCCATTCGACCCGCGTCGATTCAGTGGCAAGGAGTTCATGCCGTGTTGATAACGCTGAACGGCCACCAAGAGCAGGCCGAGGAGGGCATCTCGCTCGCAACCCTGGTGGGCCAGGTCAGCGATCGCACCGCCGGCATCGCGGTCGCGGTGAACGGCGAAGTGGTGCCCCGCGGCAGCTGGTCGCAGACCGTGCTGGCGGCCGGCGACCAGGTCGAGGTGGTCACCGCCGTCCAGGGTGGTTGAGCCCCCGGTACGCATTGTGCGGCCCGACCGGGCGGTTTTCGGCCGAAAAACCGCCTCCTCGGGCCGCACAATGCATCGGCCGGGCGACTTAGAAGCCGAGCATTCCCTCGTGCGGTGAGGAGGCCTCGGCCCACCAGCGACGCGGGATCCGGCCGGCCAACCGAGCGTCCCGACCGGCCTGTACCGCCAGCCGCATCGCCCGGGCCATCCGCACCGGGTCGGCCGCCCTGGTCACCGCCGAGGCGACCAGCACCGCATCGCAGCCGAGCTCCATCGCCTGAGCCGCGTCGGCCGCTCCGCCGATGCCGGCGTCCAGCACCACCGGCACACCGGCCTGCTCCACGATCAGCGCGATGTTGTGCGGGTTGCGGATTCCCAGGCCGGATCCGATCGGCGCCCCGCCCGGCATCACCGCCGCGCAGCCGAGCTGCTCCAGCCGCCGCGCCAGCACCGGATCGTCCGATGTGTAAGGCAAAACTACGAAGCCGGCATCGACCAGTTGCTCGCACGCGGCGAGCAGTTCCAGGCCGTCCGGCAGCAGGGTGCGCTCATCGGCCACTACCTCGACCTTGATCCAGTCGGTGCCCAGCGCCTCGCGGGCCAGCTTGGCGGTCAACACCGCCTCGGCCGCGGTCCGGCAGCCGGCAGTGTTCGGCAGCACCCGCAGTTGGGCCGCGCGCAGCACATCGAGCACCGACCCGGTCGCGGACGGATCCACCCGGCGCATCGCCACCGTGCTGAGCTCGGTGCCGGACTCGCGCAACAAACCGGCCAGGCTGTGCAGGCTGGTCATGCCGCCGGTGCCGACGATCAGCCGGGACGAGAACTCCACACCGGCGATGACCAGCGGATCGTCAATGATCATCGGTTCACCCGCTCTTTGCTGCGGGCCTCGGTTCGAGCACGAGCGCTGAGCAAGGCGATCAGCACGGTGATCAGGAACGACGTGATCGAAGCAGACAGCCAACGATGGCCGAGGGTATGCAGGTCGGTGCCGGCCCTCGTCCAGAAATCCGACCAGTACTTCAGCGATCCGGGATTGATCAGCTGGTAGCTGATGAAACCGATCAACCAGGCCAGCAGCATGCCGGGACGGGACGGCGCCGCGGCCGACACATCCCACCGGGCACTGCCGGTCACCAGCCAGCTGGCCAGCAGCGCACCGGACATCGGAATGAACACCGCGCCGATCAGGTAAAGGAAATTGGCGTAATCGTTGATGTTGATGGTCAGTGCCAGCACGGTAGCGATCGTCCCGATCAGCACCGTCAGCACCCGGCGATCCCAGGATGGCCGCAGGTTCTGCAGTGAGACGGCAGTGGAGTAAACATTGGCGAAGCTCTGGTCGGTCTCGCGAATCACCAGGACCGCAAAGGCGATTGTGCCCAGCGGCAAGCCGATGAACAGGTCGAAGATCCGGTTGCCGTCCTGGTCGACCTGCGACAGCGCGACCAGTCCGATGACCAGGCAGGCCACCTGAGTTGCTCCGTAGCCCAGGAAGCCGCCGGCGAACGCCGCTCCGGGCGAGCGGGAGTGCCGGGAGTAGTCGGCTCCGAGCGGAACCCACGAGATGGTCAATGCCATCGCCGAGTCGACGGCCAGCCAGAAGCCGCTCCACGAGCCACCCGGTGGGTTCAGCGGATCGCCGTGGTGGCGCAGCAATCCGATCGCGAGAACCACCAGCGCAAACACCACCAGCACCGAAACGTACTTGCGCAGTGCCCGGATCCAGCCCAGCGGCCGCAAGGTGAGCGCGGTGGTGACCAGACCGGCGGAAAGAATGCACAGCCAGCGCGGCAGGTGTCCGTGGGTCAGCGCGGTCAGCCCACTGGCGATCGTCACCAGCTCGAAGATTGCCCAGCCGATGCACTGGCCGATGTTGAGCACCGTGGGCAAGAACGAGGCTCGGGTACCGAGCAGCCCGCGCAGCAGCACCATCGCCGGGGCGCCGGTGCGGGCACCGAGCACCAGCGAGGCGCCGAGGATCAGGCCGCCGAGGATCGAGCCCAGCACAACGGCCGCGACCGCCGCTCCGAAGCTCAGCTCGGCCACGCCGGCCGGCGCCAGGATTGCGATCGCCCCGCTGAAACCGAGCAGGCTGACCCCGACGTTGCCCCAGAAGCCGAACTGGTCCAGCACGCTTAGCGTGCGCGGCGGGGCCTCGTTCAGGGTGACCGGGGCTTCGGCGCGGACATCTATGTCGGAACTCGGCGCGGTGCGCACTTCGACAGCCATGGCTACCTCTCCCTTCGCCGGTATTAGCCGGATCAGGTTCTAGCGGTCGGTGGCCAGGCGGGGTTCGCTCGCGACGCCACCCTCTCAGCCCGGCACGCCGGGCTCCCGCGGGGACTGCTTAAGGTTAGTACGTGCTTACCGGTTGCGAAACCGCCCCGGTCGCGGCCACCGGTACCGTCCCGGTCGCGCTGACCATCGCCTCATCGGATTCCGGCGGCGGCGCCGGCGTCCAGGCCGACCTCAAGGCGTTCGCCCGGTGCGGCGTGCACGGGCTGAGCGCCATAGTCGCGCTGACCGCGCAGAACACGATGGGCGTCACCGCCATTCACGAGTGCCCGCCGGAGTTCGTAGCCGCCCAACTTGAAGCGGTGTTCGCCGACCTGCCGCCGCAGGCGGTCAAGACCGGCATGCTGTTCAGTGCGCCGATCATCCGCACGGTGGCGACCGGGTTGGCCGGCCGGCAGCTGCCGTTCGTCCTGGATCCGGTGATGATCGCATCCTCCGGCGCCCGGCTGCTGCGCGAGGATGCCGTGCAGGCGCTGGTGGAAACGCTGTTCCCATTGGCCACCGTGATCACCCCGAACCTGATGGAGGCGCAGGCGCTCACCGGCCTGGACACCGAGGACCGGCCCCGGCTGGCCGAGGCCCTGGTGGCACTGGGCGCGCGCGCCGCGCTGGTTACCGGCGGCCACGGGCGGCACCCGGTCGACCATCTGCTCGCCGGTGGCGAGCACCTGCCGATACCGGTGCGGCGCTATCCGGTGCCGGCCGCCCACGGCGCCGGCTGTACCCACTCGGCCGCGCTGGCCGCCTGTCTCGCCCGCGGCGCCTCGCTGCCGGTCGCGGCCCGGCAGGCCGCCGAGGTGGCCAGTGCGGCGGTGTCGGCGGGGCTGACCGAGTTGGGTAGCGGGGACGGCCCGGTCGACGCGCTGGGCATCCGCGAACGACGGCCGCCGACCTAGCCGCGGCCTGCCAACCGAGCTGGCCGCTAGCGGGTCAGGACGCGGCGTAGCCGGCGCCGACCAGTGCGGCGAGCTCCGGCCGGGCCGCCGGCGCAATCGCGTATCGGCAGTCTGAATAACGGGAAAGCCCAGCTCGCAGTGGCTTGGCAATCAGGTCCCAGGCCTTACTGATCGACCCGCCGATCACCAACTGGTCGGCACCGAAGCGGTCCAACCACGGCCCGACGACCCCGCCGAGGATGCTGAAGGCCCGGTCGAAGCAGGCCGTCGCCAGCTCGTCGCCGGCCCTGGCCAGTTCGGCCAACTCGCGCACGTCGACGTCGGCGTCCGGACGCCCTTCGGCATAGCCACGCCGTAGCGCCCGCCGCGATACCCAATCCTCCAGCGGCCGGCCGTCGTGCTCGAGCAGGTGCACCTCGGCCAGCGGCGGCACGGTCGGGCCGGCGTCGACCACCCTGCCCCGGTCCAGGAAGGCCGAGCCGATGCCGGTGCCCAGGGTCAGCGCCGCGCATCTGGTAGCCCCGATCGCCGCCCCGATCAACCACTCCCCGATCAGGAATGCGCTGGCATCATTGACGAATCTGATCGAACCGGGCCGCTCGGGCAGCAATTCGTAGAGCGCCGATCGAACGTCCACCCCGGTCAAACCTTCGAACTTGGCGACGCCGGTGTAACGGGCGATGCCGGCCGGGTAGTCGAACGGCCCCGGCAACGCGATCCCCCAGGCGGCGCCGGGACCTGCCGACAGCCCGCCGGCGGCCGAGGCCAGGCCGGCCAACAGCTGTTCGCCGCTGGCGTCCGCTCGCAGCTCATACCGGCGAATCGCGCTCACCCGCCAGCCGTCCGGCTGCACCCAGGCGGCGGTGACATGGGTGCCGCCGACCTCCAGCACCGGATGGGCGTCGGCGCGGTCAGGCACCGCCGGCGCGCTCAGTTGAGACCCAGCTTGAGCAGGGCGTTCTCGACGACCTCCATCAGCGCCGGGTGGATCCAGTACTGCCCGCGGGCCAGCTCAGGCACTCGTTGACCCAGCGACATCGCCTGGATCAGCGGCTGAATCAGGTTGGACGCCTGATACCCGAGCAGGTGTGCGCCGAGCAGCTCACCGGTGGTCGGGTCGGCGATCAGCTTGCAGATCCCGCTGCTGTCCTCCATCGCCCAGCCGTAGGCGGTGTCGCCGTAGTCCTGCACCACGGCCCGGTACGGCCGGTCCCGGCCGCGCAGCTCGTCCTCGGTGCAGCCGACGCTGGCGATCTGCGGATCGGTAAACACCGCCGATGGGACGAACCGATGGTCGAATGCGCGCGGCTGATCCGGATGCAGCAAGTTATACGCGACGACGCGCGCCTCATGATTGGCCACATGCTTGAGCTGGTAGTCCGAACTCACATCACCCAGCGACCAGATCCCGGGCACGGTGGTACGGCCGTAACAGTCGGTCCGGACCCGGCCGTCGGCCAGCATCTGTACCCCGGCCGCCGGCAGGCCGAGCCGGTCGGTGTTCGGGATCCGGCCGGTCGCCACCAGCAGTGCGTCCCCGGTGGCCTGCCGGCCGTCGGACAGCGTCACGCTGACTTCGCCGGGGCCGCCGGTGACGCTGACGACGTCGACGCCCAGCCGTAGGTCCCACTTTGTCGCGACCAGTTGGGTGAACCGCTCGGAGATTTCACTGTCCAGGTGCCGCAGCAGCGTGCTGCCGCGGGCGATCAGGGTGATCTGCACGCCGAGCGCGGACATGATGTGGGCGAACTCGGCACCGATGTAACCGCCGCCGAGGATCACCAGCCGCTCGGGCAGTTCGTCGATGCGCATGATGGTGTCGGAGGTGTGATACGGCACTCCGGAGACGGTCACCAGCTCCGGGATCATCGGCCGGCCGCCGGCGGCGATCACGGTCTGCTCGGCGGTAATGTCCACCGCTTCGTCGGCGGTGTCGATCCGGATGGAGTGCGCGCCGGTGAACTCGGCATGCCCGAGAAACAAGGTGGTGTTCGCGCCGTCCCGGCGGTATTCCAGGCCACCGGCCGAGATCGGGTCGATCCGGCCGAAGATCCGGTCCCGGATGTCTTTCCAGCGCACGCCGCACAGCTCCGCGTCCACCCCGTACCGTTCGGCATGACGGACGGTGTTGGCGACCTCGGCGGCATAGACGTACATCTTGGTCGGGATGCAGCCGACGTTCAGGCAGGTACCACCGAACGTGCCGGCCTCGATGACGGCCACCTGCTTGTCGTCGAAATCTGGCGTCACCAGCGAATTGCCGGAGCCGGTGCCGATGATCGCCAGATCGAAGTGCGTTGAGCTGTTCTCACTGCCTGCCACGCTGGCAGCCTACTTGCGACGCCGATCAGCCCGACTGATTGCGTTCGCGCAACAGCACGATCAGCTCTTGCTGGGATCGCACCCGCAGCTTTCGAAAGACCGAGGACAGGTGGTTGCGCACCGTGCTTTGGCTGACGTAGAGGTTGCGTGCGATGACCGGCACTCGGTCGCCGAGCAGCAGCATCCGGACCACCTCGTACTCGCGGCCGGACAGCCGGGACAGCCCCGGCAGCGGCTCCGCCACTCGATTCGGCGGCTGCCCGACCTGGCCGTTGCCGTGCAGCCCGGATCGACCGACCTGCTGGCCGGGCAGCTTGCGCAGGGTCACGTCGATGCACATCAGCAAGGTGCCGGTGAACTGGCCGGCCCCGTCATGCAGCGGCACGATGATGAACTCCAGCCAGCGGCGCTGGCCGTCCCGACGAACCACGAACAGCTCGAACCGCTCCGGGCCGGTACGCCGAACTATCCGCTGCCACAGGTCTTCGTACGCCGCCGGATCCAGGATGTCGGCCAGTGACCCCTTGGCCACCTCGGCCGATTCGACTGCCAGCAGGGAGCCGACCCGGTCGTTGGCCCGCACCGTCCGGCCGGCCGGATCCACCACCCAGATTCCCTCGACCGCGGTACTCAGCACCGACCGCAACAACTGCTCGTTGGCGCGTAACCGCTCAGCCAGCTCGTGCTGCTCGGTGACATCGCGCAGGTTGAGCACCATCGCCGATACCGCCAGGTCGGCGACCAGGTTGCTGATCCGCAGCTCGATCCGGCGCCAGCTACCACTCGCGTGTTGAACCCGCAGTGTCAGGTTGCGATGCGGTTCGGTGTCGGTCAGCGCCGCCTGCCACTCCGTCTCCAGCAGCGCCGCGTCCTGCGGGTGGACCAGCTCGGACATCGCCAGGCCGACCACCTCGCGGGACCGGAAGCCCAGCACCTCATGCAGCGACGGGCCAGCATAGCTGATGATCGAGTTACGGTCGCAGATCAGCACCAGGTCGCTGCCGCGTTCGGCGATCGGGCGGAACGGCCGACTGGCCGGCGGCGTCGACCCGTCGCCGGCCGGATCCAGCGCCGTCAGCGACGCGAGCACCTCGTCCTTGCCGTCCGGTCCGACGACCAACGAGGCGGTAGTTCTGAGTGCGATCCGGTTGCCCGCCCGGGTGGTGACCTCGTGCTCGCGGATCCAGGCGCTGTTGGTGCCGACGAAAGCGAATTCGGCCAGGTCGTTCTCGGTCAGACCCCAGTCGACCAGGTCCGCGACCCGCTGTCCCAGCGCTTCGGCGGCCGTCCAACCGAACAGCCTTTGAGCAGCCGGTGACCACAAGGTGACCACCCCGGCAAATGTGAAGCCGATAACGGCGACCAGGCCGCTCTCGGCAACCGACCGGGCTGGCTCCGGATCGTCGGCAGCCGGTGTCGAGGGATGCGGTATCTGCTTACCAGCATGGGAAAGAATGCCATCGATGTGCATCGTGGAGCTCAGCTAACCTGGGTCGTCAGTCACTACGGACGCTCGAGTCAGCGCTCGCGGCTCGCGGGTGTCTAGACGTTCTGTCACGGTTCATTCGTTCCCCCCGACTGACCCAAAGACCTGGCATCAAATTATGGAAGAGGCTGCTGGCTAGTGTGCCAGAGAATAGCCAATATGCCATTCAAGCGATAGCGGGACTTCCGCTGAACCTGTGGCCGCTGCCGGCGATCGATCCGCAGCCAGCGAACGCGGACCCGCCGCGGCCGGGCAGCGCTAGCCTTCGAGCACGATGGCGCTCAGCGCCAATCCGTCCTCAATCAGGAATGTGCCGGTGAACCCATGTAATTCTCCGTCCGGCAGTTGCGGCCCGGGCACCAGCAGGTCGGCGACGAAGGTGCCGGCCACCGGGTCGATCCGCACGCTGGCCTGCTGAAAGTCCAACCAGCGGCCGGCCAGCGGGAACCAGGCCTTGTACACCGATTCCTTCATGGTGAACAGCAGCCGGTCCCAGTGCAGCTGGCCCGGGCAATCGGCCAACTGCCCGAGCTGATCCAGTTCCTCGGGCCGAGCGACCAGCCGCAGCACGCCATCGGGCAACGGCGCGTGCGGCTCGGCGTCGACGCCGATGCTGATCGCCTGCTCGCGACGGGCCAGCGCCGCGGCCCGGTACCCGTTGCAGTGCGTCATGCTGCCTACCACGCCGGCCGGCCACTGCGGCGCACCCCGTTCGCCCGGCAGGATCGGCTCCGGTGGCAGTCCGAGCTTGGCCAGCGCGGCCCGGGCGCAGCTCCGCACGGTCGCGAACTCGGCCCGCCGCCGGTCGACGGCACCCTGGACCACCGCTCGCTCCTGCGGGTACAGCTCGTCCTCGAAGCCGTCCCGCCGGCTTTCGGCGACCGCCACCCAGTCGGGCAGGATCCGTTCGATCATGCCGGTACCGGCAGGATCTGCCTGGGCCATGCGACCCCTCGCTCGCGGGGACGCCACTCCCGCGGGTAACCCAGCGAGACCTCCTCGAACCGCACGCCGTCCTCGAAGGTGGTGCGCGGGATGTGCAGGTGCCCGTAGACGACCGCGGTGGCCCGGTAGCGCAGGTGCCAGTCGCTGGTCAGCTCGGTGCCGCACCATTGGGCGAACTGCGGGTAGCGCAGCACCAGGGTGGGATGCCTGGTCAGCGGGAAGTGATTGATCAGCACCATGGGTAGTTCCGGATCGCAAGCATCCAGCCGCCGGCGGGTGTAGTCGACCCGCGACCGGCACCAGTCCTGCCGGCTGGGGAACGGGTCCGGGTGCAGCAACTGCTCGTCAACGCAGACGATCCCGGTCTGGTAGGCCAGCGCCAGCGCTTCCTGCTGGGTGTGCACGCCGGGTGGCAGAAAGCTGTAGTCGTACAGCAGGAACAGCGGCGCAAGGGTCACCGGGCCACCCGGCCCACGCCACACCGGATAGGGATCCTCCGGCGTGCTCACCCCGATGGCGCGGCACAGCTCGATCAGGTGTCGATAACGACGCTCGCCCCGCAATTTCAGCGGGTCGGACGGGTGCGACCACAGCTCGTGGTTGCCGGGCACCCACAGCACCGCCTCGAACCGGTGCCGCAACCGGGCCAGCGTCCGTTCGATGTCGGCGGCCCGCTCTCCCACGTCGCCGGCCACGATCAGCCAATCGCCCTCGGAGGTGGGACGTAGCCCGTCCACCACGTCGCGGTTGTCGGAGTAGCCCATGTGTAGGTCGCTGACAGCGAGAAGCCGGGGTTGCCGGGTACTCGGATCAGTCACGGTGGAAAGCCTATCCGCAGCATGGCTGCACCCTCCCCCAGTGAGCAACGGGGAAGGGTGCAGCCACGGTTAAGCGAACTAGAAGGCAGAGGTGCCGTTGGGGGTGCCCAGGCCGGTCGGGCCGTCCCAGCCGACGCCGGCGGTGCACCAGATGCTGGGGGTGCAGGTGCCGTTGGAGCCGCTGGTCACGTCGTTCAGCCCGGCCGTGTGGGCCCAGGTGTAGGACGCGGGGTAACCGGCGGTGTTGCCGGACAGCGCGTACACGCTGGCGATGATCGGCGAGGCGACCGAGGTACCGCCGTAAACCTGCCAACCCACGCCGCCCAGGTATGGCGTGGTGTCGTACACCGACACGCCGGTGTTCGGGTCGGCGACCGCGGAGACGTCGGCCACGGCGTCACCGGAGCACTGGGTGACCGTGGTCTGCCAAGTCGGCTTGGCGTTCAGCGAGGAGCAACCGCTGCCGGCACCGTTCCACGCGGTCTCGGACCAGCCGCGGCTGTTGGAGGCATGAACCAGGCTGGTGCCGCCGACGCCGATCACGTGTGGGTACGACGCGGGGGACTGGATGCCGTAGCCGCTGTCACCGCTGGAGGCGGTCACCGCGATGCCGGGGTGGTTGTAGGCCGAGGTCTCGGCGCTGTCGCTGCCGCCGTAGCTGTTGCTGATCGCCGTCACGCCGGCCACGCTCGCCGCGTAGTTGACCGCGGTGGCCAGGTTGGTGAACGAGGCGCTCTTGGCTTCGACCAGCAGGATGTGGCAGGTCGGGCAGGTCGCCGAGACCATGTCCAGATCCAAGCTGATTTCGGTGGCCCAGCCGGGATCGGTCAGCGGGTACTTGATGGTTCCGGTCTGGCTGACCTTCTTGAAGCAGCCGTTGGCGGTGGTGCAGGCCGGCAGGCCGAACTGCGACCGGTAGACGCCGAGGTCGGATTCCGCGGTCGGGTCGTTGTAGGCGTCCACGATGGCGACGGTTGCGGTGGACGATCCGGAGAGGGCGTACGCGCTCTGGATGTCGGGCGGGTTGTAGCCGCTCGGGCTGCCAATAGCGTCCGGCTTGCCGGTGCTATTGCTGACCATCACCTGGGCCAGGCAGGCGGCATATCCCTTGGCCGGCACCCCGCACACCCTGACGGCGTGCTTGCCTCCGGCGGCTGAACTTTGCTGCGGAGTGCTGGCCGACGCGGTGGTCGCCAGGGCAGCGGCGGTCACCAGTGCCAGGCCGGCACCGGCGACCGCGAGGGCAGTGTTGGGCTTCATGGAACCTCCCGGGGGCGTCGTCCAACCACGGCGGAGGGTCGCCGTGGCTGGTCGGATCTCTCCCAGAATGCCGTGTTAGCCGTGGCTTACCGGTAAAGCCAGTATCAGCGGAATGACCGATGGGCCGGCACGCGGTCGCGCCGGCCCATCGGGTAGCCGGGCTTATTGCCCGGCCAGCTGGATCAGGTAACTGTCACGTGGCTGATGTCGCACCGCTTGGTGTCGTTGCTCCAGGTGCTCTGCATCGGGTAGCTGCCGTTGCCCATGGTCACGTTGGCCGCGTGGCCTGTGCCGCTGCGGATCCAGGCACACTCGTCAGCGTTCTCCTGCGTGTTGCTGAAGTGGGTCCAGCCGCCGACCGGGTTCTGGTCGGTGATGGTCTCGGCGTACTCGTGACCCTCGACGATGGTGAAGCCGTCCAGGGTGCCGGCCGAGCCGGCGTTGACGAAGTTCTGGCCGCAGCTGGCGCCGGCGTCGAGCAGGTACGGCAGGTTGGTCAACGCGATGTCACCGTACGGCGAGCTGACCCCGAGGTCACCGTTCCAGTCGTGCCAGGCGCAGAAGCCGTTGGTCTGGTAGTTGTCGGGGTTGGTGCCCTTGGCGGAGAAGACCACGTACTGCGAGTTGCGGTTCGAGGCCGCGGTGGTGTTGCCGAAGTGGCCGGCTGCATTGATCGCTTCTTGGGCAAGCTGCGGTTCAGTAGCGGCCGACGGGGACGCACCGGCGTTGTCGTACCAGACGCCGGCCAGGGTGCCGCCGCCGGTCGGGTACTGCACGTGCGGCGCGCTGGCCGGGCAGCTGGTGGCGCCGTAGGCAACCCCTTCGCAGTACTGGGTCATGGTGCCCGACCACTGCTCGCCGCCGGTGCCCAGGCCCTTGATCATCTGCTGCACCCGACCAGCCCCGCCCGCGGTGTCGTTGCTGAACTTCAGGTTGCCGTTGGCGTCGGTGCTGGAGGTGCCCCACTGGGTACCCCAGAACACGATGTACACCTTCTCCTTGCCGGTGGTGACGCCGATGCCGTCAACCCCGCCGCCGAACTGAAGGGTCTTGGATCCGATGACCGACGGGTTTACGTGGGCCTTCTGGACCATGGGCACAACGCCGTGCAGATGAGCATGGGTACTGGCTGCCGGGCTGTGCTCAACGCTCACCGACGCCGAGGCGTTGGCGCAGCTGAGGCCGGTGGCCAGGGCGGTCGCCGCGACCATGCCCATCAGTGCGCCACCGCGTGTGACCTTCAGAGCTTTCATGTGGTCTACCTTTCGCCGAGGGGGCAGCCCGTTCGCTCATCTCCTTAAAGCCGGGGCGGGCTGGCGTGACACCACTTACAGGTGGTGGCTGCGGACGCTAGCCAACCGCCAGCAAAAGGGTCAATGCGTCATTTCCGATTGAGAGCAAATTGAGAACTAGAAACCGCGCGCCGCATATTGCGGTACGACCCCTGTCGGTCGCTCGATAGGGTCGACGGTCGGTCCTGTTGTTATCTGGGGGGTGACGCCGATGCCAACTAATAGCAGTTACTCGCTCACCCTCCGCTGGACCGGCAACCTAGGTCGCGGCACCGCCGACTACCGCGCCTACGGTCGCGACCATGAGCTGAGCGCTCCCGGCAAGCAGGTGCTCCTCGGCTCATCCGACCCGGCCTTCCGCGGGGACGAGACCCGGTGGAGCCCGGAGGAGTTGCTGGTGGCCGCACTGTCGCAGTGCCACCTGCTCTGGTACCTGCACCTGGCCTCAACCGCCGGCGTGGTGGTGACCGAGTACCTGGACGAGCCGGTCGGCACCCTCACGCACAGCGCCGACGGCGGTGGCCAATTCAGCGAGGTGGTTCTCAAGCCGCTGGTGACGGTGGCCGAGGCCAGCATGCTGGAGCGAGCGCAGTCGGTGCATCCGGAGGCGGCCCGATTGTGTTTCATCGCCCGGTCGATGAACTTCCCGGTTCGGCATCAGCCGCGCAGTCGGCTGGCCGGCGACAGCTAACCCGGGACCACCCTCGCCACCCGCCGTTACGGATCGGCAAGATGGCAGCTGTCCATCACCGGTGATCCCGTTCGTCGTACTCACGAGCGGACGAACCCGCTGTCCCCGCCTCGGAATGTCTAGGCAGCGTCGTACCCGCAGTTGCCGCATCCGGAGCTGTCGAATGAAGGAGAGACGATGAAGTACCTACTGTTGGTCTGCGCAGAACCGACCCTCAAGTTGACGCCGGAGGAGAGGGACGCGATGGCGAGCGCAACCGATAGCTGGACCGAGGAGATGGAAGGCCGCGGGGTCCTGTTGCAGGGCAGCCAGCTGCGGTCGATCAACGACGCCACCACGGTCCGCAAGCGGGACGGCGAAGTGCTGGTCGCCGACGGTCCGTTCGCCGAGACCAAGGAATACATCGCCGGGTTCGACATCATCGACTGTGCCGATTTGGACGAGGCCATCGAGGTGGCAGGCAAGCACCCGGTGGCACCGTACGGAACCATCGAGGTGAGGCCGTTCTGGGAATCCTGAGCTCCGACCCGCGGGTTGCCGTCAGCGAGGCCTTCCAGCAGGAGTGGGGACGCATCATCGCCACCCTGATCCGGCTGACCGGGGACTGGGATCTCGCTGAGGAATGCACGCAGGACGCGTTTACCGAGGCGCTGAGCCGCTGGCCGGTCGACGGGGTACCGCGCCGGCCGGGGGGTTGGCTGACGACGGTGGCCCGCAACCGCGCGTACGACCGGCTGCGGCGCGCCGCGACCGAGACCGTCAAGTTGCAGGAGGTGGCGGCGCTGTCCACTTCGAACGATCCGGTAGGCACCGACGACAGTGGGATCTCCGACGACCGGCTCCGGCTGATCTTCACCTGCTGCCACCCGGCGTTGCCGCTAGAGGCACGGGTGGCGCTGACCCTGCGCACCCTGGCCGGTCTGACCACAGCCGAGATCGCCCGGGCCTTTCTGGTGCCGGAGTCGACGATGGCCAAGCGCCTGGTCCGCGCCAAGCGCAAGATCGCAAATGCGGCCATCCCATACCGGGTACCACCGGCGCACCTGCTCCCGGAGCGGATGACCGGCGTCCTTGCCGTGCTCTATCTGCTTTTCAATGAGGGGTATTCGGCCTCGGGCGGGGCGGAGCTGGCCAGGGAGAACTTGTGCGCCGAGGCGATCCGGCTGGCCCGGGCGGTGGTCGAGCTGCTGCCGGACGAGCCGGAGCCGGCCGGCCTGCTGGCACTGATGCTGCTCCAGCACTCCCGCCGGCTGGCCAGGGTCGATCACCACGGCAACCTGGTGACGTTGGCCGACCAGCGCCGGGCCGATTGGGACGCGGCCGAGATCGCCGAGGCGGTCCAACTACTCGAACGAACGCTGTCCGGTCCCGGGGTCGGGCCCTATCAGTTACAAGCGGCGATCGCCGCCTGCCATGCCGAGGCAAGCGAGCCCGAGGACACCGACTGGATTGAGATCGCCGCGCTCTATGACCGGTTGGTCGTGGTGATGCCGTCCCCGGTGGTGGAGCTCAACCGCGCGGTCGCGATCGCGATGGCCGACGGGCCGGCGGTCGGCCTGGCGCTGGTGGAGGCGCTCGACGGTTCCGGCCGGCTGCGCGACTACTACCTGCTGCCGGCGATCCGGGCCGATCTGCTGAGGCGGCTCGGGCGCAAGACCGAAGCCGCGGCGAGCTATCGGCGGGCCCTGGAATTAACCAGCAATGACACCGAGATCCGGTTCCTCAACCGCCGGATCACCGAGATGACCAGCGGCTAGGGGTAGTAGCGGAGCAAACACCGAGCGAGGTACCGGCGGTAGCCGGTACCTCGCTCGGTGTCAGGTACCCGGTTACAGGTACATCGTGTTTGGCGGCACGCCGCAGAGGATCCGTCCGTACAACTCGGTGTTGGTGCTGGAATGCATCAGCGAATGCATGCTCAGCGCGTGCAGATCCCGCACGATGCGCTGGAGCGGTTCAGAGCTGTAGATCGACTGACCGCCGCTGGCCGAGCTGAGGATCTCGGCCGATTCCTTGCACAACTGGAACACTCGGCCGAGGTGGGCCCGGGCGTGCACCTTCTCCTCCAGCGTCCACGGCTCGCCCCGAAGGCACTTGTCGTCCATCTGGGCGGCAAGGGCAGCGGCCCGCAACTCCGACTCCTCGATCTTGAAGCTGGCCTCGGCGACTTCCAGGTGAGTCAGCGGTGCCTCGCGCTGGCTGGTGTAGTCGGTGTAGGTGATCTTGCGATCAAGCCGGTCCATGAAGGCCGACCTGGCTGCCTTCGCCATACCGATCGCGGTTCCGGTGAAGGTGGTGCAGCCGGTTGCCATCATCGGTGAGCGGTACACCGGCGAGTTGGCGTTGATCTGCGAGGCGAACTGCTCCTGGAGCACGAACACCATCGGCAGCACCCGGTCCATCGGCACGAACACGTCCTTGGCCACCGTGGTGACGCTGCCGGTGCCGCGCAGCCCCATCGTTTTCCAGTCGTCGATAATCTGCAGGTCGGACAGCGGAACTACCGCCATCACCGGCCACATCGACGCCCCGTCCGGGGTGGGCGCCATCGCGATAATGACCTGCCACTGGCTGTGCCAGGCACCGCTGATGAAATGCCAGGCGCCGTTCACCCGAACTCCGCCGTCGACCGGAACGGCCTCCGCGGTCGGGCTGAGCACGCCGCAGATCCGGACATTGTCGGTTGCGAATACCTCGTCCTGGACGTGGTCGGCGAACAGGCAAGCCAACCAGGTCGAGATGGTCCAGGCGGAGACGCACCAGGCGGCCGAACCGTCGCCCTGGCCGATCTCCGACATTACGTCGAGCACCGTTGCCGCATCGCTCTCGTATCCGCCGTATCGCTTGGGAACTCGCATCTTGAAGATTCCGGCGTCAGCCATCGCCTGCAAGGATTCCTCCGGAAGCGCCCGGTTCTCCTCCGACCAGTCGGCATGCGAGCGAAGCACGGGGGCCAACTCCGCAGCCCGGCGAACGAGTGCATCGCGAGTGGGTATGTCGCCGGGTAGATCAGTCGGAGCTGGGGCCTGAGTGTTCAGCACGTGGTCCTCCTTGGACACAGAGCGATGGTGATGTGCATCAACCGTGGATGGGTACGGCGGCCTACGCCGCCGTCAGGCGGACCGGCAGCGTGGCGCTGCCGTTGAGCAGGAAGGTTCCCTGCGGCTGAACCTGATCGGCCGGAACCGCGAGCTGGATATCAGGGAAGCGTTCGAACAGCGCGGGCAGCCCGATCGCCCCCTCGAGCCGGGCCAGCGGGGCGCCGATGCAGTGGTGGACGCCGTAGCCGAACGACAGGTGCTCCTTGTCCGGCCGGGTGATGTCGAACTTGTCGGCAGTCTCCCCGTGCCGGAGTGGGTCGCGCCCGGATGCGGCGAAACCCATCAGGACCGGATCACCGGCCGGGATCGTGACGCCGGCGATGTGGACCTCTTCGGTGGTGAACCGGAACGGCAGCTGAGCGATCGGCGACTCCACCCGCAGGGTCTCCTCGATGACATCACGCCACGACACTCGACCGTCGAGGACCATCTGGTACTGGTCGGGGTGGCTGAGCAGGGCGACCACCGCCTTGCTCAGCAGGTTGGTCGTGGTCTCCGAGCCGGCACCCAGCATCAGGTGCAGGGTGCCGGCCATCTCGGTGTCGCTCAGCCGGGAACCGTCCTCCTCTTGAAGCGAAATGAGCATGCTCAGCAGGTCGTCGCCGGGGTTGCGTCGCTTCAGGTCGACCAAGCTGTACATGGCCTGGTGCCACTGCTCGACGTTGGCGACTGCCTCTTCGTGCGTGATCGTGGTTTCGGTGTTGACCTCGCCGCCACGCATGACCTCTCTGCGCAACTCCTCCGGCACCCCGAACAGATCGCATACCACCCGAGTGGGTAGCGGGTAGGCGTATTCGGCCTTGAGATCCACCACCTCGCCCGGCTCTTTGGCGGCCAGTTTGTCCAGCAGATCATGGGTGATGCTCTCGACCATCGGCCGCATGGCCTCGGTGCCCCGCATGGTGAACGCCTTAGCGGTGAGCTTGCGCAGCCGGGCGTGATCGGCGCCGTCGGACGTGGTCATGTTGTCCATCAGGACCCAGCCGATCAGCGGGAAGTCCTCACTGATCTCGCCTTTGATGAACGCCGGCCAGTGCTTGCGTGCGTCCTTGGCGAACCGTTCATCGGCAAGCACCTGTTGAAGCATGTCGTAGCCGACTACGGACCAGGCCCGGACACCGCCGGGCAGCATGACTTCGGCGATCGGACCTTGCGCACGGAGGCGGGCCCCCTCAGCGTGCACATCCTGTCCGGTCGGGTCCAGAACGATGGGTTGCGATTGAACAGTCACGAAAGGCCTCCAGCACGGCAGGAATACTTGAGTAAATGGGATCGCAGCACCACCGGCCGGATTGGTTAGATCGAAAAATATCGGTAGTTCTGCGCGCAGCTTCGCGGTCATTTCCGGGCAGGCGGATCTGCAGGAAGGGCCTGTCGGAGTGGCACCGCAGGAGACGCTATCAAGGCCTTTGACGCGACATCACTTCTACATTGCCGTGCTCCGCAGGCCGCGTAGACCAGTGCCTACGTTCTGCAATCCCCTTGGTAGCTGGGCAATCCTCTCCTTGGTAGCTGGGCAATCTGGAAGAGGGCAAGCCCTGCCCAAGCAAGCAACCTGGGAGACGAAAATGCCGGCGGCGGACCATACGATGGCGTCCTAAATTTGCGCACCTCGTGCGAATTCTATTTCGCTTACCAGCGCTTACTCTCCAACGCTCGGCACGTCGAATTTCTAATCAAAAATGGGGGATGACAGTGGGCAGAAATATCGGCGATCATGCCGTGGTGCTCGGCGCGAGCATGGCCGGGCTCCTTGCCGCCCGACTGCTCGCCGACGCCTACCGAGAGGTGACGGTAGTAGATCGGGATGCCCTGACCGGCGTGCCGGAGCCGCGGCGGGCAGTCCCGCAGGGCCCGCACATCCATGGCCTGCTGGCAAAAGGCCAGCAGGCGCTGGAAGAACTCTTCCCTGGCTTCACCAAGGAGCTCGCCGCATCCGGGGTTCCGGTCGGTGATTTCGGCACCAGCCTGAGCTGGTACTTCAAGGGCCGGATGATCAAGAAAACCGAGACCGGGCTGGTGTGCATCTCCGCCGGTCGGCCCTTGCTGGAAGAGGAGATCCGCGATCGGGTCCGGGCACTGTCCAACGTCCGGTTCCTCGATCAGACAGACATCGTCGGCGTGACCGCGTCACCCGACCAGCAGCGGATCACCGGCGTCCGGGTGCACCGGCAGGCCGAAGGATCCACCGAGGAGGTGCTGCCGGCCGACCTGGTGGTCGACAGCACCGGCCGCGGTTCCCGCGCGCCGCGCTGGCTCACCGAACTGGGCTACCCCCAGGTGGTCGAGGAGCGGGTGAAGATCGATATCACTTACACCACGGCAGATTTCGCCGCGCTGCCGTTCGACCCGATCGGTGACGGGGTCGGCCTGGTCTGCGTGGCCAATCCGGGCCAGCCCCGCGGCGGCACGCTGGCCCGGATACCGGGCCGCTACCAGCTGTCGCTGTACGGCTTCCTCGGTGACCACGCGCCTACCGATCGCGAGGGCTTCCTGGCCTATGCCAAGTCGTTGCCGGTACCGGAGATCTACCGGGCGGTCGAGCACGCCGAGATGATCTCCGAGCCGGTCGCGATGAAGTTCCCGGCTGACGTGCGGCACCACTACGAGCGGATGGATCGGCTGCCGGCCGGCCTGCTGGTGATGGGCGACGCCGCCTGCATCTTCAACCCGATCTACGCCCAGGGCATGACGGTGGCCGCGATCGAGGCGCTGGTGCTGCGCAAGCACCTGGAGCTGGGCCGGCCACCACAGCCGCGCGAGTTCTTCCGCGACCTGTCGGCCGTGATCGATGCGCCCTGGGACATGGCCGCCGGCGGCGACCTGGGCTTCCCGGGTGTGCAGGGCCGCCGCACGCTCAAGGTGCGAATGGGTAATTCCTATATACCTATGCTCCAGTCGGCGGCGGTCCAGGACGAGCGGTTGTCCGACGCCTTCCTGCGGGCGGCCGGCCTGGTCGACCCGCCGACGGCGCTGATGCGCCCCGGCGTGATCTCGCGGGTGCTGCGCCAGGCCGGTCGCCGAGGCCAACGCGCGGCCGCCGCAAGCTGACCCATCGCCGTCGCCGGCGAGCAAGACCTTTCCCAGCCGACCACGCACTCATCTCGAGGCGTTCGCATCGCAGTCAAAGGAGCGATTATGCGTCCCTTCGTTATCGACATCCCGCAGGAGGACATCGACGATCTCCGGCGACGCCTTGGTGAAACTCGCTGGCCGAGCGAGATTGCCGGCGCCGGCTGGAGCCGCGGCGTCCCGCTGGAATACCTCAAGGAACTGGCTGAATACTGGCGCACCAGCTACGACTGGCGGGCCGCCGAGGCCAGGCTGAACGAGTTCCCCCAGTTCATGACCGAGATCGACGGTGTGGACGTGCACTTCCTGCATGTCCGCTCGCCGGAACCGGACGCCCGGGCGCTGATCCTGTCGCACGGCTGGCCGGGTTCGGTCGCGGAGTTCCTCGACGTGATCAAGCCGCTGACCGACCCACGCAGCTACGGCGGGGATCCCGGGCAGGCGTTTCACCTGATCATCCCGTCGCTACCCGGCTTCGGCTTTTCCGGGCCGGTAACCGAGCCCGGCTGGGATATCCTGCGGATCGCGCGAGCCTGGATCGAGTTGATGCACCGGCTGGGCTACGACCGTTACACAGTGCACGGCGGTGACCTCGGGGTGTGGATCTCGCTCACCATGGCCGCGATGGACAGCGAGCATGTCGACGCCGCGCACGTGAACTTCCTGGTGACCCCACCGTCCGGCGATCCGGCCGAACTTGCCGGGCTGAGCGAGCAGGACATGGGTCGGCTGGGCATGATGATGGACTGGGCGGTCAGAGACTCCGGTTACATGAAGATCCAATCAACCCGGCCGCAGACGCTGGCATACGCGCTCACCGATTCGCCGGTAGGCCAGCTCGCCTGGATCGTGGAGAAGTTCTGGGAGTGGACCGACTCGGAGAAGGTGCCCGAGGACGCGATATCCCGCGACCAGTTGCTCACCAACATCTCGATCTACTGGCTGACCGCAACGGCCGGATCGTCGGCGCAGCTGTACTACGAGATGGCCGATCAGTTGCCCACCGCACCCACCCCCCCGCCGCTGCCGCCACCGCTGCCGGTGCCGCTCGGCGTCGCGGTATACCCGCACGACGCCGCTCTGCCGATCCGCAGCCTGGCCGACCCGCGCTTCCCGAACATCGTCCAGTGGACCGAATTCGATCGGGGCGGCCACTTCCCCGCGATGGAGGAGCCGGACCTGTTCGTGCAGGATTTGCGTTCGTTCAGCGCGGCATTGGACGCCCGCGGGTAGGGGGCAGGACTCGCGCCGCCGGACCGGCCGGTCCGGCGGCGCACTGCTGAGCCGGGACTCTTTACAGCTCCCGCCAGGGCAGATCGGGCTGGCTAACCGCGGTCGCCACCAGTCGCCGGTAGTCGGAGATCCAATTCGCCACCGTCTCGGCGTCGAACTCGTCTAGGTTGTGCTCGAAGGTGCCGAACAGCTCACCGGTGGACCGGACCGCCATGCTCAGCGCCACCCCACCCGGGTTTTGCGGGGTGGCCCGGTTCGCCTTGCGGATCTCCACCATGCTGCCGCTGAGCTGGAACACCTTCTGGTCGAAGGGTGACTGGAAGAACCCGAAGGTGAAATCCGAGTTGTACGGTTCGGCCAGCGGATCGCCGATGGTCGGTACCTCCTGCTCGATGTACTTCAGCGGCACCTCGTGCGAGAACGCTTCTAGGCAGACCATCCGATTGCGCAGCACCACGTCCCGAAAGCTGACACAGCTGTCCAGATCGGTGCGCAACGGCAGCAGGTTCAAGAACGATCCCACGCTGTCGTTGAACTCCGGCCGGCTGCGGCCATGCAGGATGGACAGGATGATCGGATCGACGGTGCCGGTTAGTCGATGCGCGAACACGTCGAAGGTGGCCAGGATGATCATGAAGGTGGAGCAGCGCATCTGCTTGGCCAGCCGGCCGAGTTCGCTGATTACCTCGGCATCGATGGTGAACATGAGTTCGGAGTACGGCCGGCTGTGCAGCTTCGGCACCGGCCGATCGGTCGGCATCGCAAAGATTCCGCCGCCGGCCAGGTTGTCCCGCCAGTACTGAAGCAAGGCGTCCATGTCCGAACCTTGCAGTTGTTCACGCTGCCAGGCGGTGTACTCCCGGTACTGGACAGTGGGCGGTAGGTCGGGCTCGGTACCGGTCAGCCGGGCCGCATAGCAGGCGGCCAGGTCCCGCAGGATCAGGTGCAATGACCAGCCATCACAGGCCGAATGGTGGGTCATCAGCGTGAACACCGAGTCGTTGTCGTCGAACCGCGCGAACAGCGCCCGCAACAGTGGCAGCTTCAACACGTCCAAGCTGCCGGCCTCGGTCTCGGTCAGCAGATCCTCGGCGATTTGGTCCCGGGACCGCTCATCGTTCGGCGACAGCTCGCGCACCTCCAACGGCACCGGGCATGGCGGGTATACCTGCTGGTAGTGCGGCTCGACATCGTGGACGACGATCGTGCGCAGCAACTCATGCCGTCGCACCACGTCATCCAGCGCGCCTTGCAAGGCCTGGACGTCGACCGGACCGGTGATCCGGAAGCCCTTGGTGGCCAGGAACCGCGGTCCGAACGAACCGACCGCGGCCCTTTCACACCAGAATTCCTGGGTTTCCGACAGCGGGTACCGATTCGAGGTGTCGACCGGTTGCTGCGAGGTCTGGGTCATGGGGTGCCCCGTTCTGGTCGAACCACACTGACCAACACCCTGCTGGCACGACGGACCGACGGCACCTTCCCGGTTGCCCAGCCGGGTGCCTGGCTAGAGTCGGCGCCAGTCCCGATCCGCGCCGGCGACCATCCTCCGGATCAGCCCGCTGTAATCGGTCATCCAGAGAGCGACGGTGTCCGCATCGAACTCCTCCGGGCTGTACTCCAGGCAGCCGAACAGCTCACCGGCCGACCGGGTGGACAAGCTCAACACCACGCCGCCCGGGTTCTGCGGCGTCTTGCGGACCGCCTTGTGAATCTCGGTCGTCCGATCCGCCAGCTTCAGCACGCCGTGACCGAAGGGCGCCTCGAACAGGCCCAAGGTGAACTCGGAATTGCGCGGATCCTCCAGCGGATCCCCGATGTGCGGTATCGCTTCGGCGATGTATTGGATCGGCAACTCGTGCGAGAACCCGTCCAGGCAGCTACGCCGGGTAGCTCGTGCCACGTCGGTCACGGTGACGCAGTCGGCCAACGACGTCCGCAGCGGCAGCTGGTTCATCAGCGGCCCGACGGTATTGGTGAACTCGGGATGTCCGCGGCCATGGATGATCGTCTCGATCATCGGGTCGATGGTGCCGAGCAGCCGGTGCACGAACACGTTGAAGGTGGCCAGGATGACCATGAACATCGAGCACCGGATCCGCTTGGCGTAGCCGGCTAACTCGGCGATGATCTCGGCCTCGACGGTGAAGTCATGCTCGGCGTAGGGCCGGCTGCGTTTGGCCGGCACCGGTCGATCATTCGGCAGTGCGAAGATCTGCCCATCGGCGAGGGTGGCATTCCAGTATTCCAACGACTTGGCCGCCTCAGGACCGGCCAGGTACTGCTGCTGCCAGATCGCGAACTCGCGGTACTGGAGCACCGGTGGCAGCACCGGCGTGCGCCGGCTTACCCGGGCCGCGTAATAAGTGCTCAGATCTCGCAGGATCAATTGCAACGACCAGCCGTCGCAGGCCATGTGATGGGTGGTCAGGGTGAATACCGCGTCCTCGTCATCGAAGCGGGCCAACCCGGCTCGCAGCAACGGTAACTCCAGGACGTCCAGGCTGCCGTCCTCGGCCTCGGTCAGCAGATCCTCGGCGATGTGATCCCGGGTGCGCTCGGCATCCGGTAGCAGATCCCGAACCTCCAGCGGCACCGGGCTCGGCGGATAGACCCGCTGGTACGGCGGCTCGGCATCGTGCACGACGATGGTGCGCAGCAGCTCATGGCGTGCCACCACGTCGTCCAGCGCCGCCTGAAGCGCGGCAACGTCCACCCGGCCGGTAACCCGAAAGCCCCGGGCGATAATGAACCGCGGTCCGAAGGCGCCGGCCTCGGCCAGGCCACACCACACTCGCTGCGGGTGGGACACCGGAAACCGATCACCGTCCGCGAGGGCCGGTTGTAGTTGTTGCGTCATTACGGGGTCCTCTCCCGGCTGTCGGTGCCTGATGACAGCTCCGCGATGCCTACCAGCCGGTCATCGCCTGGATCGACGCCGGTGCACATGTCCCCGCAGGGAATACCTTGCTGGCCGGCAGCGGCGGTGACTTCTTCTCAATTGCTGAATCGGACATATGACGCGAATGGAGAAGAGGCGCCAACCTGCGTGCTCGCAGCGTACCGGTCGGCCGGCCAGCTGATCTCCTTATCGGGTAAGCCTTATCTCATTGTCTCAACTGCGGTTTAACATCGTGGAAGCAGAGCGGCCGCCCGGATTTTCTTGACCGTGACTGGTGCTGCGATTGGCGAACGGTATGCCCCGCACACGAGTCGAGCCTCGGCGCTTAATCCCCACACAGCCAAATCAGAATCGACTCAGAGCCAGTCGGATCCGGTTGTCACCGTCGGATTACTTTTGCTTGCAACTACTGGACAATCCCGATCCAACGCCCGTAAGTTGCGGCCGTTCCCCAGCGCTCAAGGAAAGTGCGCATGCGGAACTCTGCTCAACGCCTAGGGGGCGGTGCAGCAATGCGAAGTCATCGGATTCTCTTCATTGCGACGCTGGCGGCAGGCGCGTTGGTCGTCGGCAACCAGCTCAGTATCGCGTCGGGAGCGACCAGCACCGGCAGGGTAGCCAGCAGCAGTCAGTCCAGCATCCGGGGTGTCGACTGCAGCAGCCAGAAATCCCTGTGCGTCGAGGTGCATGATTCGGACGAGGTGTTCGGCCACTACGTGGGCCACGACGAGCCGTCGCTGCTGTTCGACTCCACGCGGCCGGGTTCCGGCAACCAGATGCGCTACTCCGGCATCCTGCCCAAGGAGCCGGCACCTAGTAACGTGCCCGGTCAGCGCAGCTACGACTTCAACCTGTACGCCACCTTCTGGTTCGGCATGGCGATGTGCGCCACCGAGTCCTACCCGAACACTGTGAAGAGCTGTATCCCGGACAGCGACGCCAACATCGCTCGGCCGGGCAGTCCGTTCCACCCCGGCAGCGCATACATGGAGCTGCAGTTCTACCCGCCGGGTTACGTTCAGCAGTTCAACGGCTTCTCCTGCTCGGGCACCCGGTGGTGCGTGGCGTTGACCATCGACTCGTTTGCTGAGAATCCGCTCGCCGGCACCGAGCTCAACGCCACCTGCCGGCAACGAGTCGGCGTGGAGTATGCGAACTTCGCCTACCTGACCAAGAGCGGCGTGCCACAGGGACCGCCCAACCCGGTCGACTTCCAGTTCGTCGGCTCGGGCAAGCCGGATCCGAACAAGGATCTGTTCCTCAACCAGGGTGATCACTTCACGGTTACCCTGCACGACACCGCACACGGCCTGCAGACCGTGGTGCATGACACCACCACCGGCGCCACTGGCTCGATGACGGCCAGCGCTGCCAACGGCTTCGGCCAGGTCAAGTACGCGCCGACCGGCACCAGCTGCACCAACCTCCCCTACGACTTCCACCCGGAGTACTCGACTTCGACGCCCAAGACCACGGTTCCGTGGGCGGCTGCGACCTACAACGTCGCGATCGACACCGAGATCGGCCACTTCGACTACTGCGCAGGAGTGGACACCGCCACCGGAACCTGCACCGGCACCGAGGGCGCTCCGGGACACCAGGAGAAGGCAGATGCGGACGACCAGGGTTGCTTCCCCGGTTCTGCCTCGACGCTGATCAAGGTCGGCGGGTGCCTGGGGACCAACTTCGGCTATGACGGCACGTCCTACCTGCCGGATTGGCCGAACGGCAGCGCGAGCCGGCCGACGGCCACCATCTTCACCAGCGCCAAGACCGGACCGAACTACAACATCCAGTACCCCATACTCGGCTTCAACACCGATCTGCCGGCGATCGAGTCGTCGTTGTCGCCGGCTTGCAACGGTGACACCGGCGCGAACTGCACCATCCTGCCGCCGACCGACGACGGGGCGCCCGCCAACTTCTACCCGTACTACTCCAGCGGGCACGCCCTGGGTGGTTGCGCCTGGACGGTCGGGCAGGACTACCCGGGCTTCAGCACCAACGATTACGGCAAGCTGCACCAGTACGGCAGCCTGCTGAAGGTGACCTACCCGACCAAGGGTGGCGGCACCGAAAGCTTGTATAGCGATTTCCAGAAGTTCGTGAGCAACCCCTGCCCGGCACCGTGAGCTAGCCGGCCTTGGGCGATCGTGCAACTTCTTCCGGCGTAGAACCGGAAGAAGTTGCACGATCCCAGGGGTTAGCGGCCGGTTACCCCATCCAGCTGCTCGCGCAGGATGTCGGCATGCCCGGCGTGCCGCGCGGTTTCGCTAGTGGCGTGTGCCAACAACCAGCGCAGGCTGAGCAGCTTGCCGTCGACCGGGCGAGCGGCCAGCGTATCCGGGTCGCCGATCGAACGAATGGCCTTATCACTAGCCGCAATCGCGGCTCGGTAGTCGGCCAACACCTGGTCACTGCCGCGGTCGGCCGGGACGTCCATCCCGAAGTCCCAGTCCTCATCTCGGTCGGGGTCCCGGTCTGAGCCGGAACCGAGCAGGTGAAAGCCGAACCAGTATCGTTCGCCGACGGTTAGGTGCTGGATGAGTCCGAGGATGCTGGTGCCGGAGCCGACCAGCACCCGGCGCAACTGCTCGTCGGTTAGGCCGTCGGCTTTCTTCAGCACGCAGTTACGAGCGAAGCTAAGAAAGGCTAATGCGGTGTCCAACTCACCGTCGTCGTTGCGTGGCACCGGTTCGCGTTGGCTCTCAGTCATCTATCGAATCTATCCGGTAACCACCGGCGCCCCTGCCCGAGGTGCCGCGCCAACCGAGCAACCTTGGAGGTATCAAAAGCAATACTCCGTTGGAATGATCGCCGCAGCTGAATCGGGGGCGGTGCGGCATGAAGAAAATCCGATGGATCTGCGCGCTGGCGGCCGGCACGCTAGTAATAGGCAGCCAACTCAGTATTGCGTCAGGAACAACCACTGCCAGCAGGGTCAGCAGCGGCACCGGGCGTAGCGCAGCCGTGAACCGGGGCATCGACTGCGGTAACGGTCGCTTCCTCTGTCCCGAGATTCCCGATTCCGACGAGGTTTTCGGTCATTACGTCGGCCACGACGAGCCGGCGTTGATGTTCAGTTCACACCGACCCGGCTCAGGCAACCGGGTGCAGTATTCGGGCATCCTGCCTAAGGAACCGCCACCGAGCAACGTGCCCGGTCAGAACAGCTATGACTTCCAGCTGTATGCCGCGTTCTGGTTCGGCATGATCGTATGTGACACGCAGTCCTATCCCAACACGATGAAGACCTGCATCCCGGACAGCGACCAGAACATTCGCCAGGCCGGTGACCCGATGCATCCCGGCACCGCTCTGATGGAGCTGCAGTTCTACCCTCCGGGTTACGTGCAGGCGTTCAATGGTTATGACTGCTCGGGCACCCAGTGGTGCGCGGCGCTGACCATCAGCTCCTACGGGCGCAACCCGCTGACCGGTCAGGACCTCAACCCGACCTGCCGAAGCCGGGTTGGGCTGGAGTATCAGAATTACGCCTACCTCACCAAGAGCGGAATTCCGCAGGGACCGCCTAACGCGATCAATTTTGACCCGATTGCATCAGGCCAACCTGACCCGGCCAAGGTGGAGTTCTTGAACCCCGGTGACCATTACACCGTCACGATGCACGACACCGAACACGGCCTTCAGATCATCCTGCACGACACCACCGCCAACACCACCGGCTCGATGACGGCCAGTGCTGCCAACGGATTCGGCCAGGTCAAGTTCGATCCGACCGGTACCAGCTGTGACAACTTGCCCTATGACTTCCACCCGGAGTACTCGACCTCCACGCCGGAGACCACTGTCGGTTGGACCGCGGCGACCTACAACATCGCCGTCGACACCGAGATCGGCCATTTCGACTACTGCAGCGCGGTGATAGCCGCCAGCTATAGCTGTAGCGGTACCGAAGGTGCCGGCGCCGATCAGGAACCGACCGATGCCGACGACCAAAGCTGCTTCCCCGGCTCGGCCTCGACCTTGATCCAAATCGACGGATGCATAGGTACCAACTTCGGTTACGACGGCGTCTCCTACCAGCACACCTGGCCGGACGGCAGCCCCAACAAGCCGACGCCGTCCATCTTCACCAGCCCCAAGACCGGGCCGGATTATGACGTCCAGTACCAGACGCTTTCCTTCAACACCGACCTGCCGAACATCGAGCAGTCGCTGACACCTACCTGCAACGGTGACACCGGCCAGAACTGCACCCTGCAGGCACCGACCGACGACGGCGCTCCGGCCACCTTCTACCCGTACTACACCAGCGGCCGAGCCCTCGGCGGATGTGCCTGGACCATCGGACAGAACGTGCCCGGCTTCAGCACCCGCGACTACGGCCAGCTGGCCCAATACGGCGACCTGCTCAAGGTCACCTACCCGGCATTGGGCGGCAGCACCGAGAGCGTATACAACGATTTCCAGAACACCCTGCGCAACCCGTGCCCGGCACCGTGAGCTGATCGGCGTGGCGGCCTGTCCGCCACGCCGCGGGTCAATCAGGCAATTCAGAAGCTATCCAGAGTTGGCCGTTCGTTGCAATGATCGCCGCCTCAATCGAATCGGGGACGGTGCGGCGATGAACAAACATCCGCTTGGGTGGATCTGCGTGCTGGCGGTCGGCGCACTGGTGGTAGGCAGTCAGCTCAGCATCGCCTCCGGCGCCACCACGGCCGGCCCGGCACCGGCCTCGGCAACCGGCCCGGCGGCAACCGGCTCGTCCATTACCGGAATCGACTGCGGGGACGGCAAGTTCCTGTGCGCTGAGATTCCCGACTCCGACGACGTGTTCGGTCATTACGTCGGCCATGACGAGCCGACCCTGGTGTTCAGCTCCAACCAACCGGGCTCCGGTAACCGGATGCAGTACTCAGGCATCCTGCCGAAGGAGCCGGCGCCGACCAACGTGCCGGGCGCGGCCAACTACGACTTCCAGCTATACGCCACCTTCTGGTACGGCATGGCGCTGTGTGCCACCGAGTCCTACCCGAACACGGTGGACACCTGTATCCCTGACAGCGATCAGAACATCACCAAGGCCGGTGACCCCAACCACGCCGGCACCGCCTACCTGGAGCTTCAGTTCTACCCGCCGGGCTACGTCCAGTGGTTCAACGGCTACGACTGCACCGCCACTCAGTGGTGCGTGGCGCTGACCATCGACTCGTTCGCCCGCAACCCGGTCACCGGCCAGGATCTGAACCCGAGCTGTCGGAATCGGGTCGGCCTGGAATACGTCAACTTTGCCTTCCTGACCAAGGACGGCGTGCCACAGGGCCCGGCCAACCCGGTCGACTTCAATCCGTTCACCTCGGGCACCCCGGATCCGAACAAGACCGCGTTCCTCAACCCGGGTGACCACTACACGGTCACCATGCACGACACCGAGCACGGCTTGCAGACCATCGTCCAAGACACCACCACCGGCACCACCGGATCCATGATCGCCAGTGCTGCCAATGGATTCGGCCAGGTCAAGTTCGATCCGACCGGCACCAGCTGCACCAACGTGCCCTACGACTTCCACCCCGAGTACTCCACCTCGACGGCGAAGACCACCGCCCCCTGGACCGCGGCGCCGTACAACGTCGCACTCGACACCGAGATCGGCCACTTCGACTACTGCAGCGCGGTGGATGCCGCCAGTTACAGCTGCACCGGATCGGAGGGTCCGCCCGGTGATCAGAAACCGACCGACTTCGACGACAACATCTGCTTCCCCGGCTCGGCCGCGACGCTGATCCAGATCGGCGGGTGCATCGGGCCTAACCTCGGCTACGACGGCACGTCCTATCAGCACACCTGGCCGGACGGCAGCTCGACCAAGCCGACGCCGACCATCTTGACCAGCCCCAAGACCGGCCCGCACTACAACGTCCAGTATCCGAAGGTCACCTTCAGCACCGACCTGCCGGCGGTCGAGCAGGCGCTGACCCCGGCCTGCGACGCCGACACCGGGGCCAACTGCACCCTGCACCCACCGACCGACGACGGAACACCGGCCGCCTTCTACCCGTACTACACCAGCGGCCGAGCCCTCGGCGGATGTGCCTGGACGATCGGGCAGAACGTGCCCGGCTTCAGCACCCGCGACTACGGCCAGCTGGCCCAATACGGCGACCTGCTCAAGGTCACCTACCCGGCATTGGGCGGTGGCACGATCAGCAAGTACAACGCCTTCCAGAAGACCGTGCCCAACCCCTGCCCGGCACCGTGAGTTAGCCGGCCGCGGTTGCGGAAGTGGAAGAATCTGACGGCATGGCTGCCGGATTCCTCCACTTGCTGCGCTGACACGCTAGTAACCTGGCGCGCATGACTGGAACCACGAAGGTGGCCTTGGTGACCGGTGCTTCGTCAGGCATCGGCGAAGCCACCGCCCGAGAACTGGCATCAGCGGGATACCTCGTCTATGCGGCCGCGCGGCGGGTGGACCGGATGGCGCAGTTGGCCGGCGACGCGATTTACCCGATCACGATGGACGTCACCGACGAGGCCACCATGCAGGACGGCATCAGGAACATCATCGCGGCACAGGGGCGCATCGACGTCCTCGTCAACAACGCCGGCTATGGGTCCTACGGCGCGGTCGAGGACGTGCCGATGGACGAGGCACGCGCCCAGTTCGATGTCAACGTCTTCGGCGCCGCCCGCCTGATCCAACTCGTGCTGCCGCACATGCGCGAACAGCGCAGCGGCACCATCGTCAATGTCACGTCCATGGGCGGCAAGATCACCACGCCCCTCGGCGCCTGGTACCACGCCACCAAGTTCGCGCTGGAAGCCCTGAGCGACTGCCTGCGGATGGAAGTGGCGGCTTCCGGCATCGACGTGGTCGTCATCGAACCAGGCAGTATCCGCACCGAATGGAGCGGCATCGCCGCCGACAAGGTGCGCGCCGTCTCCGGCCAGGGACCATACGCTCGACAGGGCAACGCGGTAGCGGATTTTCTCAGCTCCGAGCGCCACAAATCGCCACCCGAGCTGATCGGACGCACCATTCGCGAGGCGGTCACCGCCCGTCGTCCCAAGGCACGGTACGCAGTCGGCATGGCTGCCAAACCCTTGATCTTCATGCACGGTGTGCTGCCCGCCCGCGGCTTCGACAGCCTGATCCGCCGGCTCATGCACGTTTCCGGCTGAGCTCTTCAGACCGGCCGGACGCCGCTGCACACCATCCGGATGTGGGTGATCACGCCGTCGCCGGTGTTGAAGTAGACCGACTGCTCGGCCACGGCCGGCGCACCGTCGCGTTCGAGCGTCAGCCGGTAGCTGACCTTCTCGACATCGGCGACGGTGCCGCTGTCCAGCAGCTGCATGCCGGTGACCACCGTGCCCGGGCCGAACCAGGCGCCCAACACAATGTCGTCGACGGCTTCGACAGCGGTCTCGGCGTCCCAGAATCGTTTCGGGGTAACGGCACGAAACACCACCGGAGTAGCGAATAGCGCCCGTAGCGCCGCGGCGTCCTGCGCGGCAATCGCCTGGGCCAGCCGGATGCCCGGCACCTGCTCAGAAGCTAAAGATGTTGGCTGCTTCATCGCCGATCCACTCCCACATCGGTACGGTGCCGCCGAGCGCGGCGTTGGCAGCAAGTTCGTTCGCCGAAAGGCACTTGGCGTCGAAGCAAATCGGGCAGACCAGGTAACGGCCACCGGCCACCGCATACCGGCGAACCAGATCCTCCAGCGGCGGGCAGCCGTGGCAGCCGTGCCGCGGGCGGTGTCCGCGATGACCAGCCGGACCGCCTCCTTGATCAGGAACATCAGGGTGGGACGGCCGCCCTCAGCCGAACCGACCGCCACTAGGAAGGCCACCATGACCTTCTCGGCGTCTTCCAGCCCGGTGCTGAGGCTGATCACTGACTTGGTGTTCATCGTCGCTCCTTCGCTCACCACGATGGTGTCGCGTCGGAGTGCCTCAGCTCATGGGGCAACTGCCCCATCTTCAGCGCGCCCGACCAGGCCGTGCTCGACCGCGAACAGCGCGGCGCCGGTCCGGTTGTTGACGCCGGCCTTGAGGTAGATGTGCTCCAGGTGGTTGCGCACCGTCTTGGCGCTGATCGACAGGCTGCGAGCAATGTCGGCACTGCTGTGGCCGCGTGCCACCAATCCCAGCACCTCCAGTTCGCGAGCGGTCAGGCCGTTCGGCCCGGTACGGCGCCCGGTCGAGCGGTGCCCGGCGACGGCAAGAACGGCATCCACCGCGGCGAAGTCGAGCCGGCCGGCCGAAACCTCGCCGCGGAGCCGGGTTGCCGCTTCACCGGCGGTCAGCGCGGGACGATGCGGCCGAGGCTCCAGCCAGCCGCGGTAGCTGTCCGCGGCCGCCAGCACCCGTTGGGTCATCGGCAGGGCCGATCCGGCCAGGCCCCTGGGATATCCCGACCCATCCAGGCGTTCACGATGGGCCTCGGCGATCGCCGACGCGGTCGCCAAGCCACTGACTCGGTTGAGGATCCGCCCGGTGAGATAAGGGTAGAGCCGGATCCGCTCGCGGTCGGACTCCGACAACGGCGCCGATTTCTCCCATACCGAATTGGGCACCCCCATCCGCCCGAGGTCATGCACCAGCCCGGCTCGGCGTACCAGATCGACGTCAGCCGGCGGCAACCCGATCCGGGCCGCGGCAGCCTCGGCCAGCTCGGCCACTGCCCGGGCGTGACCGATCGTGAACGGGCATTTGAGATCGGCGAAATCGCCGATGGCGGCGAGCAACGAATCGAGCTCCGGCCCGATCAGCATCAGGTCCCGATCCGGTGCCAGCTCGAGCGCGCTGGACCATACGTCCTGCTCTCCAATCGCCTGGATCCGATCCCGCGACCGGAACAACGCCTCGACCAACTCCGGGTCGAACTGCTTGCCGCTGCGCTGCCGGGCCATTGCCAGCGCGCCGGACGTGCCGTGCTGCCGCTGATGCACCTCGCAGGTTTCGGCCAGCTGCACCACCCTGGTGGCCAGCGGGATCTCCGCACCACGCCGGCCGGCGGGCAGGCCGCCGCCGTCCCATCGCTCGAAGGCGCACTCGAGGGCTTCCCGGACCTGCTCGTTCAGGCCGATGCGCTCGGCCATCAGGCCGGCGGACAGGCAGTGCGAGCGGATCAGCGCCGACATTCGGGCCCGGGGCGTGAGCAGCAGGGTGAGCAGCAGCCGGGTCCGGACGGCTGCCGGTTGGCCGGATCCGGCATGCCGCAGCAGGTAATTCAGGTAGGGCAAGCCGGCCCAGTCGAGCTGGTAGCTCCCGGCCCGCATCGCCAGGTCGTCGCCGAACCAGCGGCTGAACTCGTGCGAATCGGCGTGACAGCCGATCCAGAGCACCAGGTTGGTGTAATAGACGGTCGCCTGCTGGTCCGCATCGAGGCCGAGCTCATCGCAAAGCATGCTTGCCAGCAGCGAGGACCGCAGCACGTGCTCCATCGGCAGCCCGAGTCCGAGGTCGATCGAGATCGACAGCGCAGCCAGGACTTCGGCCCGACGTGCTCCCCCCGTCTTCGCCGGCATGCCAGAAGTCTGGCACGGGCCACCGACCGCGAGTTAAAGGCCGGATGTGTGCTGGGCGTTGCGAAAGGCAGCGTCTGGGTGGATGCTAGGCCGACATGATCATCGCGGCTGTATCCGAAAACAACTCCGGCGCTGCTTCGATCGGGTGCGCTGCGGGGGTTGCGATGTTTCGACGAATCCAGATTCTGCTGCTACTGTGCGCTGTCCTGCTGACATCCTTGGTGGCCACGACCACGCAAGCGATCGCCGCGCCAGCAGGCGGTGTCGGTAGCGCAGCTGTTCGATACGGCGATTGGGTCGCGGCCGGCGGCGACAACGGTGGGCGGCAGGGTAACCCGTACGAGGCCACCTTGACCGCGTCCAACCTGAGTCGGCTGGCGCCCGCCTGGTCGGTACCGGGTGTGATATCGACCGACGATCCGTTTCTGTCGGTAGGCGGCTTGGTCATCTTCAACGCCCACTTCGACGGCACGGACGGCCTGGAAGCGGTGTCCAACGTCAACGGATCGGTGGTGTGGAAGCACCCGAACGTCGGCGGTGCGCTTGCTGCGGACGGCACTACGGTCTTCACCGGCGGCCACCAGGTCATCGGTGGCAAGTCGGTTCTGGGTATCGCAGCGTTGGATATGGCAACCGGCGTAACCCGGTGGTTCACCCCGCAGCCGGATGGGCGGGCGTACTACGTGTGGCCGAGAATGGCGACCGGCGCCGGCATGGTGTTCATCGATTTCAGCGCCGGACGGGACGACTACCTCGCCGCCTTCAGTGAGACCACTGGAGCGTTGCGATGGTTCACTCCGCTGGCCTACTTCGGTGGGGTGACCTTCGCGGCTGGTCAGGTATTGGTGGCCGGCGCCGATGGCTCCGGGACGCGGTCACTCGATCCGCTGACCGGACGAGTTGCCTGGACTGACTACGCGCCGCAGCAGTGGTCGCCGACCGTGATCGATGGTGTCGCGATCAGCTGGAGCTCGCAGGACGGGCACGTTTCCGCCATACCGATCGCGCAGTGTGCCGGAAAGGCGGCCTGTCCGGAAGCCTGGATGGTCGCACTGCCGAGCACGGTAGGCGGTGTCGCCGGCGCAAACGGAGTGCTGGTTGTGGATGTTCAGCAGCATTCTTCGGCTGCCTCGTATCTGCAGGCCATCGACCTGCACAGCGGTCGGTTGCTATGGACAGCTACTAACCCGGTCGGCGGAGGCGGCACCCTCAGCACCGCCGGTTCGCTCGTTTACTCCAGCCCCGGCTATATCGGCGGCAACACGGTCCTGACCGCGTGGTCGCTCGGCGGATGTGGTGCCGCGCACTGCACCAGCCCGGTGTGGTCCTACACCTTCCCGGACCCGGCTGGTGAAAGCTCGTCCGCCGTCGAGGTCGCGCACGGGCACCTGATGGTTGAGCTGCAGTTCGGCGGCCTGCAATCGCTCAGCCTGGGCACGAACAACCCGGCTTTCCAGAGCGTCCTCGGATCGTCATCCGGTGTCGCCAGCGCCTCGCCGGCGGCCGGGCGAATCGATCTGTTCGCCGTGAATATGCAAGGGCAACTGGTGCATCGAGTGGACCAGGTGGGCGGCCCGTGGTCTGCCTGGACCACATTGGGTGGCGGCAGCAACTTCACCGGGACGCCGGCCGTGGTGTCCGAGGGGCCGGCTGCCCTCGATGTGTTCGTCCGAACGACTACCGGTGCGCTTCAGCACATCAGCTACCACGGCGCGTGGTCCGGCTTCGACACCGTCGCCAATAATGTGCAGCATTCGCCTACGGCGGTGTCCGCTGCGGCCGGGCGGATTGATCTGTTCTGGCTTGCCGAAGCCTCGGGGGCCATGACCCTTCATCAACTCAGCTACGACGGCAGTAGTTGGAAGGCATCGCTTGCTGCGAGCCATGAGCCTTATCGGGCCCTCAGCGCGGCATCGACCGGCTCCGGTGTCATCGAACTCTTTGCGGTGAATGCTCAAGGCAAGCTGATCCGGGCGAGGTTGTCCAACGGTGCCTTGGGCGCCTGGAGTTCGGTTGCCACCGCCAGCCGCTCATATCTCCTCAGCGCTGATTCGGCGCTGTCCGTCGCCGCGGTTTCCACCGGCGCCGGAAGGGTTGAGGTGTTTTACCCGCAGGACGCAAGCACTGTCATGCATATCTCCTATGACGAATCGTCGGGGCTGGCGACCGAGCCTGCGGCGCAGGTAGTGCCGATGCAGATGGGGCTGAGTGCGGCGTCGGCCGGTGGTGGCCGGATCGACCTGTTCGCCGTGGGCACGGATTTCGCCGTCCAGCAGGCTGTCTACGTCCGTGGTGTGTTCGGCCCGTTCAGTCAACCGGCCGAAATCGGCGCCGCGACCTGCTCGGCCAGCGTGCTGCCGCAGCGGATCGCCATTGCCTCGCCTGTGACTTCAGTGACGACCAGGGTGGCAACCAACTGCCCGGACTACCAGGCAACAGTCGTGTTCCACAGTGGAACCGGCATCCGGGGACCGGTGCACTACGGCTCGGTGACCGGACAGTCGGCAGGGTTCACCTTCGACGCCAGAGTCCACCACGTCGGCTCCTATACCGCGACGCTGGACAATGGATACGCAGCCGGAGGCACGGCGGCGCTCAACTGGATTCCGACAGCCACCACCGTCAAATTCGCCAGCTACGCCTACATCGCTACCTCGCGTTCGGGCAGCGCGGTCTATGTGAACGGGCTGATCAAGAACTACGCCGGCGGTGCTCGTCCGGGGCTGGTCAGGGGAGCCGGACGCGTCGTCTACCTCCAGCGATACCTGCCGTCCGGTTGGCAGACCATGCTTTCCCGGACGGCCACCTCGACCGGCCAGATCAGTGTGGGCTTCATCGCGACCACCCGGCTGCAGTACCGCTTGGTCGTCTCCGAAACCAGCGCCGCCTGGCATGCCATCAGCGTGTCCAGTCTCCGCTGACACTACTGAACCCGGCCTCGAGTGGGCGATTGCGGCTCGAGTGGGCACTTGCAACTGCCCACTCGTGCCCGAACTGCCCACTCGCGCGGAGGGACGGTTTAGTTGGCGCGTAGACGAACCTAACTGATCACCGTGCCGACATCGGCGACACGCGGATTAGCTACCGGACCGAAGCTACCGATCTCGCGGCCGGCCGCCGGCCACCTCATCGAACGCCGCCACTACCAGCTCGGCGATTTCAGCCGAGTGCGGCTGGACGAAGAAATGGTCACCGGTGAAACAGGTTTGGAGAAGCGGCCGGGTGCTGTCCAGCGCCCAGCCAGCCGCCAGCTCGGCCTCGGCATACGGGTCGTCCCGGCCACGCAGCACGTGGATGGGCAGCTCCAGCGGCGGCTCGGCCCGGTAGCGGTAACACTCGCTCAGCGCGAAGTCGGCGCGAATGCCCGGCAATAGCAGGCCGGTCAGCTCCCGGTCGTCGAGGATTTCGGTGGGCGTGCCCTGGTAGTCACGCAAGGCCGCGATCAGCTCGTCGTCCGGCAGCTGGTGTAACCGTTGTTTCACCACCCGGGTCTGCGGACCTTCCGACCCGCAGACCCACAACCAGCACGGTTCGGGCAGCTGCTGCCGGCGCAACGCCCGAGCCACCTCGAAGGCCACCAGCGCACCCAGGCTATGACCGAAGAACGCGAACGGCCGATCGCGCTGCGCGGTCAGCTCGGCGACCGCCGCGGTGAGCCGGCCGACCAGCTCGTCCAGGTCGTACAGCGGCGGTTCGAACAGCCGCACGCCGCGTCCCGGCAGCAGCGCCACCTGTAACTCCACCGCGCTGCCGAGTTCGTCCTGCCAGGGCAGCACGGCAGCCGCGTTGCCGCCGGCATGCGGGAAGTAGAACAGCCGGGGCGCATCGGCGAGCTCGGTGGCCTGGCAGAACCAGGCTTGCTGGGTGTTCACCTCGTCTCCTCCTTCAGCGGCCCGCGAGTACCGGCAGGGACGCTGCGCTGACGGCATCGGCGATCGCCTGCACCTCCACTTTTCGCAGGTCTCATTCCATCACGACGGGTTGATCCGACAATGGGACTCGGCTAGCGGGTTGCTACGAAGACAAAGCATCCGGCGAAGAACGTTGACACTTCGCCGCCACGAAAACAGAATGGCGACGGCAGCCGGGGCCGGAGGGCTGCCAGTCATCGTTGAATCGTCTCCGCGTGCAATGTCTCGCTGCCACGGTGAGTTTCGCACGCTCAAACAGTAAGGAGCGGCGGTGAAGGCATACCTAGCGGCGCTGCGGATCGCCGATTTCCGGTGCTGCCTCGGCGCACCGTGCCGCAGCTGTACCGCAACCGGACCGTCAACCGGCTGGTCGCGGTTCTGAACGAGAATGGGACGGAAGTATCAGCATGAACGAGCATCGCAGCGAGCGCCAGCGAGCGAGGAGCGGAGTGAATCCAGCGATGAGCGCTTGCGCGAAGAGCAGAATAGCCAAATGAACGAGCATCGCAGCGAGCGCCCACGGTTGCTATTGGTCACGACCGGCTCCTGGGTTTATCGCGCGTACCTGCTCGCCTCGTTGGCCGAGGACTACGACGTCTGGTTGTTCGCCGAGCGCGAGCTGGACTGGGCCGCCCCGCACGTCGTCGGGTACACCCAGCTGGACACCTCGGACGTGGACGCCATGATCGAACCGGCCCGGGCGGTGGCCCCGGATGGCGTGCTGACCTGGGACGAGCCGCGGGTGGTGCACGCCGCCCGGCTGGCCGCCGCGCTGGGGTTGCCGGGCTGCACGCCGGAATCCGCGCTGCGCTGTCGGGACAAGCACGCCACCCGAACGGCGCTGGCGGCGGCCGGCGTGCCGCAGGCCACGTCCATCCTGGTGACCACTCTGGCGCAGGCGCGGGCGGCGGCCGAGCAGGTCGGTTATCCGCTGGTGCTCAAGGCCCGCGCGCTCGGCGCGAGCATCGGCGTGGTCAAGGTGGAGCGGCCGGATCAGCTTGTCTCCCGGTTCCGGATCGCGCGGGGTGCCGATGTGCCTACCGTGACCGAGATGCCGCCGGGCGACGTGCTGGTCGAGGAGTACTTGCAGGGTCCGGAGATCAGCATCGATGCCGGTTTCGCCGACGGCGTCATGTCGATCGGCTACTTGGCCCGCAAGCAGATCGGCTACCCACCCTACTTCGAAGAGATCGGCCATCTGGTGGACGGCGCTGATCCGCTGCTTCAGGACGACCAGTTGCGCAAGGTGCTGGCGGCCTCGCACGAGGCGGTCGGCTACCACACCGGCTGGACGCACACCGAGCTGCGGCTCACCCCGGACGGTCCGAAGGTGGTGGAGATCAACGCGCGCATCGGTGGCGACCGGATTCCGCACCTCGCTGACCTGGCCACCGGCGTGCGGGCCGCGACCGCAGCCGCCGCGATCGCCTGCGGCAGGTCTCCGGATGTGCGGCCGGTGCGTTCTCGGGTCGCCGGGATCCGGTTCTGCTACCCGGACCGGGACGTGGTTGTCCGCGAGGTGCGCATCGACTGGGACAAGATGCCGGCGACGGTGGCCTTCGCCGAGCCGATTGCCGAGCCCGGCAAGCAGTTGCTGCTACCGCCGGCCGGACACGTGAGCAGTCGGTATGCCTACGTCACGGTGGTGGCCGACACGGTCGAGCAGTGCACCGCCGACCTGGCCGCGGCAGCCGATGCGATCAGCCTCGACCTGCTGGCGCCTTGACCATCTGCGCCGGTTTGTAGTCACAGCCCTTGCGGCACGTCCCACACGGGTGACGGTCGCAGCTCCAAGAGATCATTTGGAAAACATTTATCGGGTGACTGCACAGATGCCGCCGCGATTATGCAATGCAATCGGCGCATGCGGCGATAGCCCCGCACCAGCTGGCTTCAAATGCGCTACCAAACGCTGTCGGTAGCCTCCATAACCCACGATGTAGTAGGCCGACCGCGCCCCATCTCAATATCTAAGTATTAGTTCGATGTCGAACTAAAGAACTTCTAACTCGGAGCAGTACTTGCAGTCAATAATTACGAAATCGGACCATGGCGTGAACAGCACTTGTATCTGACACTTGATGCTGCTATTTCGCAGCACGGCGTGTCGCGCTATCTCGACCGCGTTGCCACGCCTTGACGATCATCGCCGGCTCTCGTCGGTAGAGCGATGCCAGCTGGTCACGTAGCCGATCCGGCAGCTTTCGGTAGCCACGCTCGATCTCCGAAAGCGCGCTTCGATGGATTCCGACCTCGCGCGCGACGTCCGTCGCACTCAAGCCGGCGCGCTCGCGCAGGCTCGCCAGATCCGCCTGGTTGAGCGGTGTCCGTAACAAGTCGTCTGTGCTGATCCCGAGCACCTCGGCCAATCTGCCGAGATGTCCTGGCGAAGGAGAACTCTTGCCCTGCTCCCAGGCCGTCGCAGCCTGCGGTGAGACATCGAGCAGAAGAGCCAGATCGCGGATGGTCAGGCCCCGCTCAGACCGTGCGCGTCTTAGTACTCCATGCGCAAACAGATGGACGCCAGTGGACGGCATCCGCACCCCCATTTCCGCCGTGAAGTCATAGTTGGAAGCCATGATTCCCTCCCGCGGACGGCTCTGGACATTCGCTATGTGAACGCCACTTACTTACCGTGGTTGTTTAGGATGCAGACCTCCACCATAGAACGCTGTAATGTCCGGAAACGACCGGCGTCCGGAGGGAACGCCAGTCAAAGGCCTGCAGCCGCTTATCGCTGCCGGCCGGGGTCAGGGTGTCGAAGCGGACGTCGACACCCTGGCCCGTCCACGGGGGGCACGGGAGGAGCCGCGGGGTGCCGGTGCAGACTGCCTGGTTACGTGATCGTCAAACTCTTGATCAACTCGTCCGCCAGAGCGGTCTGTCTGAACGCGAACTGGCCCGGCAGGCCTCGTTGAGCCACTCGACGGTGACCCATCTGTTGTCCGGGCGACGCCGGTCGTGTAGCCCGCAAACGGCCAAGGTCCTCGCCGACGTGCTAGGGGTCGATGTCTGGACGCTCTTCATTTTGTGATCAGCACCCGATCGTGCAACTTTCGCGCGCTCTGAGCCGGAAAGAATTGCACAATCGGGCGAGCAGCGGTGCCCGATACTGATAGGACGAAGCCGCAGCAACTTGACTAAAGCTGTCCCGTTCTGACTTGATGGGCCGGTGAGAGTTGCCGCGCTTGTGACCTGGCTACTCGCCGCAGTCGTGGGTGCCTACCTGCTGCGCACCTGGGTGGTGAACGGTGGCTGGCACCTCCGCCCGGGCGGCCAGCGGTCACGGTTCTCGCCCCTGCTCATCTTCGGTCACGCCGGGCTGGCGGCCTCCGGGCTGCTGGTGTGGGTCTGGTACAACCTCGCCCACGACCTGCCCCTGGCTTGGGTCACCGTCGGTGTGCTGGTGCCGGTCGCCACCCTCGGCTTCACCATGTTCGGGCTGTGGATCCGCGCGGGGCACGGCCAGCCGCGGGGCCGGCATGCCTTCGTCCCCCGGCATGCGGCCGAGGACCACTTCCCGCCGCCGGCGGTGCTCAGCCACGGCGTGTTCGCGGTGGCCACGGTGGCACTGGTGCTGGCCAGCGTTCTCCGATCCAGCATCTGAGGAAGCCAGACGAAGCAGCATTCAGCCGGCGGCGGTGACCGCCGCCAGGATCCGGGCCATCAGCTGAGTGGCGGTCAGCAGCGGGGCCAGCGGCACGAACAGCAGTCTCCACCCGGTAACCGCGGACCTTCACCTGCCGATGTCGCGAACCGGGCCGGCCACAGCACGGTGACGTTGTCCCGGCTGGCAGCCGCCGCAGCAGCGCCGGATCGGCGCTACCCCTGCTTTGTGCTGCACGGCCTTACGTTGCCGCCCTGATCGGCGCCGGCCCAGCAATGCGGCACCCCGAGTAGCTCTGCGAGGCTGTTGAACGGAACGGTCGGCTTACACGGATCGAAGCCTGATTGGGTCACCGACGGGCATTGCAGATAGGAGTTCAGCGCGTCCCGCATCGAGTCCTCGGTTTCTTGCGACAGCACCCAGCCCAGCGGCAATCCGACCTGGGGCGCGAATTGCGGGCCGAGCGTCATGGCCCGCGCCGAGAACGTCTTGGCGACCAGACCTTCCAGGCCGGCCAGCTCACCAGCATCAGCCGCCGGGTCGCCAGTACTCTCGCCGTCCGGAAGCACTTGGGTGGTCAGCGCCGTAGCCCGCTGCAATAAGGTCGAGTTCGCGCTCAACACCCCACCGCCACGCATCGCCGAGGTGATCGGCAGGGACCACTCCGCGACTGCCTTCGACGATCTTTGGTCCGGTAATGAACCCGCGGTGGTGTTGTGCAGGAACAGCACCAGTGGCACCACCAGGATCGGCAGGCTCGACAACGGCACTCGCCCGAGGTCATCGGTCGCCCTTACCTCGGCGTTGATGGTGCGTTGCGGGTGCAGCGCCACGCTTCGCGCGTTCGCCGCCCGGATAGCGGGCATCAGCTGTCCCAGCATGTCGTTGACCGTCTGGATGCCGGTGTTCTCGCTGTAGCCGCCATCGATCAGTTGGTCGGAGAACCGGTTCGAGGGTTCTGCGTCCTTCCCGCAATCACGGATCACCCCGGACGGCGTCAGGTAGGGGAACCGAGCCGCCAGCAGCCCGGCCGTGGACGTCGGCAGTCCGAGGTAGCACGGCTGCGCACCGAATAGGTCATAGGCCCCCGGCATCGGGTTGGCCGGGTCGGTGCAGGTCGTCGCATGCGGTCCGAAATCGATATCGCTGACCAGGCTTCGGCAGCGGTAGCCGACCGACGTCGCGTTGAATACCGACCGCCACGGCGGGGGCTGCTCGGTGGATGCGATTGGGAACGGCTTGCCGAGCCCGGTGCCCGCCTTCACCTCATGGTCGACCGCGTCCCGCTCCCAGGCCTGCTCCATCAGCGCCGCCCGGTCCGGGAACCGTCCGGCTGAGCCGCCCGAGGAACCGGCCGGCTCCCCGGGTTGCCCGGCTATCGGCCGCACGTTCACCCCGAATACGCCTGCGATCAGGTCGTGCGTTAAGAGGCCGCTGATTCCATTGGCCAAGGCGGCTTCACCGGTGGAGCCGGCCAAAGCCTTCATCGGCGCGGCCATGGTGTCCAGCAGGGTCAGCCCGATGGCGCTGCCGCTTACTGCCGAGACCACGAACACCGACTGCCGTCCGCAGCCATGCGCTGAGGACAGTAGCCGGCCCATCGCGTTGACCGTCCACGCCTCGGCGCGCATTCCGCCACCCTCACCGGCGACGAACAACATCGGCCGGATTCGGGCCGTCATCCCGTCGTAGGTCACGATGATCGACCCGCATCCGGGCGGGTCGGCCGAGGACTTGACCTTAGCGTCGCCCTGGTCGGCCACTGTCCGGTCGACGGACTGCTGCGCCTGGGCAAGGCCCACCGTCGGCAGAGCTGCGTCCGCCTGGTCCCAGGTCTGGTCCCACGAGGTGAAGGCCGTCAGCAGAGTGGGCCGGGTGCCGACCGGGACCGATCCGACGGACAACACCTGCGTGCCGTCCGACGACGTCCTAACCTCAATCTCGGTACCGGCGACAGCTACCCGCGCGTTGTGCAACGGCGATCCAGTGGACGTGATGCCCGATACCAGCCCGATGATCAGCACCAGTGCGACCACCGGGGTTCGCCGCATCCGCATGAGTCGAAACACATACGGCGGATCCGCCGAGATGTTGGCGGTAGCGACCAGCAGGGCGTAAAAGGCAGTGAGTCCGCAGAAGCACAGCGCGATGATGCCGACTACGCCGACCACATCGGCGGTTTGCCGCTCCAACATGACCAGCGCAACGAAGCTGGCGCACACCGCGATTGCCGGTATCAGGAAGGCGATCAAGACCTGCCTGGCCGGCTTCGCCTGCCGGATGACTTCGTCTTCCCTCTTTTCAGCCGTCCCGTGCTCCGGACTGCCCACCAGCTGCGGATGCAAACCCGCCAACCGTCGGGCAACGCGTAACTGCTCGTCGACCACGGCCGGATGACGCCCGAAAGAAAGCACCACGTACACCAGCAGTACCGCCAGCACGCCGGGACCCAGGATCAGCGCCCAGTTCTCTGCCTGGTAGCGATAGTTCAAGACCATCGGCGGCACATACGCCCGCGCCATGCTGAGGAGCAGGACCACCAGGGGTCCGTAGGCCAGCAGCCGGCCAACCTTCCAGGTCCGTACCCGCACCGCCAACTCGTCGTGGCGTGCCAGCACCGGGCTCGGCACGCCGGACAATGCCAAACTCACGATCGGCACAAGGACGAGCACGAGGACTGTCACGGTTACCGTCCAACCGCGGAGTTGCGCACGACCGGTCCAGGTCGACACCAGCGCTGCGAGTCCGAAGAAGGCCGCCGCGATCAACCAGGGCAGGTAGGTGCGCAGGGCTGGCGGCGTGCCTTTCCGACCACCGGTGTGGCCGACGCTACCGGCCGTCATGCTCGCCGTGTAGCGAAGCGCGAACGCCAGCAGTATGAATCCGAGCAGGGCGAAGCCGGCGGACTGCCATCCGCGACCGTCATCGGAGGTCAGAAACCAGGTCCGCTCGACGTCCACGCCCTGTTCCAGGATCGCGCTGCCATGCAGCAGCAGCAATGCTGACAATGCCCCGACGACGAGGAGCGGGAGCCTTTGCAGGACCAGCGCATGCAGCACGTCACCGCGCTCAGCTGCCCGTCCCTTACCGGCCTGGGACAGAAAGACCTGGTACACCGCGACGATCAGGATGAGTCCGAAGGCAACCCACTTCGCGATCGTGAGACCTGCGATGAGGATGAAGTCCGGGGCACTCGAGCCGAATGTGCTGGTGGTGCACGAGCTGGCACCGCCAGCGTGCGGCAGCCACCGTGTCGCCCACCATCTGCACCCGTCAGCAGCCAGGCTCACGACCACCAAGGCCACGGTCGGGATACCGATTCGCAGCGACCAGCGCCGATTCCCGGCATGCAGCAGCAGTCCGTAGCCGAGCGTCCAGACCAGATCGAACAGGCAGAACAACCGAAGCCAATGCCTGACCGGAACACCGACCGGCGGGCAAGGCACCTGCGCCCATGCCGAGAACGCGGTACCTGGAGAGCTCAGGTGCAGCAGACTGGCAAGTGGCGCCGGCGAGTACACCCGACCCTCGACCGGGATCTGCGCGATGATGGCGGCTATCTCGGTCCGAGCGATAACACCGAACGCAGCTATTACCGTACATGTCGCCAGGACTCGCGCCTCGCCCCATTGTGGACGCGCCGCCAACGCTGTCCACATCCTCGACCAGCGCGAAGCCGATGCCGGCTCAGGCTCGCTGAGGTCGACAGGAGGCGCATCTACTACTACGTCGCTCATAAGACCGAACACCTCGTTCCCACGGGTGTTGGGCGGCCAATGGCCGTGCTACCGGCGTTAGAGCTTAGGGCTCCGGTGCGCCCCGGTCAGCAGGGTTTCCCGCAAACAGTCCGGGCCGCAACTCGTAACGTATCTGTCCGGTTTGCCCCCAAGCGATGGTCAATCTCGGCCGTTGACGCCGCCGCCGCCAGCGGGTTATCTGCTGAAGATGACCAGTCGACGTGCATTGCTCGCCGCGGCCAGCTGCCTGGCCGCGCTGACGAGCTCGATGACGGCAAGCGGCACCGCCGAGGCGGCAGTCGCCCAGCACCAGCACTGCTCCTCCGGCGCACGCACCCTGTCGCACTACGGCGATCAGGTGTATCCCGAGACCGGAAACGGCGGTTATCGCAGCCTGCACACCGACGTGCACCTGGTCTACGACGCGCCGTCGAACCGGTTCCTGCCCGGTAACCACGTCGACCTGACCGACCGGGCCACCCAGTGCCTGACCGACTTCAGCCTAGATCTGGAACGCCGGTCGCCGGATCCGGTGGCCGGCCCGGATCTGAGCGTGCAATCGGTGACGGTGAATGGCCGGCCGGCCCACTTCCGCTTCGTCCAGCCGACCTACCCGGGCGATCCGAAGGGCCTGAACGATCCGGATCCGCGCGCCCACCAGGCCGGCCAGCAGAACCCGGTCGGCGGCCCGGCGCACAACCCGTTGCCGCCGGCCTGCGAGCCGGAACTGACCGGGGCCACCCCGAACGCCCAGGACGGTCAGCCGTGCCCGGCGAACAAGCTGGTGATCACCCCGTCCCGGCCGATCCACACCGGCCAGACGTTCGTGGTGAGCGTGCATTACACCGGCCGGCCCGGCACCCACCTGGACGGCGACGGCACCACCGAAGGCTGGTTCCGGTCCAACACGCCGCCCGGCGACGGCGGCTTCGTGACCACCGAACCGGTCGGCACCGAGGACTGGATGCCACTGAACGACCACCCCAGCGCCAAGGTCAGCTACGACTTCTACGACACCGTCAACGCCGGGAAGACCGCGATCTGCAACGGGGTGCTGGTGTCGGTGCGGCACAACCGGCCGGACGCCAATTTCGCGGCCGGTTCCACCACGTGGCATTGGCGGATGGCCGCGCCGACCGCGAGCTACCTGGTCGAGAACAGCGTCGGCAGCTACGACCTGACCGAGCACACCGCCGCTGACGGCAGGCGGTTCTACCAGGCGCAGTCAAGCTCGCTGAGCGCGGCGCGCAAGCAGGCCAACCGGGCGATCATGAACCAGCAGGCCGACATCACCGCGTTCCAGAGCCATTTCAACGGCCCGTTCCCGTTCCGCTCGGACGGTGTGCTGGTCGGCACGCCCGATGCCGGCTTCGAAGAAGAGATGCAGACGATGATCACCTTCGCCAGCGGCCAGGTCGACCTGGACACCCTTTACCACGAGAACATGCACCAGTGGTGGGGTGACAACGTCACCGAGTCCAACTACAACATGACCTTCTTCAAGGAAGGCATGGCAACCTTCGGCGAATTCCTGTTCGCGGCCCGGACCGCCGGCGCGACCGGTGGGCCGGCCGCCTTCCAGGCCAGCCTGGTCAAGCAGTTCGACGAGGACTACGCGCGGAACGGGGCGTTCTGGCAGGACGCGCCGTCCGAGCCGACCGCCTACACGCTGTTCGCCGGCTCGTCGACCTATGAACGACCGGGTATCGCCTACATCGCATTGCGCCAGATCCTTGGTGCCAGCCGGTTCAACTCGGCATTGCAACAGATTCAGCGGCAGTACGGCGGCGGCACCATCGACGAGCGGCAACTGGAAGCCGGCTTCGCGCGCTGGCTGCCCAACCGTAGTGAAGATTGCCGGGATAAACTCAGCCTGTTCTTCCACCAGTGGTTCGACACCGGCTACCCAACGTCGGGTGGTGCCAGCAAGCCGACGATCACCGGCCCGGGTCTGGCCGGCGGTGGCTTCTACGACAAGCACGGCGGTTGCTGACGATGGAGCTGCAAGCACTGGCCGGCGACTCGTACCGCCGGCTGGCCGAACTGTTGCGCGAGCAGGACGCCGCACGCTGGGACAGCCGGTCACTGTGCGCCGGTTGGCGGATCCGCGAGCTGATCGCGCACGTCACCATGCCGGCTCGCTACACCGCTGAGCAGTTCGTCCGAGAGCTGGCCGCCGTCGATGGCGATTTCACCGTGCTGTCCAACCTGATCGCCGCCCGGGACGCTGAGCTGTCGATCGAGGAGTTGCTGGCCGACTTGACCTCGCCGGTGCTGGCCAGCTGGCAACCGCCGGGCGGCGGCGCGATCGGCGCGCTCAACCACGTGGTCGTGCACGGCCTGGACGCCAGCAACGCGCTCGGCCTGCCCCGGACCTGCTCGGACGAGGCCGCCCGAACGATCCTGGACGACCTGGCCGGCGGCGGCGCCGAGCGTTACGGGGCGCGGCTGGCCGGGCTGCAACTGGTGGCCGACGACCTGGATTGGCAATGGGGATCGGGGCAACCGGTCACCGGCAGCGCGGCTGAGCTGATCTCGTTGGTCTGCAACCGGACGCTCATCGACGGCCGCAGCCTGCACTGATCCGGCCCGAGTTACTCGCCGGTCTCGCCGTCGATCGATTCGCGCAGCAGGTCGGCGTGCCCATTGTGCCGGGCGTACTCCTCGATCATGTGCATGATCACCCAGCGCAGCGAGGGACGGCCCTGCCCGTCCCAAGCCGGGTGGCCGGCATCGAGGGCAGCCGGGCCGGCGGCGAGCCGGGCATCCAGCACCGCTCGCGAATTGGTCACCCGTTCGGCCCACAGCTTGCGCAACGAGTCGCCGTCCTCAGCCGCCGCGTCCGTCCACTCGGCGGCCCACCGCATGCTGGCCCACGGTTCGACCTTGCCACCCTCGGCGACCACCTCGCCGAACCAGTAGTCCTCCACCCGGGCCAGGTGCTTGAGCATGCCGCCCAGCGTGAGCGCCGTGGACGGCAGGCCGGCTCGGAGTTGGGCGTCGGTGAGCCCACGGCACTTCCACTCGAAGGTGGCTCGGTGGTACTCGAGGAAACCCACCAGCGTGGCGACTTCACCGCCGGTCAGCGGCGGCTCCGGACGGCCATAGTCATCGATAATCGGCTCGGACATGCCGCCATGCTAAGGCTCCGGTGCGACAACGCACCGTCAGTCATGTTCCTTACGTTGCAATTGACGTCCGAGTTCGGCCTTGTTCATCTTGGAATAGCCGCGGATACCGGCCTTCTTGGCACGCTCCACCAGCTCATCGCGGGTGCTTCCGGCCACGTCGACCCCGCCATAGGTCTCCCCCTTGCCGGCCCGCTTCTGCTTGGCCGGCTGCTTCGACCGTGGGTCGGATGGCCCGCTCTTGTCCTTCAGCTCCCAGTGATCGCCTTTCTTCTCCGCGATGTTCTTCACCGACCCCCAGGCGGTGCGATGCGCGCGGGCTTCATCGCCGTATTCCTCCTCGGCGCTCTTCAAGGTCTTCTCGTAGGTACGTTGCACCTTGCCGGACGACCGCTTCAGAGTGCTGGGAACGGTAGGTCGATCGGTAGGCATGTCACTCCTCCTCGTGGGGCACCGGGCATTTGCCGGGTCGCCAGCTACTGGTTGAGCGCAATTCCAGCTTACGACTCCCGATTCGGTGGTCAACCCGAGCCGCGGTTCAGCGCGGCTTGCGACCCCACGCCGAGATCAGCGGCGCGGTCGCCAGATCGAGCTCGCCACCGGCGATATCCCGTAAGTGTTGGTCGATCTCCGCCTCGGTGACCAGCTCGGCGCTCACCAACCCGGTGCGGATCTGTTGCACGGTGGCGGCCTGTAACACTCGGCTGGCCGGTGCCGTGATCGGGAAGAACGCATCGGCCTGCACCTCCGCCAGGCTGGCCGCCCGTAGCAGCCGCGGCAAGGTTCGTCCGAAGCCGAGGTCCGCGCCACGGGACGCCAACAATGTCCGGAATCCTGCCTGTATCCGATTCGCCAGCTCTTGCGCGGGCCCGTACTCATCCACGCAGATCAGCGGCTGCAAGTGCGGGTCGGCGTCCTCGATGACCAGCCAACCACCCGGACGCACCGCCGCCACCATCGACGCCAGCGCCTCGGCCCGGCGTGGCAGATGAAGCAGCAACAACCGGGCGTGTACCAGGTCGAACCCGCCCGCCGGCGCTTTGTCGACGCCCAGCTCGTGCCGCTGCACCTCGAAGCCGGCGCCAACCGCCGGGAGCCAGGAAACATCGATATCAGTGGCCAACACGCGACCGGACGGCCCAACCTGCTCGGCCAGCCAGCCCGGTACGCCGGGGCCGCCGGCGCCGACCTCCCAACAGGCCCAGCCCGCCGTCAGCCCGACCGCCGAGAGGTGCCGGAACGTCACCGGGTCGAACAGCTCGGACATCGCCTGGAAGCGTCGGCCGGCCTCCGCCTGCTGGTTGTCCAGCAGATAACCGTCATCGCGGGTCACCACTACATCTTCCAGGTTCTGGCTGGGAGCGCGGCTTCGACTGGGAACCGCGGACTTGCCGGGCGCATAATCAGCCCATGCGGTGGCACCGGCTACTCCCGTAGCCGGTGGGTCTCAATGGAGAGGTGAGCCCAGATGTCACAGAGTCGAGTGTCGTCCACGCACGGGTCCGAACCGGTTGATGCCGGCGGACGAGGAGTGGTTCCTGGCGAATCGGTAACCGGTGCGTCGGTAATCGCCGACCCCGGACCGGTCGGCCTGGCAGCCTTTGCGATGACCACGTTCATGCTGAGCGTGTTCAACACGAACATGCTTTCGTCCAAGCTGGCGTTGGCTGTGCTGCCGTTGGCCCTCTTCTACGGCGGTCTCGTCCAGCTGCTGGCCGGCATGTGGGAGTTCCGCAACGGAAACACGTTCGGGGCGCTGGCATTCAGTTCCTTCGGCGCGTTCTGGTTGTCGTACTGGTACCTGGTGGACCATATCGCGGACAAGCTGCCGAGCGGCGACGCACACAAGGCAGTCGGTTTGTTCCTGCTCGGCTGGGCAATCTTCACCGCTTACATGACGATCGCCAGCCTGCGCACGACGACTGCCATCGCCGCGGTGTTCGTAGCATTGACCATCACCTTCGTGTTGCTGATGATCGGTGCCTTCATGACCGGAAGCAGCGCCGAGGACTGGACCAAGATCGGTGGCTGGGCGGGGTTGGTAACCGCCGTGCTGGCCTGGTACGCCTCATTCGCCGGGGTCACCAATGCCACCTATACCCGCACGATGCTGCCGACCTGGCCGTTGGATCGTCCTCGTCGGCTGAGTTGACCGCGCCGTCCTAACTCCAGGGAGCGGTCCGACTCGCCAGCACCGCCTGGCGAACCTTCTGCCCCGGTATGGCACCGACGTGTTCGTCGCGCCGGCCAGGTTACGCATGCGTGCTGGCCGGCGCGCTGTCGCGGCTGACCGGCGGCTGTCAGCTGGGCGGCCTCGCAACGCGCGGCGAGCCTCGGTGTCCAGTCCAGGTTGTTCGACTTCTGTGGAGGGCCACCATGACCGGATCGACTGCATCCGTACGGGATCTGCTGCACGAAGCTGCCGAAACACATCACGTGGTGTACCGGATCACCGACGGCACGGACGACGATTGGGCCAGTTGGTATGCCGACTGGTTGACCAAGTTGTCCGAGCTGCCTACCCTGCTCGGTCGCCGGCCTGCGCGCAGCGAGCTGACCTGCCAGCTGGTGCTGCTGGACCGCGAGCATGCCGCCAGCGGCTCCGGTGAGGCTTGGGAAGAATTCTATGCCAGGAGGCTGATCGAAACGTTCGCCTGATCAGCGTCCATACCGATCAGGCCCAGCAGGCCGGCAGTCGCCCGCCGGCCAGCTGGCTGATGTCCTCGAACGCCGCCAGCACGTCGACCGGATCACCCGGCTGCGCGCCGTCGATTTCGGCGTAGGCGCGGCGCAGGTTCGCCACGATCCGGCCGGAATCCAGCAAGCCGGCGTACTCGCCCAGCTCGGTGGCGCGCGCCAGTTCCAGCAGGCTCAGGTCTGCCCGCTTGCCGGCATCGGCGACACCGGACAGCCACCGCAGGTATTCGGCATTGGTATCGAGCACCTCCGGCCCGGCCACTTTGCCGTGCCCGGATAGCACCAGCTGTGGTTGCAGTGCGCGCAGCCGTTCGATGGCCAGCAGTGAGCCGGACAGCGACCCCATCAGCACGAACGGCGTGCAGCCGGACATCAGCACGTCACCGGCGAACAGCACCCGTTGCGCCGGCAGCCAGGCCACCACGTCGTTGGTGGTGTGCGCCGGGCCGACGTGCAGCAACTGCACCTCGATATCGCCGACGTAGATGGTCAGCCGATCTTCCAACAGCACTGTCGGCGGCGTCACCCGAAGGTCGCCCCATTCGACCTCGGGCCACAGCTGGGTCATCGCCAGCCCCATCGCCAGCATCTCTTCGCGTAGCAGCCGGTGGCCGATCATGGTGGCTTCGGCGAAGAACTGATTGCCGAAGGTGTGATCACCGTGCACGTGGGTGTTCACCACGGTGGTCACCGGGCCGGCAGCCAGGGCACGCACCCGCTCGCGTAGCGCGATCGCGCGGGCTTGGGTGGCCAGCGTGTCGATCACGGTGACCGATCCGTCGCCGACGATGACACCGGCGTTGGACAGGCACCAGCCGCCGTCCGGTTGGAGATAGCCGTACACGTTCGGGGTCAGCTCCTCCAAGCGGGCTGCCTCGATGCTGCACTCGGGCTAGCTGTGGTCACCCGCCACTCCGGTTAGCGGCACCGAGTTCCGCGAAGTCCTTCGCGTGCCGCAGCGTGATCATGCTGTGGCCACCGAGTGCGTTGCGGGCGAACGTCCTGGCATCGGCGATCGTCTTACCGGCACCCAGCACCCGTTCCACCGCGTCCGGATCGATCACGACGGTGTGTTCCGCGCTCACCTCGGTGTCGGTGAAGATCCATCGGCCGAGGTGGCAGGTCAGCAATGCGGGTCGCCGGATCTGCTTGTAAACGATGCTGTCCGGCCGCCGGATCCGCACCGACGAGGTGGTGTGCCGGGAGCCATCCGGAGCAAGGGTTTCCATGGTCATATGTTGCGCGCCCGACTCGTCGACGCTGAGTTCGACGGCCTCGACGTGCGGCAGCCGGTTCGGCCACTGATCGGCCTCGTCGATGAATCGGTAGGCGAGCTCAGCGGGTGCGTCGATGTGTACCTCGTCGGAGAACCGCAGCTCCAGCTCGGCTGCGGCACCGGCAGTGGCCGCCTTTCGCAGACCCGCCAGCTCGGCATTGCTGTTGTTGTCCAGCGCGCCGCGGATCCAGTCCAGCGCCTGCGGATCGTCGTCCACCGCGCTGAAGTGGTGGTACAGCTCCACCGCGGTGCCGCCGTCCGGCTCGGCCAGGAACCGCCAACTGCCGCCCATCGATGCGATCGGTGGCTGACTCACCTGTTGCTGGAAGGTGATCTCGCTCCGGACCGGATCGAACGTCCGACGGGAAGTCCAGGTCTTCACGGTCCCGTTCACCAATGCCCAGGTCTGGAAGAGCTCCTCGCTCGGGCTGCGTTCCAGCTGCTCGACATGCACGATCGGCGCGAAGATCACCGGCCATCTGGTGACATCGGCGATCAGCTCGTAAACCAGGTCGATCGGCGCCGGAATGCTGGTGGAGTGAACAGCCTGTTCAACCATGACGAAGCCTTTCACTCTGTGCTGAGACTGCTGGCTATCTCGCCGGATGGTAACCGGTGGCGGCAGGCGCGCGAGTGGGGTGCCATCTTCCAGATTGCCGTTCCATGTCGGATCCGGCGTTCGAGCTCCGACGTCCATAGTGTGGTATCACCTGACGCGGTGAACCCAGGTAGCCCCAGGAAAGGAATTCACCATGTTCGACACCAAGAACGCCTTCAGCGGCTTCTCGGTAAACGACATCGAGGCAGCCAAGAAGTTTTATGGCGACACCTTGAAGATCGACCTCACCGAGTCCCACGGCATGCTCCACCTGCACCTCGGCCCCGGCAAGGACGTGCTGGTCTACCCAAAGGGCGAACAGCACGTACCGGCCGAGTACACCATGCTGAACTTCGCCGTGGACGACATCGAGGCCGCAGTGGCCGAGTTGACCTCGATCGGCATCAGCTTCGAGCGGTACGACGGCGTGGACGAGAAGGGCATCTTCCGGCTCGGCGGCCCGCCGATCGCCTGGTTCAAAGACCCGGCCGGCAACATCCTCTCGGTGATCCAGGAGGGCTGACCCACCGGTAGCTGAAGCCAGCCGTGCTCGCCGAATAGCTCGTCCGAATATGCCGAAACCGTAGTTGCTAGCCTTGACCTGGACAGCTGGCAGACGATCGGGGTGCGGTGGCGGCCGAGCAGGATTGGGAACACGGCCTGGCCAAGCATCGGGCCGAGTTGGTGGCGCACTGCTACCGGATGACGGCCAGCTACACCGAGGCCGAGGATCTGGCCCAGGAGAGCCTGCTGAAGGCATGGCGCAGCCGGGCCGACTTCGACGAGCGGCGGGCTTCGCTGCGAACCTGGCTGTTCCGGATCGCCACCAATGCTTGCCTGGACGCGTTGCGTGGCCGTCCCCGCCGGCCGCTGCCGTCCGGGCTGGGCGCCGCGTCAAGCGACCCGTCGGCAGGGTTGGCACCGTCCTACGAGATCCCATGGCTGGAACCGTTCCCGACCCACAACCTTGCCGCGGATCCGGCGCTCATCGCCGAGGTGCGGGGGAGCCTGCGGCTGGCCTTGATGGCTGCCTTTCAAACCATCCCGGCTAGGCAGCGGGCAGCGCTGATCCTGCGGGACGTACTTGCCTTTAGCGCCGAGGAAACCGCGAACATGCTGAGCATGACAGTGGCCGCGGCGAACAGTTCACTGCAGCGGGCCCGCCACCGGCTCGGTGAGCTGTCCATCACCGAAGATGCACTGGCTGATACCGAATCCGCGTCCGGGCCGATTGAGGCCTATGTCGCTGCCTTCGAACAGGGCGACGTGGAACGCATCGTGAAGTTGCTCAGCGACGACGTGGTCATGGAAATGCCGCCGGTGAACCTCTGGTACTCCGGCCCGTCGAACTACCAGAGGTTCATGATCCGGCTCTTCACCGAACGCGGCAGGTCTTGGCGGGTGCTACGCACCGAGGCGAACGGCCAGCCGGCGTTCGCCGCGTATTGCCCAACCCCGGACGGGCAGTTCCGGCTGCACACACTTCAGGTCTTCGAGGTGGTCGGTGAATTGGTCCGGCGCAACGACGTGTTCGCTGATCCACGGATCCTCGCGACGTTCGAGTTACCGCCTATCCTTCCGGCATAACGCGTCGGGTGGCTAGTGCGCCGGGGAATTCGTGTACGCCGCCACCAGCCAGCGATCGTTCCGCTTAACCAATACCCAGGTAGCGATCCGTTCCCGCTCGGTGGGCACCTGCTGCTCACCTGGCATCAGAATGGCGGCCTTGCTGACCACGACCGCGGTGTCTTCGCCGAAGATCCGAATCGACAGCGGCTCGTCGACGCCACGCGAGCCCTTGAGCGGCCCGCCGAGGCCCATTGACATGTACTCGGCGATGGCCGCTTTACCTAGGTGGACAATGCCGGGCATGACGACGGTCGCGTCGTCGACGTACCACTCGGCAAAGGCGTGTCCGTCCCCGTCCTGCCAGGTTTGGTAGATGCCGGCGAGGGTTTCCTGCACGCCGGTGATGCTCGAAGCGTGGGTTGTGGTCGTCATGATCATGTCCAATCGGTGGTTCCTGCACGGTCACCAGTACTTACGATCCGGCCGGCCGGAACTCATCGTTGACGTTAACTTTCGGTTGGGCATTTGGCGCCGTTAACAACAAATTGCCACTTAGCCCTATCTATTGCAATTTCCCTAAGTGCCCGTCAGTATCGACTTACCCAAAAGTTCCACCCATGGCTGAACTGTGCCTGGGCTATCCAACTCCCCCGATGGAGGTCCAATGAAGTTCTCCACCCGGCTTGTCGTGACAGGCGTGGCCGTCGGCCTCGCAGCGCTGAGCGCCGTCGGTGTCTCATCGGCCAGCACGCCGAGCACCAGCTCCCCCGCCGCCACTGGCAAGCACGCCCTCAGGGCCTGTGCCGCACCCAGCAAGGGCTATGCCGCCTGCTTCGCGCAGACGCTGGTCAACAACAACGGCGTCATTCCGAACGCCAGCAGCCCGCAGGGATACAACCCGGCCGACATCCAGAGCGCCTACAAACTCTCCGGCTCGTCTACCGCCACCGTCGCCATCATCGACGCCTACGACGACCCGACCGCCGAAGCCGACCTCGGCGTCTACCGGTCGCAGTTCGGCCTGCCGGCCTGCACCACCGCCAACGGCTGCTTCAAGAAGGTGAACCAGACTGGCGGCACCAGGTACCCGCGCTCCAACGCCAACTGGGCGGTCGAGATCAGCCTGGACATTGACATGGTCTCGGCGACCTGCCCGACCTGCCACATCCTGCTGGTCGAGGCGAGCAGCAACTCCTTCTCGAACCTGGCCACCGCGGCGAACTACGCGTCCACCGTGGCGGGTGTGAAGGCGATCAGCAACAGCTACGGCGGCAGCGACAGCAGCGAGACCTCGGCCTACAACCACCCCGGCATCGCGGTGACCGCCTCCAGCGGTGACAGCGGCTACGGCATCCAATCGCCGGCCAGCTACCCGCACGTGATCGGCGTCGGTGGCACCAGCCTGGTTCACGCCTCCAACAGCCGCGGCTGGTCCGAGACCGCGTGGAGCGGTGCCGGCAGCGGTTGCTCGTCGTTGAACGCCAAGCCGTCCTGGCAGACCTCGGTCACCCAGTGTTCCGGTGACGCCGTGGCCGACGTCTCCGCGGTCGCCGACCCCAACACCGGCGTCTCGGTGTACGACTCCACCCCGTACCAGGGCCTGTCGCAGTGGGAGGTCTGGGGCGGCACTTCGGTGGCCTCGCCGATCATCGCCAGCGTGTACGCGCTGTCCGGCAACACCTCGGGCTACCCGGCATCCATCACCTGGGCCAACTCGTCGGCTCTGTTCGACGTGACCAGCGGCTCCAACGGCACCTGCAGCCCGAGCATCTGGTGCCACGCCGGCGTCGGCTGGGACGGCCCGACCGGCCTGGGCACCCCCAACGGCACCAGCGCCTTCTAACAAGCACTACTAGTCGTTTCGATTCATCCTCCTGCGGTTCCCCGGTCCGCTCATCCAGCGGGCCGGGGAACCCGCATGTTCGGATCAGCCGCTCATGCCGAGGGGTGTCAAGGGAAGGGTGGAGCGCAGTCGAGGCAACACACGAATTTGGAGCCGCCTCGGGGAATCGAACCCCGGACAACCTCATTACGAGTGAGGTGCTCTGCCGACTGAGCTAAGGCGGCGCACGGCGAACCGCGACCGGACGAGTCTAACGGATCGCACGATCTCGCCTGTGCTCAGCGGGCTGTCCGGGGCCCGATCACTGGAAGCCTGACCACGCTGGTGATGGGCAATTTGCCATCGAAACCGCTCGGTTTCAGGGAGCGCCCGGGACACTGCCGATCAACGGTCCGGCTTGGCTACCAACCCCCGGCGGCCCCCCGAACTGACCACCACCGAACTGCCCGCGCGGGAACTGACCGCCACCGAACTGCCCGCGCGGGAACTGGCCACCGAACTGCCCGCCCTGGAACTGGTTGCTCGTACCGGCCGAGCCGGTATCGGCATACGACACCGCCACGGCGGTCGAGCTCGCGATGGCGACCGCGGCCACCACGGCCACCGCGGTCCGGCCGGCCGGCCACAGCCCAGGCCGCACACTCGCCACCGGGTACATCAATGTCATGACGGCAGCCCTCTCGGCACGGTCACTTGCCGTGCTGAACCTCAGCCTGCGATCCACGGCTGGCAGCCGGCTGTGATCGAACTGGCGAATCGCTGGCAGTCACGACGGCGAGAATCACACAGGTTGGTCACAGACTTCCCACAGCGCCGGGATAGCCCTGCCGGGCATGGTTCACATCGTGACCACAACCAGTGCGCCTCGACCCTCGTCCCTGCTGCGGACCGACGGCACCCCCGTTCGGGTGCTCGTCGTCGACGACGAACCGAACCTCGCGGATCTGCTCACCATGGCCCTGCGATACGAGGGCTGGGAGATCCGCACCGCCCACGACGGCTTGACCGCGGTCCGGCTGGCCAGAGAGTTCAAGCCGGACGCGGTAGTGCTCGACGTCATGCTGCCCGATCTCAACGGCCTGGAGGTGCTGCGCCGACTGCGAGACGACTCGCCCAACGTGCCGGTGCTCTTCCTCACCGCCAAGGACGCGGTCGAGGACCGGATCGCCGGGTTGACCGCCGGCGGCGACGACTACGTGACCAAACCGTTCAGCCTGGAAGAGGTGGTTGCCCGGGTGCGCGGGTTGATGCGGCGCACCGCGATCGCCATCGCCGAGAGCGGCTCGGTGCTGACCGTCGGCGACCTGAGCCTGGACGAAGAAAGCCACGAGGTCAGCCGGGCCGGCGAGGAGATTTCGCTAACCGCCACCGAGTTCGAACTGCTGCGCTACCTGATGCGCAACCCCCGCCGGGTCCTGTCCAAAGCCCAGATCCTCGACCGGGTCTGGAACTACGACTTCGGCGGCCAAGCCAACGTGGTGGAGATCTACATCTCCTACCTGCGCAAGAAGATCGATGCCGGCCGCGAGCCGATGATCCACACCCTGCGTGGCGTCGGCTACGTCCTGCGCGCCGCGGGCTGAAATGAGCCGCACACCGGCCACCTGGCGGGTGCGACCGCTACGCGACTGGACGCTGCGAAGCCGGCTGATCGCAAGCTTTCTCGGCCTGCTGCTGATTACCTGCGCCGGCATCGGGATCTTCACCGAGCTCGCGCTGAACCAGTCGCTAATCAACCAGCTGGATAAGCAGTTGGTCAGCGCCGGCAACCTGTCGATCAACGGCCCCGGCGGCGGCCAGCGGCCCGGCCACCCGACCCAGGGCGGCGGGCCGAACCTGTTGCCGCGCGGCATCCCGATCGCGAGTATCGGAGCCCGGATCGTCAATGGGACCGTGGTCGATTCGGCATATCAGGACTCCGACAATATCGAGCCATCGCTGACCGAGGCCGTCCAAGACCGGCTGCTCACCGTGCCGGCCGACGGTCAACCGCACAGCGTGACGCTGCCTGATCTGGGCAACTATCGAATATTGGCCACCACCATGCCCGACGGTGACGTGGTGATCTCCGGCTTCCCACTCAAGGACATCGATAGCACGCTGGCCAACCTGACCCTGGCCATTACCGGTCTAAGCATTTTGGCTTTGGTTATCGCGGGAATCGTCGGTGCGGCCATCGTTAGGCTGGCGCTACAACCGCTCCGCCGGGTGACCGCCACCGCCTCCCGGGTCGCTGACATGAGCCTGGACGAAGGCGAGGTGGCGTTGGCCGAACGGGTGTCCGAGCCGAACCCGCGCACCGAGGTCGGCCAGGTCGGGGTGGCGCTCAACCGGATGCTGGAGAACGTCAGCGACGCGTTGAACGCCCGCCATCGCAGCGAAATGCGGGTCAGGCAGTTCGTCGCCGACGCCAGCCATGAGCTGCGCACTCCACTGGCCTCCATCCGCGGCTACGCCGAACTGACCCGGCGCAGCCGTGAGGTGGCACCGCCCGACATCGCGCACGCGATGGCCCGGGTGGAATCGGAGGCCGGCCGGATGACCACGCTGGTCGAAGACCTACTGCTGCTCGCCCGACTGGACGCCGGCCGGCCGCTGGAGGCCGCCGAGGTAGACCTAACTAGGTTGGCGGTGGACGCACTCGGCGATGCACATGCGGCCGGGCCTGATCACCACTGGCAGCTCGAGGTGCCGGACGAGCCGGTGCTGACTACCGGTGACGCCGCCCGGTTGCACCAGGTGCTGGCCAACCTGCTGGCCAATGCTCGAACCCACACGCCAGCCGGCACCTCGGTGACGCTTTCCCTGTCCAGGCAAGCCGAAACCGTCCTGCTGGCAGTGCGGGACAACGGCCCGGGCATTCCCCCGGCATTGATGCCCGACATCTTCGAACGGTTCTCCCGCGGTGAACAGTCCCGCTCCCGGGCCGCCGGCAGCACCGGCCTCGGATTGGCCATCGTGGCAGCCGTGGTCGCCGCGCACCACGGCAGGATCACGGTAACCAGCCTGCCCGGCGACACGCTGTTCCTAGTGAGCCTGCCGGTCCATGGGGATCGTCAAGGCGGCTCACAGAGTGTGGCAAGCCAGCCCCGGCAGCCTCTAGCAATATGAGCGCACAAACCCTGACTTGGCCACCACCACCACCACCCACGTTTGCCCCACCGGTCGCGCGTCGCCGCTGGTCCGGCAATCTGCTGCGCGGGCGAGACACCGACGCCGGCTGGATCCGTCCCACCCTGCTCGGGCTGCTATTGGCGACGGCGGTGCTGTACCTGTGGGGGCTGGGCGCCTCCGGTTACGCGAACTCCTTCTACTCGGCTGCCGCGCAGGCCGGCTCGGTCAGCTGGAAGGCGCTGTTCTTCGGCTCCTCGGACGCGGCCAACTCCATCACCGTCGACAAGACGCCGGCCGCGATCTGGGTGATGGCGCTGTCGGTGCGGCTGTTCGGCTTGAACTCTTGGAGCATTCTGGCTCCGCAGGCGTTGGAAGGGGTGGCATCGGTCGGGCTGCTGTACCTGGCCGTCCGCCGAACCTCCGGTGCCGCCGCCGGCCTGATCGCCGGTGCGGTACTGGCCGTGACACCGGTCGCGGCATTGATGTTCCGGTTCAACAACCCGGACGCACTCCTGGTGCTGCTACTGATCCTGGGCGCGTATTGCCTCATCCGCGCGGTCGAATCCGGCTCGACGAAGTGGCTGGCCTGGGCCGGCGCGCTGGTCGGCTTCGGATTCCTGACCAAGATGCTTCAGGCGTTGCTGGTGGTACCGGCGTTCGCACTGGTGTACCTGGTCGCCGCGCCGAACCCGCTGCGCCGCCGGATCGGGCAGCTGCTGAGCGCGGGTGCTGCGCTGGTCGTGTCGGCCGGCTGGTGGGTCGCGATCGTGTCGCTGATCCCGGCCGCTGACCGTCCCTATATCGGCGGTTCGCAACACAACTCGATCCTGGAACTGACCCTGGGTTACAACGGGTTCGGTCGGCTCACCGGCAATGAGACCGGCAGTGTCGGCGGCGGCGGCCCCGCCGGCAACGTTGGCGGCATGTGGGGCAGCACCGGCGCGTCCCGTCTGTTCGGCACTGACATGGGGACACAGATCTCCTGGCTGCTGCCCTCGGCGCTGCTGTTACTGGTTGCCGGTTTATGGTTTACCCGTAAGGCGATTCGCACCGACCGGACTCGGGCCGCGCTCATGATGTGGGGCGGCTGGCTGCTGGTCACCGGCCTGGTGTTCAGCTACGCCAAGGGCATCATCCACCCGTATTACACGGTCGCACTGGCGCCTGCCATCGGCGGGATCATCGGTATCGGTGCGACGCTGCTGTGGCGCTACCGCCACCTGCTGTCGGCCGCTGTGCCGCTCGCGCTGACTGTGCTGCTCGCCGCCGGCTGGCAGTTCATGCTGCTCGACCGAACCCCCACCTGGCTGCCCTGGTTGCGCTACGCAATCCTGGTCGCCGGAGTCGCCAGCGCGCTGCTGCTGCTCGTGGTGTCCCGGATGGCCCGGCAGGTCGGCACCGTGATCGCCACGGTGGCCCTGGTCGCCGGCGTGGCCGGGCCGAGCGCGTACGCGGTTTCCACTGCCCGCACGCCACATACCGGTGCGATCCCCAGCGCCGGGCCGGCTTCCGCCGGTGGCTTCGGCGGGCCGGGTGGGCGTCTCGGCGGTGGCGGGGCCGGACGGTTCGCCGGTCCGCCCACCGGCGGATTCGCCGGCGGCGCTTTCGGAGGCACTACCGGCGGATTCGCCGGCGGTCCCGGCGGACTCGGTCGAGGCGGCGGCGGGGGCGGATTGCTCAACGCCAGCACCCCGTCGGCAGCCCTGGTCGCCGCGCTGAAGGCCAACGCCTCGTCCTACACCTGGGTTGCCGCCGCGGTCGGTTCGAACACCGCCGCCGGATATCAGCTGGCCAGCCAGGAACCGGTGATGCCGGTCGGCGGCTTCAACGGCAGCGACCCGTCACCGACGCTGGCCCAGTTCCAGGCTTACGTGGCAGCTGGCAAGATTCACTACTTCATCGGTGGCGGTGGCTTCGGCGGCAACCAGCAGGGCGGCAGCAATTCCTCGGCAGCCATTGCTAATTGGGTGGCCAGCAACTTCAAGACCGTCACCATCGGCGGCACCACCCTGTACGACCTGACCCAACCCAGCAGCTAGCTTCCCCGGCGCCATTGTGCGGCCCGAGCGGGCGGTTTTCCACCAAGAAACCGCCTGCTCGGGCCGCACAATATTTAAAAGGCGCGGATGCGCAGATGCTTAAAGGCAACGCACAGGTCGGCCACAACGGCACGCCAGCCGCACGCCGGAATCTGATCACATGACGACGTTCGTGCAGCCAGCAGACCGCACCGGTGAATCCGGCCGACCGGACCCGATCCGGCCGACCCTCGACGTGACCGTCCCGGTCTACAACGAGCAGGCCGACCTGGCCTCCTGCGTGCGGCGACTGCACGAGCATCTCGAACAGCACTTTCCGTACCAGTTTCAGATCACCATTGCCGACAACGCCAGCACCGATCAGACACCGCTGGTCGGGCAGGCGCTCAGCCAGGAACTGGATCGGGTCAGTTACGTCCGGCTGGAGGACAAGGGTCGGGGACGAGCGCTGAGTACGGTCTGGCTGGCGTCCCGGGCCGAGGTGCTGGCCTACCTGGACGTGGACATGTCCACCGACCTGAACGCGTTGCTCCCGCTGGTCGCGCCGCTGATCACCGGGCATTCCGATGTGGCCATCGGTTCTCGGCTGGCCCGGCACAGCCGTGTGATCCGAGGCACCAAACGGGAGCTGATCTCCCGCTGTTACAACCTGATCCTGCGCAGCACCCTGTTCACCAGGTTCTCCGACGCGCAGTGCGGCTTCAAGGCGATCCGGGCTGACGTCGGTCGGCAGTTGCTGCCGCTGGTGCAGGACACCAGCTGGTTCTTCGACACCGAACTGCTGGTGCTCGCCGAACGCAGCGGCCTGCGAATCCACGAGGTTGCGGTGGACTGGGTGGACGATCCGGATTCCCGGGTCGACCTGGTCGCGACCGCCATCGCCGATCTCAAGGGAGTGGCCCGGGTCGGACGGGCACTGGCCACCGGTGCGCTGCCGCTGGCTGAGATTCGCACCCAGCTCGGCCGGCATCCACTCGTCCCGAGCACTCCGGACGTGCCGGCCGGGCTGCTGCGCCAACTGGTCCGGTTCTCGGTGATCGGCGTGGTCAGCACGCTGGCCTACCTGGCGCTGTTCCTGGCCTGCCGGGCACCACTCGGCGCCCAGGGCGCGAACCTGTTCGCGCTACTGGTCACCGCGCTGGCCAACACCGCGGCCAACCGTCGACTGACTTTCGGCATATCCGGACGGGCGAAAGCCGGCCGGCACCAGATGCAGGGCCTGGCCGTCTTCGGCCTCGGCCTGGCGTTGACCAGTGGCGCACTGGCGGCCCTGCATCGGCTGAACCATGCTCCGCACCGCGGCCTCGAACTCGGCGTGCTGGTAGCCGCCAACTTGGCCGCGACCGTGCTGCGGTTCGTGCTGCTTCGCGGCTGGGTCTTCCGCAGCCGCCGGGCCTGACCAGGCGGTCTACGGCCGGGGTTCGTATCTGGTCCATCCGGTCGGCTGATCGGGATGCGGTCGTGCCGGGTACGGATACACGTTCGGAAGTAGCGCCGCATCGACCGGGTCGCCGGACGCGAATTGATATTCGCGGCAGCGGTCGCAGCGGAGCACGTGCGGAAGGTAATCCGAATAGCGCGGCGGTGGCCCAAAGGGCGCCCATAGATGTCCGGACACTCGGCACCTCAACCGTCGCCATGCACCCATGCCAGTAAGCATATTGAAGCTAGCTATCTGACCTAAATGCCAATCAGGATCGTGGTTGCAGGTCGCCCGCCGGGCTTGCCACCGCCGAGCCGACCGTCCCGTCCCCGTAGAAGCGGTCATGTGCCTTGCGGGCCGAGCACACCGAGGCAAGCGCGCAGGTCGAGCGGCGGCCGTCGGCGGTCATCCGCACCACCACCGAATCGCTGGGCACCGAATGCGACAGCACCGTCGCCTCGCCCTCGGGCGTGGACACGCAGGCACCGATCTGCGGGGCTCGGTCGGCGAAGTCCTGGTACAGCGGGTGCTCAAACTTCAGGCAGCACATCAATCGCCCGCAGGCCCCGCTGATGCGCATCGGATTGAGCGGCAGATCCTGGTCCTTGGCCATTCGGACGGACACCGGCTCGAAGTCCACCAGGAAGGTCGAACAGCACAGGTCCCGGCCACAGGAGCCGATGCCGCCGATCAACCGGGCCTCATCCCGCGCCGACAGCTGCCGCAACTCCACCCGTCCCTTCAGGGTGGCGCCGAGATCCCGGACCAATGCCCGGAAGTCGACCCGGTGCGGTGCGGAGAAGTAGATCACCGTGCGGTTGCCGGACAGCACGTGGTCGACGCCGGCCAGCTTCATCGGCAGTTGGTGCTCGCGGATCAGCCGCCGAGCCGCCACCCGCGCCTCCGCTCGCTTGCGCCGGCTGCGCTCGGCGGCGGCCAGGTCGGCCTCGGTGGCCATGCCGACCAGGCGAGGCAGGCCGGCGATCTCGTCCGCGGTCCACTGCGGCGCCCAGATCACCTGCGCGACCTCGGGTCCGTCGTCGGTCGGGTACAGCACGCGGTCGCCCACCGCCGGCGTCAGGCCGGCAGGATCGGCGTAATACAGCCGGCCCCGGTCGGTGAAAGTCACCGCGCAAATCAGAGCCATACGCTGAGACTATCCCGCCGCTGCCCTGCCCTGGGAGGTACCCGAGCGATCAGGGCAATCGCAGGGCCGCGGTCATCGCCTCGATCGCGATCCTGGGCTTGACGTTCAACTCGATCGCGGTGCGACAGTCGAGCACCTCATCCAGCCGAGTCAGCGCGCCGGCCGGGTCCACCGAACGGGCCACCACGGCAACCTCGGCGGCAAAGTCCGGGTGCGCGGCCGGCACCGACGCCCCGGCCTGCACCAGCAGCACGTCCCGGTAGAAGCTGGCCAGATCGACCAGCGCGCGGTCCAGCGCATCACGCTGTAGCCGGGTAGCGCGTGACTTCTGCCGGCGCTCCAGGTCCTTGATCAGGCCGGCGCTCCCCCGGGCGGCGGTCGCGGCGCCCTTGCCGGTACCGCCGGCGCCGAGAGCAATCTTGAGCTCCTCGGTCTCCTGGGCGTTGAGCTCGTCGGTCTGCGCCTTCGCCTCGGCCTCGGCCGCCCGCACCAGGTGCTCAGCGGCCTCGAAACAGGCGTTCAACGAGGTGAGCTGGGCCGGAATCGCCAGCACCGCCGCCCGACGCCGGCGCGCCTCGTCGTCGCGCGCCAGCCGGCGAGCCCGTCCGACATGGCCTTGCGAAGCCTGCGCGGCCCACTGCGCGGTGGCCTGCTCGATGCCATCGGCCATCAGCACCCGGGCGATCGCGTCAGCCGGTGGGATGCGCAACCCGACCACCCGGCAGCGCGAACGGATGGTCACGATCACGTCGTCCGGATGGGTGGACGGCGCGCACAGCAGGAACACCGTGCGCTCCGGTGGTTCCTCGATCGCCTTGAGCAGGGCGTTCGCCGCACCCTCGGTGAGCCGGTCGGCGTCCTCGATTACCACCACCTGCCAGCGACCCAGCATCGGCCGGCGGGCGGCCAGGCCGACCACCGCGCGCATTTCGCTCACCCCGATCGACAGCCCTTCGGGCACCACCCAGCGGACGTCCGGATGGCTGCCGGCCAGCACCGAACGGCAGGACGAGCAGTGCCCGCAACCGGGATCGGCGGCCGGCAGGTCGGCGTCCCCGCCGGTCAGGCCGGGCAGCGCGTTGTCGCACTCCAGCGCGCAGGCCAATGCCCGGGCAGCGACCGAACGGCCGGAGCCGGCCGGACCGGTGAACAGCCAGGCATGCGTCATCGAGCCCGGTGGCACCGGTCGGCCGGCCACCACCTCGGCCCCGGCTCGGGCGGCTCGGGACAGCTCGGCCACCGCCGTGTCCTGGCCGATCAAGGCGTCGAAGACGGTCACTCGATCGCCAGCCGACGCCGCACCTCGGCCGCGATGTCGACAGCCAGCTCGGCCACCGGGCGGGTCGCGTCCAGGATCAGGTAGCGGTCCGGATCCTGGTGTGCCAGCCGAAGAAAACCGTCCCTGACCCGTTCGTGAAACGCCAGCTGTTCGCGCTCCAGCCGGTCCGGGCCGGCCAGCCGGGTACGGTCGCCGACCCGGGCCAGCCCCTGCTCCGGGGCGATGTCCAGCAGCACCGTGAGATCCGGCAGCAGGCCCTGGGTGGCCCAGTTCGACAGCGCCGCGATCTCGTCGGTCGACAGCGTCCGGCCGGCGCCCTGGTAGGCGATCGAGGAGTCGACGTACCGGTCGCACAGCACGTGCTGGCCGGCCGCGAGCTTCGGCCGGATCTCGGTCTCGACATGGTGGGCCCGGTCGGCGGCGAACAGCAACGCCTCGCTGCGGGGCGAGATCTGCTCGTCGGTCTCCAGCAGCAGCGACCGGATCGCCTTGCCGACCGAGGTGGCGCCCGGCTCGTGGGTGGCGAACACCGGGCAGTCCGACTCGACCAGGTGCTGGTGCAGCAGCGTGATCTGGGTGGATTTGCCCGAGCCCTCGCCGCCCTCGAAGGCGATGAACAGCGGCATGAGCATCAGACTATCGGCCGGGCCCGACCGTTTCGTCGGAGCCGGTGGCCAGGCTGAGCAGCCGGCGCAGGCCGATGGCCAGGCCGGCCCGCTGGTTCGCGGACAGGCCGGTCAACAGCGCCTCCTCACCGGCCAGCAGCGCTTCGAATGCCGCATCCACCTTGCGCAGACCATTGCCGGTCAGCCGGATGATCACCTGCCGGCCATCAGCCGGATGAGCCTTGCGCACCACCAACCGGCGACTGGCCAGCCGGTCCAGCCGGTTCGTCATGGTGCCGGATGTGACATGGGTCGCCTCGATCAGCTGGCCCGGGGTCTGCTCATACGGGGCGCCGCTGCGTCGCAGTGCTGCCAGCACGTCGAACTCGTGCGCCGCCAGGCCGTGCTCGGCGAAGGCCTGGCTACGCCGCTCGTCGAGCAGTTGCGCGATCCGGCTGATCCGGCTCAGCACCTGGATCGGCGCCAGTTCTAGATCCGGCCGCTGCGCCTGCCAGGCCCGGGCGATCGCGTCCACCTCGTCGGTCACCAGTCCAGCCTAGCAAACTCTCTCGATATCAAGGTATAATCTCTTGGTATCGAGAGAATGGAGCTGATGATGCGCTGGGATCCCACGCAGTACGCCAGGTTCGGTTCGGAGCGCAGCCGACCATTTTTCGACCTGCTGGGCCAGGTAGCTGCGGACGCGCCGGCCACCGTGGTCGACCTCGGCTGCGGTTCCGGTGAGCTGACCGCCACCCTGGCGGCGCGCTGGCCGGCGGCGCAGGTGCTCGGCATCGACTCCTCGCCGGAGATGATCGAGCGCGCCGCCGGCCAGCAGGCGGCCCGGCTGAGCTTCCAACTCGGCGAGGCGGCCGACTTCTCCGCCGCCGGCGTCGACGTGCTGGTCAGCAATGCCCTGCTGCAATGGCTACCCGGCCACCTTCAGCTGCTCGACCGGTGGGCAGCCGAGCTCAACCCCGGCGGCTGGCTCGCCTTCCAGGTGCCGGACAACTTCTCCGCCCCGTCCCACCTGCTGATGCGCGAACTGGCCGAGTCGCCCGAGTGGTCGGCCAAGCTGGCCGGTGTGCTCCGGCATGCCGACGCGGTTTCGCCCGCTGAGGACTACCTGTTGGCACTGTGCGCGGCCGGTCTGCAGATGACCGCCTGGCAAACCAGTTACCTGCATCTGCTGCCCGGTGCTGATCCGGTGCTGGAATGGGTACGTGGCACCGGGCTGCGGCCGGTGCTGGCGGCGTTGCCGGCCGACGAGGCCGCCGCGTTCGAACGCGAGTACGCGCGAAGGCTGCGGATCGCCTACCCGGCCACCGAGCACGGCACGGTGTTCCCGTTCCGGCGCACCTTCGTGGTGGGGCGCAAATGATCACCGGCATCGATCACGTCCAGGTCGCCATCCCGGCCGGTGCTGAGGACGAGGCGCGCCGGTTCTACGGCGGCCTGCTCGGCATGGCCGAGCTCGCCAAGCCACCGGCACTGGCCGGTCGCGGTGGCTGCTGGTTCTGCTCCGGCCAGGCGGTGCTGCACCTGGGCGTTGAGCAGCCGTTTAGCCCGGCCCGCAAAGCACATCCCGCGTTTATCGTCACCGACTTAGACGAGCTGTTCCGGCTGTTGGCCGAGCATGGCTACGCTGGCGCCCGAGCCGACGGTGAGCTGCCGGGGATCCGGCGGTTCCATGTGGCAGACCCGTTCGGCAACCGGATCGAGTTCCAGCAGGCCTGGTCGCCGACCCCGGTTCGCCGACCGCGCCGCTGGTAGCGCCGAGGCCGGTCGGCATACTGAAGGCATGCTGAGGCCTGGCCCACTGCGCTGGCTGCGGTACTCCCTCGGCGGCGGCCTGCCCGAGCAGTACCGCGACTGGGTGCTACACGACGTCACCTGCCGTACGTGGGCACTGCGCCAGGTGCTGCGTTCCTTGCTGGTGGTGGCGCCGCTGGTGGTCGTTCTGCTGGTCTTCGTCCCCGGCCCATTCTGGATCCGTGGCCTGAGTGCGCTGGGTGGCGTCACGATGGGCCTGATCTACTCGCTCGGCTACCTGATCGAGACCACCGAGCACCGGCTGGTAAAGGCCGGCTACCCGGTCGGCACCGGTGAGCGGGTTCGCGAGCAACAACAAACCCAGCGACGATCGGACGACGTGCAGCAGCGCCGGGAGAAGATGTTCGAGCGAATCGAGCGCCGCCAAGGCCGCAACCGCCAGTAGTTACGCCTTCTTCGCCGGCACCTTCTTGGCAGCAACCTTCTTGGCGCCGACCTTCTTCGCGGCGGTCTTCTTCGCCGGTGCCCGCTTAGCAGCCGCCTTCTTCTTCACCGGCCCGCGAGCCCGCCGGTCGGCCAGCAGCTCAGCGGCCCGCTCGTCGGTGATCGCCTCCACCGAGTCGTCCCGGCGTAGCGAGGCGTTGGTCTCGCCGTCGGTGACGTACGGTCCGAACCGGCCGTCCTTGATCACCATCTGCTTGCCTGATGCCGGGTCGATGCCCAGTTCCTTCAACGGTGGGGCGGCCGCGGTCCGCCGCCCACGCAACTTCGGCTGGGCGAAGATGGCCGCTGCCTGGTCGAGGGTGATGGTGAACAGCTGCTCTTCCGACTCCAGCGACCGGGAGTCGGTGCCGCGCTTGATGTACGGCCCGTACCGGCCGTTCTGCGCGGTGATCTCCAGCTCCTGCACCGAGCCGTCGTCGGCAACCAGCCGGTCCATGCCGACCACCCGCGGCAGGGTCAGCAACCGGGCCGCCTCGTCCAGCGTCACCGTCTGCAGCGACATGTGCTTGAACAGCGAGGCGGTCCGTTCCCCGTCGGTGACGTACGGCCCGTACCGACCGGTCTTGCCGGTGATCTGCCGCCCGGTCGCCGGATCGATGCCGATCTCGACATCACCTGACGGCGCCGACAGCAGCTGCTCGACCTTTTCCCGGGTCAGTTCATCCGGCGGCAGATCTTCCGGCACCGACGCCCGGCGCTCGGAGTCCGGACCGCCCTGCTGGACGTATGGGCCGTACCGGCCGACCCGCACCACGATGTCGCTGTCCGGGCCGAACAGCTGGATCGAGTTCACCCCGCGTGCGTCGATGTCTTCCAACCGCTCGGCGATCAGCTTCTTCAGGCCACCCTGCGCGGAGATCCGGCCGTCGGCGGCCGGGCGTTCGGAGTCGCCGACCCCGAAGTAGAACCGGCGCAGCCAATCCACCCGCGAGGTGTTGCCCTCGGCGATGGAGTCCAGGTCGTTCTCCACCGAGGCGGTGAACCCGTAGTCCACCAGCCGACCGAAGTGCCCCTCGAGCAGTCCGGTCACCGCGAACGCCACCCAGGACGGGATCAGCGCCGCGCCCTTCTTCCAGACGTAGCCGCGGTCCTGGATGGTTTGCATGATCGAGGCGTAGGTGGACGGCCGGCCGATGCCCAGCTCCTCCAGCGCCTTGACCAGCGATGCCTCGGTGTAGCGGGCGGGCGGGCTCGTGGTGTGCTCGGTCGGTTGCAGCGAGCGCACTGCGAGCTCATCGCCTCGAGCCAGTTGCGGCAGCCGCCGCTCGCTGTCGTCGCGACCGGATTCCTCCGCGCCGCCGGCCGGCTCGTCGGTGTCCTCCACGTAAGCACGCAGGAAACCGGGGAAGGTGATGGTCCGGCCGGAGGTGGCGAACTCAGCCCGCTCGCCGGTGATCGAGGTGCCGGCCAACCGTACCGAGACGGTGGTACCGACCGCGTCGGCCATCTGCGAAGCCAGCGTGCGCTGCCAGATCAGTTCGTAGAGCCGGAATTCCTCCGGGCTCAGCCGGCCGGCGAGCTGGCCCGGGGTACGGAAGGTGTCACCGGCCGGCCGGATCGCCTCGTGCGCCTCCTGGGCGTTCTTCACCTTGCGGCTGTAGTGCCGTGCCTCGGCCGGGACGTAGGCGTCACCGTAGAGATCGCGGGCCTGCGACCGGGCCGCGGCCAGCGCGGTCTCGGACAGGTTCGTCGAGTCGGTCCGCATGTAGGTGATGTAGCCGTTCTCGTACAGCCGCTGGGCGACCCGCATGGTCACCTGGGACGACCAGCGCAGCTTGCGGCCGGCCTCCTGCTGAAGCGTCGAGGTCATGAACGGCGGGTACGGCCGGCGTCGGTACGGCTTTTCCTCGACCCGAGTCACCGCGAAGTCGGCGTCCGCCAACCGGGCGGCCAGGCCGCGCGCGCCGGCCTCGTCCAGGTGCAGCACCGCCGAGGACGGCAGCCCGGTGGCCGGGTCGAAGTCGCGACCGGTGGCGATCCGCTCGTCGCCGAGGGCGACCAGCGTGGCACCGAAGCTTTCCGGATCATTGGCCTTGCGGACGGCCGGCGCGAAGGTGCCTTCGATGTCCCAGTAGCTCGCGGAGTGGAAGGCCATCCGCTGGCGTTCCCGCTCGACCACGATCCGGGTGGCCACCGACTGCACCCGGCCGGCGGACAGCCTGGGCAGCACCTTCTTCCACAGCACCGGCGAGACCTCGTAGCCATACAGCCGGTCCAGGATCCGGCGGGTCTCCTGCGCGTCGACCAGGTCGGCGTCGATGTCGCGCGGCTCGGCTACCGCCCGGGCGATGGCGGCCGGCGTGATCTCGTGGAACACCATCCGGCGGACCGGGACGGTCGGCTTCAGGGTCTGCGCCAGATGCCAGGCAATGGCCTCGCCCTCGCGGTCCTCATCGGTGGCCAGGTACACCTCGTCGGCGTCCTTGACCAGCGCCTTGAGCTTGGACACCTGCTGCCGGCGGTCCGGGCTGATCACGTAGAGCGGTTCGAAGTTGGCGTCGGTGTTCACGCCCAACCGAGCCCACGGCTGGCCCTTGTACGCCGCCGGAACGTCGGCGGCATTGCGGGGCAGATCACGGATGTGGCCGATGGACGCCTCGACGGTGTACCCCGCACCGAGGTAACCGCCGATCGTCTTCGCCTTTGCCGGGGATTCGACGATCACCAGCTTGTTGCCGGTGGCCGTCCGCTTCCCACGTGCCTGCGCCACGAATAACTCCCTGTCCGGGATCACTCAGAGTGATCAACTGATCTGGTAATAGTGCACGCCGTTGCGGCGGACGGTACCGTACCCCGCCCGCTTCCCGTGCGGCGTTGCTCAGACCACCACGCTGAGCGCCAGCACCACGGCGATCCCGGTAATCGACAGTACCGTCTCCATCAGTGACCAGGATTTGATGTTCTGGCTCACCGACAAACCGAAATATTGCTTGGTCAGCCAGAAACCGGCGTCGTTGACGTGGGAGAAGAACAGCGAGCCGGCGCCGATCGCCAGCACCAACAACGACACGTGGGACGTGCTGAGGGTGGCGGTGACCGGCTGCAGGATGCCGGCCGTGGTCACCGTCGCCACCGTTGCCGAACCGGTGGCCAGTCGGATCAACACCGCCACGAACCAGGCCAGCAGCAACGGCGACAGGGTCGAGCCCTCCACCCAGGACGCGATCACCTTGGAGATGCCGCTGTCCACCAGCACCTGCTTCAGGCCACCGCCGGCCGCCACGATGAGCAGGATGCCGGCGATCGGCGGCAGCGAGGCGTCCACCGTGCCGGACAGCCGGGACCGGTCGAAGCCGGCCGCGACGCCGAGGGTGTACATAGCCACCAGCACCGCTACCAGCAGCGCGATCAGCGGCGTGCCGATGAAGTCGAGCACCCGCTTGAGCACGTCATCGCCGTGCTGGTCGAGCACATCGACGATCGCCTTGGCCAGCATCAGCACCACCGGCAGCAGCACCGTGGCCAGCGTGACCGGAAAACTCGGCCGGCGCAGACCCTGCGCGACCCAGCCCGATCCACCGGTCACGGTGCCGGCCGCGCGGGTCCCGGGCGTTGCCGTCCGCGGCGTGCTTGGTGGCGCCGCGCCGTTGGTTTCGGCAGTGCCGCCGGCCGTCCCGGTCCGGGCCAACGCCGGCTCGGCCGCCTGGTCGGTCTGGCCCGGGCCGAGGAAGAGTTCGGGCACCGGTACGTCCACCCAGCGGGCGGCCAGCGCCGAGAACAGCGGGCCCGCGATGGTCACGCACGGCACCGCCACTAGCACGCCGAGGCCGAGCGTGAGCCCGAGATCGGCGTGCAGCGCGCCGACCGCGGCGAGTGGACCGGGATGCGGTGGCACGAAGCCGTGCATCGCCGACAGCCCGGCCAGCGCCGGGATGGCGACCCGCATCAGCGGAAGCCCGGATCGGCGGGCGACCAGCAGGATCACCGGCATCAGCAGTACCAGGCCGATCTCGAAGAACATCGGCAGCCCGATGATCATGCCGACCAGCGCCATCGCCCAGGGCAGGGTGCGCTCGCTGGATCGGCCGACGATGGTGTCCACCAGCTGATCAGCGCCGCCGGAGTCGGCCAGCAACTTGCCGAAGATGGCACCCAGCGCGATCAGCGTCCCGACGCTGGCCACCGTGCTGCCCACGCCGTTGCCGAAGCTGGTCACGGTCTTGTCCAGGCCGAGGCCGGCCAGCCCGCCGACCAGGATCGCGCCGGTGGTCAGGCTGACGAACGGGTTCAGCTTGGCGAAGGTGATCAGCGCGATGATCACCGCGATGCCGACCAGCGCCGCGACGATGAGCCTGGTGTCATGACTGCCGGATGTGCCGGCCGCCAGCAGTTGGACGTTCATGAGACCTCCTTGAGGAACTGCTCGACGATCTGCTCCGGCGGGCTGGTGAAGTTCAGCGCCACCCCGAGCTCGTCCGGTTCCAACGGTTCCAGCGTCGCGTACTGGGAATCCACCAGCGAAGCCGGCATGTAGTGCCCGCGTCGATGCCCGACCCGCTCGGTAACCACCGCCGCCGCACCGGTCAGGTGCAGGAAGCACAGCCGGGGCGAGCCGGAACGCAGCACGTCCCGGTAGCGGCGCTTGAGCGCCGAGCAGGCCAGCACCGCGCCGTCCTGCTCACCGGACAGCCAGTCGGCCAGCCGGCGCAGCCAGGGCGCCCGGTCGTCGTCGTCCAGCGGGTGGCCGGAGGCCATCTTGGCCTTGGCCTGCTCGGAGTGGAACTCATCCGCATCGGCAAACGGCACCCCGAGCTGGTGTGCCAGCAGCAGGCCGACCGTGGTTTTACCGCTGCCGGACACCCCCATGACCACCACGGTCGGATGAATGCCGATATCCATGATCACAAAATCTAGTCCCGAGCCGGCCGGCCTGCCGCAGCACCGTCCGGCCAGCAGTTAGCCGACCGGCCAGTCCGCCCCGGCCGGTGGCTCACCGAGCAGTTCGGCCAGCCGGCGCAGCCGCCGGGCGGAGGTGATCCGCCAGCCAGGACCGCCGCGCCCGGTCAGGCCGGCCGCCGGGATGCCGAGGCCGGCTAGCTGCCGGCCGGCTGCCCGGTGCAGCGAGCTGTCGTCGTCCCGCTCGCCGGGCGTCGACAACAGGTAGCCGGTCTCCTCCGAGCGGCCACCGGCGATCGCCCATAACCGCAGCCCGGACGCCGACAGCGCCAGGTCGGGCGGCACTCGCAGCGCCGCTCCCCTGGTCCAGCGCTCGGCCTGCCGGCACAGCAGCTCGGTAATCGGAGTGCGCACCGCGATCAGACCGCCCGGCGCCGGAACCGTGTCACAGCTCAGTCCCCGATAATCGAGTTCGGCCAGCAGCGCATCGACCCGCCACGGCCGGTCCACCAGCACCGACAGCCGAGCGGCCCAACCCCGCTCGGCGCGCACCCATTGGCCGCCGGCCAGCAGCAGGCCGTCCAGATCGGCCAGGACGGCGTCAGCCGCCTGTGCACCGAACAGCGAGAACTGCACGGCTGGATTGTCGCGCACATCGGCCGTCACGCGCGGCAGGCAGGCGGCGCTGCGCTGGCCGAATGTCCCGCTGGCTGCGCGTCATAACGCACAAGATGCGGGACACATCGCCGTAACCTCGGCCGGGCTAGGCCACCCGCTGCACCTCGGTCTGCTCCGCGCGTGCGCTCGGGTCATCGTTGAGCGAGGACGCCCGCCGCTTGGCGATGACGATGGCGGCGATGATGACCACCACGGCCACCAGCGCGATCAGGATCCGGACGCCGGCATTGGCGTCCTTGCCGATCGACAGCTGCGCCACGGCCGGCGCGATCAGCACCGACACCAGGTTCATCACCTTGATCAGCGGGTTGATCGCCGGACCGGCGGTGTCCTTGAAGGGGTCCCCGACGGTGTCACCGATGACGGTGGCCGCATGCGCGTCCGAGCCCTTGCCGCCGTGGATGCCGTCCTCGACCAGCTTCTTGGCGTTGTCCCAGGCGCCACCGTAGTTGGCCAGGAACACCGCCATCAGGGTGCCGGTGGCGATGGCGCCACCGAGGTAGCCGGCCAGCGGGCCGAGTTCCAGACCGAAGCCGACCGCGATCGGCGCCATCACCGCCAGCAAACCTGGCGTGATCAGCTCGCGCAGCGAATCCCGGGTACAGATGTCGACCACCCGGCCGTACTCCGGCCGTTCGGTGCCGTCCATGATGCCGGGCCGGGTACGGAACTGGTTGCGCACCTCGAACACCACCGCACCGGCCGCGCGGGACACCGCGTTGATGGCCAGCCCGGAGAACATAAACACCACGGCCGCGCCGATGATCACCCCGACCAGGGTGTTCGGGCTGACGATGGTGTTCAAGAAGTTGGTGTTGTTGGCGATATCGCTGGTCTCCTTGC